>NZ_JBQQCH010000001.1:0-870890 GCF_052245515.1 Pseudarthrobacter sp. 1C304 | reverse complement strand
ACCATGCCATCCACGGGGTGGACAACACAGCCAAAACAACCAATCAATAAACAATTGGTATCAACAAACTTGGCACACTATTGAGTTCTCAAACAACAGACACACCCGGCACCACCACAACCAAACCAGGTCGCGGATCGCTCCGGAGCAACTTTTCTAACTTACCCGGCCGCTTCACCCTTGTCAATTCGGCGTCCCGACTCCATCTCGCCGTGAGGCTTGGGGTCTTTGTGGCCGATCAACTCCGGGGAGCAGCGCGGAAATAAACTCTACCACCACTTTGCCCTGGTGACAAAGGCGCCCCGGGGCGGCCTCCCGCGGGACGCCAAAAAGCCCGGAATCACGGGGATTCCGGGCCTTGGGGCGGAGCTCGGCCGGGCTAACCAGCCACGTTAACCAATGGCACCGGCAATGGCACCGGGCTGGAGCACCCGGGCGGGGATCACCCCACCGGCTTGAAGTACGCCGCGCCCAGCGGAGGGAGCGTGACGGTGAGAGTGGCCGGCTGGCCGTCGGTGTCGACTTCCGTCGCGGTCAACGGCCCGCCGTTCAGTACACCGGACCCCCCGTACGCGTCGGCGTCGGTGTTCAGCACTTCCTCCCACTCCCCCGTGGCGGGGACACCGAGCCGGAAGTCCGCGTGCGGTGCACCGGAGAAGTTGAAGGCGCACACCAGCGGGTTGCCTTCGGCATCCCGGCGGATGAAGGTCAGGACGTTCCGGTCGGCGTCGCCGCCGTTGATCCACTGGAAGCCGGCGGGGTCGTTGTCCCGTTCGTACAGCGCCGGGGTGGAGCTGTACAGCTCGTTGAGGTCCTTGGTGAGGAGCTGCATTCCGCGGTGCGCCGGGATGTCGGCCAGCCACCAGTCCAGTCCGTGCTGCTCGGACCATTCGGCCTCCTGGCCGAATTCGGTGCCCATGAAGATCAGCTGCTTGCCCGGGTGCGCCCACTGGTAGCCGAGGAAAGCACGGAGGTTGGCCAGCTGCTGCCAGCGGTCCCCGGGCATCTTGCGCAGCATCGACCCCTTGCCGTGCACCACTTCGTCGTGGCTGATGGGCAGCAGGAAGTTCTCCGTGTAGGCGTACACCATGGAGAACGTGATGGTGCCGTGGTGCCACCGGCGGTTGAACGGGTCTTCGGCGATGTACTTGAGCGAGTCGTGCATCCAGCCCATGTTCCATTTGATCCCGAAGCCCAGCCCGCCCTGGCTGGTGGGCGCCGTGACACCCGGGAACGCCGTCGATTCCTCGGCGATCATGACCGCTCCGGGATGGGTCTTGTAGACGGTGGCGTTGACTTCCTGCAGGAAGGAGATGGCTTCCAGGTTTTCCCGGCCGCCGAAGCGGTTCGGCTGCCACTGCCCCTCTTCACGGGAGTAGTCCAGGTACAACATCGAGGCGACAGCGTCCACGCGCAGGCCGTCGATGTGGAATTCATCCAGCCAGTACAGCGCGTTGGCGACCAGGAAGTTGCGGACTTCGCTGCGGCCGAAGTCGAAGATCAGCGTTCCCCAGTCCGGGTGTTCGCCCAGGTTCGGGTCGGCGTGCTCGTACAGGGGCTCGCCGTCGAAGCGGGCCAGCGCCCACTCGTCCTTGGGGAAGTGCGCCGGCACCCAGTCGAGCAGCACGCCGATGCCCGCCTGGTGGAGTTCGTCCACGAGGTAGCGGAACTCGTCGGGATGGCCGAAGCGCGACGTCGGGGCGAAATAGGAGGTGACCTGGTAGCCCCACGACCCGCCGAACGGGTGCTCCGCGACGGGCATGAACTCCACGTGGGTGAAGCCGAGCCATTTGACGTAGTCCACCAGTTCCCTGGCCAGTTCCCGGTAGCTGAGGCCCACCCGCCAGGAGCCCAGGTGTACCTCGTACACACTCATCGGCGCGTTGTGCGGGTCCCGTCCGGCGCGGGCTTCCATCCACTCCGCGTCCTTGAAAGCGTAGGAGGGTTCCACCACGCGTGACGCCGTCAGCGGCGGGACCTCCGTGCCGAAGGCCAGCGGATCGGCTTTTTCCACCCAGTGGCCGTGCTTGGTCCGGATCTCGAACTTGTAGCACGCCCCTGCTACAACACCCGGGATGAAGAGTTCCCAGACTCCGGAGGATCCCAGCGAACGCATCGAGGACTGCCGGCCGTCCCAGCCGTTGAAGTCGCCCTTGACCCGGACCGCCTGGGCGTTCGGAGCCCACACGGCGAAGGACACTCCGTCGACGTCGCCGAGCACGGACTTGTAGTGCTGGACGTGGGCGCCGAGGACATCCCACAGCCGCTCATGCCGGCCCTCCCCAATGAGGTGCAGGTCCAGTTCACCGATGGTGGGCAGGTAACGGTAGGGGTCATCGGCCGGCTGCGGCGCCTGGCCCTCGTAGGTCACTTCCAGCCGGTAGTCCGGCACGTGGCCCTCCGTCTCGGGCTCCAGCACTGCCACCCAGACGCCGGCGGACTCATGCGTCATGGGGAAAGTCCCGGCAGCGGTCACGACCGAGACAGCTTCGGCGAGGTGCTTGACCGTGCGGATGGTGACGTGTCCGTGGTCATCGAGGTGGGCGCCCAGGACGGAGTGCGGCGCATGGTGTTCGCCGGCGCCGACCCTCGCCAGGGTGTCCGCGTCCACCGGCAGTGGACTTCCGGGTCGATCGATACGTGCTGAGCCTGTCATTTTGATACCTTCCGCTGCGGCTTCGGCGGGGACGCCGGAACCTGTACTGCCGAGGAGACGACGTGATGCCTGGACCGGAATGGAGAGCCAGTCCGGCCTGTTCCGTAGTTCATAGATGACTTCATAAAGTGCTTTGTCGAGCCACAGCGCCACGAAGAGCGGCGCGTTCCGGTCGATGCTGCCGGGGATGACTTCCGCATAGCCGGCGAGGAAGGCCTCGGCGCAGTCATCGACCCAGGTTTCCGGGACGGCGGCGTCCGGCTGCTCGCGGACGGCCGCGCCGGCGGCGTAGTCGAAGGACCGCAGCATGCCCACCACGTCGCGCAGGGGGACGTCCGGGAAGTTCCGCTCCGATATCGGCCGCAGCGGCTCCCCCTCAAAATCGAGGATGGCCCAGCGCGGTACCGTCCCGGGCCCGCCCGGAACCTGCAGGATCTGGCCCAGGTGCAGGTCTCCATGGATCCGCTGCAGGGGACCGGCGCTGCTGCCTTCGAGGCGCCCAAGGAGGCTGTCCAGCGCTTCGCCGTACGGCCCGACGGCGGCGCCGGCCTGGGCCCAGGACTGCCGGACCCGCTGGGCGACTCCGGGCGCGATGTCTGAGCCCGGCTCGGATTCAGAGGTCACGCCGAGGGCCTGGGCCAGGCGGCGGTGCACGGTGGCCGTGGCGGCGCCGAGCGCGTGTGCCTCGGCGGTGAACCCCTGGCCGCGGCTTGCCGCGTCGACGGCCAGGCGCCAGGCGTCGAGCCCGCCGGCGAGGAACTCGTGGGCCACCGCCAGTTCACCGCGCGCGGGGCCGGCATGCTGCTCCGCGTCCGGGGCCTGCCACTCCCCGCTGACCCAGCCAAGGGTGGCCGGCACCTCATGGGTGCGCCCGGCGGTGAGGGCGGCCCCGATTTCGACCTCCGGGTTCTGTCCGGCCGAAAGCACCCGGAAGAACTTCAGGATCGCGGCCGACCCGCCGTCGTCGACGATCACCGAGCTGTTGGATTGTTCGCCGGAAAGGACCTTGACGACGCCGGTGGCCTGCGGCAGGACGTAGCCGGACTCAACGAGGTGCCCGGCAGCGTTCCCGGTCGGGGTGGTGCCGCCGGTGCGCATCAGTTCCAGCCACGCCGCGATGAAGGCAGGGTCGTGGACGCCGTCGTAGACCCAGCGGGCGCCGGGCGCTTCAGCGGCGTCCGCTCCCGGGGACGCGGCGGGGCCGGGCACGGACAGCTGTCCTATCAGCGCCGCCTCCGCCCCGGCCAGGGGCGCGGGGCGGACGCTGAGGGGGACCTGCACGATGTCGGTCCGTGAGCCGTCCGGCGTCGGGTAGCTGACGGCCAGCAGCAGGACCTGGAAGTCGGCCGCCGCGGCGGCGTCCCCGGAACCGCCTGCCAGGCTCAGTGCGCCGGCCGGTTCAAAGCTGAAAGCGGCGCTCTTGACCGGGAACCAGCGCTGGTGCGGGAGCCAGCCGCCCAGCAGTCCGCTCAGGGCAGGGGTAAGGGTTGGTCGGGTCATCTCAGCCTTCGATGGACAGGATCGGCATGGCCTGTGTGTGGGGCGACGCCGGGTTGGAGCCGGCCGAGCGGATCCGCAGCCAGAAGAAGTCGTGGCTGCCCAGGGTCAGGGTCAGGGTTCCGTCGTCCGAGATCGCGGGGAACGCCTGCCCGCCGAACACGTCGCGGAGCCCGCGGCCGGCGAACCGCGGCACCCGCAGCGTGGTGGCCACCGGGTGCTGCGACAGGTTGAAGGCGCACAGGATGGTTTCGCTGTCCTCCCCCGCGGTGTTGCCTTCCTTGAGTTCGCGCAGGTAGGCCAGGACGACGTCGTGGTCAGCCTCAACGTGTTCGAAGCCGCCGAGGCCGAAGGCGGGGTGGTTCTTCCGGACGCTGAGGATCTGGCGGGTCCAGCGCAGCAGCGAACCCGAGTGGGCTGCTTCTGCTTCGACATTGGCCATGCTGTAGTTGTAAACCAGCGACTGGATCACCGGAAGGTACAACTTGCCGGGGTCTGCATTGGAGAACCCGGCGTTGCGGTCCGGGTTCCATTGCATCGGGGTGCGGACGGCGTCGCGGTCCTCGAGCCAGATGTTGTCCCCCATGCCGATCTCGTCGCCGTAGTACAGGAACGGGCTGCCGGGCAGGGAGAGCAGCAGGGCGTTGATGAGTTCGATCTCGGAGCGGGAATTGTCCAGCAGCGGCGCCAGCCGGCGCCGGATACCGATGTTGGCGCGCATGCGCGGGTCCGGCGCGTACCAGCCGAGCATGGCGGCGCGCTCGTCGGCGGTGACCATTTCGAGGGTCAGCTCGTCATGGTTGCGCAAGAAGGTGCCCCACTGGGCGCCGTCGGGAATGTCGGGGGTGTCCTTCATCGTCTCGATGATGGGCGCCGCTTTCTGGTCCCGCAGCGCGTAGTAGAGCCGCGGCATGATCGGGAAGTGGAACGCCATATGGCATTCCGGCTCCTCCTCGCTGCCGAAGTACTCCACCACCTCGGCCGGCGGCTGGTTGGCCTCGGCAATGATCACGCGGCCCGGGTAGCTCTCGTCCACCATTTTGCGCAGCTTGCGCAGGAACTCGTGCGTCTGCGGCAGGTTCTCGCAGTTCGTGCCCTCCTCCTCGTACAGGTACGGGATGGCGTCCGCGCGGAAACCGTCAATGCCCTGGTCCAGCCAGAACCGGACGACGTCGAAAAGGGCGTCGATGACTTTGGGATTCTCGAAGTTGAGGTCCGGCTGGTGGCTGAAGAAGCGGTGCCAGAAGAACTGGCGCCGGATGGGGTCGAAGGTCCAGTTGGACTCCTCGGTGTCCACGAAGATGATGCGCGCGTCTTCGTATTTCTCGTCCGTGTCGCTCCAGACATAAAAGTCCCCGAACGGCCCGTCCGGGTCCTTGCGCGATTCCTGGAACCACGGATGCTGGTCGGAGGTGTGGTTCAGCGGCAGGTCGATGATCACCCGCACGCCGCGGGCGTGCGCCTCCGCGACGAGGCGCTTGAAGTCGCTGATGGTACCGAATTCGTCCAGCACCGAGTTGTAGTCCGAGATGTCGTAGCCGCCGTCCCGCAGCGGGGACTGGAAGAACGGCGGGAGCCAGAGGCAGTCGACGCCGAGCCACTGCAGGTAGTCCAGCTTCTCGATCAGGCCGTGGAAGTCGCCGGAACCGTCGCCATTTCCGTCCGCGAACCCCCGGACCAGCACCTCGTAAAACACCGCCTTGCGGTACCAGTGGGGGTCGTGCTGGAGGCCTGGCGCGTTCAGTTCAAAGGTCCCTTTCGGGCTGAAGTGCTGGTTGGGGTTCGTCGGGCTGAAACTCACGCGTTCGACCTCCGGATGCTAAGAATGTGTGCGGGTTCTACGTGGGCGTCCAGTCGAACGTAGTTGTACTCGCCCCACTCCCAGCTCTCGCCGGACAGCAGGTCATCCACCATAAACCGGCCGTTGTGCGTCAGGTCCGCCGGATCCAGCTCCAGTGCCGCGAGATCCAGGGTCACGGTGCTCTCCCGGATGCCGTGCGGATCCACGTTGACCACGATGATCAGGGTGTCCTTCGTGCCGTCCGGGAGGGTCTTGTGCTTTGAATAGACCACGGTGGCGTTGTCCGTGCTCTGGTGCACCGTCAGGTTTTGCAGGTCGCCCAGGGCGGGGTGGGCGCGCCGGATCTCGTTGAGCCGGGTCAGGTACGGCGCCAGCGTCCGGCCGGATTCGTTCGCGGCGTCCCAGTCCCGGGCCTTGTACTCGAACTTCTCGTTGTCGATGTACTCCTCGGCCCCGGGCCGGGCCACGTGTTCGTAGAGTTCGAACCCGGCGTAGACGCCCCAGATGGGGCTGGCCGTGGCGGCCAGCGCGGCCCGGATCTTGAACGCGGGCGGCCCGCCGTACTGCAGGAACTCGGTGAGGATGTCCGGGGTGTTGACGAAGAAGTTGGGCCGGAAGTAGGCCGGGGACTCATGGCTGACCTCCTGGAAGTACTCCTCCAGTTCCTCCTTGGTGTTCCGCCAGGTGAAGTACGTGTAGGACTGCTGGAACCCGGCGCGGCCCAGCGCGTGCATCATGGCCGGGCGGGTGAACGCCTCGGCGAGGAAGACGACGTCGGGGTGCTTCTTGTTGACCTTGGCAATCAGCCACTCCCAGAACCACACCGGCTTGGTGTGCGGGTTGTCGACGCGGAAAATCTTCACCCCATGGCTGACCCAGAGGAGGACAATACGCAGGATCTCGTTGGACAGGCCTGCGGGGTCATTATCAAAGTTGAGCGGGAAGATGTCCTGGTACTTCTTCGGCGGGTTCTCTGCGTAGGCGATGCTGCCGTCAACCCGGGTGGTGAACCACTCCGGGTGGCGTTCGACCCACGGGTGGTCCGGCGCGGCCTGCAGCGCCAGGTCGAGGGCAACTTCCAGCCCCAGCTCCCCGGCCCGCGCGACGAACGCGTCGAAGTCTTCAAAGGTGCCCAGGTCCGGGTGGATGGCGTCGTGGCCGCCCTCCTTGGCGCCGATGGCCCACGGGGAACCCGGATCGTGCGGGCCCGCCAGCAGGGTGTTGTTCGGGCCCTTGCGGTGCTGGACCCCGATCGGGTGGATCGGGGGCATGTAGATGATGTCGAAGCCCATGTCCGCGACGGCGTCGAGCCGCTTGGCTGCGGTCCGGAAGGTGCCCGAGGTCCACTCGCCGGTCGCGGCGTCGCGGACGGCGCCCTCGGACCGGGGGAAGAACTCGTACCAGGAGCCGCGGCCGGCGAGCTCGCGTTCGACGAGCAGGGGGTACCTGTCCGAGACGGTGACCAGTTCGCGGATCGGCTGGCGGGCGACGACGGCGGCGACCTCCGGGCTGAACCCGGCGGCGAGGCGCTCCTCGACGGTTGTGCCGGCGTTGTTAAGCCCGACGACGGCCATCCGCAGCGTCCGGCGGTCGGCGGAGGGGCGGGACGGGTCCTCGGAGGCTTCGGTAAGCAGGGCTGCCCCCTCGGCCAGCATCAGCTCGACGTCGATGCCGGCTTCCACTTTGACTTCGGCATTGTGGTGCCAGGTGCCGTAGCGGTCGTGCCATGCCTCGATCACGAAGGACCAGTTGCCCGTGGCGGTGGGGGTCAGCGTCCCTTCCCACCGGTCGGTTCCCTTGCCGCGGTTGCCGCGGGGCGGGGCCAGGCGGACGCGCTGGCGTTCCTTGCCGCGGGGATCGAGCAGGACGGCGCTCACGCCGAGCTGGTCGTGGCCTTCACGGAATGCCGTGGCGCCCACCACCAGGGTCTCGCCCACAACGGCTTTGGCAGGGAACTTACCGCCTTCGACCACGGGCTGCACGGCGGTGATCGGAAAACGGCCAAAGTGCAGGCCCTCCGTGATCAGGGCCTTCGGCTTTTGCTTGGACACGGCACTGGTTCGCGAGTTAGTCGTCACAGGCTCGACGTTATCGACAATTCGGCCAGATTGCTAAGCCTGCTCCGCTTTTCGGAGCGTTTCCTGGAACGCTGTCCGTCATTTATCCAAAAGAAACTTAAAGCAGTTCCGGGCCCTCCACATCTCGGTTAGTGTTTCGCAGGTGAAGGCAATCCGCAGATTTACCGTCCGAACCGTTCTTCCCGAACCGATCCGGCCGCTCGCCCGGCTGGCCACCAATCTCCGGTGGTCGTGGCACCTGCCCACGCGGCAGCTTTTCGAAGGCCTGAACCCGAAGGTGTGGGCTGACAGCTCCCACGATCCGGTGAGATTCCTCGGGCTGGTCAGCAGGGAGGAGCTGCAGCGCCTCGCCGCGGACCAGGACGTGGTGCGCCGGGTCCACGCCGCCGCCGATGACCTTGACCGGTACCTCGAGCAGCCCCGCTGGTACCAGAGCCTCGGGGACGGCGCCCCGGCGTGCATCGCCTACTTTTCCCCCGAGTTCGGCATCACCGAGGTGCTGCCGCAGTACTCCGGCGGCCTCGGCATCCTGGCCGGCGACCACCTGAAGGCGGCCTCGGACCTGGGCGTGCCCCTGATCGGCGTCGGGCTGCTGTACCAGGCCGGCTACTTCAAGCAGTCGCTGTCCCGCGACGCCTGGCAGCAGGAGACGTACCCCGTTCTGGACCCGGACGGGCTGCCGCTGACCCTGCTGCGCGAGGCCTCGCCCGACGGCAACGGCAAGCCCCTCCAGATATCGCTCCCGCTCCCGAACGGCCGCAAGCTGCTGGCACACATCTGGCGCGCCGACGTCGGGCGTGTTCCGCTGCTGCTGCTGGACTCCAACGTCCCGGGGAACGACGAGGCCGCGCGCGGCATCACCGACCGCCTGTACGGCGGCGGCGGGGACCACCGCCTCCAGCAGGAGCTGCTGCTCGGCATGGGCGGCGTCAAGGCCCTGCGCGCGTTCCAGGAGCTCACCGGCTGCCCCGCGCCGGAAGTGTTCCACACCAACGAGGGCCATGCCGGGTTCCTGGGCGTGGAGCGCATCCAGGAAATGATGTCCGCTGCGGACCCCTTGAGCTGGGAAGAAGCGCTGGCCGCCGGACGCGCCTCGACGGTGTTCACCACCCACACCCCGGTCCCGGCCGGCATCGACCGCTTCGAGGTCTCGCAGATCCAGCATTTCTTCGACGCCGGGCTGGCGCCCGCCGTGCCGGTGGCCAGGATCCTGGACCTCGGCCGCGAGGACTACACCGACGGCAACCCGTTTGTGTTCAACATGGCGGTGATGGGGCTGCGGCTGGCCCAGCGCGCCAACGGTGTGGCCAAGCTGCACGGCGTGGTGTCCCGCGGCATGTTCTCCGCCCTGTGGCCGGGGTTCGACCACGCCGAAGTGCCGATCACGTCGGTCACCAACGGTGTGCACGTCCCCACCTGGGTGGACCCGCGGGTCTCCGCCCTGGCCCGCGACCAGTTCGGCGCCGACGCGGAAGAGCAGGGCCGCTGGGACCTCACCTACAACGTCACCGACGAACAAGTCTGGGCGCTCCGCCGCGAGATGCGCGTGACCCTCGTGGAGGACGTCCGGCGCCGCCTCCGCGCCGCGTGGAAGAAGCGCGGTGCCGCCGACGCCGAACTCGCCTGGACGGATTCCGTGCTGGACCCGGACATCCTGACCATCGGTTTCGCCCGCCGGGTGCCGACGTACAAGCGGCTCACCCTCATGCTGCGCGAGCCCGAGCGGCTCAAGGCCCTGCTGCTGCACAAGACCCACCCGATCCAGCTGGTGATCGCCGGCAAGTCGCACCCGGCCGATGACGCGGGGAAGAAGATGATCCAGGACCTGGTCCGGTTCACCGACGACCCGGCGGTGCGGCACCGCATCGCTTTCCTGCCTAACTACGACATCGCCATGGCCCGCACCCTCTTTCCTGGCTGCGATGTCTGGCTGAACAACCCGTTGCGCCCGCTCGAGGCCTGCGGCACGTCCGGCATGAAGGCGGCCCTGAACGGCTCGCTCAACCTGTCCGTCCTGGACGGCTGGTGGGACGAGATGTACGACGGCGAAAACGGCTGGGCGATTCCGACCGCCAACAACGGCGCTTCCCCCGAGGAACGCGACGACATCGAAGCGGCAGCGCTGTACGAGCTGTTGGAGACCCAGGTGGCCCCGCGGTTCTACGGGCTCACGGTCTCCGACGGCGCGGGCGCTGCCGGGCCGTCAAAGTCCGGCCCGCAGGCCGTCCCCACCCACTGGGTCTCGATGATCAAGCACACCATGTCCCACCTGGGCCCCGCGGTCTCCGCGGAGCGGATGCTCAAGGACTACGTCAACATCCTCTACCGCCCGGCCGCCGTCGCCGGCCGGCGGGCCATGGCCGGCAACTTCGCCGAGGCCAAGGACCTCGCGGCCTGGACGTCCCGGGTCCGGGCCGCCTGGCCGCAGATCCAGGTGGAGCATGTGGACTCGGTGGGCGTCTCCGAGGACCCGCAGATCGGCGACATGCTCCAGGTCAACGCGTACGTGTCCCTGCGGGAGCTCACGCCGGATGACGTCGCCGTCGAGGTGGCGTACGGCAAAGCGGAGGACAGCGACGAACTGGCCGACGTCACGGTGGCGGAGCTGAAGGCGATTGAAGACCTGGGCAGGGGCCGGCACCTCTTCAGCGGCACCGTGGTGATCGACCGGTCCGGTTCCTTCGGCTACACGGTGCGGGTGCTCCCGAAGCACACGGGCCTCGCGTCCAAGGCGGAACTGGGCCTGATCGTCAACGCCTAGGGCCTGCCACCACCCGCCAACCGACAGCAGCGCCGCACCCCGGCAGCCCGGGGTGCGGCGCTGTTGTCTGTTGCCGGCTTAGAGGCAGACGGCGGTGACGGCCAGGTTCTTTCCGGCGTAGCGTTCGGCGTCCTGCAGGATCTCGCAGACGACGCCGAAAGAGCGGTCGGCCCGGAACGCGGCGGGGACTTCCCAGATGACCGTGGCCGGGCCCTGGCCGTCGTCGGCAACCGCGTCGGCGAAATCGTGTAGCGAGTCGTTGAGCGCGTCGAGGTCCGCCTCGTCGTCCTCCGGGAAGTCCAGGACCTCCGCGAAGGTCTCGAGGACGGTCCGCCTGGTGTCAGCGGCGGGGACCAGCACAGTGCGCCGGCCGGCGTCGGCCGCTAGGGCCTGCAGTTCCTCAATGGTCCAGGTGTCTGCGGAGTAGATCTTCATGGGTTCCTTATGGTTGCCTGTTCCGCTGTGCCCGGATGGGCACCGCCGGACTACGTGCGGTAGATGTTGATGGAGTTGGCCTGCACCACGTCGCGCTCCCCCGCGGCGACCCGGATGCCCTGGCGCCGGTCGTGGAGCTCGGAGGTGGTCAGGCGCAGCTCGAAGAGCCGGTGGCCGGTGCCGTCCTCGTTGCTGAGCGGCGGAAGGGTGACCTTGACGTCCCGCGGGCTGCCGTTGACCACCACCAGCCCGTCCACGTGGCCGTCGTCGGACCCCAGGAGCAGCTGCACCAGCCGGTGCCCGGGATCGTGCCACCGTTCGCCTTCCATGGGCTCGCCGTGTTCGTCGAACCAGTGGAAGTAGGACTGCTTCTCGCGTGTGGGGTAGTCGTGGGGCTGCCCGGCCAGGAACTCCTTGCGGAGCCGGATCACACGTTTGGTGCTGCGCAGCATCGCGTGCGACTCGGGCGTGCTGGTCCAGTCGATCCAGGTGATGGCGTTGTCCTGGCAGTAGGCATTGTTGTTGCCCTGCTGCGTGCGGCCGATCTCATCCCCGGCGGTGATCATGGGCACGCCCTGGGACACCATCAGCGACGCCATGAGGTTGCGCCTGGACTGCGCCCGGCGGGCGAGGATGTCCTCATCCTCCGTAGGGCCTTCGAACCCGTGGTTGTAGCTGCGGTTGTCGCCGTGGCCGTCACGGTTCTGTTCCCCGTTGGCCTCGTTGTGCTTGCGGTCGTAGGACACCAGATCGGCGAGCGTGAACCCGTCGTGGGCGGTGACCAGGTTGACTGAGGCCAGCCGCGACCGGCCGGACGGTTCGAAGAGGCTCGCGGAGCCGGAGAGCGCGTCCGCCAGGCGCGCCACGGACCCGCCCTGCCCGCCGGCGTCGATCGCTGCGCGGTCGGCGAGCCAGAAGCTGCGCACGGCGTCGCGGAAGTGGTCGTTCCAGTCCACCCAGCCGGGCGGGAACCGGCCGGTCTGCCAGCCGCCGTAGCCGACGTCCCAGGGCTCGGCGATGAGCTTCGTCGCGGACAGTACCGGGTCAGCGCCGATCGCGACGAGGAACGGGTGCCGGGGGTCGAATTCGTTCGCAGCGTTGCGGGCCAGCGTGACCGCGAGGTCGAAACGGAACCCGTCGATGTGGAATTCGTTCACCCAGTAGCGCAGGGAATCCAGAACCAGCTGGACCACGCGGGGCTCGCCGAAGTTCAGGCTGTTGCCGCAGCCGGTGGTGTCCACGTACTTGCCGTGGCCGTCGTTGCGGTAATACGTCATCTCGCCCAGGCCGCGGAAGCTGAGCGTGCGGCCGTCCCTGCCGCCCTCGGCCGTGTGGTTGTAGACGACGTCGAGCACCACCTCAAGACCTGCCGCGTGCAGCAGCTTGACCATGCCCTTGAACTCGTCCTGGACCGCCTGCGCCCCCGCGGCCTGCGCCGCCTCGGTGGCGTAGCCGGGGTGCGGGGCGAAGAACGCGGCGGTGTTGTAGCCCCAGTAGTTCGTCATGCCGAGGTTCTGCAGGTGCGGTTCGTCCACGTGGAAGTGCACCGGGAGGAGCTGGACGGTGGTGACCCCCAGCGAGATCAGGTGCTCGATCATGGCCGGGTGCGCCAGGCCGGCGTAGGTGCCCTGGAGGTCTTCGGGGACGTCCGGGTGCAGCTTCGTCTGGCCGCGGACGTGGGCCTCATAGATGATGGTGTTCCGCCACGGCACCCGGGGGCTGCGGTCGGCGCCCCAGTCGAAGCCGCTGTCCATCCGGACACTCGTGATGAGATTTTCGCGCTCGTCCACGGCCCGGCCGTACGGGTCCAGCAGGAGGGGCTGCGCGCCGTCGGCGTCGAAGTCCGTGGCGGGCATGGACAGCGGAAGCGCCTCATGCTCCGGGGACACCCGCAACCCGTAGCGCGAACCGACCGGGATGCCCTCGACGATGCCGTGGTGGACGCCGTCGGTCACGTTGGGCAGCGTTTTCAGCTGCCACGCCCCGCCGGGCGCCTGGTAGGCGATCTCCAATGTGGTCACACCGGGCGCGAAAACCGCCACGTTCGCGAAGGCACCCCGAGGATCGTCCATTACCGGCGAACCGGTGGCCGGAACGCTGATTCCCAGCGGAAACGCGCGGGAGGCGTCTACGGTGGAAGCTGTGTCTACGTAGGGCATGACCATTGCTTAAAGTTTAGCGGGGCCGAACAAATGGCCCGTTCCGGTTTAACTGACGATAGGCAGTGTACGTAATAGGCGCACTGCATACTGGAATCAACGCCGAAAATGGAGGTAACAGTGCGGATTGCACTCGCTCAGATCATCACCGGTCGCGACCTTGCCGACAATCTGGCACTTGTGGCGGACTACGCGGCGCGGGCCAAAGCCGGCGGTGCGGAGCTGGTGGTCTTCCCGGAGGCCACCATGCGGGCCTTCGGCAACTCGCTGCTGGACATCGCTGAGCCGCTGGACGGACCATGGGCCTCCCGGGTGCGGGCCATCGCCGCGGACCAGGACATTGTGATTGTCGCGGGGATGTTTACTCCGGGCCGCGGGAACGACGGCGGCAAGGTGCGCAACACGTTGCTGGTCACCGGCCGGGGCCTCGAGGCCAGCTACGACAAGATCCACCTTTTTGACGCCTTCGGCTTCGCGGAGTCCGACACGGTCGACGCCGGCACCGAACCGGTCACCTTCGACTACAACGGCGTGACCTTTGGCCTGGCCACCTGCTACGACATCCGCTTCCCGGCACTGTTCACCGAGAACGCCGACCGCGGGGCCGACGTCAACATCATCTGCGCCTCTTGGGGATCCGGTCCCGGCAAGGCCGACCAGTGGAAGCTCCTGGCCCGCGCCCGCGCCGCCGACTCCACCACCTTCGTCCTCGCCTGCGGCCAGGGCGACCCCGCCAGCGTTGGTCTCGAGCCAAAGGGTGCAGCACCCACCGGCGTCGGGCACTCCGCCGTCGTCTCCCCCTTCGGCGAAGTCCTCGAAGAGCTCGACGGCGCCCCCGGCCTGCTGTTCGCCGACCTGGACCCCGCAGCCGTCAAAGAAGCCCGCACCAAACTCCCGGTCCTCGCCAACCGCCACAAGTTCTAAGCCCGCCGCGGGTTCGCCTGTTGTCACCTTCCCTGTCGTCACCTCCCGCGGACACCGGCGCCTTGCCGTCGCTTAGACACCTCCCGCCGCCTACTTCGGCCGCTGGGCGGCCTCATCCGTCTCTGGTCGGCGATGCGCTCCTTAGCAAGACCCCGCTGCCCGCTCGAATGTCCACCCGACGTCGGGGTACTTGGGAAAGACGCTCCCGCACCTCTCGCGGTCAGCAGGCTGACGCTCCCTCACCTTTAGGCGTTTAACGGAAGACGCTCCCTCACTTGATGTGAGAGAGCGCCTGCCGTTTGCCCACCCTAGGTGAGGGAGCGCTTAGTTAATTCCCGCCAAAAGTGAGAGAGCGATTCGATAATTCCCGCGAAAGGTGAGGGAGCGTCTGAGCCGGTACCGGAGTTTTGCAAGGAGCGCATCGCCGACCAGAGCGGAGCGAGGCCGCCCGCGGCCGAGTGGAGCGCCGGGAGGTGTCTAAGCGACGGCAAAGCTCCGGTTCCGGCGGACCCAACCACGTCTAGGCGACGGCAAAGCTCCGGTGACGGCCGACCCAGCCACGACTAAGGCGCAGCCGGACCCGGCGGTAACCGAAGGTTACTTCGCTGAGCGCTGGCGGGAGATCTCGTAGAGGGAGATGCCGACGGCCATGGAGGCGTTGAGGGATTCCATGGCGGAGTCGATCGGGATGGAGACGATCTGGTCGCAGTTTTCACGGACCAGGCGGCTGAGGCCCTTGCCTTCGGAACCGACCACGATGCAGACCGGCTCGGTGGCCAGGGTGAGGTCGGGCAGCGAGACGTCGCCGTCTCCGTCGAGGCCAAGAACATAGATGCCCATGTTCTTGAAGGCCTTCAGCGTGTTGTTCAGGTTGGCAGCGCGCGCCACCGGGACACGGACGGCGGCACCGGCGCTGGTCTTCCACGCCGAGGCGGTGACGCCGACGGAGCGGCGTTCCGGAACGATGACGCCGTGGCCGCTGAACGCCGAGACCGAACGGATGATCGCGCCAAGGTTGCGCGGATCGGTGATGCCGTCGAGGGCTACGAAGAGCGGCGCGTTGGCGACGTGGCCCTTCTTCCAGGCCTCGATGGTTTCCTCCGCGAGCTCGTAGGCGTCCTGGTATTCGTACGGCGGGATCTGCAGCACCAGGCCCTGGTGGATGGCGTCGTCGGTCATCCGGTCCAGCTCCGGCTTGCCGGTTTCGAGCAGCGGGATGCCGCGCTCGGCCGCGAGTTTGAGGGACTCCTTGACGCGGTCATCCATCTCGATGCGGATGGCGACGTGCAGTGCCTTGGCCGGGATGCCGGCGCGCAGCGCCTCGACGACGGAGTTGCGGCCGGTGACCACTTCCTCCGTGGCGCGGCCCTTGGGGCCCGAGCGTGCGCCGGCGTTGCGCGGCGCGCCGGGGCGCTTCGCGGCGGAGCGCTCGGCGAGCTGCTTGTTTTTGTGGGCCTTGTGGTACGGGCGGTCCTCCGCCTTGGGCGTCGGCCCCTTGCCCTCGAGAGCCTTGCGGCCGTGACCGCCGGTTCCGACGGTGGGGCCCTTCTTCAGTTTGACCGACCGGCGACCGTTGTTGGCCATGATTTCCACCCTTTTAACTACGCGATTTGTTGATAAGTCTGAACTCCAGTCTACTGACTCGAGTTAAATCCTCGACCGCGAGGGATGGAGGGACCGCGGTCCCGCGCCGTGAGGCGCAGGGAATCAGCCGCGCTTGAGGCTCCAGCTGGCGCCGTCCGGGCCGTCCTCGACGACGACGCCGGCAGCGGCGAGGGTGTCGCGGATGGCGTCCGAGGCGGCCCAGTCCTTGCTGGCGCGGGCCTGGGCGCGGGCGGCGAGCTGGGCCTCGATCAGGACGCCGAGGGCGTCGGAGCTCTGCTGGTCCACCGCGGGCCCGGCGGCGTCGTCGAGCCCCAGGACACGCAGCATGTCGGTGACGCTGGCGAGTGCGGCCCGGGCGCCGTCGAGTTCTCCGGCGGTGAGCGCCGTGTTGCCGGCGCGGACGGTGTCGTGCAGGGCCGCCAGCGCCTGCGGGACGTTGAGGTCGTCATCCATCGCGGCAGCGAAAGCGTCCGGCACGATGCCGTGGCTGGCGAAGCCAACGGTGGCGGGAGAACCGCCGTCGGTGCCGGCGAGGGTCCGGAGGGCGCGGCTGATGAAGCCGTCGATGCGTTCGACGGCGGCTGCCGCTTCCTGCAGGGAGGTGGGCTGGTAGTCCAGCACCGAGCGGTAGTGGGCCTGGCCGAGGTAGTACCGGACCACGCGGGCCGACGCGAGTTCCAGCATTTCGGCGGGGCTGATGGTGTTGCCGATGGACTTGGACATCTTCTCGCCGGCGTAGGTGACCATGCCGTTGTGCATCCAGAAGTTGGCGAAGCCGTGTCCGGCGGCCTGGGACTGGGCCATCTCGTTTTCGTGGTGCGGGAACCTCAGGTCCAGCCCGCCGCCGTGGATGTCGAATTCGGTGCCGAGGTACTTGGTGACCATCGCGGAGCATTCAAGGTGCCAGCCCGGACGGCCGGTGCCCCACGGCGAGGCCCAGGCCGCTGTCGCCGGCTCCCCCGCCTTGTGGCCCTTCCAGAGCGCGAAGTCGCGGGGATCCCGCTTTCCCCGGGGGTCCGCGTCCGGGGCCCCCTGCATGTCGTCGATCTTCTGCCGGGTGAGGGAGCCGTACTTGTCCCAGGAGCGCACGTCAAAGTACACGTCGCCGGAGGCATCGAGGGCCGGGTAGGCGTGCCCGCGGTCGATCAGTTGCTGGATGAGGGCGTGCATTTCCGGGATGTGGCCGGTGGCCCGGGGTTCGTAGGTGGGGCGGGAGACGCCCAGGGTGTCGTAGGCCTTGAGGAATTCCTGCTCGTACCGGTAGGCCAGCGCCCACCATTCCTCCTCGCGGACAGAGCCGGGTTCGTCCTCGAAGCCGGGGGCGAAGGAGTCCGCCGACTTGGCGAGGATCTTGTCGTCGATGTCGGTGACGTTGCGGACCGAGGTGACGCGGAATCCGCGGTACTGCAGCCAGCGGGTGAGCTGGTCGAAGGCGATCGCGGAGCGGATGTGCCCGACGTGCGGCATGCCCTGCACCGTGGCGCCGCAGTAGTAGAGGCTCACTTTGCCCGGAACCAGGGGGACGAAGTCGCGGACTTCGGCGGATGCAGT
This sequence comes from Pseudarthrobacter sp. 1C304, assembly GCF_052245515.1. Taxonomy (NCBI): domain Bacteria; kingdom Bacillati; phylum Actinomycetota; class Actinomycetes; order Micrococcales; family Micrococcaceae; genus Pseudarthrobacter; species Pseudarthrobacter sp. 1C304. The sequence goes on along the minus strand of NZ_JBQQCH010000001.1, from coordinate 853,423 downwards.
GTCATAGAAGCGCAGGGTCACCGCTCCAGATTAGCCGAAAGGTCCCGGCCCCCGGGGTGCGGACGGCGCGCGGGCGCCTACTTGCAGTACTCGCCGATCTTGTTCATCTGTTCGGCCAGCTGCTTGTTCTGTTCCTCGCTCTTGGCGCCGAGCGAAGAACCGGCGACGTCCTTCATAACGTCCGCCATCTCCTGGATGGGCGCCGCCACCTCGGGAGCCACCTTGTCCGCGACTTCCTGGTAGTGCTTGGAAATCTGGTCCGCCTGCTGCTGCTGGTTTCCCGTGGGGACGAAGGTGTCCTGGTTGAGGAACGCGCAGCTGTCCTGGACGCTCATCTTTGGCGTCGCGGCGCAGCCGGTCAGCAGCAGTCCGGCCACGAGGACGACGGCGGGCAGCAGCTTGGTCACGGGGAGTCTCCTGGTGTCTCGCGGAAAGGGGATCTGCGTTAAGCCTAGGCGACGGACTCTTCAGACGCCGAGCGGACGGGGTACACCAGGGCCGTGGCCGTGGCCGAGATGCCCTCGCCGCGGCCCGGGAAGCCGAGCCCGTCGCTGGTGGTGGCCGAGACGCTGACGGGGGCGCCGGCGGCCTCGCTCAGGACCCGCTGGGATTCCTCCCGGCGCGGGCCGAACTTGGGCCGGTTGGCCACGAACTGCACGGCGATGTTCCCGATCTCGAAGCCCTCCGCGCGGACGATCCGCGCGGCCTCCGCCAGCAGGGTCGCGCCGGAGGCCCCGGCGTACTCCGGCCGGTCGGTGCCGAAATGCGTCCCGAGGTCCCCCACGCCGCAGGCGGAGAACAGGGCGTCGGCGGCGGCGTGGGCCACGGGGTCGCCGTCGGAGTGGCCGGACAGCCCCCGTTCCCCTTCCCAGAACAGGCCGCCCAGCCAGAGCGGCTGGGGTGCGTCCTCGGGTGCGTAGGCGTGGACGTCGATGCCGATTCCGGTCCGGGGGATGACGGGCAGCGGGGCGTTGTGGTGGTGGGACATGCTCAGCCTTCCACCCAGCGCGCGCCCAGCGGGCCCTCAAGGAGGCCCTCGGCGATGATCAGGTCCAGCGGGGTGGTGATCTTCAGCGACTGGCTGGCGCCGCGGACGGCGTGGACGGGGACGCCGAGGAGTTCCACCAGCATGGCGTCGTCGGTCACGGCAGCTGCCTGGCCGGCGTCGAACGTCGCCGCGGCGGCGTGGGCACGCCGGAGGGTGGCCAGCTGGAATCCCTGCGGTGTCTGCACGGCCCGCAGGGCCTCCCGGGCGGCGGTGCCGGTGACGAGTTCGGGGGCGGGGGCGTCGGCCGCGGCCGCTTCCACGGTCTTGACCGTGTCGACCACCGGGATGACGGGGATGACGGCCTGGGCGCCGGCGGCGAGTGCGCGGGACACCCGGTGGAAGACGGCCTCCGGGGTCAGCGCGCGGGCTGCATCATGGACCAGGACCGCCTCGATCTCCGGCTGGAGCGCCGCCAGCGCGGCGCGGACCGAGTCGGCGCGGCTGGCGCCGCCGTCGACGACGGTCACCGCCGGGAGCTGCACGGCAACCCCCGGCGCGGGCGCCTGCGGGCCTTCCACCGCGAGCTCCTGCGCGAACGTTTCACAGAGGTTCCGGAGCTCCGGGTCGCCGGGCGGGATGGCGACGCAGATTTGCCGCGCGACGCCTGCGGCCGCGACGCCCCGCAGGGCGTGGGTGAGGATGCTGTCCCCGCCGAGGGGGACCTTGGCTTTGGGCATGCCGTAGCCCAGGCGTTCGCCGGAGCCGGCGGCCACGACGACGACCGCGGTGAGGGCGGCGGCCGGTGGCGTATTGGTCGGTGCAGAGTCCATGGCCACAAGACTACGTCCCGCGTCCCCGCAGCGGGCTACCTCCTGCCGTCAGCACAAAAAAGAAACCCCGGCGGCCTTGTCGCCACCGGGGTTTAATTCTTGTCTGTTCGACTCGTGCTTAGGAAGCCAGAACCTCGTCGAGAACGCTTGCAGCCTTCTCTTCATCAGTCTTCTCAGCCAGCGCCAGTTCTGAAATCAGAATCTGGCGGGCCTTGGCCAGCATGCGCTTCTCTCCTGCGGAGAGACCCCGATCGTGATCGCGGCGCCACAGGTCGCGGACGACCTCTGCCACCTTGATGACGTCACCGGAAGCAAGCTTCTCCAGGTTTGCCTTGTATCGACGCGACCAGTTGGTGGGTTCTTCAGTGAACTCGGCCCGCAGCACTTCAAACACGTGCTCCAGACCTTCTTTGCCCACTACGTCACGAACCCCAACAAGGTCAACGTTTTCTGCTGGAACTTCAATGGTCAGATCACCCTGGGCCACCTTGAGCTTGAGATACATCTTCTCTTCGCCCTTGACAGTGCGCATCTTGATTTCTTCAATTTTCGCTGCACCGTGGTGAGGGTAAACTACTGTCTCGCCGACCTCAAAAACCATGTAAACATTCCCCTTTCCCGCAGACCAGTTTATCACGGTTAAGGCATACGACTGGCATGGAACGGGCCGAAGAACCGCATGAATACGCGGAAAATGGGCCAAATCGGCCCTCCTGGACCCCTTGACGAAAGCGGATATTAGTGCATGGGCATGCCTTTGCCAAGGGTGTGCGACATCCCCCGCAGGCGGCCCGCCTGCGCCCGGCCCGGGGCAATGTGTACGCTTCGAATCATCGTTTGGCGGGGATTGCCGATAGGCTATGGCTGAAGAATGTTCCAAGACTCTCAAGGAGTGCGTGACGTGGGTTTCACTGCGATGAACCGGGGCCAGCGCGGCAAGCTGGCAATGGCAACGGCTGCTCTGGGCATCGGCCTGCTGTCCGTGACCGGCTGCGGCTACATCAACCCCCAGGCGACCACCATGACGTACGCGGCGTCAGACGGAACGCAGGCCAACGTCGGCCCGCTCCAGCTGCGCAACATGCTGATCGTCTCCGGCGGCGAGGACAAGCCGGGCCGTGTGATCGGCGCCGTCTACAATTCCTCCTCCGAGGACGTCACGCTGGTGATCGCCGGCGCCGGCGGGTCGCAGACGCAGGTCCCGGTCAAGCAGAACTCCTACACGCTGCTCAACGATTCCACGGACGAGGCGATCCTCAGCACCACGGGCGGCAACCCGGGCTCCCTCGTCGAGGTCCGCGTCTCCGAGGACGGCACCAACCAGAACGCCACGTTCAAGGTTCCGGTGGTGGACGGCACCATCACCGACTACAAGCAGTACCTGCCGGCCGGCAGCGAGCCCACGGGCTCGGCCACGCCGACGTCCACCCCGTCGCCGACGGGCGGCGCAGACCACTAGCGTCCGCACACAAAAGGAGGGGCACCCGCGCGGGTGCCCCTCCTTTTGTGTCTGCAGGCTTATTCGTGGGCGGGCTAGCCGCTAGCCGGGCCTGTTTTAGGGGTCGAACTTGTACCCCAGGCCGCGCACCGTAATCAAGTGCCTGGGAGCCGAAGGGTCCGGCTCGACTTTGCTGCGCAGACGCTTGACGTGGACATCGAGGGTTTTGGTGTCCCCCACGTAGTCCGATCCCCAGACCCTGTCGATCAGCTGCCCCCGGGTCAGCACCCGGCCGGAGTTCCGCAGCAGCATCTCCAGGAGCTCGAATTCCTTCAGCGGCAGCGAAACCTGCTCGCCGCTGACCGTGACCACGTGCCGTTCAATGTCCATCCGGACCGGGCCCGCCTGGACGGTGCTGGACACCAGTTCCTCCGGCTCGCCCTGGCGGCGCAGCACGGCCCGGACGCGGGCCACCAGCTCCCGGGATGAGTAGGGCTTGGTGACGTAGTCGTCGGCGCCCAGCTCCAGGCCCACCACCTTGTCGATCTCGGCGTCCTTTGCCGTCAGCATGATCACCGGCACCGACGAGCGCTGCCGCAGCTGCCGGCAGACTTCCGTGCCCGATTGTCCGGGCAGCTGCAGGTCCAGCAGCACCAGGTCGGCTCCGTTGCGGTCGAATTCGGTGATGGCGTCAATTCCGTTGTCGACCACCTCCACCTCGAATCCTTCCTTGCCCAACAGGTAGGACAGGGGGTCGCTGAAGGACTCCTCGTCCTCCACAACTAGAATCCTGCTCAAGCGGTTGCTCCTTGCTCATGGGCGCCTGCGGCGTCACTTCGGATCGGTTTTGGGTTCTGGGCGTCGGCGCCGTCGGGCTCCTGGCCTTCCAGTTCCGGAAGCCGGATGGTGAATGTGCAGCCATGGCCCGGCTGTGACCAGAGGGTCACCTCGCCGCCGTGGTTGGCGATGACGTGCTTGACGATACTGAGGCCGAGGCCGGTCCCTCCGGTATGCCGCGACCGCGCGGCGTCGACGCGGTAGAAGCGTTCAAAGACCCGCTCCTGGTCCTCGGGGCTGAGCCCCTCGCCCTGGTCCGTCACGGACACGGCCACGAGGCCGTCCTTCGAACGGATGCCGATCCCCACCCGGGTGTTCTCCGGGGAGTAGCGGATGGCGTTGTCGATCAAATTGCGCAGCGCAGTCACCAGCTGGTCCTGGTCGCCGTAGACCATCGCGTCGGTCCGGCCGCCGACCACCAGCTCAATGTTTTTGCTTTCCGCCGGCAGCTGGGACCGGTCCACGGCTTCGGTGACCACCGTGTTGATGTCCACGGCCCGTCCCTGCTGGGCGACGTTGGCGCCCTGCAGCCGGGACAGTTCGATGATGTCCTGCACCAGGGCGGCAAGCCGGGCGGATTCCTTGTGCGTGCGTTTGGCGAAGCGGCGCACGGCCTCCGGGTCGTCCGCCGAGGATTCCAGGGCCTCGGCCAGCAGCGAGATGGCTCCGACCGGCGTCTTCAGCTCGTGGGAGACGTTGGCGACGAAGTCGTTCCGGACCTCCTCGGTGCGGGTGACCTCTGTCCGGTCGTCGGCGAGCAGAAGGATGTACTCTTCGGCGATCACGGCGGCCCGGACCTGGACCACAATGGTCCCCTGCCCCAGCGGGCCGCGCGGGAGTTCGAGGAGCCGTTCGAGGATGACGCCGTCGCGCCGCACTTTGGCGGTCATCTCCAGCAGCTGCTCGTGGACCAGGGTATGGCCGCGCACCAGGCCGTAGGCGTAGGCGGCGGGGCTGGCACGGACAACGCCGTCGATCGCGTCGACCACCACGAACGCGCGGCCGACGGCGGCCAGCACCTCGGCGGCGCCCTCAGGCAGCGAGGGGTCCTCAAACTCAACGTCCACCAGCTTCCGCTGCTGCTCGCTGACCCGGAACGCGAGCACGCCGAAGACGCCGAGCGACAGGCCGATCAGGCCGGCAATCACGCCGATGAGCATTGGATCCACGGCTCCAGCTTATGCTCTGCCCCGTGCCGGAAACTGAAATCTCCCCCTATTCCCGTCCCGGTTCAGCTAACGTTCACCTATTGGGGCGTAACAGTTCACCCGGCGCTGGAAGACTTGACCGTTGGAGCGCCGAGAGGTGAATCGAAATGAGCCGGCCACTCCTGGTGGCGGCATTGTTTCCGAAGAAAGGACGCACACGTGCGCAAGGTTTTTCAGGAAGAGCTCGTCCAAGTGGGGGAACAGCTCGTCGAAATCTCGAAGCTGGTCAGTGAGGCCATCGAGAAAGCCACGACTGCCTTTGACGGCGCCGACATTGACCTGGCCGAGGACGTCATCGCTGCCGATGCGCGGATCGACTTCCTGCAGAACAGCCTGGACGAGCGGGCCATCGACATCCTCGCCCTGCAGGGCCCGGTGGCCAGCGACCTGCGGATGATCGTGGGCTCCCTCCGCATGAGTGCCTCGCTGGAGCGGATGGGCGACCTGGCCCGCCACCTCGCCCAGCTCGCGCGCCTGCGCTACCCCTCCACCGTGATCCCCGAGCAGCTGCGCGCGACGTTCAAGAGCTTCGCCGAGCAGGACCTGTTCATCGCGGAGAAGGTCACGGTGCTGCTGGAAACCCGGGACCTGGAAGTGGCCCGGGACATCATGAAGGCCAACACCGTGGTGAACGACCTGCACCTGAGCGTCTTCAAGGCGATCGCCCGCAGCGACTGGAACGAGTCCCCCGCTACAACCGTCGACGTCGCGCTGGCCAGCCGCTACTTCGAACGGTTCGCGGACCACGGCGTCTCCGTGGCGCAGAAGGTCACGTACCTGGTGACCGGCGCCTGGCAGCCGAACGGCATCGAACACATCTGATACTTCCAGCAACACGTACGACGCCGGCCGGTCACCTTCAGGGGTGACCGGCCGGCGTCGTACGTGCGGTAGTTCGAAGGGCTACTTCTTGCCCTGGTTCGCCACGGCCTGGATGGCTTCGGCGGCGGCCGCGGGATCGAGGTAGGTGCCGCCCGGGTTCAGCGGCTTGAAGTCCTCGTCCAGGTCGTAGACCAGCGGGATGCCGGTGGGGATGTTGAGCCCCGCGATGGCTTCGTCGCTGATGCCGTCGAGGTGCTTAACGAGGGCGCGCAGGGAATTTCCGTGGGCGGTGACCAGGACGGTCTTGCCGGCCTTGAGGTCTGCTTTGATGTCCGACTCCCAGTAGGGCAGCAGGCGGACCAGGACGTCCTTGAGGCACTCGGTGCGGGGCAGAGCGTCGCCGAGGTCCGCGTAGCGCGGGTCGTGCGCCTGGGAGAACTCGGAGTTGTCATCGAGGGGCGGCGGCGGGGTGTCGTAGGACCGGCGCCAGGTCATGAACTGCTCTTCACCGTATTCGGCGAGGGTCTGGGCCTTGTCCTTGCCCTGCAGGGCGCCGTAGTGGCGCTCGTTGAGCCGCCAGTCGCGCTTCACGGGGATCCAGCCGCGGTCGGCTTTGTCGAGGGTGATGTTCGCCGTGTTAATGGCCCGCTTCAGCAGGGAGGTGTACAGGACGTCCGGGAGGAGGTTGTTCTCCACAAGAAGCTCGCCGCCGCGGACCGCTTCGGCCCGGCCCTGGTCGTTGAGGTCGACGTCCACCCAGCCGGTGAACAGGTTCTTGGCGTTCCATTCGCTGTGGCCGTGGCGCAGCAGAATCAGCTTGTAAGTCATGGTTTTCATCCTAGCGGAGCGGCCCCCGGCAGTGCCGCGCGTTACATCGGCCCCGCCACACCCCAACGCGGGGACACTCCCGGCCCGTCCCGGGGCGCCGCATGGGCGGGGACTGACCCCGCGTTGGAGGATAGGGTTGCTGTGTGGTGCAGAAGGCTGAGCGGGTGGTTGCCCCGCAATCCCATCCCCTGGGACAACGCCATGGCGACAAGAACGGAACGCCGGCCGGCGGAACCCGCGCGGGCAGGCCGGTGGGCAACGTGACCCGCGGCACCACCAACCCCAACCGGATGCGGCGGGTGGACCGCTGGCTGACGGGACCGCAGGCGTGGCGGCTGCGCGCTGCCGCCGATCCCCTCGCCGTGGACCTGGGCTACGGCGCGTCCCCGGCGACCGCCGTCGAACTCTTTGACCGGCTGTCGCGGATCCGGCCGGATGTGCGTGTGGTGGGTGTCGAGATCGAGCCCGAGCGGGTCCGGCTGGCCAAGGAACTGGAACGGCCCGGCCTGAGCTTCCAGCTGGGCGGCTTCGAGCTGCCGGTGCCCGGCAGGCCCGTCCTGGTCCGGGCGTTCAACGTGCTGCGGCAGTACGAGGAGGCCGACGTCGCGGCCATCTGGCGGCTGGTTCAGGGGCGGCTGGCGCCGGACGGAATATTCATTGACGGCACCTGCGACGAGATCGGCCGCCGGGTGACATGGGTGGCGCTGGACGCGGAGCGGCCACTGAGCCTGAGCCTGTCCATGCGGTTCGGCAGTTTTGCGCTGCCCTCGGACGTGGCCGAACGGCTGCCGAAGGCCCTCATCCACCGGAATGTGCCGGGCGAGCGGATCCGCGACTTCCTGCAGGCCATGGACCGGGCCTGGCTGGAGGCGGCGCCCCTGGCCGCGTTCGGCAACCGGCAGCGCTGGACGGCGATGTGCCGGGCACTGCGCGACGGCGGCTGGCCGGTGATGGACGGCGCGGCCCGGTGGCGGCTGGGCGAACTAACGGTCGGCTGGGAGGCCGTGGCACCTCACCAGGGGCCGTAGGGGCCCATGTTGCGGCTGCCGCCGCGGCCGGCGTCTTTGACGGCCGGGCGGACATCGGCGAGGTAGACGGACGCCGCGGTCACGGCGACGAGGCCGAACAGCCCCAGCGGGCCGAGGAGGCCTCCGCCGCCGCCCAGCAGGGAGAGCAGGCCCACTGCCATGGCGCCGCCGGTGACGGCCAGCCAGAAGGTCTTGGTGCGCTTGGACACGGCTTCGAAGGCGTTCGCCTTGTGCCGCAGGCAGTCGAAGAAGGCCCACACCTCAAGGGCGAGGGCTACCAGGGCCAGGAGAAAATAGATCCCGGTTTCGACATAGTAAATAAGCGCTCTTCCGTCCATCCCCCCAGCCTAGCCGCCCAGCGTGCCCAAGGCCTGCTCCAAATCGGCCCAAAGGTCTTCCACGTTTTCGATTCCGACGCTCAGCCGGACCAGGTTCTCCGGCACGCTCACCGGCTCGGCCGTATGCCGGCGCCGCCGCTCGATCAGGGACTCCACTCCGCCGAGCGAGGTGGCCGGCAGCCATAGCTTCAGGGCACGGATCATCCGGTCCGCAGCCTCGGCGCCGCTCATGGCGCCGCTCATGGCGCCGGTGCCGCTGCTCGTGTTTCCGCTGCCGCCGATGGGGGCCATTTCGATGCACAGGATGGAGCCGAAACCCTTCATCTGGCTCTTGGCCCGTTCGTGGCCGGGATCCGAGGCCAGCCCCGGGTAGCGGATGCTGCCGACCCTGGGGTGTGCGCTCAGCCGTTCGGCCAGCACCGCGGCCGAGGCCTGCGACCGCTCGACGCGCAGCGCCAGGGTGCGCAGCCCGCGCAGGGCCAGCCATGCCTCCATCGGGCCGGCGATGCCGCCGTGGATGGTCCGGTGGTGCAGCAGCGTGGACCGGAGCCCGGCGTCGGACGTCACCAGGGCGCCCAGCACGACGTCGGAATGGCCGGACAGGTACTTGGTCACCGAGTGGAGGACGACGTCGGACCCCAGCGCCAGCGGCTGCTGTACGAGCGGGGTGGAGAACGTGTTGTCCGTGACCACGATGGCACCGGCTGCGTGCGCGGCGGCCGTCAGCGCACGGATGTCCGCGACGCCGAGCATCGGGTTGGTGGGACTTTCCAGCCAGAGCATGTCGGCGGGCCTCCCGTCCGCCGGAGCGAGCAGCGCCTTCACGGCGTCGGTGTCCGCAATGTCCACCGTGCGGAGCTCCAGGAACCCCTTCTCGGCGAGCTCCGTGGCCATCACCAGGGAACCGGCGTAGCTGTGGGAGGGCATCACCAGCACTCCCTGCGCCGGAACGAGGGACAGGGCCGAACTGGCGGCGGCGAGGCCGGAGGCGTACAGCAGGCCGGGAAGCTCGGCCCCTTCCAGCTGGCCGAGTGCTTCCTCGAAAGGGTCCCAGGTGGCGTTGGAATAGCGGCCGTAGCCGCGGTCGCCGTCGCCCAGCGGGCCCGTGCCGAAATAGGTCGAGGACAGCACCAGCGGCTGGTTGACGGGCTGGTCGCGTTCCCGCGGCGGGCGGCCCGCCGCCACAACGACCGTTTCTGCGCTGAGCGCGGCTGCCTGTTCTTCGGAAAGACTCATGGTGACAGGGTACTGGGGTGCCCGGCCGGGTACCGAAGGCGTTACGCCGGGGGCATTTGTGTCAGGGATTGTCGGTAGGCTAGAGAAGTGACCACCCAGAATTCCGGACTGTTCATCGCGTTCGAAGGCGGCGACGGTGCCGGCAAGTCAACCCAGGCGGCGGAGCTGGCCGCGGCCCTCCAGTCGCGCGGCTTTGCAGTGCTGCGGACCCGGGAACCCGGGGGCACCCCCATCGGGGAGAAGCTGCGGTCCCTGGTGCTGGACCACGGCCACGGCCACATCGATGCCCATACCGAGGCCCTGATCTTTGCCGCCTCCCGCGCCGCCCACGCCAGCCAGGTCATCCGCCCCGCCCTTGAGCGCGGGGAGATTGTCCTCACCGACCGCTACATCGATTCCTCGGTCGCCTACCAGGGCGCCGGCCGCGACCTCGGCACCGACGCCGTCCGGGACATCAACCAGTGGGCCACCTCGGGCCTGCAGCCGGACCTGACCGTGCTGCTCGACGTCGAGCCGGAGGTTGGCCGCCGGCGCCGGACGGCGGGCGACGCGGCTGAAGACCGGCTGGAATCCGAGGCCGATGAATTCCATGCCAGGATCCGTACCGCTTTCCTCGACCTCGCCGCGGCCCGGCCGGAGCACTACCTGGTGCTGCCCGCCCGCCTCCCTGTCGACGAACTGGCCGCGCGGATCCTGGCCCGGGTGGAGTCCCTGCTGCCCCTTTCCCGGACGGTGGAGGCGTGACCGTCTGGGACGACCTGCAGGGCCAGCCTGCCGTCGTGGACCAGCTGCGCCAGGCCGCCCAGGGTGAGGGCCTGACCCACGCATGGCTGTTCACCGGCCCGCCGGGGTCCGGCCGGTCCAACGCGGCGAAGGCCTTTGCCGCCGCCCTGAACTGCGACCAGGACGACGTCGGGCAGCGCGGCTGCGGCGAGTGCGCGGCCTGCCAGACGATTCTGGGCGAGACGCACTCCGACGTCGCCTTTGTGCGCACCGAAAAGGTCACCATCACCATCGACGAAGCCCGCGACCTGGTGGCCACCGCCGGCAACCGGCCTTCCTCGGCACGCTGGCGGATCATTGTGGTGGAGGACGCCGACCGGATGGCCGAACGCACCACCAACGTGCTGCTCAAAGCCATCGAGGAACCCACCCCCCGCACTGTCTGGATGCTCTGCGCGCCCTCGCCGGCCGACGTCCTCGTCACCATCCGGTCCCGGTGCCGCCCGGTCGCCTTGCGGCTCCCGCCCGCGGCCGACGTCGCGGCCCTGCTGGTCAAGCGCGACGGCATCGACCCGGCCGTCGCAGAACGGGCGGCCCGGGCGGCGCAAAGCCATGTCGGCATTGCGCGCCGCCTGGCACGGGACCCTGAAGCCCGCGAACGGCGGCTCGCGACGGTGCGGTTTCCGCTGGGCCTCAGAGGCGTGACCGCCGCGGTGCTCATGGCCGAGAAACTCGTCAAGATCGCCACCGAGGAAGCCAACAGCTCCAACGAGGAGCGTGACGCCGCCGAAAAAGCCGCCCTGCTCGCCACCCTCGGAGCGCCCGAAAGCGGCACGCTGCCACCCGCCATGCGGAGCCAGGTCAAACAGCTCGAAGATGACCAGAAGCGCCGTGCCAAGCGGTCGGTGACGGACTCCCTGGACCGCACGCTGACGGACCTGCTGTCCTTCTACCGGGATGTGCTGATCATCCAGATGGGGAACGCCGTGGAGCTGGTCAACGTTGAGCTTCAGAGTGAACTTGTTGAGTTCGCCCGCCACTCATCACCCGAAACCACCCTTGCCCGCATGGACGCCATCAACAAGGCCCGCATCCGGATCACCACTTCCAACGTGGCGCCGCTGCTGGCCGTCGAGTCCATGGCCGCCAGCCTTATCTGAGGGATCATTAAGTGACCCCTTCCCGGTGAACCGGCCGGTTGCCGGCCGCGTCCGGCGGGGAAGCTGCCGTCCGTCGCTCCGTTCCGATCCACCTAGGAGAACAGTATGAAGTCCGCACGAGCCGTGCCCGCCAGATCCCGATCCCTAGCGATCGGCGTGCGGGCTGCCGGCGCCATGGCCCTGGCCCTGGTGTTGTCCTCGTGCACGCTCTTCGGTGGCAACGGCGGGCAGAACAACAGCAGCAGCACACCCAAGCCCGAGATCGCTGACGCCGCGCCCGCCGAGCTCCGCAGCTACTACACCCAGCAGGTCGACTGGGCCCCGTGTGAGTCCGACTTCCAGTGCGCCACCATCAAGGTCCCGCTGGATTACAGCAAGCCCGACGGCGACAGCATCGGGATCGCAGCGCTGAAACTCTCCACGAAGGGCAACAACAAGAAGGGCAGCCTCCTGGTCAACCCGGGCGGCCCGGGCGGCTCCGGCTACGACTTCGTCCGGGACGCGGGCGCCACCAACATCTCGGAGAAAGTCCGCGCCAATTACGACATCGTGGGATTTGACCCGCGCGGCGTGAAGCGCTCCGCCCCGGTCACCTGCCTCACCGACCAGGAGCGCGACGCCTCCCGGGAGAAGACCTACAAACTCGACACCGACGCCGGGCTGGCCGAGGCCCTCGCCGACAACAAGGCGATCGCGGCCAAGTGTGCGGAGAAGACCGGGCCGGTCCTGGGCCACCTTGACACCGCAAGTGCCGCCAAGGACCTCGACATCCTGCGCGGGGTACTCAATGACGAGAAGCTGAACTACCTCGGCTACTCCTACGGCACCTTCCTCGGCTCCACCTACGCCTCCCTGTTCCCGGACACGGTGGGCCGGATGGTCCTGGACGGGGCAATGGACCCGTCGCTGAGCTACGAGGAACTGACCCGCGGGCAGGCCAGGGCGTTCGAGAAGGCCATCCTGGCCTACGCGACGCACTGCCTCGACCAGAGCGGCTGCCCGCTCAGCGGCACCCCGGAAGACGCCGTCGGGCAGATCCGGGACATCATCAACGCGGTGGAAGCCGATCCGCGGGCCGCGAAGGACGGCCGGATGGTCAACGCCTCCATGTTCGTCAGCGGATTCATCCTTCCGTTCTACAACGACGACAACTGGCCCCTGCTGACGCAGGCCCTGGGCAGCGCGATGAAGGGCGACGTGTCCCCGATGCTGCGGCTCGCCGACTTCGGCGCCGACCGCGAACCGGACGGCAGCTACTCCGGGAATTCGACCTTCGCCTTCACCGCCATCAACTGCCTGGACTACCCCATGGTGACGGACACGGAGGGAATGCGCGCGGACGAACAGCAGCTGCGCCAGGACTCCCCCACCCTCGGCTCCTACTTTGCGTACGGTGGCACCAGCTGCAAGGAGTGGCCGCACCAGAACGTCCGCACGCCGGCACCCGTTGACTACAAAGGCTCCACCGACATCCTCGTGATCGGCACCACCGGCGACCCGGCCACCCCGGTGGAGTGGGCCAGCGAGCTGCGCAAACAGCTGGGCACGGCCTCGCTGCTGACGTGGGAGGGCGAGGGCCACACGGCCTACGGCCGCTCCAACGACTGCGTCGGCAACGCCGTGGACGGCTACCTCGTGGATGGCAAGACGCCCGCGGACAACACCGTCTGCTGAGCCGCACGGCCGCCATTTTGACCCGGGCCGGAGGACTCAACTACAGTTATCTCTGGCATGAAGCGCCCGGGCCTCCCGGACCATTCAGCCGGTTGCTTCCTTAGCTCAGTTGGTAGAGCGTCTCACTCGTAATGAGAAGGTCGCCAGTTCGATTCTGGCAGGAAGCTCTGAACTCCAGATAACGGCCCCGGCATTGTTTGCCGGGGCCGTTTCTTTTGCCCGGCCGGCTACGCCAGCGACCCGGCTCCCGCAACGCCGGACCGGCGCCGCGCGCCCAGCCGGAGGGCGGCCTTGCGGAGCTCCGCGAACCACAGCACGGCCGAGGCCATCGCCACGCAGACGGCCCACTGCCCGGGGTCCAGGGACGCCGTCCCGAAGGCCAGCTGCAGGAACGGGACCTCCACCACCGCCACCTGGAGTGCCGCGGCCAGGAGCACTGAGCCCCAGAGCCACTTGTTCACGAAGAGCCGGCGGAAGGCGGAGGACGCCTCCGAGCGGGAGTTGAAGGCGTTGAACAGCTGGGCGAACACCAGGGTGGTGAAGCCGGCGGTCCGTGCGACGTCCAGCGAATCACTGCCGCCGGGCACCAGCCCGCCGGGCAGGAAAATGTCGATGGTCAGCAGGGACGCGACCGCCATGACCAACCCGATGCTCAGGATGCCGCGCCACATCCGGGCCCCGAGGATGCGGTCGCCCCGCCGCCGGGGCTGGCGCGCCATCACGTCGTCGGTCTCCGGGTCAATGCCCATCGCCAGGGCCGGGCCCGAATCGGTCACCAGGTTGATCCACAGGATCTGGGTCGCCAGCAGGGGCACGGCAAGCTCGCCGGCGCCCGCGCCGGCGAGGCCCATGGCGCCGGCGAACACCACGCCGAGGAAGACCGTGAACACTTCGCCCATGTTCGAGGACAGCAGGTAGCGGAGGAACTTCTCGATGTTCTCGAAAATGACCCGGCCCTGGCGCACCGCCGAGACGATCGTGGCGAAGTTGTCGTCCGCCAGGATCATGTTCGAGGCCTCCTTGGTGACCTCGGTGCCGGCCACTCCCATGGCGATGCCGATGTCCGCGGTCTTCAGCGCCGGGGCGTCGTTGACCCCGTCCCCGGTCATCGCCACCACGTTGCCCTGGGCCTGCAGGGCCGAGACGATCTGCAGTTTGTTTTGCGGCGCCACCCGGGCGTACACCGACGCCGTGCGGGCCAGTGCCTGCAGCCCGGCGCCGTCGAGCCCGTCAAGTTCGGCTCCGGTGACGGCCCGCTCCCCCGGCCGCGCTATCCCCAGGTCGGCTGCGATCCGTGCTGCGCTCAGCGGGTGGTCGCCGGTGATCATCACAACCCGGATGCCGGCCCGCCGCGCCTCGGCCACCGCCGCGGCGGCTTCAGCCCTTGGCGGGTCCAGGATGCCGACGACGCCGAGGTACACCAGCGTGGCCTCATCCGCCTCATCAAGCACCTCCGTTTCGGAGAGGTCCGCCTCTGTGTAGGTGCGGTACGCCACCCCCAGCGTCCGGAACGCCTGGGCGGACAACTCCTCGACGTCGCGCAGCGCCTTCGCCCGGCGGGCCGGACCCATCGGCACAACCTGTCCGCCGACCTGCAGTCCGGTGCACCGGTCCAGCAGGACGTCAGGAGCGCCCTTCGTCACCAGGGATACTGTGCCGATCTCCCGGTGGCGGGCCAATGCCGACATGAGCTTCCGCTCCGAGGTGAAGGGAATCTCGCCCTTTCGGTCAAACTCCCCGACGCGGTCCGCCACCCCCGCGAGCTTCCGGGCCGCGACGAGGAACGACGCTTCCGTGGGGTCGCCCTGGATCTCCCACCCGCCGTCGTGCTCGCGCAACTGCGCATTGTTCGCGAAGGAGCCCCCGGCCAGCACCATGCGTGCCTCCTGCAGCAGGGCCGGGTCCTGCACCTGCCGGCCGTGCTGCAGCACCGCACCCTCCGGCCGGTAGCCGGCACCGGTGAGCTCGACCTCGCCGGATGCGGTGGTGATCCGGCAGATGGTCATCTCGTTCCGGGTCAGCGTCCCGGTCTTGTCCGAGGCAATCACCGAGGCGGATCCGAGGGTTTCCACCGAGTGCAGCTGCTTGACAACAGCCTTGCGTTTGGCCATGTTCTGGACGCCGATAGCGAGGACTACGGACAGGATGGCCGGCAGCCCCTCGGGCACGGCCGCCACCGCGAGCGAG
The DNA here is from genome assembly GCF_052245515.1 of Pseudarthrobacter sp. 1C304. Classification (NCBI taxonomy): domain Bacteria; kingdom Bacillati; phylum Actinomycetota; class Actinomycetes; order Micrococcales; family Micrococcaceae; genus Pseudarthrobacter; species Pseudarthrobacter sp. 1C304. The sequence continues at coordinate 838,126 of NZ_JBQQCH010000001.1, read as the reverse complement.
ACGCCGAGCAACAGGACGGAGACCAGCCCGCCAACGGTATCCACCCCGTTCACGATGATAACGGTAGCCATGACGACGGCGGCGATCGCGACCACCGCGATGCCGAGCCATCTGCTGACTCCCGCGATTTCCTGCTGCAGCGGCGTGGGCGCGTCTTCGGCGGACGCCAGCATTCCCGCGATGGCCCCGACCTCGGTGTCCATCGCGGTTCCGGTGACCACCGCGCGGCCGACGCCCCGCACGACGGCGGTTCCCTTGTAGACCATGTTGAGCCGGTCACCGAGCGGCACGTCGCCGCTGAGGATACCCGGATCCTTGAAGACGGGCGAGCTTTCGCCGGTGAGCGACGACTCGGCGATGCCGAGCGAGTGTGCCGTGATCAGCCTGGCGTCGGCGCCGACGGAGTCGCCCTCGTTGAGGACCAGAATGTCGCCGGGTACCAGCGCCGCGGCCGGCACCGTTGCCAGGTCCCCATTCCGCAGCACCGTCGAGGTCGCCGCCGTCATCAGCCGCAGCGCGGCGACGGCGCTCTCGGCCTTGTTCTCCTGCACGAAGCCGAGGGCGCCGTTGAAGACCACCACCGCCCCGATCACGAGGGCATCAACCGGGAGCCCTGCAGCTCCTTCCACGGCCCAGGCCACCACCGAGATGGCGATCGCCGCCAGCAGCAGGTAGATCAGCGGGTCCTGGAACTGCCGCAGGATCTTCCGCCACAGCGGCACGGGCGGTGCGGCGCGCAGTTCGTTGGGCCCGTAGCGTGCCAGGCGCTGCTGCGCTTCCGCCGGGTGCAGCCCGGTCTCCGGGTCGACGCCGAACGCGTGCAGGGCCTCCGTGGCACGGCGGAGGTGCCAGGGGAGGGCACCGGTTCCACCGCCGGAGGCTGGGTTTGTGGGCACGGCCGGTAAACCGGATCAGGCTGCCCAGACGGAAGCGGCGCCGGAATGGCCGGTGATGACGCTCTGGTAGATGAAATAGGCCCCGGCCGCGGCGGCGAGAACCAGCAGTACCATCCGGACGGCCCGGTGTGTCCGCAGGCTGCCAAGGAACGCGAAGCGCCGGCCGATCGGCTCATAGCTTGTTACCAGGGACGCTGCGACCACCACGAAGAAGAGGACGGAGATGGCCTTGAGCACGTCCCCCTGCTCCGCGTGCTCATGGATGAGTGCCGACGCCGGGCGGGTTTCCTCCAGCTGCTCGCCCGCCTCGGCGGTCAGCAGGGACAGGGGAACGAGGAACAGCGACAGCACTCCGAGCGGCCAGGCCAGGTAGCCGCGCCACCGCGGCGCCGCGGCATAGACGACGGCGGCCAGGCCGGCGAGGGGTGCCAGCACGACGACGGCGTGGATGAGCAGAATGTGGGCGGGGAGCCCGGCGATTTCGATCACGAGTGCCCTCTTCCTAGAGAACTCTCCGGTGGCGGCCGCATTGCCCGGGCCGGGATTCTATGATTCTTGCATGAGTGAGCAGGCACTGGCGGACATTGCTGCCCAGCTCTATGCCCTTCCGTTTGACGAGTTTGTCGCCGCGAGGACTGCCGCCGCCAAGACGGCGGCCGCGGCAAAGGACCGGCGGGCCCTCGCCGGGGAAGTACGTTCCCTGCCCAAGCCTTCCGTGGCGGCGTGGACGGTGAACATGCTCGCGGCCCGCTGGCCGGAGACACTCCGGGAACTCGCCGGGCTGGGGCAGTCGATGCGCGCCGCGCAGTCCTCCCTCGATGCTCCCGAACTCCGCCGGCTGGGCCAGGAACGCCGCCAACTGCTGAGCGGCGCGGTCAAGGCAGCGCAGGCGGCGGCGGAACAGCAGGGCCGGAAGATCAGCGGTGCGATCGCGACGGAAGTGGAAGAGACACTGCGCGCCGCGACAGCGGATGCGGGGGCCGCGGCCGCCGTCCAGTCCGGCCGCCTGCTCCGGGCCCTGTCCGCCGACGGCGTCGACGTGGTGGATCTGTCAGGTGCCGTGGCGCTCCCCGGCCTGCTTCCCGCCGGGGATGGGCCTGGCCCGGCGCCGGTTCGATCCGGAAAGACGGCCCGCGCCGGGGCCGCCACCGGGGCCCCGGCGGGGAAAACGGCATCGCAACCGCGGCTCCGGGCGGTCCGGCCGGAACCGCGGCGGTCCACGCCGTCCGCGGTGGAACGGGCCAAGGTGTTGCTCGAGGAGGCGGAAGCGGCAGCGGCCGCCGCTGCCCGGGAGGCCAGCGAGCGGGAGGAGGAACAGGCCGAAGCCACCGCTCTGGCCACAGGGCTCGAAGACGCCGTGCGCGAGCTGCGCGGGCAACTGGCGCAGCGCGAGCTGGAGCTTAAGGCTGCCCGGAAGCACCGGGAAGTGTCGGCCGCCCGCGCCCAGCAGGCCGCACGGTCCGCGGCGAAGGCGCGGCGTAGCGAGGACCTGGCCCGGGAACGCGTGCTGCGCTTGGGCGACACGGGCAACACGCCGGACCGGTGACCGAATAGTGTCGGAGGCCCGCGCCACACTTAATGCATGGATACCAACCAGTACTTTGAAGTCACGTACCTGGACCCGGACTGCGGCCGCATCTGCACCGAAACCTTCGACGACGTCTCCGCCGCCGAACGCTTCGCGAGCCGTAAGGTGCTGGACGAGCACGGCTGGGCCGTCATTGACGCCGTGCCGGTCCAGGCAGGCCGGAAAGCCGCTTAGCCCCTGCTCCGCGCGGCCCCGGACAGCAGCAGGGCCCCCACCCTGTCCGGGTGAAGGCCCTGTTGCGGACTGAGCCGGCCGGTGTACCGGCGGCGGATCCGCTTAGGCGAAGTCGGAGACAGCCGGGTCGGGGCCGATGCGGCCGGCGCCCTCGGCGGACTTGTCCAGGCCGTTGATGGCCTGCACGTCGGTCTCGTCCAGGGTGACGTCCAGCGCTGCGAAGTTCTCGCGGATGCGGGACTCCGTCACCGACTTCGGGATGACCACGTTGCCGATGGCGAGGTGCCAGGCGATGACCACCTGCGCCGGAGTGGCGTTGTGCTTGGCCGCGATCTGGCCGATGACCGGGCTTTCCAGCAGCTCTCCGCCCTGGCCCAGCGGCGACCAGGCCTGGGTGAGGATGCCCTTGGAGGCGTGGAACTCACGCAGTGCGGCCTGGTTGAAGAACGGGTGAAGTTCGACCTGGTTGATGGCCGGCACGACCCCGGTCTCATCGATGAGGCGCTGCAGGCCCTCCTGGGTGAAGTTGGAGACACCAATGGTCTTGACCCGGCCCTGCTTCTGGAGCTCGATGAGGGCCTTCCAGGTATCGACGTACTTGTCCTGCTTGGGCTGCATCCAGTGGATCAGGTACAGGTCCAGGGTCTGAAGGCCCAGGCGCTCCATGGATTCCTCGAAGGCCTTCAGCGTGGACTCGTAGCCCTGGTCCGCGTTCCACAGCTTGGTGGTGATGAAGATTTCCTCGGGCGTGAGGCCGGAGCGCTCGATCGCGCGGCCCACTCCTGCTTCATTGCCGTAAATCTTGGCGGTGTCGATGTGGCGGAAGCCGGCTTCGAAGGCCTGCACCACCACCTTCTCGGCGACGTCGTCTTCAACCTGCCACACTCCGTAGCCAAGCTGGGGAATCGTGTTGCCGTCATTGAAAGTCAGTACCGGTGAGATTGTCATTCAGCTATCCTGCCAACGCTTTCACCCGGACCGCCAGCCTGGAGGGCCCGGCTAAGCTAGGCGCTTAACCGGGAATTTTGGCCGCCCCGTGAGGGGGGGCCGACGGGCGCGGCCTGCCGCGTCAGTCCGTAGCAGCAGCCTCGGCGAGCCGGCGTTCGGCGTCGGCCACCTGCTCCAGCACGGAAGTTGCGCGGCGCCGCACCGACTCGGCGCCCGCGGGAACCGGGCCGACGGCGAGGCGGAGCATCGCCGCCGCCTCGGCCGTCGTCGCGAGGGAGTTGCCGGCCGACGACAAGGCACGGTGGACACCCGCGAGGCTCCCCGGGATGTCGAGCCCTTCACTCGGCGATCGGCGCTGGGCCTCCACGCAGACCCGCCGGACCCGCCCCGAGAGCGCGGACAGCTCATCGGCTACCTCAAGCAGCTCGGCGTAGAGGGCTTCGTCGTCCACCCCTTCGAGGACCTGGTGGTAGCGGTCCAGGCCCCGGGTGAAGCGGTCGTGGGCCCGCCGCCAGAGGCCCTTGCCGAGCTCGGCGTCGTCTTTCCGCCCCTGGCGGGCGGCGCTGAAGAATCCCAAGGGTGCCCTACAGGTACTGGCCGGGGCCGTGGTCCGGGTCTGCGGGTTCGCGCGGCTGCGACGGATCCGCGCCAGGCCTGGGCGCGGCCGCCCGCTGCGGTTCCCCGTTCTCCCCGATGACGACGCCGGGGGCGATCATGGTGCCGGGCGGCAACTGGCGGAGCTGGGCCTGCGCGGCCGAGTGTTCGCGGGCGGCGTGCTGGGCGGCGAGGGTGGCCTGGATGCCGTGGAAGAGGCCTTCCAGCCAGCCGACCAGCTGGGCCTGGGCGATCCTCAGCTCCGGGTCCGAGGGTGTGCCGTCCGCGGGTAGGGGCAGGCTGATCCGTTCCAGTTCGTCGACGAGTTCCGGCGCGAGGCCGTCTTCGAGTTCCTTGATGGAGCGCGCGTGGATGCCGGCCAGCCGGGCCCGGGCGGCGTCGTCGAGCGGGGCGGACTTCACTTCGTCAAGGAGCTGCTTCATCATGGTTCCGATCCGCATCACCTTCGCCGGCTGGTCCACCAGGTCCTGGAGCTGGCTGGGCCCGGGCCGTCCGTCCCTTTCGGGCGCCGCCGGCTGTGGCGGGTGCTCCGTCGTTCCGGGACCGCCGCGGCGGTCCTGCGGCGGCGCCTGTCCGTCGTCGCCGGCTGGCTGGGCGGGAAGTGCGGCGCCCACCAGGGGGTCTCCGTCGGGGACCTCGCTGGCCGGCTGAGTATCGTGCGGATCGCTCATGGCTTCATACTCTCATGAGCCCGCAGCGGGCACGGGCGGCGGGCGGGCACGGAGGTGAAACGCCCCGGACGGCGAGGGGCGCCGCCGGGCACTGGTGTGCCTGGCGGCGCCCTTCGCGGCTGCCACGCCGCTCAGCCGGTGAAACTCAGCAGCACCGGCCCTGCGGGTTGGCGTCCTGGCGGTCTGTCTGGTCCCGCCAGAACTCCCGTTCGGTCATCGGCGGGGAGCTGTGACCGGCCTCGGCGTGATGGGCCAGATACTTCGCGTACGCGTCCGCACCCATCACACCCCCCAGGTACCGGGCGAATCCCCGGAATCCTGCAACCACCGCGTTCATTGTTGGCTCCGCATCAGTGGTGGGCGGCCTGTGTCCGCTTGTCCGCCGGCAGCTGGTTCCACTCGTTCATAAGCTCACGCTCGGAACGGGTGGGCGCCGGACCGGCCGGAGCGAACACGCGGGACGGCAGCGCCGGGTCCTCGTTGTCCTCATTGGGCAGCCCGGCTTTGGAGTTGCGGAACGCCTTGTAAGTGGCGAGCAGCGCCGCCGTGATGACGATGATGCTGAGCACCACGAAGATGACCGAGAGCCAGCCCTGGATCGCGGTGTTGCGGATGACCGCTTCCATGGCCTGCACGGTCTTGGCCGAACCGAAGGAGGTCTGGCCTTCCGCGAGTGCCTTGGAGAAGGCCGCGTTGTTGGCGAAGTAGCCGACGGCCGGCGTCGAAGAGAAGATCTTCTGGTAGCTGGCCGTGATGGTGACGACGGCGGCGAAGGCCAACGGGAGCGCCACGATCCAGAGGAACTTGAAGGATCCCTTCTTCGCCGCGATGGCGAGGCAGACGGACAGCGCGATGGCGGCCAGGAGCTGGTTGGCGATGCCGAACAGCGGGAACAGCGTGTTGATGCCGCCCAGGGGGTCGGTGACGCCCATCAGCAGCACCGCACCCCAGGCACCGACCATAACGGCGGTGCAGAGCCAGGCGCCGGGGCGCCAGGAGTGCTCCTTGAACTTCGGGACGAAGTTGCCGATCGAGTCCTGCAGCATAAAGCGGGCGACGCGCGTGCCGGCGTCGACAGCGGTCAGGATGAACAGGGCCTCGAACATGATGGCGAAGTGGTACCAGAAGCTCATCATGGCGGTGCCGCCGATGAACTGCTGCATGATGTGGGCCAGGCCCACGGCGAGGGTCGGGGCGCCGCCGGTACGGGAGACGATGCTGGTCTCGCCGACGTTGGCTGCCGTCTCGGCCAGCATGTCCGGGCTGACGTTCACCCCCGAAAGTCCCAGGCTGTTGACCCAGGCCGCCGCGGTTTCCACCGTGCCGCCGGTGAGGGCTGCGGGGGCGTTCATCGCGAAGTAGAGACCGCGGTCAATGGAGATTGCCGCGACGAGCGCCATGATGGCCACGAAGGACTCCATCAGCATGCCGCCGTAGCCGATGTAACGGGTCTGGCGTTCCTTTTCGATCAGCTTCGGGGTGGTTCCGGAGGAGATGAGGGCGTGGAATCCCGAGAGTGCGCCACACGCGATGGTGACGAAGAGGAACGGGAACAGCGCACCGGGGAAGACGGGTCCGTTGTCGCGGCTGGCGAATTCGCTGAAGGCCGGTACGGAGATTTCCGGACGGACCACAATGACGGCCACGGCCAGCATCACGATCACGCCGATCTTCATGAAGGTGGAGAGGTAGTCCCGCGGCGCCAGGAGGAGCCAGACCGGCAGGATCGCGGCGATGAAGCCGTAGATGATGATGGCCCAGGCGAGGGTGACCTTGTCCAGGGTGAAGAGCGCGTCGCCCCACTCGGTCGCTGCGACGACGCCGCCGCCGATGATGGCGGCCATCAGCAGCACAAAACCGATCAGGGAGACTTCCATGATCTTGCCCGGGCGGAGGAAGCGCAGGTAGACGCCCATAAAGAGGGCGATCGGGATGGTCATGCCGACGGAGAACACACCCCACGGGCTTTCGGCGAGGGCATTGACGACGACGAGCGCCAGGATGGCGACGATGATCACCATGATGAGCAGCGTGGCGATCAAGGCTGCGGTGCCGCCGATGACACCGAGTTCTTCGCGGGCCATCTGGCCAAGGGAACGTCCGCCGCGGCGCATGGAGAAGAACATCACGACGTAGTCCTGGACGGCGCCGGCGAACACGACGCCGATGATGATCCAGATGGTGCCCGGCAGGTAGCCCATCTGGGCTGCGAGGATGGGGCCCACCAGGGGCCCGGCGCCGGCGATCGCGGCGAAGTGGTGGCCGAAGAGGACGTTGCGGTCCGTGCGGACGTAGTCCTTGCCGTCTGCCTTGTACTCCGCGGGGGTGGCCCGACGGTCGTTCGGCTTGAGCAGGTAGCGCTCAATGACCTTGGAGTAGAAGCGGTAGCCGATCAGGTAGGTGCTCACCGCAGCGAAGACGAACCAGATGGCGTTGACGGTTTCGCCGCGGACAATCGCCAGCATGAACCATGCCACGGCGCCCAGCAGGGAAATTGCCACCCAGATCGCGATCTTGGCGGGCGTCCATTTGCGCTCCTCGGCCTCGCGCACGGACTCGTCCACGGCTGTGGGCGGCAGGGCCGGGTCCGGCCTAATGCCGTCGTCGACCAGTATGTTCTTTGGCGTGCCATCCGGCATTGTGCCCATGTCTCCTCCTTGAGAAACCTGACCGGGGCAGCTCAACTCGACAGACTTGCCCCAAGGCACCCTACCAACGGCGGCGAGTCATGGGTATGGCTTTGCGCCAGGCGGCAGGAGCCGGGCGACGAACGGTCAGCCGGGAGGCGGGTCCCCGGCGTTACTGCGGGCCCGTCAGCTGCATCAACCGGGCCTCGCAGAGGTCCAGCCAGCGCACCTCCGCTTCCGTCTGGAAGATCAGCGAATCGAGGACCAGCAGCCGGGCAGTATCCGTCGGCCGGTGCTGTGACGCCGTCTCGCGCCGTGCTTTGGTGTAGTCCTGCAGGGCACGGATGGACACCGCGCGCTGGGCATGGATGGCAGCGCCCACGTCGACGCCGGGAAGCGTCAGCCCCAGCGCGAGTTTGATGGCCAGTTCGTTCCGCGGAGGGCTGGCCCGCGGCACAGGGGTGGTGAACCAGTTCCGGACCTCGGTGCGGCCCTCGGGGGTGATGCTGTAGATGACGTGACCCTCGCCGTCGGCGCCGTCCTTGCGGACCAGCCCGTCGCGCTCAAGGCGGTCGAGCGTGGTGTAAACCTGCCCGATGTTGAGGGGCCAGGACGCTCCGGTGCGGTCCTCGAACTCTATTCTGAGCTGGTACCCGTAGCGCGGCCGGTCCTGCAGAAGGGCGAGGAGGCTGTGACGGATGGACATGTTGCTCCCGGAGGGTAGCGGGGACGACAGCATACACGCGCCCCAAGACGCGTGTATACCGCGTATGGAATTACATTACAGTGATTCGCCGGCCGGGAGCAATTCCGGATATGTCGTATGTGGCATATGTCCTACATGACCAGCAGGATCTTCCCCACGTGGTCGCCGCTGTCGAAATACCGGTGCGCCTCCTGGACCTGCTCCAGCGGGAAGGTCTTGGCGACGAGCGGCCGGATCCGACCGTCGGCCAGCAGCGGCCACACCGCGTCGCGGACAGCGTCCATGATCACGGCTTTCTCTTCAACGGGGCGGGGGCGGAGGGCTGTTGCGATGATCGCGGCCCGCTTGCTCAGCAGTTTGCCGAGGTCCAGCTCGCCCTTGGCTCCGCCCTGCAGCCCGATCACCACCAGCCGGCCGTAGTCAGCCAGCGCATCCACATTCTGCCCGAGGTACTTGGCCCCGACGACGTCGAGAATCACATCCGCGCACTTGCCGCCGTTCTGCGCCCGGAGGCTCTCCGGGAAACTTTCCTCGGCGTAGTTGATGGCGATGTCCGCGCCCAGGAATGCCTTGGCGGTGCCCACCTTTTCGGCAGTGCCCGCGGTGGTGGCCACCACGGCGCCCAGGGCCTTGGCCAGCTGGATGGCCATGGTGCCGATCCCGCCGGTTGCCCCGTGGATGAGCACGGTCTCCCCCGGCTGAAGCTGCGCGGTCATGACCAGGTTGGAGTAGACCGTGGCTGCGACCTCGGGCAGGGAGGCCGCGGTCACCAGGTCCACGCCGTCGGGAATCCTCAGGACCTGCCCTGCCGGCACCGCAACCTGCTGGGCGTAGCCGCCGCCCGCCAGCAGCGCGACCACCTTGTCGCCCACTGAGAACGGCCTGGTCACCCCGGGCCCGAAGCCGGAGATCCGCCCCGAAACCTCCAGACCGGGAATGTCGGAGGCGCCGGGCGGGGGCGGGTAGTAGCCCTTGCGCTGCTGCACGTCTGCGCGGTTGAGCCCTGCGGCGACGACGTCGATCAGCACCTCACCCGTCCCGGGCACCGGCGCCGGAACCTCGCGGACCTCAAGGGCCTCGGGTCCGCCCGGCTCCGAGATATAGACAGCCTTCATGGACACTCCCGATTTCTCACAGACTCTTGCAGCCTTCTCTTCCTTGATGCGCCTCCGGCACACCCCGGCCGAAGCGCTTCCTCCCAGAGTAGGCGGAGAAGCTGTCCCCTGTCCGCGAGCGCAGCCGGCTTTTTGTGGCTGCCGACCGGCTATGAAACACTACTCGTTAGGGAAGGTTGTCCGAGCGGCCGATGGAGCTGGTCTTGAAAACCAGTGTGCGGTAACCCCGTACCAAGAGTTCGAATCTCTTACCTTCCGCGAATAATGCCCCCGGTACCTGCGCCCGCCGCTGAACCGGGGGCATTTTTGCGTGCCGCGCCTGGGCCGGGCTGGTCACCGGGCCATTGAAAGTGTCAGCGGCCGGGAATAGTCTCACTGTGTCTTCGTCCACCACAGGAATCCGCCGGCCTGCCGCACCACACCAGGGCCGCAGAAGAGAGCAGGAGCCACCATGCCCACACCGAACCACAGCAACGGCGCGCCATGCTGGATCGACCTGATGACGTCCGACACCGGGACGGCCAAAGCGTTTTACGGCGAGCTCTTCGGCTGGACTTTCGAGACGGGCGACCAAGAGAAATACGGCGGATACATCATGGCCGCCAAGAACGGGGAGCCCGTTGCCGGGATGATGCAAAAAGACCTGACCATGGCCGGCATGCCGGACCTGTGGAGCACCTACCTGCGATCGGACAATGCGGCGACCACCGTGCAGGCCGCCGCCGAGCACGGCGGCCAGGTGTATGTGGCGCCTATGGACGTTCCGGACCAGGGCCGCATGGCCATGGTCGCCGATGCCACCGGCGCGTCGATCGGCGTATGGGAGCCCGGCGAAATGAAGGGCTACGGGCTGGCCGCCGAACCGGGCACCCCCGCCTGGCACGAACTCCACGCCAAGGACTACGGCGCCGCGGTGAAATTCTACGAGGACGTCTTCGGCTGGAACACCGACGTCATGAGTGACACGCCCGATTTCCGCTACACGACGCTGGGAGCCGGTGATGCCGCCAAGGCCGGGATTATGGACGCCTCCGGCTACCTTCCCGCCGAGGTCCCGTCGAACTGGCAGGTGTACTTCGCGGTCGCGGACGCGGACGCCTCGATCGACAAGGCTGTTTCCATGGGCGCCCGTGTGGTCGACGGGCCCGACGACACCCCGTTCGGACGGGTGGCCACCCTCGCAGACCCCACCGGCGCCATGTTCAAGATCGTGGCGGAAACCGCGCCGGATGGGGGCGAAGCCCCCACGGACGGCGTGTGAGCCCCGCGCTAAACCTCAGGAAAAGCTGAGGAAAAACTTCGGAAAATCCTTCCGCAAAAATGCCGCAGGAATACCGGCCAGCCGCCTTTCGGGCGATTACTGGCCGGTATTCTTTGTGCCATGCCCGCCGACTGCGCCGGGCAGGGCCGTCTGGCACTGCCAGAAGCCGCATCAACTCCCGTCTCCGGGGCGCACCGCTGGTCGCCCCGTGCCGGCTGTGACGCGTTCCGCTGGGGGACGTCTCGCCGAATGCACACGCAATACATGCCGTGTTCATTCACCCCTGTTTTGATGTGCCGGAAACTGCTTGACCAGGAGCAGCGACCGGCGGTCCGAGGCATCACCCGGACACCCTTCCACCCAGCCCGCACCCGGGCAACTAATGAGAGTTAGAGCGGATGAAACACATACCTTGGAAGACCGCGCTGGGCACAGCGCTGTCAGTGGGGCTCATCGCCGCCCCGCTGGCCGCTGTGCCGGCGTTTGCCGTGGAAGTCTCCCCGGCAGCGGCTGGCACCTCGCCAGTCATCATCAACGAGGCGTACCTCAGCGGCGGCAGCAACGGCGCCGCCTTCAAGGACAAGTTCGTCGAGCTGTACAACACCTCCGACGCCCCGGTGTCGCTGGACGGCTGGTCCATCCAGTACCGCTCCGCCACAGGGACCGGCACTCCCGGAAACACCGTCCCGCTGGCCGGCAGCATCGCCGCCAAGGGCTTCTACCTGATCAAGGCGACCGGCAACAATCCCACGACGTCGACGGCGCTGCCCCTCCCGCCAGCCGACCTGGACGCGGGCACCAAGTTCGCTCCCAGCGGCACCAACGGCACCATCCTGCTCGCAAAGCAGCCCACCGCCGTCACCCCGCTGGCCGCCGGCTCCGTCATTGAGCCCGCCAACGTTGCCGACCTGCTCGGCTACGGGACCTCCAACACCTACGAGACCCTGGCAGCCACCGCGCCGACGAGCAACACCGACGTCAAGAGCTTCAACCGCAGCAACGGCGTGGACAGCAACAACAACGCCGCCGACTTCAGCCTCAACGCCACCATCACCCCCAAGACCGCCAACGGTGCGGCCGCACCGGTGGATCCCCCGGTCGATCCCGGCCCCGTCACCCCGCCGGCTGCCAAGACCATCGCGGAGATCCAGGGCGACGGCGCCGCCAGCCCGCTGGCCGGCACGTCCGTCACCACCCGCGGCAAGGTCACGGCCACCTTCCCCACCGGCGGATTCTCCGGCTACTACATCCAGACCCCGGGCACCGGCGGCGATCTGACCCCGGCCAACCACACGTCGTCGGACGCCATCTTCGTCTTCTCCGCCGCCACGGCGGGCTCAGTCCAGCCCGGCGACTACGTCGAGGTCACCGGCGCGGTCAGCGAGTACTTCGGCATGACGCAGGTGACGGTCGCTGCCGCGGCGGACCTGAAGAAGCTCACCGAAGCCGCCCCGGAGGTCAAGGCCACCGGATTCGCCCTCCCGGCCGAGGAGGCCTTCCGCGAATCCCTCGAAGGCATGCTGCTGGCACCGCAAGGTCCCATGACGGTCAGCGACAACTACTCGCTGAACCAGTACGGCGAAATCGGCCTGGCCGGCGGCACCACCCCGCTGGAACAGCCCACCGCCGTCGCGGAGTACGGTTCCGCCACGTACACCGCCACCGTCGCCGCCAACGCCGCCCGCGGCATCAAGCTCGACGACGGCGCCACCACCAACTTCCTCAAGGACCCGGCCACCAAGGCCGAGGTGCTCCCGTACCTGACCACGGCGGACCCCGTCCGCGTCGGCACGCCGGTGACCTTTGAAACCAACGTGGTGCTCAACTACGGGAACGGCGCCTGGAAGTTCCAGCCGCTGACCCACCTGACCGCGGCCAACGCGGAGGCAGTCCAGCCCGCAAGCTTCGGCGCCACCACCCGCACGGAGGCCCCGGCCGCCGTCGGGGGCAACCTGAAGATTGCCTCGTTCAACGTGCTTAACTACTTCCCCACCACCGGCGACCAGCTCACCGGATGCACCTACTACACAGACCGCGCCGGCAACCCGATCACCGTCCGCGGCGGCTGCGACGCCCGCGGCGCGGCCAACGCCGAGAACCTCCAGCGCCAGCAGGACAAGATCGTCGCCGCCATCACCAAGTCCGGCGCCGACGTCGTCTCCCTCATGGAAATTGAGAACTCGGCGCAGTTCGGCAAGAACCGCGACGACGCCCTGGCCAAGTTGGTTGATGCCCTGAACATCCCCACGCCGGGGATCTGGGACTATGTCCGCACGCCCGCGAACGCACCTCCGCTGGCCGACGAGGACATGATCCGTACCGCTTTCATCTTCAAGAAGGCCGCCGCGGAGCCGGTGGGCGAGTCCGTCATCCACAACGACACCGTGGCGTTCGCCAATGCCCGCAAGCCGCTGGCACAGGTCTTCAAGCCGGTGGGCGCGGGCGATGACAAGAAGTTCATCGCAATCGCCAACCACTTCAAGTCCAAGGGTTCTGCCGCCACCCCGGAGGACACCGACAAGGGCCAGGGCGCCTCCAACCTCGCGCGCGTCGCGCAGGCCAAGTCGCTCCTGGCGTTCTCCAACGAGCTGCAGACCGCCAAGGGCACCGACAAGGTCTTCCTGATCGGCGACTTCAACGCCTACGCCAAGGAAGACCCCATCAACGTCTTCACGGCCGCGGGCTATGTCAACCAGGACGAAAAGGCCCGGAACGCCGACGGCTCCGCCAAACACTCCTACCTCTTCGGCGGCCTGGTGGGTTCCCTGGACCACATCCTCGCCTCCCCGGGCGCCAACGCCGTCGTCACCGGCGCCGACATCTGGAACATCAACTCCGTGGAGTCCGTGGCGCTCGAATACAGCCGTTACAACAACAACGTGACCGACTACTACGCCCCGGACCAGTTCCGGGCGAGCGACCACGACCCGGTGGTGGTGGGACTGGATCTGCCCGCGACCCCCGCCAGCGTTGACCTGAACTTCCTCGGCATCAACGATTTCCACGGCCGCATCGATTCGAACACCGTGTTCTTCGCGGGAACCATCGAGAAGCTGCGCGCCGCGGCCGCCCCCGGCGCCACGGCGTTCCTCTCCGCCGGAGACAACGTCGGAGCCTCGCTGTTCGCCTCGGCCCTGGCCAAGGACCAGCCCACCATCGACGTGCTGAACGCCCTGGAACTGCGGACCTCCGCCGTGGGCAACCACGAGTTCGACGGCGGCTGGGCCGACCTGAACGACCGCATCATCGCCGGCGGCAGCAACGCGAAGTTCCCGTACCTGGGCGCCAACGTCTACCGGAAGGGCACCACCGAGCCCGTCCTGCCGGAGTACACCGTGCTGGACATGAACGGCGTCAAGGTCGCCGTGATCGGCACCGTCACACAGGAAACGCCGTCGCTGGTTACTCCCGCAGGCATCGCCGACCTTGAGTTCGGCGACCCCGTCGACGCCATCAACCGCGTCGCCGCCACGATCAAGGCGGAGAACCTCGCTGACGTGATCATCGTGGAGAACCACGACGGCGCCGGTTCCGGCGCGCCCGAGGGTTCCACGCTGGAGCAGGAAGTCGCTGCCGGCGGCCCCTTCGCCAAGATGGTCACCGAGGTCACCCCGGATGTGGCCGCCATCTTCAACGGCCACACCCACAAGCAGTACGCGTGGGATGCTCCCGTGCCCGGCGTGGAGGGCAAAACCCGCCCGATCGTGCAGACCGGCAACTACGGCGAGTTCATCGGCCAGATCCAGCTCACCATCGACACGAAGACCATGTCGGTCACGGGCTACAAGGCAGGCAACGTCAAGCGGACCACTTCCTCGGACCAGCCGGCAGCCGATCTCGTGGCCAAGTACCCGCGGGTCGCCGCCGTCAAGACCATCGTGGACAAGGCCCTGGCCGACGCAGCAGTGGTCGGCAACCAGCCCGTCGGCGCGGTGACCAAGGACATCACCACCGCGTTCACGCCTGCCACCGCCACCACCCCGGCGTCACGCGATGACCGTAGCAGCGAGTCCACCCTGGGCAACCTCGTGGCGGATTCCCTGGTGGATTCGCTGAAGGCACCGGAACTCGGCGGCGCCGAGATCGGCGTCGTCAACCCGGGCGGCCTGCGCAACGAGCTGTACTACGCCCCGGACGGCACCGTCACGTACGCCGAGGCCAACGCGGTGCTGCCGTTCGTGAACAACCTGTGGACCACGTCGCTGACGGGAGAGCAGTTCAAGACGCTCCTGGAGCAGCAGTGGCAGACCAACGCTGACGGCACGGTCCCCAGCCGCGCCTACCAGCAGCTGGGACTGTCCAAGAACGTCAACTACACCTACGACGCCGCCCGCGCGGCCGGTGACCGGATCACGTCGATCCGGGTCAACGGCGAACTGGTGGACCCGGCGAAGTCCTACCGGATCGGAACGTTCAGCTTCCTGGCAACGGGCGGCGACAACTTCCGCATCTTCACCTCCGGCACCGACACCCGGGACTCCGGGCTGGTGGACCGCGACGCCTGGATCAAGTACCTGCAGGCACACAACCCCGTGTCGCCGGACTTCGCCCGCCGCTCTGTGGCCGTGGTCAACACCACTGCCGCCGAGGTCAAGGGCGGGGAGGCCATCTCCCTGGCCGTCTCCAAGCTGGACCTCACCTCGCTGGGCAGCCCGGTCAACACCTCGCTGCGCGCGGAGTTCACGGATGCGATGGGTGCTGTCACGGCGCTCGGTTCGGTGCCGGTGTCCGGCGGCGCCGCCACCGTTCAGGTGACGGTACCCGCCGGCGCCGCGGCGGGCACGGGCACCCTGGTGCTCACCGCCGTCGAATCCGGCACCGTGGTGAAGACGGCCGTCCTGGTTGCGGCCAGCACACCGGTTCCGCCGAAGTGCACCGCGCCGGTCAAGCCGAAGCGTCCCGCGGACCTCGTGGGATACGCCAACTACGGCCAGGCCATGGCTGCCTACCGCCACTGCCTCAAGGGCTAGTTTCGTAGCCCCGCCCCACTGAGCATGCCCTCCCCCGGGCTGCAGCGATGGACATAGTGCCTGTATGTCCACCGCTCAGCCCGGACGGAGGGCATGCTCATTGGTTGAACCCGGAAACGGAGGGCATGCTCATTGGGGGCACCTGGAAACGGAGGGCATGCTCATTTTTCGGCTCCGACGGAGGGCATGCTCACGGGTGCTGCGGGCTGTCAGGCGCCGAGGATGGCCCGGGCGATCTCGTCGGCGTCCCGCAGGGTGCGCTGGCCGCTGCGGTACACGGGCCCGCTCTTCTGCCGGGCCTCGGCCGCGATGGCCGTCCCCCACTGCACGGCGGACAGCTGGAGGCCCAGCACATAAAGGCCCTCGGTCACGGAGCCGTTCGCGCCCAACGGCCGGTAGGGGTGCGGGGCCACGTCCAGCCCGGACGTCGGCACCGGTGTTCCTTCCACGGTCATCATGAGCCGCGGACGGACCAGGCCCTCGGCGAGCAGCTGCTCCAGCAGCGGCGACTCGTTGACCGCCACCCTGTTGGCCGGCGCCAGCGCTTCCACCATGGCCACGGCGTGCACCGGCTCCCCGGCCACGGCGTCCTCGGTGTTCCCCACCCAGGGCGACGCCGCCGTGAAGGTCCGCGCTGTGCGGTCCACCCCGAACTTGGGGTCCGGGCCCACAAAGCGCACGACGCCGGCCCGCACCAGTGCGGCGAGCTGATCGGCGCGCAGCGCCGGCGGCCCGCTGGCCAGCCCCTCCACAAACGTTTCAAACCAGCCGCGCAGCCCGGCCACCCACGATTCGTCGGTGATGCCGCCGTCGGCGACAGCGGTTTTCAGGACCGCCCGGCCGTGGTGCAGGGCGCCGATGGTCATCTTCACCGGGTCGTCTTCCCCCAGCGCGGAGCGCCGGGCATCATCCATGAGGTAGTCGACGACGGCGGCGTCCAGCTCCGCTCGGGAGTCGAACGACTTTCCCGCCAGGGGCGCTGCGAGCCCGAGCAGGTTGAGCCGGTGGTCGGTTTTCACGTGCACCGCCAGGACGGAGTCCACCAGGTCTTCCCATTTCGCCGCGGAGTGCGCGTGCGGCTGCAGGGCCTCCTCCAGCGCCGCCAGGAATTCCTTCGGTTCCGACAGGACCGCCTCGGGCTGCGAGCGCGCCAGCGTGGAGTAGTAGGCCCACAGGGCGTCCCGGTGCAGGAGCGGCCAGAGGTCGTGGTCGAAGGCCGGCCGGATGCCGGTTTCCGCGAATTTCGCCAGCGCGACTTCGGTGCAGTACCGCAGGGTCACGGCGCCCGGGTAGTAGCCGGAGAGGGTCGCCTTCGCCCGGTACGGGGTGCCGCGCCGCGAGGCCGCGATGATCAGCGGTTCGCGGCCGGAGGGAAGGTAGCGGAGCCCGCCCTCGCCGGGCAGGAACCGGCCGCCGCGGCCCTCGGTGAGCTGGCCCATGGCATCAAAGAAGTTCAGCCCCATGCCGCGCACCAGCACCGGTTTGACGGCGGGCACCAGGGACCAGTCGACGTCGGCCGGCGCCGCCGGGGGCAGGTACAGGAGCCCGAATTCCTCCGCGGCCGCTTGAAGCTCGCGCTGTTCGGGGTTGAGCCGCGACTCCAGATGGCCCAAGGCCAGCACCACGGAATCGACGGTCAGGACCTCGCCGCCGGCCAGTCCGACGTCGAACGCCGCCGGCCCGTCGGACGTTGCGGAACCGGACGCGTGGCGGACGGAGGTCGCCGTTGTGCGGTGGAACTCGACGGTGACGCCGGCGGGGAGGCAGGACAGCAGGTCCTCCAGGGTGGAGCGGAGGTAGCGGCCGTACAGGGCCCGGCTGGGGAAGTTCGTTGAGGCGAGCCCCGTGAGTTCGGCGCGTTCCTCGGCGGTGAGGCCGGGATGGGGGTGCTCGCGCTGCAGTTCACGCCAGCGGTCGAAGGTGTGGCCGGCCAGCGGCCGCGCGAGGTCCGGGTCCTCAGGGATGACCGTGGGGTAGAACGACTGCGTGTTCATCAGGTAGAGCCGCGACTGGCCGGGCTGCCAGACGTGCCCCGGACCGGCCGGATAGGGGTCGACGACGTCGATGTGCAGCGTGGCGTCCGGACCGGCGGGCGCCCAATTGGCAAGCAGCCGCTCCAGCACACTCGTGCCCCGGGGACCGGCGCCAATCACTGCCGTCCGGATGCTTCGCGATATTCCCACGGCATCCAGCGTATCTGCAACGCGCCCGCCGCCCCGACCCGGCAGTGGCGGCCCCGGTGGCTCCGCGGGTGCCGGCTTGACTTGCACCCGGCGCGCCGGGGTTGCTTGGATGGAAAAATGACCACCGCTGAAGCTGCTCCCCTGCCCGCGTCCGGCCGTCCGGCAACCGCCCCTGAACCCGTCGACGAGAACATCTGGCTCGAGGAGATCTACGGCGAGGAACAGCTGGCCTGGGTCCGGGAACAGAATGCCCGCACCGAGGAACTGCTGGAGGACGCGGAGTACACCGCGCTGGAGTCCAGCATCCTCGAGGTACTGGACTCCACCGACCGGATCGCGATGGTGGGCAAGCACGGCCGGTTCTACTACAACTTCTGGAAGGACCGGCACAACCCGAAGGGCCTGTGGCGCCGGACCACGTGGGACAGCTACCGCGGCGGGACCCCGGAATGGGAAGTCCTGCTGGATGTGGACGCGCTGGCCGCAGCGGAAGGCGAAGAATGGGTCTTCCACGGCGCCAGCTTCCTGCGCCCGGCCGAGGGCGAGCCGCACCGGCGGGCGCTCCTGGCCCTCTCCCCCGACGGCGGCGACGCCAACCGCTACCGCGAGTTCGACGTCGAATCCCGCACCTTCGTGGACCCGGCGGACGGCGGGTTCGACCTGCCGACGGCGAAAGGCAACGCGTCCTGGCTGGACGCCGACACCCTGCTGGTCGCCTCCACGGCGGAGGGCCTGCCCAGCACCACGTCCTCCTACGCGCGGACCGGCGTCAAGCTGCCCCGCGGCGGGTCCCTGGCCACGGCGGAGCGGCTGTTCGAGGTCCCCGAGGACCACATGATGGCGCTCGTGGCGCACGACTCCACCCCGGGTTTCGAGCGGACGTTCGCCGTGGACTGGATCAGCTTCTTCGAGAAGACCACCTCCGTGCTGCGGGACGGGCAGTGGGTGGAGCTGGATGTTCCGGTGGACGTGAACGTCAGCGCGCACCGGGAGTGGCTGCTGTTCCGGCCGCAGAAGGACTGGACGGTGGGCGGCGCAACCCACCCGGCGGGCTCCCTGCTCGCCGCCCGCTTCGAGGAGTTCCTGGCCGGCGGCCGGGACCTGGCGGTGCTGTTCACCCCGGACGAGCACACCTCCCTGCAGTCCTGGAGCTGGACGCGGGACTTCCTGCTGCTGAACCTGCTCCGCGACGTTTCCTCGGAGATCCGGGTCCTCGATCCGCAGCAGCCGGGAACGGACAGCGCCTGGGGCTCGACACTGCTGGACGCCTGCCCGCCGCTCCACGACGTCAACGCCTACGCCGTCGACGACGAGGACGCCGCCGGCTCCGACGACGACTCGGTCGACGACGGCACCGACGGCGCGGCACCCGTGGCCGAAGCCGAGGCTCCCGGCGCGGGAAACGACTTCTGGCTCATCGCCACCGGCTTCACAACGCCCAGCACCCTCACCCGCGGGACCCTGAAGCGTGCGGCATCGGGCGGCGTGGAGAGCACCCACGAGGTGGTGCGGTCCTCGCCGTCGTTCTTCAATGAGGCGGCCTACGAGGTGCAGCAGCACTTCGCCGTCTCCCGGGACGGCACCCGGGTGCCGTACTTCCAGGTGGCGGCGAAGGACCTCGTCCTGGACGGCCAGAACCCGACGCAGCTCTCCGGCTACGGCGGCTTCGAGATTTCCCGCACCCCCGCGTACAGCGGCGCGGTCGGCCGGGCCTGGCTGGAGCGCCGCACCGGGGAGTCCGCCGGGCTGAACGGGGAGGCCCCGCACACCCGCGGCGGCGTCTACGTGGTGGCCAACATCCGCGGCGGCGGCGAATACGGCCCCTCGTGGCACCGCGCGGCCCTGCAGGACAAACGGCACCGGGCCTACGAGGATTTCGCGGCGGTGGCGGCAGACCTGATCTCCCGCGGCGTCACATCCCGGGACCGGCTCGGCTGTGTGGGCGGGTCCAACGGCGGCCTGCTGGTGGGAAACATGCTCACCCAGTACCCGGAACTCTTCGGCGCCGTCTCCTGCGGGGTGCCGCTGCTGGACATGCGCCGCTACACCAAGCTGTCCGCCGGCTACTCGTGGATTGCCGAATACGGAGACCCGGACGTGCCGGAACAATGGGAGTTCATCAAGACGTTCTCGCCCTACCACCTGCTCCGGGACGGGGTGGACTACCCCGAGGCGTTCATCTGGACCGCGACGTCCGATGACCGCGTGGGCCCGGTCCAGGCCCGCAAGATGGCCGCCCGCATGCAGGCGATGGGCATCCCCAACGTCTGGTTCCACGAAGCACTGGAAGGCGGCCACGCCGGAGCCTCGGACAACCGCCAGGCCGCGGCCCTGCAGAGCCGCAGCCAGCACTTCCTGTGGCGGGCACTGGCGGGCCGGGGCGCCTGAGCCCGGACCGGCCACGCGGGGTCACTCTGCGCCCATGAGCGCGGCCGGGATGGACCGGAAGTGACCCCGCGTTGGCCGTTTTGCACTGCATGGCTCCTTCTGCGTATCCTTGGTTGGCTAGTTAATAGCAATTGGAGACGTGCCAGAGCGGCCGAATGGGCTTCACTGCTAATGAAGTGTGGGGCACAACTCCACCGGGGGTTCAAATCCCCCCGTCTCCGCGTTTGGCCCCGGTCCACGGACCGGGGCCTTTTGCGTACCCGACACCCGCATACCCGGACCCGCGTCCGGGGGCCGGACACCTGACGCCGTCCCCGCGGATGGGATGGCAGGATAGGCCCATGTCGAGCAACCCTCTGTTGAGCAGCCTGCCTTCCAGCAGCAAAGCGTATGACGCGATCATCGTCGGCGGCGGCCACAACGGCCTGGCCGCGGCAGCGTACCTGTCCAAAGCCGGCCGGAAGGTCCTGCTGCTGGAAAAGCTTGAGCAGCCCGGCGGTGCCGCGGTGTCCGCCCGGGCGTTCGACGGCGTCGACGCGCGCCTCTCGCGATACTCCTACCTCGTCAGCCTCCTGCCGCAGCAGATCATCGACGACCTGGGCCTGTGCATCCGGCTCGCGCGGCGCCGGTACTCCTCGTACACCCCGGACCCCGGCGGCGCCCGCCGCGCCCTGCTGGTCGACAACGGGGATGCCACCGCCACCGCCGCGTCCTTCGCCGCCGTCGGGGCCCCCGAGCACGAGTTCCAGGCCTTCACCGAGTTCTACGCCGGGTGCCGCCGCCTCACCGAGGCCCTCTGGCCGACCATGACCTCGCCGCTGCCGACCCGGTCCGAGGCCAGGGCCCTCGCCGCGCGGGCCGGCGCGGAGGACGTGTGGGACGCCGTGACCGGGCAGCCCATCGGGGACGCGATCGCGGCGTCGCTCCAGCACGACCTGGTCCGCGGCGTGGTGCTGACGGACGCCCTGATCGGCACCTTCGCGCGGGCCGGTGACGAGGACCTGCAGCAGAACATCTGCTTCCTCTACCACCTGATCGGCGGCGGAACCGGGGACTGGGACGTGCCGGTGGGCGGCATGGGCGCCGTATCCGGGGAACTGGAACGCGCGGCCCGCGAGGCGGGCGCGACCATCCTGACATCCGCGGACGTCACCGCCGTCGGCCCGGGAGGCGTGGTCAGCTACCGGCACGCCGGGGCAGAGCACACCGCCACCGCCCCGTGGGTCCTCGCCAACGTGGCCCCGGTGGTGCTGGACCGGCTCAGGACCGCCGGCCAGGCCGGCGGCGCCGCAGCCCCCGCCACCCGGAACCCGAACCACCTCCGGGAGGGCGCCCAGGTCAAAGTGAACCTGCTGCTGAAGCGGCTCCCCCGGCTGCTGGATGACAGCGTCGCCCCGGAAGCGGCGTTCGGCGGAACCTTCCACATCAATGAGACCTGGTCCCAGCTCGACGCCGCCTACCTCGCCGCCGAGGCCGGGGCGGTCCCCCACCCGCTGCCCTGCGAGATCTACTGCCATTCCCTGACGGACCCCAGCATCCTGTCCCCGGAACTGCAGGCAGCCGGCGCGCAGACCCTTACCGTGTTCGGGCTGCACGTCCCGGACCGCCTGATCACGGCAGACAACAACGACCAGCGCCGGGCCGATCTCCAGGCCGCGGTTCTGGCCTCCCTGAACTCGGTCCTGGCCGAGCCCATCGAGGACCTGCTCCTGGCCGGCCCGGACGGGAACCCCTGCATCGAAACCAAGACCACCCTCGACATCGAACGCGCCGTCGGCATGCCGCGCGGCAACATCTTCCACGGCGGCCTGGACTGGCCCTTTATCGAGGACACCACACCCCTGGCCACGCCGGCAGAGCGCTGGGGCGTCGCGACGGATGACCCGCAGATCCTGATCTGCGGCTCCGGCGCGCGCCGCGGCGGGGCCGTCAGCGCCATCGGCGGGCACAACGCGGCCATGGCCGTACTTGAGTCCGGGCCGCCCGCGGCGCACCCCGAAACCCTGGGCTGAGCCCGGGCCGAGGTCAGCCGGCCTGGCCAAGCACCAGCGGCAGCACCGCCCCGGCACCCGCGAGCCTGAGCGCCCGGCCGGCCACGGTCACGGTCCAGCGGCTGTCCACCAGGTCGTCAATCAGCATCACGCTCTGGCCCTGGATCCCGGCCAGGGCCGCTTCCAGCTCCGGCCCCACAACGAGGCGGTCCCAGACCCCGGCCAGCCGGTAGGCGCTGTTGCCGCCGCGGCCGCCGGTGGGTCCGCCGTGCTCCAGCTGCAACTGCCCCAGATACGGGATCCGGCCGATCTCCGAGATGCCCCGGGCCAGCGAGTCCACCAGGGCAGGCTTGCCGCGGGACGGGACGCTGATGATCGCGGCGGGCCGGCCGGCCCCGCTCCAGCCGGGGGCCCGGCTGTCACCGGCGCCCCACTCGCGGAGGACCTGGACGCAGGCCTGCAGCATGCCCGGGTCCACGGTCCGGTCCGGGGCTCCGGCGGCGAAGGTCTCCCGCAGGGCCCCGCCCCAGCCCAGGTCCGTCAGCCGTGCCAGCGCCCGGCCGGGGGCGACGCTCTCCTCGGGCTTGATCTTGCCCTTCACGGGCACGCCCAGCCGGTCCATTCCGCTCGGCCACTGCAGCCGGGGCTCCAGCGGAATTCCGGCGCGGCTCAGCGTCTGGCCCGCCGCTTCCGAGGCCGAGGCGGCAATGTCCGCCGGGAACCAGCGGCCGGCGCAGTTGTCGCAGCGGCCGCAGGCGCGGGCGGTTTCGTCGTCGAGGACCGAGGTGATGTATTCCATCCGGCAGCCCGCCGTGTCCTGGTAGATCACCATGGAGTCCTGTTCGTCCACCCGGGCCTCCGCGATCCGGCTGTAGCGCTCCGCGTCGTAGGTCCACGGCCGGCCGGTGGAACGCCAGCCCCCGCCCACCCGCTCGACGGCGCCGTCCACCGCCAGCACCTTCAGGAGCAGTTCCAGCGGTGTCCGGCGCAGGTCCACGCGCGCTTCCAGGGCCACGGTGGACACGGCGGTCCCCGCCTCGGCGAGCGCCGCGAGGACTGCACCGGCCTTTTCCTCCGAGGGCATGGACGCGGTGGCAAAGTACTGCCAGATGTCGCGGTCCTCGGACCCGGGGAGCAGGAGCACGTCGGCATTGGCTGCGCCACGGCCGGCGCGGCCCACCTGTTGGTAATAGGCCACGGGCGAGGACGGCGCCCCGAGGTGCACCACGAACCCGAGGTCCGGTTTGTCGAAGCCCATGCCCAGCGCGGATGTGGCCACGAGTGCCTTGACCTGGTTGTCCTTGAGGAGCTGTTCGGCGCGTTCCCGGTCGGCGGGGTCGGTGCGGCCGGTGTAGGCGAGCACCTCGTGGCCGGCCTCGGCCAGGAGCCGTGCGGTGTCCTCGGCCGCGGAGACCGTCAGCGTGTAGATGATTCCACTGCCGGACAGGTCCTGCAGGTGTGTGAGCAGCCAGCCGAGGCGGTCGCGGGAGTCCGGCAGGCTCAGGACGCCCAGGCGGAGGGACTCACGGCCCAGGGCGCCGCGGATGGTCAGCACGCCGGTGCCCAGCTGCTCCTCGATGTCGTGCACCACCCGGGAGTTGGCCGTGGCCGTGGTGGCCAGGACCGGGACGGTGTCCGGCAGCTGGGTGATGAGGTCCGCGATGCGCCGGTAGTCGGGCCGGAAGTCGTGGCCCCAGTCAGAGATGCAGTGCGCTTCGTCGATGACCAGCAGCCCGGTGCGGCGGATCAGCTCCGGCAGCTGGTTTTCGCGGAACGAGGGGTTGGTGAGCCGCTCCGGTGAAACCAGCAGGACATCGACCTCGTCCGCGGCGAGCTGTTCGCGGACGGTGTCCCAGTCCAGCTGGTTGGCGGAGTTGATGGCCACCGCCCGGACCCCGGCCCGCGCCGCGGCGGCCACCTGGTCCCGCATGAGGGCCAGCAACGGGGACACGATCAGGGTGGGCCCGGCGCCTCGGCGCCGCAGCAACAGGGACGAGACGAAATAGACAGCCGATTTTCCCCAGCCGGTGCGCTGCACCACGAGGGCGCGGCGGCCGCCGTCGACCAGCGCTTCAATCGCCTCGAACTGGCCGTCGTGGAACTCCGCGGCCGGGTGCCCCACCAGCTCGCGCAGCACCTCCTGGGCCTGCGCCCGCGTCCCCGACGCACCTGAGGGGGCAGCGGTGGAAGCGGACAGGACTGCAGCGTTCTGGTTATTGGCCATTGGTTCAGTATCCCAGCCCCCGCCGACAGCCACGAAGCCGCGGCGGCTGCTATGTGGACAATCACAGCGCGGATCCGGCGGCCGGTGGAACGCGGCAGTGTCCCTCCCCGGCCCGCTAACGCTTCGCCGTAAGATAAGACGCGTGACTATGGACCAGACCAAGACTTTTGACCTCTCCGCCTCCTTCAAGGCCTATGACGTGCGCGGCATTGTCGGCGAAACGATCACCGCCGAAATCGTCGAGGCGGTGGGTGCGGCGTTCGTCGACGTCCTGCAGCTGGAGGGCCAGACAGTGCTGGTCGGCGGCGACATGCGCCCCTCATCCCCCGAGTTCAGCAAGGCCTTCGCCGAAGGCGCCGCCCGGCGCGGCGCCAACGTCCAGCTGCTCGACCTGATCTCCACCGATGAGCTCTACTACGCGTGCGGGGCGCTCAACGCCGCGGGCGCCACCTTCACGGCGAGCCACAACCCCGCCGAGTACAACGGCATCAAGATGGCCAAGGCCGGCGCCGAGCCGATCTCCTCGGAATCCGGTCTCAAGGAAATCCAGGCCCGCGCCGAGGAATACCTCAACTCCGGGTCCATCCCGGCAGCCCCCGCCCGCGGCCTGATCGGCGTGCACGACGTCCTGAAAGGCTACTCCGAGTACCTCCGCAGCCTGGTGGACCTGCGCGGCTCCCGCCCGCTCAAGGTGGTGGTGGACGCCGGCAACGGCATGGCCGGGCTCACGACGCCGGCGGTGCTGGGCGATGCCCTGCTGCCCAAGCTTCCGCTCGAGATCGTGCCCATGTACTTCGAGCTGGACGGGTC
This sequence comes from Pseudarthrobacter sp. 1C304, assembly GCF_052245515.1. Lineage (NCBI taxonomy): Bacteria > Bacillati > Actinomycetota > Actinomycetes > Micrococcales > Micrococcaceae > Pseudarthrobacter > Pseudarthrobacter sp. 1C304. The sequence continues at coordinate 812,959 of NZ_JBQQCH010000001.1, read as the reverse complement.
CTTCCCCAACCACCCCGCCAACCCGCTGGAACCGGAGAACCTGCGCGACCTGCAGGCCGCCGTCGTCGAGCACGGCGCGGACATCGGGCTGGCGTTCGACGGCGATGCCGACCGCTGCTTCGTCATCGACGAGAAGGGCGACCCCGTCTCCCCGTCCGCGATCACCGGTATGGTGGCGCGCCGCGAGATCGCCCGCGCCCAGGGCCTCGGCGAGGCGAACCCCACCGTCATCCACAACCTCCTGACCTCCCGCGCCGTCCCCGAACTGGTGGAACGCCACGGCGGCCGGGCAGTGCGCACCCGCGTGGGCCACTCCTTCATCAAGGCCGTCATGGCCGCGGAGGGCGCGATCTTCGGCGGCGAGCACTCTGCCCACTTCTACTTCCGCGACTTCTGGAACGCGGACACGGGCATGCTCGCCGCAATGCACGTCCTCGCGGCCCTCGGCGAGCAGGACGGCCCGCTGTCCGATCTCGGCCGCGAATACGAGCCCTACGTGTCCTCCGGGGAAATCAACTCCGAAATCGAGGACAAGGCCGCGGCCGTGGAGCGCGTCCGGCACGATTTCCACACCGAGGACGTGGAGGTGGACTACCTGGACGGCAGCACCTTCATCGCCACGGACGGCAGCTACTGGTTCAACCTGCGCCCTTCCAACACGGAACCGTTCCTGCGCCTGAACGTGGAGGCCACGGACAACGACACCATGGTCCGCGTCCGCGACCGCGTCCTCGCCCTGGTCCGGGGCTAGGCCGTGGCGGAAGCTCCTGCAGAATCTTCCCGTTCTGAATCTTCCCCTTCTGAATCTTCCCCTGCTGAGTCTTCCCCTTCTGAATCTTCCCCTTCTGAATCTTCCCCTGCAGGGTCTTGGCGCAGCAGCGTTCCGGAGGCCAGCGCCACGGACCTGGAGAACCTGCTCGGGACCGGGGTCGGCGCCGCCCAGGAACAGCTCGAGCGTAACGGCGGGTTCCTGCCGTTCGCCCTCGTGGTCCAGAACGACGGCGAGGTCCGGCTGGTGGCCGTCACCCCGGCCGACGCGGCCGAGGGATCGGACGCCGATTTCGACGCCGACGCCATGATCAGGGACCTCACCGAGCTCCTGCGCCAGCACCGCGACGAGTTCCGTGCGGCCGCCGTCGTCTGTGACATCACTCTGCTGGAAGAAGCGTCGGACGCCATCCATGTGGCCGCGGAGCACAAGGACGGGTCGCTGTTCGCCGCGGTCCTGCCGTACGCCGCCAACCCGGCGACGCGGGAGCTGGAATTCGGGGAGCTCTCCGCGGATACGAACGAGCCCGGCGTGTGGGTGGACTAGACCGCCCGTAAGCTGGTGTTATGAAGATCAACGCCTTCGCGGATGTCAGCCTGCGCGCCATGATGGTGCTCGCGGCCGCTCCCGACGGCGGACTCCTCACCACCCAGAGCATCGCCGACGCCGTCGGGACGCCGTACAACCACGTCAGCAAGGCGATGGCGAAGCTGCGGGAGCTGGGGATGGTCGACGTCGAGCGCGGACGGAACGGCGGGTCCCGGCTCAGCAGCGCCGGGCGCTCCGCCACGGTGGGCCAGCTGCTGCGCCTGCTGGACACGCGCGCGGACCCGGCGGACTGCGTCGCCGCCGGCGGGACCTGCCCGCTGATCGCCGAGTGCCGCCTGCGCGGGGCACTCGCCCGTGCCCGCGAGGCCTTCTACCGCGAACTGGACGACCTGGTGGTCGCCTCGCTGCCCACATCCCGGCAGATGGCGCCGGTTTTCCAGGCCATCGGCTTGCGCCCCGGGCTCTAAGAGCACCCCCGTTACGCCCGGGGCCCCCTCGATTTGAACTTGTTTTCTACCTCATGTAGAACTGAGGCATAAATACTCGCATTTCAAATATGGGTATTTGAACCGGTCCGGTCGCAGACCCCGGGCCACTATCTCAGGAGTCAACATGCTCTCGGACAAGTCCTTCCCCGTCATCGAGGCCACCCTCCCGCTGGTCGGTTCCCGGATCGGTGAGATCACCCCCAAGTTCTACGCCCGCCTCTTCGCGGCGCACCCTGAACTCCTCGACGGGCTCTTCAGCCGCTCCAACCAGCGCAACGGCAACCAGCAGCAGGCCCTGGCCGGAAGCATCGCCGCTTTCGCCACCCACCTGGTCAACAACCCGGGGACCCTGCCGGAGACCGTGCTGGCCCGCATCGCCCACCGCCACGCCTCCCTCGGCATCACCGAACCCCAGTACCAGGTGGTCTACGAGCACCTCTTTGCCGCCATCGCCGAGGACCTCGCCGAGGTCATCACCCCGGAAATCGCCGAGGCCTGGACCGAGGTCTACTGGCTCATGGCAGACGCGCTGATCAAGCTCGAAAAGGGCCTCTACGCGGCGCAGGCCAACGGCACCATGTGGAGCCCGTGGCGGGTCGCCGCCAAGACCCCCGCCGGCACCGGCTCCATGACCTTCACCCTGGAGCCCGCCGACGACACCCCCATCACCTCCGCCCTGCCCGGACAGTACGTCAGCGTCAAGGTCACCCTCCCGGACGGGCTGCGCCAGGTCCGCCAGTACTCGCTCTCCGGCGACGCCGGCACCAGCCGCAGCTTCACCACCAAGAAGGACGACGGCGGCGAGGTCTCACCCGTGCTGCACAACAACGTCGAGGTGGGCGACATCCTCGAGATCTCCAACCCCTACGGCGAGATCACGCTCAAAGACGGCGACGGCCCCGTGGTGCTGGCCTCCGCCGGCATCGGCTGCACGCCCACCGCCTCCATCCTGCGCTCCCTCGCCGACGCCGGCTCCGACCGCCAGGTCCTGGTCCTGCACGCCGAAAGCACCCTGGACTCCTGGGCGCTGCGCTCCCAGATGACGGACGACGTCGAACGCCTGGACGGTGCCGACCTCCAGCTCTGGCTCGAGCAGCCGGTCGACGGGACCCGGGAAGGCTTTATGTCCCTGCGCGAGGTGGACCTGCCGGCCAACGCGTCACTGTACCTCTGCGGCCCGCTGCCGTTTATGAAGAACATCCGCAACGAGGCCATCAACGCCGGCATCCCGGCAACCAGGATCCACTACGAGGTCTTCGGCCCGGACATCTGGCTCGCCAGCTAAAGTACCCATCGGTTGCTCCGCAACGGCCCTTTAGAGGGTTCAAAAGGGCTGTTGCGGAGCAGACGATGAGAGTTCGACGGCGGCCCGCACCTTTCGTAACAAAGGTGCGGGCCGCCGTCGTCGCTAACCGGCCCGCGCAGCCCAGTCCGGACCGGTCAGGTCGCGGACGACACTCCGGTGATCGCATGGCCAAACCGCAGGAGGTTGCCGGGGTCGTAGGTGGCCTTGGCGGCCCGCATTCTTTCGTAGACGGCGGGCGACCATGCCCGGGCCCGGTCGGCCTCGTCGCCGGGCTCGCCGTGGAAATTGACCAGCGTAGATCCGGTTGAGTGGGGCGCCATCGCGGCCAGGATCCCGCGCATGGATGCGTGGGACGCCTCGGCCGCGGGCGGTGCGTTGATCCCGACAAGGAACAGAAGGAACGCGGCGTCCCGCCCGGACACGGCGTCCGCCAGGGCCCGGCCCTTGGCCAGCGCCCCTCCGAGCGGGCGGACTTCGATCATGATCAGCGGACAGCCCGAGTCCTGGCCGGCCAGCTCGAGCAGAGCCGCCACCGCCTTTTCGCCGAAATCTTTCAGGAGCACTCCGCCCTCCATGTATGGGAGCGGATCCATCGGATCCATGTGGATCTGGTCGACGTCCAGATAGTCCATCGGGCCCACAGTGTCCATCAAAGGTGCCGAAACCGCGCGCATCGGCGCCAGAAGCGGGTCGCCATCCTCGCGGTTCCCGGGGAATGCGAAGCGCAGGTGCACCACGAACTGGTTCCGGAGCGGCGGGGGAACGAATTCCATGTCCGGAAGGCGCAGCAGGGAGATCGAGGGGGACGCTTGGTCAGGAAGCGTGGGCAGCCACTCGCGGAACGCCGCCAGGATGGAGTCCGCGTCCGCCCCGGGATAAAAGATCGCGCCGCCGTAGAAATCCCCCAAGGGGAAGAGATTGAACTCGAGGGCGGTGACGATCCCGAAATTGCCCTTTCCTCCGCACATCAGCGCGAAGAGCTCGGCTTCGGTCTCGGCGTCGATCCGGCGGGACACGCCGTCAGCCGTCACAAGCTCCATGCTGCGGACCTGCTCCGCAGCGAACCCATGGGCGCGTCCCAGCACAGGGAGCCCGCCGCCGAGCGTGTAGCCGACCACGCCGACGTCAGTGCTTGAGCCGTGCAGCGGGATCAGCCCCTGCGGCACACTCGCTTCCAAAACGCTCCGCCACTTCACACCGGCCCCCACCCTGGCGGTCCGTTTATCCGGATCGATCTGCAGGTCCTGCAGGCGCCGCGTGGTGATGAGCAGGCCGCCGTCAATCGCAAAGTTCGCGCCGTGCCCGGTGGATTGGACCGCGACCGGGAGCCGGCGTGCGGCGGCCCATTTCACGCCGGTGGCGACGTCCTGCGCGTTTTCGGCCCCGAGCACGACGTCGGGACGATGGACGGTGCCGGCGTTGAACGCGAACGTCTCGGCCGCGAATTCGGGACTGTCCGGCAAGGCGACCGGGCCGCTGACAGCCGAGGACAAGGCCTGGATGTCGTCGGTGACAAGCATGATGAGCTCCTGAGCTCTCGCGTGCTGCGAGCAGGTTCGGGGCACGGCCGCGCGCGCAGATTGCCCCAGCTCCCTCTCCAGTCGGCGGACGGGCCGGCTGATGATTCGTCGAGCCTAGGCTTGCGCCCCGACGCGGTCTAGGGGCCTAAGTCCCGCGCCCGCGCAGAGGAGAGTACGACGGCGGCCCCGCACCTTGGACAAGGTGCGGGGCCGCCGATATGCCCCACCGGGAGTCGGTTGGCTGTTAGTGCTCCGCCATCCGCTCCTTCAGGCCTTCCAACTCTGCCCGCAGGGCATCGGGGAGAGAATCACCAAACTTGGCGTACCACTCCTCGATCGAGGCGAGCTCGGCGTCCCACTCCTCGCGGTCCACGCGGACGGCGTCCTCCACGTGGGCGTGCGTCAGGTCCAGGCCGGAGACGTCCAGCGAGTGCCCGGCCGGCACGAAGCCGATGGGGGTCTCGACGGCCTCCGCCTTGCCTTCGAGGCGCTCGATGGCCCACTTCAGGACGCGGGCGTTGTCGCCGAAGCCGGGCCAGGCGAAGTCGCCGTCGGCCGTGCGGCGGAACCAGTTGACCAGGAAGATGTGCGGCAGGCGTTCCGGGTTCGCCTTGCCGGAGACGCTGATCCAGTGCTTCAGGTAGTCGCCCGCGTCGTAGCCGATGAACGGCAGCATGGCCATCGGGTCGCGGCGCAGCACGCCCACCTGGCCGGCCGCGGCAGCCGTCGTCTCGGAGGAGAGCGTGGAGCCCATGAAGATGCCGTTAGTCCAGCTGCGGGCCTGGGTGACCAGCGGAACCGTGGTCTTGCGGCGGCCGCCGAACAGGATCGCGGAGAGCTCGACACCCTCCGGGTTGAAGTATTCCTCGGCGAGCATGTCGATCTGGGAGATGGGTGTGCAGAAGCGCGAATTCGGGTGCGCTGCGGGCTTGTCCGAATCGGGCGTCCAGGAGTTGCCCTGCCAGTCGGTGAGGTGCGCGGGCGTTTCGTCGGTCATGCCCTCCCACCACACGCCGCCGTCGTCGGTGAGGGCGACGTTGGTGAAGATGCTGTGGCCCTTGGCGATGGCGCGCATGGCGTTCGGGTTGGTGCCCCAGCCGGTGCCGGGGGCAACACCGAACAGGCCGGCCTCCGGGTTGGTGGCGCGCAGTTCGCCTTCCTTGCCGATCCGCATCCAGGTGATGTCGTCGCCGAGGGTCTCGACCTTCCAGCCCTCGATGGTCGGATCCAGCAGGGCGAGGTTGGTCTTGCCGCAGGCGGAAGGGAAGGCCGCGGAGATGTAGTAGTTCTTCTTTTCCGGAGAGGTCAGCTTGAGGATGAGCATGTGCTCGGCCAGCCACCCTTCGTCGCGGGCCATCACGGACGCGATCCGCAGGGCGTAGCACTTCTTGCCCAGCAGGGCGTTGCCGCCGTAGCCGGAGCCGAAGGACCAGATGGAGCGCTCTTCCGGGAAGTGCACAATCCACTTGTCCGGGTTGCAGGGCCAGGCGACGTCCTCCTGGCCGGGGGCCAGGGGGGCCCCGAGGGAGTGCAGGGCGGGGACGAAGAAGGCGTTGGTGGCGGTGATCTTGTCCAGGACCTGGGTGCCGATGGTTGCCATGATGCGCATGGAGGCCACCACGTAGGCGCTGTCGGTGATCTCCACGCCGAATTTCGGGTCCTCGGCGTCGAGGTGGCCCATCACGAACGGGATGACGTACATGGTGCGGCCGCGCATGGAGCCACTGAACAGTCCGCGCAGCTTCTCCTTCATTTCTGCCGGAGCCATCCAGTTGTTGGTGAAGCCGGCATCGCGCTCATTTTCGGAGCAGATGTAGGTCTGCTCTTCCACGCGGGCCACATCGGCGGGATCGGAGAATGCCGCGAAGGATTTGGGGAACAGCTCCTCGTTCAGGCGGGTCAGCGTTCCCGCCTCGACGAGCTCGTCCGTGAGCCGGGTGTTCTCCTCCTCGGAGCCGTCTACCCAGTGGATCCGGTCCGGCTGGGTCAGCTCGGCTACCTCTTCAACCCATGCCAGCAGGCCGGCATGTGTGGTGGGTGCCTTTTCAAGCAACGGCAGTCGCGCCAGATCTCCCATAACGGTTCCCTTCCTCGGGTTCAGTGGTGTTTCCTAAATGTAGGGCTAGATCACCTCCCCAAATCCGGGCCAAATGTCAGACGTCTGGGCGGCCGGAAATGAAAAACCCCGGAAAATCAAGGAACTGGCCTGCCACAAAGTGCCTGTTTTGTGATCAAGGTCACGTAGACCGGTCTAGTCGGGCAGATTACACCTGTTTCGATTTGGCAGTACGGGCCCACCTCGCGTAAAGTAATTCGAGGTTCGGGGAGCGAGAAGTTCCAAGAACTGAAGATGCGCCCATAGCTCAGCTGGATAGAGCGTCTGTCTACGGAACAGAAGGTCAGGGGTTCGAATCCCTTTGGGCGCACAATACAAAGATCCGCACCGGTCCGCCGGTGCGGATCTTTTTGTTTAGCATCCGACCTGTATAACGCCCGACGGCGACGCCTGCCGTCGGGTCGCCAGCCGGACTCGGCTACGGCGCGACGGCCCGGTTGATCCGGTCCCGGAGCCCGTCGAAATGGCTGTTGAGCCGCCGGGCGGCCAGATCCTTGTCCCCCGCGGCGACTGCCTCATAAATGCCCCGGTGCAACGCCGCCGCTTGCAGGAGGCCGCCCTCGCCCGCGCCATATGCCTCAGCTCCGGCGGCATCAGCCCCACCGAAATCTGCCCTGCCGGAATCTGCCCTGCCGGAATCTGCCCTGCCCAGCTCAAGCTGGAGCCGCCGGTACACCTTCCAGAAGGCGTCGAGCAGGCCGGACAGCATCTGGTTGTTGAGGGGTTCGAACAGCCGGCGGTGAAATTCCGCGTCCGCCTCCATGAAGCTCTCCCCTGCGCGGGCCAGGGACTCCATCCGGAGCACGGAGGCCTCGATGCCCGCGAGCTGCTCCGGGGTCATCTGCTCCATGGCGCCGGCGATCAGCCCGGACTCCAGCGCCTGCCGCACCTCCACGAGCTGCAGCGCTTCCTGCCCGTGATGCCGCAGCGACAGCCTGCCCCGGAAAACGAGTCCATCGGCCAGTGCCTCGAAATTGTTCGTGGCCACAAACATGCCGAAGCCATGGCGGATGTCGACTACCCCGAGCGCCTGCAGGACCTTGAGGGATTCCCGCAGGGTGTTGCGGCCGATGCCCAGCACCGCGGAAAGCTCAGTCTCGGTCGGAAGCGGGTCGCCGGGCTCCAGCTCACGGTCCAGGATCAGGTCCATGATGTCCGCCTGCAGCGCCCGCAGCCGGGATTGTGCGCTGAACCTGGGCGGTGGCACGGACCTGGCTGAGGCCACGGCGCCGCTGCCCGCACTGTTGGCACCGGCGCCCGCACCGCCCGCGGTCCCCTTGCCTGCCGCCATCGCCAGCCTCCCCCGAAGTGTGAACCTCACAGTAGCGGTGGTCCCACGTCCTGCAAAGGGGTCGTCCCCGGCGTTCCGGGCGCAGCGCCGGGCGTAGGCTTTTGCCATGACGGCACAGGTGGAACGGGAATTCGATGTCATTGTGATCGGCGCGGGCGCCGTGGGCGAGAACGTGGCGGACCGTGCGGTGCAGGGCGGCCTGACGGCTGTCCTCATCGAGGCGGAACTGGTGGGCGGCGAATGTTCCTACTGGGCCTGCATGCCGTCGAAGGCCCTGCTGCGACCCGGCACCGCCCTCCACGGCGCGCAGACAGTCCCCGGCGCCGCAGAGGCCGTCACCCGGACCCTGGACGCGGCGGCCGTCCTGAAGCGCCGCGACCACTTCACCTCCAACTGGCAGGATGACAGCCAGGTGGCATGGGTTGACGACGCCGGGATTGAGCTCATCCGCGGCCACGGCTGGATCACGGGCATCCGGACAGTCGAGGTCGCGGGACTCGACGGCAACAGCTACCTGCTCACCGCACGGCACGCCGTCGTGGTGGCCACCGGCTCCACGCCCACCGTGCCGCCCGTCGCCGGCCTGTCCGACGTGGACTACTGGACCACGCGGGATGCGACGTCCGCGCGTGAGGTACCGGACCGGCTGGCGGTCCTGGGCGGCGGCGTGGCGGGCACCGAACTCGCCCAGGCCTTCGCCCGGCTGGGCTCCTCGGTGACGCTTGTGGCGCGCGGCGCCCTGCTGGGCGCCTTTCCGGAGGAAGCTGCCGCCCTGGTGGCAGCCGGGCTGCGCGCGGACGGCGTTGATCTGCATCTCCACACCGGAACCAAGGGTGTCCGGGAGAACGACGACGGCTCGCTCACCGTGGAGCTGGAGGACGGCGCCGAAGTGACGGCGGACAGGCTCCTGGTGACCACCGGCCGGCACCCCGCCCTGGAAGGAACCGGGCTGGAGAGCGTTGACCTGGGCGCAGAGGACGGCGCGGAGCTGCGGCTCAGCACCGACTCCACCGGGCTGGTGACGGGAGGCGCCGGGAACGACGTCGACCCCTGGCTGTATGCCGCCGGCGACGCGGCCGGGAAAACCATGCTGACCCACCAGGGCAAATACGGCGCGCGCGCCACCGGCGACGCCATTGCCGCCCGCGCCAAAGGCGAGCTCAGCGGCGGGGCGGCCCCGTGGAGCCGTTACGCCCAGACCGCCAACCAGCACGCGGTGCCGAACGTGGTCTTCACGGACCCGGAACTGGCCAACGTGGGCCGGACCGTGCGGCAGGCGGAGCAGGACGGATACAACGTCTCCTGCGTCGACCTGCCCATCCAGGTGGCCGGATCGTCGCTGCATGCCGAGCGCTACGAGGGCTGGGCCCAGCTGGTGGTGGACGAGGACCGCAAGGTGCTGCTGGGTGCCACGTTCGCTGGCCCGGATGTGGCCGAACTCCTGCACGCCGCGACCATCGCGATCGTGGGTGAAGTGCCGCTGGACCGGCTGTGGCACGCCGTTCCCGCCTACCCCACCATCAGCGAGGTCTGGCTGAAACTGCTCGAGGAGTACGGACTCTGAGCCTCTATTTGAACTGACTGGTCAGTTTAGTTAGCCTTGAAGGAGACATCTCCTTCGAAAGGCTCCCCTTGCTCTGCGTACAACAACTCCATGTGAAGGGCCGGCGGGACGACCTGCTCCCGCCCACCTCGCTGCAGGTACGTCCCGGCGAGCTGCTCCTGGTCGAAGGCGACGGCCAGGACCAGCGAACAGCCCTTGCCCTCACCCTCAGCGGCCGGATGAAGCCCTCCGCGGGAGGGCTGGACTGGGACGGGAGTTCCAAGATCAGGCGCCTGCGCCTGGCCAGCGCCCTGGTGGACTCCCCCGGCGTCAACGAGCCCGAACAGCACCTCAGCGTCAAAGACCTCGTCACCGAGGACCTCGCGCTCATCCCCAGGCGCTACCGCGGTGCACTGCTCAGCAAACCCTGGCTCAAGGTGAACCGCTTCGAGGACATCGCTGCCCTCTGGATCGATCAGGTTCCGGCCAGGCGCCGCGCCGAACTGCTGACCGCACTTGCCCTGGCCAACCCCGCGACGGATTTGCTGGTGGTTGATTCGCCGGATCGGCACAGCGCAGATCCTGCGGACTGGCTTCCCCGGCTGGAGGAACTGGCGTACGACGCCGGGCGGCCACTCGCCGTCGTTGCCACCGTCGCGGCACTGCCGGACGGCTGGACCGGCCCGGCATCGTCAATCGGGAACGCCGTGAAGGTTGCCCCGGCAACGGCAGCCCCTGACGAGGAATCCGCGGACCCCTCCGGCCCTCACGGCGCGTCAGGACCGGCGGCGGAGAACGCTGCCGCCAACCACCGGCCCACTGCACCCATCCCGTTCGACTTCGAGGACTCAAAGTGACTGTTCTGCGGCTGGCCCGCTCCGAGCTCAAACGCATGACCGGCGGGCTCCTGCCCAAACTCACCATCCTGGCCCTGACCATGGTGCCCCTGCTGTACGGCGCGGTGTACCTCTACGCAAACTGGGATCCCTATGGCAACCTCGACCAGATCGACGCCGCCCTGGTGGTGGAGGACACCGGCGCGACCGCCAGCAACGGGAGCAGGCTCGAAGCCGGAACTAAGGTGGCCAGCAGCCTGGTGGACGACCATGTCTTCAACTGGCAGGAAGTCGCCACCTCCGAGGAAGCAGACCAGGGGGTCAGCAGCGGCAAGTACGCGTTCGCGCTTAAGATCCCCCAGGACTTCTCGGCCAACCTGGTGTCCCCGGGCAGCTTTGACGCGGCGAACCAGGCCATGCTGAACGTCACCACCAACGATGCCAACAATTACGTCCTCAGCAACATCGTGGACAAACTGACCACCGCCGTGCACTCGACGGTGGCCAAGGAGGTGGGCGAGGAGACCGCGAACCAGCTGCTGACGGGTTTCGGCACCATCCACGCACAGATCGTCCAGGCCGCGGACGGGGCCGGGAAACTTTCCGACGGCATCGCCAGACTCCGCGACGGCGCTGTCAGCCTGCACTCCGGCACGAGCCAGCTGAACGGCGGGATCGCGGAACTTGCCGCCGGTCAGGTGAAACTGCGCGACGGCGCCAACCAGCTCAATGCCGGCGCCGGCCAGCTCAGCTCCGGCCTGGCGCAGCTGGAGGACAAGACGGCCACGCTGCCTGCCGACTCAAGGAAACTTGCGGACGGCGCCGCCCAGGTCGCGGCGGGAAACGCCGCGCTGAACACCAAGGTCCAGGACGTCGTCGGGCAGCTCGACGCGGCTGACCGGGGCCTCCGGGACCGCGTGGTGCAATCCAACAACCGTCTGGTCGCCGCCGGAGTCATCACTTCCGAACAGGCCGGCAGGATCCTGGCCGATTTCGATTCCGCTGCCGTGTCCAACCCCGTGGCGGACGCCAAGTCCAAACTCCAGACCGATGCAGCCCAGATCCAGCGGCTTGCCGACGGCTCTGCCGCGGTCAGTGCCGGGGCCTCCCGGCTTGCAGGCGCGACGCCGGCATTGACCAGTGCGATCTCCAAGGCCTCGACGGGCGCAGACCAGCTCTCAGCCGGCGCAGCCGCTCTGGCCGCGGGCGAGCAGAGCGCCGTCGACGGTACGGCCCGGCTCGCGGAGGGCGCCCGCCAGCTCGACGGCGGCGCGGCCCGGCTGGAGGACGGCGCGCGCACGGCTTCGGATGGTGCCGGGGAGCTGGCCTCCGGCCTGGCGACGGGCGCCGGAAACATCCCCAATCCTGATGATGCGCAGAAGAACAACCTGTCCAAGGTGATTGCGGACCCCGTTGCCGTCAGCGACGTCTCGCAGGCGAAGGCCGCGTCCTACGGCGCAGGCCTGGCACCGTTCTTCCTGACCCTGGCCTTGTGGATCGGCATTTTCATGCTGGTCCAGGCCATGCGGCCCATCACGCAGCGTGCGCTGGCTTCCAACGCGCCGGCGTGGAAAATCGCCGTCGGCGGCTGGCTGCCGTTCTTCGCGGTCTCGGTGGTCCAGGCCAGTCTCCTGACCCTCGTGGTGGACGTGGGGCTGGGCCTGGAACCCGCCCATCCGGTCCTGATGTGGCTGTTCATGCTGGCAGCCGCCATGGCCTTCAGCGCCATCATCCAGGGAGTGGTCGCCCTGCTGGGGACTCCCGGAAAGTTCGTGGTGCTCATCCTCCTGGTCCTGCAGCTGGTTTCCTCCGGCGGAACCTTCCCGTGGCAGACCACCCCGCAGCCGCTGCACTTTGTCCATGAGGTGCTGCCTATGGGCTACGTGGTGTCCGGAATGCGGCATCTGATCTACGGCGCGGACCTTTCGTTGATTGTGCCGACGGTTGCCGGGCTCATGGGGTATACCTTGCTGGGGGCGGCCCTTTCCACGCTGGCCGTTCGCAAGCACAAGTTCTGGACCCTCAAGACCCTGAAACCGGAGATCGCCGTATGACCACCAGCCCGAGCGGCGGCGCGGCAGGCGCCGGGGATCCGGAGAAGAAACTCCGCCCCGGCCGCACCAACGCCACCAAGCAGAAACTGTTCGAGGCGTCCATGGAACTGATCGGAGAGCGCGGCGCGGCCGGCGTGACAGTGGACGAGATCGCCGCCGCCGCAGGGGTCTCCAAAGGCACGGTGTACTACAACTTCGGCAGCAAGTCGGACCTGATCGCGCAGCTGCTGCGGCACGGCGTGGACATCCTGCTGGCACGGCTGCTGAGCGTCAAGGACGAGTCATTGGACCCGCTCACGGCCATGGAGGACATGATCGGGCAGGCCATGGACTTCATGGACGACTACCCCTCCTTCGCCCGGCTGTGGGTCAGCGAGAACTGGCGGACGCCCAGCGAGTGGCAGGACACCTTCACCGAGCTCCGGGGACAGCTGCTCGCCGTGATCGGCGCGGCGATCGATGCGGTGGCCGCCGCCTACCCGGTGGATCCGGGCGTATCCCGCGGCAGCCTGGAGACGGCCGTCTTCGGTGCCTGCTTCGTGGTGGGCCTGGACCGGCAGACCTACCACCCGGAGCGGACCCGCCAGCAGAGTGTCGCCGCAATCATGGCGTCCATGCGCGGCTACATCGTGAAGTAGCCCCGATCGGGGATGATTGTTCACATGGGCCACATGGGTAACAGCGGAAAGATCGCCATCGGCGCGTTCCTCGCCGCGCTGGCGCTCCTGGCCCTGGCCGGCATCACACTCCACGAGACGGTATTTCTGTGGTTCCTGACGGCCGCCGCGGCGGCCTACGTGGCCTGCGTCTCGGAGGTGGTCATCCGCCGCCGGCACCGGACCCTGGCGGCCAGCGGAATCGGGAGCATCCTGTTCATTGCCTTCGGCATCGCGTTCCTGCGGCAGTGGGGCCTGGCCTTCAACGCCGATCCGGACGCGATGTCCGCCCCGGTGGATTCCGAGCATCCGGACCTCTACTTCTATCTCGCCGCCGGCTTCGGCGCAGCCGCGCTGCTGCTGCTGGTGGCCGGGACCGTCCTGCCGGCCAGGGGAAGGCGCCCCCGCGGCGCGGGCGCGCCACCGCGGCGCAGGCCTGCCGCGGGGGCCCGACGGCCGGCACCCAGGCCGGGAGCCGGCAGGCCGGCCGCCCCCAAACCCGGAGCACCACGGACCGCTGCACCACGGACGGCCGTACCGCGGACGGCCGTACCGCGGGCCGCCGCATCCCGGACGGCTGCACGCCCCGCGGCCAGGTCCGGGAGCGCCAAGGCAGGCACCACCAAAGCAGGAACCGCCAAACCCGCCATCACCGCGGCGCGGTCCCAGCCGGCACGGTCCCAGCCAGCACGGTCCCAGCCAGCCAAGACTCAGTCGGCCCGGACGGGTACCCGCCGCTGATCCCGCGGCGGGCGGTCCCGCCGTCGAACGGCCCGCGCCCGAGGATCCCAGGGCCGCAGCACCGCAATGGCGACCCCGGCGAGCAGCAGTGCGCCGCCGGTGATTTCCGCGGGGGTGGGCACTTCGCCCAGGACGAGCCACGCCGTGGTCATTCCCACCACCGGCACCAGCAGGGTAAACGGAACGACGGCGGAGGACGGGTACAGCCCCAGCAGCCGGTTCCAGATTCCGTAGCCAACGAGGGAACCGAAGATGGCCGTGTAGAGCGCGCTCAGCAGGGTGACAGGCTGGACTCCGGCCAGGGCCTGCGCCACGGCAGGCGGACCGTCGACCAGCAGGGACAGGCCCAGCAGCGGCACCGGCACCACGGCCCCTGACCAGACCACCAGCCCCAGCCCCGACGCCGCCTTCGCCTTGCGGGCAACGATGTTGCCGGCCGCCCAGGACAGCGCGGCGGCCAGCACGATCATGAGCGGCAACACCGGTGCCACCAGGCTCCGGCCGACGGCAACCACCGCGAGCCCGGCGACGCCCAGCACCACGCCCGCGAACTGCCGCCGGCTCGGACGCTCACCCAGGAAGCCCGCGGCCAAGAGCACGGTCAACAGCACCTGCGCCTGCAGCACGAGTGACGCCAGGCCGGCCGGCATGCCCAGGGCCATGGCCAGGTAGAGCAGCCCGAACTGTCCGGCGCTCATAAACAGCCCGACGCCGATGATCGCCTTCCAGCCGACGTCGGGCTTTCGGATGAAGAAGATGCACGGAACAACCACCAGGATGAACCGCATCGCCACGAACAACAGCGGCGGCATCTCCGCTCCGGGCGGGTGCAGGCCGAGGTCAATCGCGACAAAGTTGACGCCCCAGAGCACTGCGACGAGCAGGGCCAGGGCGGAATGGCGAGGGTTCACCCTGCCACTATGCCCGTTCCGGCCCTGCTTCGCCGCCGTTCAGGGGCTGCGCGCCGGAAATTCGCCGGCGCGGCCGGGCACTCAGAGGTTGCGGGGATTGTCGCCGCGCGGCTCATCGGTGTGCACCGGTTCCCGGGGCGCGGAGCCGGGCGGCACCTGGGTTCCCGTTGTCTGGGTTCCCGGCGTCTGGGTTCCCGGCGCCTGGGTTCCCGGCGTCTGGCTCCCGCTAGTGGTGGCGGCCTGCTCGCCCGTGGCCGGGTTGCGGGCGCTGCGGTCCCGGCGGAGCTCCTCGGTGCCGGTGTTCTGGGCATCCCGTCTGGAGGTCGCGACGTCGGGGTCCAGCTCGTCAGCCTTCCGCAGCTGTTCCTGCACGCCGGACTGGACCTTGTCGGCCTCCTGCTGCCGTGCGGCTGCTTCAACCCGGAGCCGCTCAGCCTCCACCTCTGCCTGCTTGGCGTCGGCCTCCGCCCGGGCAGCCTGGGCTTCACGCTCCCTGGCGTTGAGCTGTTCGGCCTTGGCCTGTTCCCGCATTTCGACTGCCTTGTTGCGGTCCGCCTCGACCTTGCGCTTGCGGCTGAGCATGGTGGCCACCACCACGAT
Source organism: Pseudarthrobacter sp. 1C304 (assembly GCF_052245515.1). Taxonomy (NCBI): domain Bacteria; kingdom Bacillati; phylum Actinomycetota; class Actinomycetes; order Micrococcales; family Micrococcaceae; genus Pseudarthrobacter; species Pseudarthrobacter sp. 1C304. The sequence goes on along the minus strand of NZ_JBQQCH010000001.1, from coordinate 797,579 downwards.
CGCGATCACTACAACAATGCCGATGATGAGCCCGATGAGCTGTCCTGAATCCACGGTGAATCCGCCTTTTCTCCCGATCGCCATAAGTCCACGAGTAAACAGCATCAGTAAACCGCAGAAACGCCGGCATGACTATGCATCGGAAGATCGCGGCTATGCACGGGGAGATCAGGACGGACGCCTTGGCCGTGCCGGAGCGCAGCTGCGCTACTTGCCCCGGGGAACCTTGAAATGCGTGAGCCTGGCGTCCTGGCCGTCCAGCTCGGCCCAGGTCTTTTCCGTCTCCATGACGGTGAGTGCGCTCGTGGGGTACCGCGTGGCAGCGTCCATGTAGGCGTCGTGGTCCGAGTCCCGGGAGGCAAGGTGCATGGCCAGGTCCTGCACGCCGGGCATGTGCGAGATCACCATGAGGGTGGTCACGGTATCCGGGACGTGGTTGATGACCGTCAGCATCCGCTTCGCCGAGGCCGCATAGAGCCCGTCCTCGAGCTTCGGCGTCGGCGCTTTGTCGCCCAGTTCACTGCACACCCATGTGCACGTCTGCCGTGTGCGCAAGGCGCTGGAGCAGAGAATGAAGTCGGGGACCACGCCATGCTTCACCAGCCATTTGCCGGCCTGCGGGGCATCGCGGTGGCCGCGCTCTTCAAGCGGCCGGTCGTGGTCCGCAACGCCGCCGGGCCAATCCGACTTGGCATGCCGCATGATCACCAGCCGTTTGATGTGATGCGCGCTCATGGACCAATCCTAGTGCGGCAGGTGGTCAGCGGGCGCGCATCCCATCCGCGGCCGTTTAGTCCTCAAGGACGAAGGTCACTTCCAGCACAACGTGCCACGCCACGATCGCGCCGTCGTTGATTTCGACCTTCTGTTCCTTCACCCACGCCCCAGTGACGTTGCGCAAGGTTTTGTTGGCCCGGTCAACGCCTTCCTTGATGGCAGCATCGAACGAGGTCTTGGAGTTCGCGCTGAGGGTAGTAATCCGTGCAACTGACATGTCTTCCTCCCAATAGTCGGCCCAACGCTCCGAGACTACGCCGGACCCACTCAACGCAACAGGGCCCGACGGCGGCCAGGCGGCCGCCAACGCAAAAGCGCCCGCACCCCGGCGGGGTACGGGCGCTTTTGCGCTGTGGTGAAGGCTAGATGGAGTATTCCGGAGCGGCCCAGACCACAACTTCGGGGTGCTCGTAGAAGCGGTAACCCTGGCCGCGGACCGTGCGCACGGTGTTCGCCAGACGGCCCAGCTTGGAGCGCAGGCGGCGGATGTGGACGTCGATGGTGCGCTCGTTGGGCACCTCTTCGGCGTTCCGCCAGAGTCCTTCCAGCAGCTCGTCGCGGCCAACAGTGCGGGTGCCGTTCTCGACGAGGTAGTTGAGGAGCTCGAACTCCTTAAACGTCAGGTTCAGGGATTCGCCGTCGAGCGCCACCTCGCGGCGGGCGAGGTCGATCAGCACGCCGGAAGGACGCGGGTCCTGCGGCTGCTGCAGGCGGGCGGACTCGGAGCGCTGGCGGGCGCCCACCGTGGGGTCACCGAAGGTGGAGCGGACGACGTCGAGCGCGGAACCCGGCGCGCTGGCCGGCGCAACGGCGACGGCGGCGTAGCTCTCGGCACCGGACACGAGGGACTGGGCGTAAGCCCTGATTTCCTGGGCAAGCTTGGCGATGGAGGTGCCGGCAGCCGCCGCGGTTTCCTCATCGATCCCCATGTAGAGCACAAAACCGCGGGCGACGTTGTCGCTGGGGACGGGGCGCACTGGGCTCCCTTCGCCGGGGGCAATCACGGGGGTGGGGGCCGTGACCGGCGCCGGCGGGACGGCGCGGAGCTGTCCGTAGGAGTTGGGGTTGTACCCCTGCGGGGCGTAGCCGGGAGCGGGGAAGCTGGCGCCGGATCCGGCGGGGGCGAACGAGCCCCGGCCGCTGAAGCCCTGGCGGATGCCGGAGGCCTGGCCGGCCTTGCTGGCATTACGGACGGAGATGTGGACGTATCCGGATGCAACTGTCATGGATTGCTTACCTCAATGTGAAATGGCCGTCATCGCGGCTCGAATGCTGGTGTCCCCGCAATGAAAACTGGGGAGGGGCGCCCGACGCTGGGCTGGGGGCGAATGCCTAGAAACTCCTGGGGTGTAAAAGTTAGGCGTGCATTCGACAACAGCGCTTTTCAGTACCAGCGGGTGCGCTGATCCAAAAAACTGCGGCTGCAGGTGCTGTTGAGTTCTTGTTCACAATTGAAGTGTGCAACGTAACAATGAAAACTTGCAAGTAACAATGGACCGGAAAGTCCACCATGCGAGACGAAAGCGCCGAGTGTCGCACAGATCACAATTCTGCGACGCGGATTAAATAACATCCGTTCTGCTTTGCGGGCGCGCCAGAGCGAATACTGCCGAACATCCTTCGTCCGAACACGCCGATTCCGGGCAATCATTCACAGGAAGCCGAAACCGCCAAACCCTTCGCATGCTTACCTCCGGGCCTCCGCCGTCCCACATGATGGGCACGCCCGCCGTTGCGAAATTCCGCCCCGCACCCCGGGTTCCGGCGCGCACAGCTCGCTAGGCTGGGATTCACAGGCGCCGCACAGGATCCCCAAAGCAGCACCTCAACGGCAGATCGGAGAGTAGTCCCATGGCCACCTCGCACTCCATGACCAACAACCTCCCCCAGCTCACGCACCCGGACGGCTCACCCATCCGCGCCCTGGTTGTGGACGACGAACCAAGCCTCTCCGAGCTGATGAGCATGGGCCTGCGGATGGCCGGGTGGTCCGTTGCCGTCGCCGCCGACGGCCCCGAAGCGGTGAAGCTTGCCAAGGAATTCCGCCCCGACGTGCTAGTGCTGGACGTGATGCTTCCCGGGTTCGACGGCGTCGAGCTGCTGGGCAGGATCCGTGCCTTTGCGCCGGAGGTTCCCGCGCTGTTCCTGACGGCGAAGGACGCCGTCCAGGACCGCATCACCGGGCTGGCCGCGGGCGGGGACGACTACGTGACCAAACCGTTCAGCATGGAGGAGGTCCTGCTGCGGCTGCACCGGCTGGTCCAGCGCTCCGGGGTGGCCGCGATGGACACCGCCGAGCTGGTGGTGGGTGACCTCGTCCTGAACATCGACACACGCGAAGTGCGGCGCGCGGGCGAAGAACTGCACCTCACGGCCACCCAGTTCGAACTGCTGCGCTACCTGATGGAGAACCCGAAGCGGGTGGTCAGCAAGGCCCAGATCCTGGACCGGGTCTGGGACTACGACTTCGGCGGCCAGGCCAACATCGTCGAGTTGTACATCTCCTACCTCCGCAAGAAGGTCGACGCCGTCCACCCGCCGATGATCCACACCGTGCGGGGCGCCGGCTATGTCCTGAAACCGGCGGACTGATCCGTGCCCCACCACCCCGGCGCCGTCCGACCCCCCGGGCCCGACTGGCGCAATCCGTCCACCTGGCACCTGCGCACCCGGCTGGTCCTCGTCGCCATGGCCCTGCTGGTGGCCATCTGCGGTGCGGTAGGGATTGTCAGCTACGCCTCCATGGACTTCTTCCTGACCCGGCAGCTCGACGACCAGCTGCTGCAGGCGGCGGCCCGCGCGCGCGACTCTGGCCGTTCCGGCGGCCGCGCCGACCCCCTCGAGGCACGCATCGGCACGCTCAACGCCAGGATCGATGATGATTCGGTCCGCAGCTCCGGGTTCCTCGCCGAGGACGGAACCCGCGAACCCCTCACCGACGAGGACGACGAAGCGCTCCTGGGCCTCAGCCCGGGGAGCGAACCGCTCAACAGGACGTTGTCCGCCGGCGCCTACCGGCTGGTGGCAGCGAAGGCACCCGACGGCGACGTGATTATCACCGGCCTCCCCCTCGCGGACCGGCAGAACACACTGGCTTCCCTGGTGTGGACCATGGTGATCGTGTCCGCCGGCGGTCTGCTGGTGATCGGCCTGGCCGGAACGGCCCTGATCCGCCGGACCATGAAGCCGCTGGATCAGCTTTCTGAGGTGGCAACCCAGGTCTCGCGCCTGCCGCTGGACGCCGGGGAGGTGGCGCTCGCTGTCCGGGTGCCGGAGTCGGCTGCGCATCCGGGCACGGAGGTGGGCAGCGTGGGCCATGCCCTGAACCTGATGCTGGACAACGTCTCCAATGCCCTGCAGGCGCGGCAGGAGAGCGAAATGAAGGTCCGCCAGTTCGTGGCGGACGCCTCGCATGAGCTGCGCACGCCCCTGACGGCCATCCGCGGCTACACCGAGCTGATGCGGATGACCGAGCGTTTCACCCCCGACGGCCAGAAGTCTCTGGCCCGTGTGCAGAGCCAGTCTGAACGGATGACCACCCTGGTGGAGGACCTGCTCCTGCTCGCCCGGCTGGATGAGGGGCAGCCGCTCAAACTCAGCGATGTGGACCTCACCCAGCTGGCGGTTGAGACGGTCAGTGACGAGAAGGTGATGGCGCCGGACCGCGTCTGGCACCTTGAGCTCCCCGAAGAGCCGGTGGTGGTCCGCGGCGACGCGACGCAGCTTCACCAGGTGCTGGCCAACCTGCTCTCCAATGCGCGCAAGCACACCGGCCCGGGAACCACGGTGGTGACGGGCGTGCAGCGCGCTCCGGACGGCAGCGCCGTGGTCAGGGTGACGGACAATGGCCCCGGGATCGCCCCCGAGTTTGTGGGACGGGTGTTTGCGCGCTTCACCCGGGCGGACGCTTCCCGGAAGAATCCCGTGGCGGTCACGACGCCGGCACCGAGCCGGCAGCCTGTGGCGCACGTGCCGCAGCGCCCGCCGCGGCTGCCCGCAGCCGGCTCGGCCCCGGGACTGCCGGCCGCCCCGGCCCCGGCAGCGCCGGCGCCAGCCCCTGTTGCGTCGGCCCCTGTTGCGTCGGCAGAAGGAACCAGCGGGCTGGGGCTGTCCATCGTGCAGTCAATCGTCGAGGCCCACGGCGGCACGGTCACTGTGACGTCCGTTCCCGGCCGGACCGAGTTCACGGTGCGGTTACCCGCGGCCAAGACGGAATCCTGAGCCGCGCCGGCGTCGCAAGGCGCAACGCCGCAGCCGTGATCCCCGTTACCAAAATGTGACTTGAGCGGCGGGGTCCTGTACCGTTTTTAGGGTGTGGCCATCGCTAGGGCCGCATATCCGGATGTACGCCAAACTCTGCCGCCTCCCGGATTCCGCTGGATAAGGCAGAGGCGGGGGACCCAGAGTTCCCGGGCATTTCTGCATCTTGCACCCTTGGGGTGAAGCCGACACGTGAGATTCCGTGCGGCCGGATGACCTCATCCGAACCCGACAGCTAACTCCGCAGGCGTTGAGAGGCGATCATGACTGACTTCAAGGCACATTCGCGCCCTGACGGCGCTGCACGCAAGACCCACACTGAGCGTTCACGGCACCGCGCCGAACCGGCCGCACCCGTATCAACCCGGACGCGTTCAAAATCGAGGTGGGTCAAGAACTTCGGGGCCACGGGCCGCCGGGCCGCCGTGGTGGCCGCCGCCTGCGCAGTGCTGGTGGGGGTCGGCGCGGCCGGGCAGGCCTCCGAGACGGCCGCCCGCAACGCTACCGCCAGCAGTTCCACCGCCGCGACGGCGGATCCTCTGACGCAGCTCGACTTTGAGCGGGTCCGGGTCGATAACCAGGTCAATCTCCCCGCCGCGGCCCCGGCCGCCGAGGTGACGCCCGCCGAAGCTCCTGCCGCGCCGGCAGCCCCCGCCCCGGCGGCCCCTGCTCCGGCCGCACCCGCTCCTGCAGCGGCCCCGGCACCGGCTCCTGAGCCGGTTGCCGTCAACGACCCCGCCGGCGCGCAGGCCTACGCGGCCAGCCAGCTGGGCGCTTACGGCTGGGCTCCCAGCCAGATGCAGTGCCTGATGAAGCTCTGGACCAAGGAGTCGGACTGGGAGACGACGGCGACGAATCCCACCAGCGGCGCCTACGGCGTGGTGCAGTCCCTGCCCGCTGAGAAGATGGCCAGCGCAGGCGCTGACTACCGGACCAACTACCGGACCCAGATCAACTGGGGCCTGGAGTACGTCAAGGACCGCTACGGTTCGCCGTGCGGCGCACTGAACTTCCACTACGCCAACAACTGGTACTAGACACCGTTGCGGCTGCGCAGGGCCCCGGATCCACTGGATCCGGGGCCCTGCGCGTTTCTGCGGTTTCCCTGGGCTTGCGTCTCCCTTGGGCCGCCTAGCCGTTGGGGCGGTTGGGGATGTACTGCACGCCCCATTTGTTGCCGTCGGGATCGGCGAAGTAGACGAAGTGGCCCCAGTCCTGGACGTCGATGTCGCTGACGTCCACGCCGTTGTCCTTCAGCTGCTGATGCGCGGCCTGAATGTCGCTGACCACGAGCTGCAGCCCTGGAGCGGTGCCGGGCGGGGCGTTGTTCAGGCCCTCACCGATCGCGATGGAACAGCCGGACCCCGGCGGGGTCAGCTGGACGAAGCGGATGCCGTCCGCGGGCCGCTCGTCATAGTCGGCGTTGAAGCCCACCTTGTTGACGTAGAAATCCTTCGCGCGGTCGACGTCGGACACCGGGACAAAGATGAGTTCGAGTTTCCAGTCCATGGGGCACAGGCTAGCCCCGTGGCGAGGGTTACGGTAGGGCTGTTCGCCGTCCCGGCGGCCCGCCGCGGGCGGGCTCCGGGACCATGTGGGTGCTTAGCCGGCCACGCCGTAGAGGCGGTCGCCGGCGTCGCCCAGGCCCGGAACGATGTAGGACTTTTCGTTCAGCTTCTCGTCGATAGAGGCCAGGACAATCGTCACGTTGGCGTCGGCCAGCTCTTCCTCCAGCTTGGCCAGGCCCTCGGGGGCGGCCAGGAGGCAGATGCAGGTGACGTCGGAGGCTCCGCGCTTGAAGAGGAACTTGATGGCCTCGCGCAGGGTGCCGCCGGTGGCCAGCATGGGGTCCAGGACGAAGATCTGCCGGTCCGTAAGGTCCTCGGGGAGGCGCTCGGCGTAGGTGATGATGTCCAGGGTCTCTTCGTCGCGGGCCATGCCCAGGAATCCGACCTCGGCAGTGGGGACCAGCTTGGTCATGCCTTCCAGCATGCCGAGCCCCGCGCGCAGGATGGGGACCACCAGCGGGGTGGGCTTGGTGAACGCGGTGCCCACAGTGGTGCTCACCGGAGTTTCGATGGTGACGGGTTCGGTGCGGACTTCGCGGGTGGCCTCGTACGCCAGGAGCGTGACAAGTTCCTCGGTGAGCTGGCGGAAGACCGGGGACGGGGTGTTCTTGTCCCGCAGAACGGTGAGCTTATGGGCGACCAGCGGGTGGTCCACAACGAAAGTGCGCATGGGTCAAAACTATCACCCGGCGGGCGGCGGCCCACCCGTGGAACCCCGGGCGCCGACGTCGCGCGCGGTGGTACCGGTGTCCCGGGTGGTAGTGCCGCCGGCGGTACGATCGCCCGCCGCGGCGCTGCCGGCGCTCCCGCCGTCGGCGGGGGCTTCGGCCCCGGCATCCCCGTGGCCGACGCGGCCGTCACGCAGGTGTGCCGGGTGGTCGAACGTGGGTGCGGGGCCCGCATGTTCCCGGTGCCGGATCACATGGAACAGCCGGTGGGCCAGGATCACGATGCCCAGCCATGCAAGGCCGAGCAGCCAGGCGGCGATCACGTCGGTCATCCAGTGGTGTCCGAGGAATACCCGGCTCAGACCCATGGCCAGGACGAAGACGAGCCCCCCGGCGATAACGGCGATGCGGGCCGAGGTCTTTTTGAGCTGCAGGCAGGTCAGGTAGACCAGCACGCCGATCACCACAGTGGAATTGAGGGCGTGGCCGCTGGGGAACGACGGGGAGGTCTCGTACGGCGGGACGGCGTTGATGAAGTCCGGTCGGGTGCGGCCTACGAGGTTCTTGCTGAAGGTCGTGGCGAGGATGGACACGGTGGCTGCGCCGCCGACCAGGATGATGGGCCGCCACGTGCGGTTCACCCAAGTGAGCCAGGCAGTGAGGAGGCTCGCCAGGATGGGCATCCCGATGCTTCCGCCGACATTCGTGAACCCGGTCACGGCGGCGTTGAGCTCCGGCGTGCGCAGGTCCTCGGCGAGGGCCAGGGCAGGTTTGTCCAGGTTCGCCAGGCCGGCTTCGTCAACCACGCTGTCATAGACTTCAGCGCCGAGGAGCGCCAAGATGACCACGATGGTCCCGCCCACGAGCATGGTGATCCACAAGGCCGCATAAGGGACCACCCATTTGCCCCAGCGATCGGTAAAGGCACTCACTGCTGTCTCCCGACTGATATCTGCTTGCCAGCTGTCTGCTTCCCAGCTTGCTTAGTATTCGAAACTATCATTGACCAATGACTTCCCCCGAGCCCCGGCATGCCGAATGGATGGCCCTTGCCCTGGCGGAGGCGCGGGCTGCGCTGGCCACGGCGGACGTTCCGATCGGCGCCGTCGTGATTGGCCCTGACGGCGCCGTGCTCGGGCGCGGCCGCAATGAACGCGAGGCGCTGGGGGATCCGACGGCGCACGCGGAGATGGTGGCCATCCGCCAGGCCGCGGCCCGGCTGCAGGAGCTCAGCGCCCAGGGCGGCAGGGCCGCTGACGGGTGGCGGCTGGAGGACTGCACCCTGGTGGTGACGCTGGAACCGTGCGCCATGTGCGCCGGGGCCGTGGTGCTGGCCCGGATCCCACGGGTGGTGTTCGGGGCCTGGGACGAGAAAGCCGGGGCCGCCGGCTCCGTCTTTGACATCCTCCGCGAGCGCCGGCTGAACCACTGGGTGGAAGTGTACGGCGGCATCCGCGAGCAGGAGTGCGCAACGCTCCTGCGGGACTTCTTTGCCGGGCACCGCGGCACCTGAGCCGCGTTATCTGCCCCGGCCCGCTGCGGCCGCTGCAAGGCCGTCGATCCGCTTCTGCCGGGTGGCCGGTGAGTCGAGGCTGAAGGCCCGGAAGTCGCCGAGGTCCTCGCGGATCCATTCCTCGACGTCGGCGATCCTCTGTTCCACAGCGGCGGTGGCGCCGTGGAACACCCAGGGCACGATCCGTTCCGTGCCGGGATGGTACTGCCACAGCCCGATGATCCGGCCCCGGTCCACGATGGGATGGTCCGGCAGGTCGGCCTGCAGGGCGAGTGAACCCAGGGCGTTTGTGTGCAGGTCCTCCTCGTCCAGCAGGTCGGCTGCGTTGCGCCGCAGCAGGGTGAGGGAATCCGTTCCCGCGAGCAGCTGGATCTGCTCGTCCGCCGGTTCCTCGAAGGCCGCCAGCTGTTCGACGTCGTCGGGCAGCATCCACAGCGTCTCCCCCGCCGCGGTGGGAACCTCCACTGCGGCGGCCGAGGCCAGCGCCGCTTTGGTCTGGGCCACCGTGAACGCGGTGAACCACTGCGACTGCTGGAAAGTGGCGCCTCCGGTCCAGCCCAGGTAGCGGCGGACCAGCTCTGCGCGGGCCTCGTCGTCGTCGAGCGGGCTGGGCGGCAGGTTCCACAGTTCGTAGGCGTAGCGCTGCTGGTCGAGGCGTCCGGTGGCCGGGACCCTGCGGATCCGGCCCTGGGACTGCAGGACGCCGAGGGCCGTGGGCAGGGTGGTGGTGGCGCCCTTCTTTTTGCCCTCCTCGCCAAGGTTGCGCACGGATTCGCCCAGTTCATCCTTAAGCTGCCGCGGGTCCAGCGGGACGGCGGCCTCGGCAAGGGTGTGCAGCACCTGCTCCTCGAGCAGGGTAATTTCGCTGCGGTCCACGCCGAGCCTGCCCACCACCTTGACGGCGGACTCGGCGGCGTCCCGTCCGAGCTGCAGCGCCCAAGCGAAGTCGTCCCGGCCCAGCACGTAGGTGCAGCCGCGCGCCGTCGGAAGTTCCAGGATGCGGCGGGCCAGGACGTCGGCGTCCACCTGTGGGCGGCGGATGCCGGCGCGGGCGAACAGCGTGAGGTAGGGGTTGGCGCCGCCCACGGAGCGCGCCCAGCCGGCCCGGGCGAAGACCTGCTCCGCGGTGCAGCCGGCCAGCGAGCCGTCCAGGCCCTGCCGGTGCCAGGCCCAGGCGCGGAGCCGCTCCCGGGTGAGGGTCCGGGCTGGCGGCGCGTTCACTGCCAGCGACTGCGTGGGAGAGGGCTGGGGCGTCATGGGGTCATTGTCCACCAGCGGGCGCGGGAGGGGAATCGACGCGGCACGATTTTCCTCCGGCGTGGCCGGCCGGCGCCCTGCCGGGTGGTCCGGGTCCAGGGCTGCCAGAACGGCCCGGGCGGTGGCGTCCCAGCCAGGCAGCCGGCCCCGGGCCTCAAGCGCCGCGGCCCGCCAGCCGGCCCGGACGCCGGGGTCCGACAGCCAGCGCCGCAGCACCTGCGCGAGGGGCGCCGGGTCCGCGTCCAGGACGACGGCGGCGCCCGGCAGGTTGGCCGCAGTGCCGTCCTCCGGCGCCGGGGTGCCCGCGGCGAGCGCCTCGACGGCGCCGGTGCCGGCCCGGACCACCACGGGCACACCCCGTGCGATGGACTCGGTCACCACCAGCCCGAAGGTCTCGGCCCGCGAGACGAGCAGGCTGAGACCGGCGGCATCCCATTCGGCCGCGAGCGCGGCGCCGCGCAGCTCCCCCGGGATCCGGATGCGGTGCTGCAGCCCCAGCCGCCGCACAGTACCGCGCAGGTACGCGGCGTAGGCGAGGTCCGCGGTGTCGGAGCCGATCAGGGATGCGGTCCATGGCAGGTCCGCCAGCGCCTGCAGGGCGGCGAGGAGCAGGGCCTGGTCCTTGTTCGGCAGCAGGGCGGCGACGGCCACCAGATGCGGCGGCTCCGATCCGGCGGACAGCGGGGCGGGGTCCGTCCCCGGCAGGGCAACCAGCGTCCCGTCCAGCCCGTGCCGTGCCTGGGTCCGGGCTGCGGCCGAGGTGCTGGTGCAGATCACCCCGGCAGCTGCCTCCAGCGCCCGGCGTTCGAGCACGGCTTCACCATGCCCGGTGTCGTCGAGCGGCATGTGCAGCAGGACCCACGCGGGCAGGCCGGCCGACCGGGCCGCTTCCAGCGCATCCGGCGCCCCGCAGGCGAGGAGCCCGTCGACGACCGTGACGGCACGGCCGGCGGCACCATTATTGCCGGGGGCCGCACCGCCGTCGTCGCACAACACGGCGGCCAGCCGCTGCCGGTCCTCCGCGCTGCCCACCGGCCAGCCGCCGTCGAGCAAGCAGGTCTGCACCTCCACGCCCAGGGCTGCTAGCTCCCGGGCCAGGGCGGCGTTGTAGACGTTGCCGCCGGAGTTGTGGTGCACGTTACCGGGCACCACCAAGCGGATGCGCATTGAGGGCCTAGCTGGCCTCGAAGTCGAGCGAGTAGCTGGCCCAGGCGTCGGGGGTTTCGCGGAGGGTGACCTCCAGCCCGGCGAGTACCCGGCCGTCGGCGCCGGGGCGGATCTTCGCGGCCACAGCGTCGGCCACGTACTGGGCCAGCGCTTCGGTGGTGCTGAGCTTCCCGGCGAAGTCCGGGTGTTCGTCCAGGTTCTTGTAGTTCAGGCCCTCGAGGATGCCGTCCAGCACGTCGCCGGCCTCGCCGATGTCCAGGACGATCGAGTCCTCATTGAGGGTCCGGCGGCGGAAGGTCACTTCCGTGACGAAGGTGGCGCCGTGCATGCCCTGGGCCGGGCCGAAGGCGGGGCGCGGCAGGCTGTGGGCGATCATGAAGTTGCGGCGGACGGTCAGGCTGAACACGGATTTACCTCGTGGCTTTCTGTGGTGGCGGGGTATTCGATGACATGGCAGAGCGCGTCGAGTGTGCCGTCGGAGAGCTGCTGGACGACGCCGGGAAGGTCTTTGAGGGGGGAGGCGCCGGTGAGGAACACGTCGAAGCCGGGGTCGCGCAGGAGGGAGACGGCGAGCTGGAGCCGGTCGGCGTTGGTGCGGCGGTGCCGGCGCGCGCGGGCCACGACGCCCACCTGGCTGGCGCGGATGGAGAGCCTGCGGGCGTGGAAGTCCTCCCCCAGCGGCACGGTCACGTTGCGGTCGGCGTACCAGGACATTTCGATGACGTCGCCGTCGTCGCCTGCGAGCTGCAGGGCGCGTGCGAGGCCTTCCTGCGAGGCGGAGCAGTGGATCACGATGTCGCAGTCCGGCAGGGCGTCGTCGGGGTGGCTGAATCCGACGCCAAGAGTCTCGGCGAACGCCCGCTTGGCGGGGTCGATGTCCACCAGCTGCAGGCGGGACAGCGGGAACGTGCTGAGAAGCTTGGCCACCATGCCGCCGACGAGGCCGGCGCCGATCACGGCGACCCGGTCGCCGAGGCGGGGCCCGGCCTCCCAGATCCCGTTGATGGCGGTCTCCACCGTGCCGGTGAGCACGGCGCGGCGGGCGGGGACGTCCTCGGGGACCTCGGTGAGTGATTCCACCGGGACGATGTAGCGGTCCTGGTGCGGGTAGAGGCAGAAGACGGTCTTGCCGAGCCAGTCGGCCGGGCCGTCCTCGACGACGCCGACGGAGAGGTAGCCGAACTTCACCGGGGACGGGAAGGAGCCCTCCTGGTTCGGGGCTGCCATCTCCCGGGCCACGCACTCCGGCACCCGGGCGTTGTGGACCACTAGCTCGGTGCCCTTGCTGATGCCCGAGAACAAGGTGCGGACCAGCGCCTCGCCGGGGCCCGGAGCGGGCAGGTCCTCGCGCCGGAGCTCCCCCTTTTCCGGGCCGACGGTCCAGTACGCGGTGGCGGTGGTGTGCTGTGGTGGTTGTGTGGCTGAGTTAGTCATCTTGCTGACGAATCTAGTCCCCTGCGCAGTGACGGGGAAGTCACGCCGGGGCGGGCGCGCCGCCTCACGGCTTCGTTGCGGGGCCGTCCGCGCTGGCTGGCGCTGCCGCCGCGGCGGTTCCCGGAAAGCGCCGTTTTGGGGTTGAGCCCCTTGCTCCGGTACCCTATTCAGGTTGGTGACGTGTCCGAGCGGCCGAAGGTGCAACACTCGAAATGTTGTTTGGTGTAAAAGCCAACGTGGGTTCAAATCCCACCGTCACCGCCACATAGCAAGGCCCCTGGTTCCCTTTGTTTACACGGGAAGCAGGGGCTTTTGCTTTGCCAGGGACGCCGTGGCTGGACATGGATTTGCACGCCTGTCCTTTGGACTTCCCGCCCGGCGCCTACGGCTGCGCTTCACCTAGCCGGGGCCGGGTCCCGTGCGCGCGGCGTACACGCCACGCTTCAGGAAATATCCCAGCCCCCACCGAGCTGATCCCGCCACAATTCACGGTCGATGATCTCCAGCATCTGCTGGCGCGTGAAATTGTCGTGATCGCCGAGGCTCTGGACCATATTGCGCAGGATTCTGCCCACACCCTGAGCCGACAGGTTTTGAAGCTGCTGCGTCTGCCCCGAGCCGGGGGCTGCCGGGCCTGCCGTCCCGCGCGGGTTCGGGGAGTCCGCGGCGATGCGCAGTTCTGCAGCGCGCGCAGGCAGGTCCGTCCCGCCGAATGAGGCCCGCCGGCCAGACCGGTAAGCCGCGTCGAGGACCGGTTCCAGTTCGTCGAGTACGGTGCAGTTCCCGGGGAGCACCACGTGGGCCAAGAACTCCGATTCAAGGGTGGCAGCGCCTGCCTCGACCGCGCCGAGCTTGGCATCTATTGCCACGGCCAGTGCGTGCCAAAATCTGCGGGTGGCGCGTTCGTGGATTTTTGCCTCCGCTGCGCGGAGCGGACCCGCTGCGGTGTCCCCCGGGGTTAAGGGTGTTCCGGCCGCCAGCGGCGAGGTGAGGACGAGACGGAATTGCCTCCCGTCGCCCCTGAACGCGATAGCGCTACGGTCTCCTCGTTGACTGAAACGAACATCCGTCGCCCCGTAACCCACGAGCGCTCGTTCGATTTGCTCCCGTGACGACCCGGCGCTGATGGAGCCGCCCCGGTCATATGAACTTGTCATCCTCCCACTATGCGCCTTCCGGCCGCTCCTACCTACACATTGACGGCGCTCCGCCCATCGGGCGTGACGATCGGAACGCACCGCGCGGCGGCGGCAGGTGCGGATGACGTGCCCGGGGCCTGCATGATTCCCGCAAGCTGGCTCCATCGTTTTGAGACCATGGAGCCAGCCTTTGCGGAATCGGGCTCGATCGGAACACCGAAATGGTCTCTCCCCAGAAAGATGCCCGGGCCAGATCCCAACGTAAGGGTAGGCGCCCTGACCTGGGCGGGCAATAGCCTTCCCTGTGACTTGAAAAGGCCGATTTTGTGTGATTGAGCAGTGGCGAAACGGTGACCGCGGGCCGCGCCGAAGCGTCACGGAACAGCCTCGCTGCCCGTCCTGGGGCACAATGCGTTCATGACCAATGACGCTCCCCGCCCGGTCTACTTCCTTTCGGACAGCACGGGCATCACCGCGGAAACGCTCGGCAACACCCTGCTGACGCAGTTTCCCGCGAACGAATACGACCGCATCACGGTCCCCTTCATCACCACGGTGGACCAGGCACGGGCCGTGGTCCGGGTGATCGACAACCTGGCCGACACCGGCCTGCAGCCCATCGTGTTCTCCACCGCCGTGGGCGCCGACATCCGCCAGGCCCTTGGCACCTGCAAGGGGATCATCGTGGACCTCATCGGGACACACGTCGGGCAACTGGAACTGGCCCTGGGCACCCGGGCCAGCGGGGAACCGGGCCGGGCCCACGGCCTGGGCAACGCCGCCCGCTACCAGTCCCGGATGGCCGCCGTCGAATATGCCATGGAGCACGACGACGGCCAGAGCCTGCGCGCGCTCGAAAAGGCCCAGGTGATCCTGGTGGCTCCGTCCCGCTGCGGCAAAACGCCCACCACCATGTACCTTGCGCTGCAGCACGGGATCTTCGCCGCGAACTTCCCGCTGGTGGACGAGGACTTCGAACGGGAGGGCCTCCCCCGGCCGCTGCGCCCGTTCGTTTCCAAATGTTTCGGCCTCACCACCAACCCCCTGCGCCTGAGCCAGGTGCGCACCGAACGCCGCCGCGGCTCGCCCTACGCGTCGCTGCGGCAGTGCGGGTTTGAGCTTCGCAGCGCCGAGCGGCTGTACGTCTCGCACGGGATTCCCTACCTCAATTCGGCCAGCGTCTCTGTGGAGGAAATGGCCGCCACCATCCTCCAGAAAATGAACCTCAAGCACTAGGGCCCGCGTTTCACGAATGTTGCGTGGAACACATCAAGTGGAAACACCGGCGTGGACCTGTCACTGTGGACAGGAATTGCGCCCCACAACGGCGCGCGCCCCATGCGGGGCGGCGATACCGCATGCCATCATCTGCAAAGGAGCAGTAAACGTGACGACAGACATCCTGTGGTTCTCAGAACTTGGCCTCAAGGACCTGGACCGGGTGGGCGGCAAAAACGCCTCCCTCGGCGAAATGGTGCAGAACCTCACCTCTGCCGGAGTCCAGGTCCCTGACGGCTTCGCCACGACGGCCGACGCCTACCGCAGCTTCCTCGCCGACTCCGGCCTGGACCAGAAGATCGCCGACCGGCTGGTGGGCCTGGACACCGACGACGTCACCGCGCTGGCCGCCGCCGGGCAGGAAATCCGCACGCTGATCCGCGAAACGCCCTTCCTGCCGGACTTCGAGGCGCAGATCCGCGCCGCCTACCAGAAGCTGGTGGACAAGCACGGCAGCTCCGAGGACCTCTCCTGGGCCGTCCGCTCCAGCGCGACGGCGGAAGACCTCCCCGACGCCTCCTTCGCCGGCCAGCAGGAAACCTTCCTGAACGTCCGCGGCATCGAGAACATCCTGCAGGCCATCAAGGACGTCTTCGCCTCGCTCTACAACGACCGTGCCATCGCCTACCGCGTGCACCACCAGTTCGAGCACGCCGATGTGGCACTCTCCGCCGGCATCCAGCGCATGGTCCGGTCCGACGTCGGCGCCTCCGGCGTCATGTTCACCATGGACACCGAATCCGGGTTCCAGGACGCCGTCTTCGTCACCTCCTCCTACGGCCTCGGCGAGGCTGTAGTCCAGGGCGCCGTCAACCCGGACGAGTTCTACGTCTACAAGCCGGCCCTGGAGGCTGGCCGCCCCGCCATCCTCAAGCGCGGCTTGGGCGAGAAGGCCCTCCAGATGACCTACACGACCAACCGCGAAGTGGGCCACACCATCGACTTCGTGCCGGTGGAGGCATCCCAGCGGAACCGCTTCAGCCTCACCGACGACGACGTCGAGCAGCTCGCCCGCCACGCCGTCGCGATCGAAAACCACTACGGGCGCCCCATGGACATCGAATGGGGCAAGGACGGGGTGGACGGCGGCCTGTACATCCTGCAGGCGCGCCCCGAAACCGTGCAGTCCCGCCGGGCCTCCGGCAGCCTCAGCCGCTTCCGCCTCAACGCGACCGGCCGCGCCCTGGTCGAGGGCCGCGCGATCGGCCAGCGCATCGGCGCCGGCAGCGTCCGGATCCTCACCGCTATCGACCAGATGGCCGCCTTCAAGACCGGCGACGTCCTGGTCGCCGACATGACCGACCCGGACTGGGAACCGATCATGAAGCGCGCCTCCGCGATCGTGACCAACCGCGGCGGGCGCACCTGCCACGCGGCCATCATCGCCCGCGAACTGGGGATTCCCGCCGTCGTCGGCACCGGCTCCGCCACTGACGTCCTCAGCGACGGTCTCGAGGTGACCGTCTCCTGCGCCGACGGCGAGACCGGCGTCATCTATGAGGGCCTCTTGGACTTCAGCGTCGAGGAAACCGAAATCACCCAGCTGCCCGAGGCCCCGGTCAAGGTCATGATGAACGTCGGCACCCCCGAGCAGGCCTTCACCTTCGCGCAGCTGCCCAACCACGGCGTGGGCCTGGCCCGGCTGGAATTCATCATCAACCGCCAGATCGGCATCCACCCCAAGGCGCTGCTGAACCTGGACGAGCAGCCCGCGGACGTCATCGCGGAGATCCGGGAACGCATCGCCGCCTACGACAGCCCGCGCGACTACTACATCAAGCGCCTGGCCGAGGGTGTGGCCACCATCGCCGCGGCGTTTGCGCCGGAGCCGGTGATTGTGCGGATGTCCGACTTTAAGTCCAACGAGTACGCCAACCTGATCGGCGGCCCCGCCTACGAGCCGCACGAAGAGAACCCGATGATCGGCTTCCGCGGCGCCTCCCGGTACCTGGAGCCGTCCTTCCGGGACTGCTTCGACCTGGAGTGCGAGGCCCTGTCCTTCGTCCGCAACGAGATGGGACTGACCAACGTCAAGCTGATGATTCCGTTTGTGCGCACCGTGGACGAGGCGTCCGGCGTTATCGACCTGCTCGCCGAGAATGGCCTGCGCCGCGGCGAAAACGGCCTCGAGGTCATCATGATGTGCGAGCTGCCGTCCAACGCGCTGCTGGCCGACGAGTTCCTGGACTACTTCGACGGTTTCTCCATCGGCTCCAACGACATGACCCAGCTGACCCTGGGCCTGGACCGGGACTCCGCGATCGTCGCCGGCGGCTTCGACGAGCGGGACGGTGCCGTCAAGAAGCTCCTCAGCATGGCCATCGCGGCGTGCAAGGCGCGCGGCAAGTACGTGGGCATCTGCGGCCAGGGCCCGTCCGACCACGCGGACTTCGCCGAGTGGCTGGTCGGCGAAGGCATCGACTCCGTCTCGCTGAACCCCGACACCGTGGTGGACACCTGGCTCCGGCTCGCCGGCGCGGCCGCACCTGTCAGTTGACACTGTCAGCTGACACTCTGGCCTGACGCAGTCAGATGACACTGTCAGCTGACGCTCTCGCCTGAGGCAGTGTCCTGAAACAGCTGTACCCCGGTCCCAGGACCGGGTACAGCTGTTTCCCCAGGCACCCGGCCGCCCTCTCCGGGCTCGTGTCCTCCGCCTTGTCCGCGCTCTTGTCCGCTGGAGGTTTTCCCCAGCCCGGCCGGTAGAATCGGGGGGACAGCCCGACGGCGGCATCCGCCGCCAGGGATCCACGTTGGCCGCCGCTGGTGAAGGGAGTGTTCCGTGCGCACAGCCGCCAGAACCCCGTTCCATGCCCTGCGCTCGGCCATGGTGGCCCTCACCGTCCTGTCCCTCGCCGCCGGCGCGCACACGCTGGCCGGCGGGCACCTGCCGTCCCCCGGCATCCTGCTGGCCCTGCTGGCCCTGACCGGGCTGGCCACCACCGGCGTCACCCGGCTGAAGCTGAACTTCGCGGCCCTGGGCGGGATGCTCGGCGCCGGCCAGTTCGTGCTGCACGGGGCCTTCAGCGCCTTCAGCGCGGCTCCCCTCAACGCACCGGCCCCCAGCACAGGCGCGCCGGCCTTCGCCGGCGCGGTCTCCGGAACCGCGCCGCACCACCTCGGTGCGGTGTCCTTCGCTCCCGGGACCGGCGGCCCCCTCGACGCGCAGGCGCTGGACACAACGCTGGCACTGGACTCGACGCTGTCCCTCCTGATGCTTGCCGGCCACGCGCTGGCAACCCTGCTCTGCGCCCTCCTTCTCGCCCGGGGCGAAGCTGCCCTGTGGTCCCTCGCCGCCTGGCTCCGCCCGCTGCTGCAGCTGCCGGCGCCCGTGGTGCCTCACGCGCCGGCCGTCCCGGCCGCCGCTATCTACCCGGCGGAGTCCTTGCCGCTGCCGTGGCGGAACCTCCGGCGCGACTGCCGCCGCGGGCCGCCGTCCGCCGTCGTACTTCCCTGACCTTCCCGGCCGCGGCCGCACCTGCGCACGAAGACCACCAGCGTCCCCTCAGTTGCGCCACAACATCATCACCGACATCATCACCGCCGCCGCGCCACCCCTCCCCATTTTTTGTGCCTGCCTCGGAGCAGCGCACGCCTGAAAGGCAACCCACGTGAAGATCTCCTCCACCCCTGTCCTCCGCCGTACCCTGGCCGCCGCTGCCGCTGCCGGCGGCACCGCCGCCCTGATGCTCGCCGGTGCCGCGGGCGCGTCGGCGCACGTCGGCGTCACCCCGGACAAGACCACGGCGAATTCCTACGCCCTGCTGACCTTTGGAATCCCGCACGGCTGCGAGGAGTCCGGCACCACCAAGGTGACCATCACCCTGCCCGCCGAACTCAACGATGCCCAGCCCACGGTCAACCCGAACTGGACGGCCGAGAAGGTCATGGAGCAGCTGGCCGAACCGAAGAAGCTCGCGGACGGCAGCTCCATCACCAAGCGGACCAGCCAGATCGTCTACACCGCCAAGGCGCCGCTGGAACCGGAACTCCGGGACGCCCTCGTGTTGTCCGTAAAGCTGCCTGACACCGCGGGCAAGACCCTGTATTTCCCGACGCTGCAGAACTGTGAGGTGGGCCAGACCGACTGGTCCGAGCTGCCCGCCGACGGGCAGGATCCGCACTCGCTCAAGGCGCCCGCCCCGTCCGTGACGGTCACGGCCGCGGCGGCATCCGCGGACGGCCACGGCGCCAGCACCACGGAGAGCGCACCGGAGACGGCCCAGGCCGCCGCTGTGACCGACGGCGGTGCCGAGGCCCGAAGCTGGGCCGGCCTGGTGGCCGGCGCCGGGGGCCTCGCACTCGGCGGACTCGCCCTGGCCCGCAGCCGGGGCACAACGCCCGCGCCAGTGCGCGTTCCAGGGTCCGATTCCGCCCCTGGCTCAGCGCCCAAGAAGTAGCTGACCTCGGTTGATGCCCGGAAATCACAATCCGGGCATCAATCTGGCGCCGCCGTCGTGGCATCGTTGACTCAGGCCACCACTGGCACGAAGGTTGGTGCCATGACGGCTCAGCGAATTCCCAACAGACTGGTAACCACGACGGCGGCAGCCGCGGCACTGTTTGTCCTTGCCGGCTGCGGAGCGGGAACACCGCAGTCCCAGACGTCGTCGACTCCGGTGTCCTCCCCGGCCAGCCCGGCGAGCCAACCTGCCGCCTCCGGAGCGCCCACCACACCCGCCACGCCGCCCCCCGCCTCGTCGGCAGCGCCTGCCCCCGCCGGCCCTGCCTTGTGCAAGGCCGACGGCCTGACGGCAGCCCTCGATTCCGCCGGCGGTGCCGCGGCCGGCAGCCTCTACATGCAGCTGATCCTGACCAACTCGGGCACCGAGCCGTGTGTGCTCCGGGGATTCGCCGGCGTCTCCCTGACCGCCGACGCCAACGGCGCACCGATCGGCGCCGCTGCGGTCCGCGACCAGTCCGGACCCGGCGGCGACGTCCTGCTCGCCCCGGGCCAGGCCGGCGCGGCGACCCTGCGCTACAGCCAGGCCGCCAACCACGTGGACTGCAAAATCACGCCGGCCGCCGGCTACCGCGTCTACCCGCCCGAAGACACCGCCTCGCTGTTCATCGCCCGGCCCACGGATGCCTGCAGCGACGCCGCCACCCAGCTCCTCACCATCGGCGTGTTCCAGTCCCAGTAGCCCCGACTCGCGGGGTCCGCGGCCGGGCGGAACGGCCCGGCATTTCCTGTCGGTGGCGTAAGGCATGATGGAGGAATGAAGGGGCAGGAGCGCGCCGGCACACTCGCGGCCGAAGCCATGGACCGGTTCAGCCGGCCGACCCGGGACTGGTTCCTGGGCGCATTCACCGCGCCCACCCCGGCCCAGGAGGGCGCCTGGAACGCGATCTCCTCCGGCGCCCACGCCCTCGTGGTGGCCCCCACCGGATCCGGAAAAACCCTCGCCGCGTTCCTCTGGGCGCTGGACCGGCTGCTCGTCGCGGCGCCCGCCGAGCCCGTCGAACTGCCCGGACTCGACGCAGCGGCCACCAAACCGGCCCGCCGGAAGGCGCCCAAACGCAAAACCCGGGTGCTGTACATCTCGCCGCTCAAGGCGCTGGGCGTCGACGTCGAACGCAACCTCCGTGCCCCCCTGATCGGCATCACGCAGACCGCCAAGCGCCTCGGCCTGCCCGCACCGCTGATCACTGTGGGCGTCCGTTCCGGCGACACCCCGGCCGCGGACCGCCGGGCGCTGCTGAGCAACCCGCCGGACATCCTCATCACCACGCCCGAATCGCTCTTCCTGATGCTGACCTCCAAAGCGCGGGAGACGCTGAGCGAGGTGGACACCATCATCGTCGACGAGGTCCACGCCGTCGCCGGCACCAAACGCGGCGCCCACCTGGCGGTCTCGCTGGAACGCCTCGACGCGCTGCTGCCGAAGCCCGCCCAGCGGATCGGGCTCTCCGCCACCGTGGAACCGAAGGAACTGGTGGCGCAGTTCCTCGCGGGGTCGGCCCCGGCAGAAATCGTGGCCCCGCCCTCCAAGAAGAACTGGGACCTGACCGTCTCGGTGCCGGTGGAGGACATGTCCGATCTCCAGGGTGCCGCCGGCGCGTTCGACTCCGGCCCGGCCTCGGGGCTGCAGCCGCAGGCGTCCATCTGGCCGCATGTGGAGGAGAAGATCGTGGACCTGGTCCTGGCGAACCAGTCCACCATCGTGTTCGCCAACTCGCGCCGGCTGGCCGAACGCCTGACGGCCCGGCTCAACGAGATTTACGCCGAGCGCCAGCTCATGGACGCCGGAGGCGGCTGGGCCGAGCTTGCCGCCGGCGCGCCGGACCTGGAAGCAGTCCCGGCGGGCGCACCCGCCCAGCCGGGCTCCTCGGCGGCTCCGGCGTCGACGGCGACACCCGCCCACATGATGGCCCAGGCCGGCAGCACTGCCGGAGCCGATCCGGTCCTGGCCCGCGCCCACCACGGGTCGGTCTCCAAGGACCAGCGGGCCCTGATCGAGGACGACCTGAAATCCGGCCGGCTCCGCTGCGTCGTGGCCACATCCTCGCTGGAACTCGGCATCGATATGGGTGCCGTGGACCTGGTGGTGCAGGTGGAATCCCCGCCGTCCGTGGCCAGCGGCCTCCAGCGCGTGGGCCGCGCCGGCCACCAGGTGGGCGAGGTCTCCCAGGGCGTGCTGTTCCCCAAGCACCGCGCGGACCTGGTGCACACCACCATCACCGTGGAGCGGATGCTTGCCGGCAAGATCGAACGCCTCTACGTCCCCGCGAATCCGCTGGACATCCTGGCCCAGCAGACCGTCGCCGCGACGGCCCTGGGCGCCATCGACGTGGAAGAATGGTTCTCCACCGTGCGGCGGTCCGCACCCTTCGCCTCGCTCCCCCGCTCGGCCTTCGAGGCCACCCTGGACCTGCTCGCGGGCCGCTACCCCTCGGACGAGTTCGCGGAACTACGGCCACGCATCATCTGGGACCGGAACGCCGGAACCATCGAAGGCCGGCCCGGCGCGCAGCGGCTGGCCGTCACCTCTGGCGGCACCATCCCGGACCGCGGGCTCTTCGGCGTCTACATCATCGGCACCGAGACCGAAGGCTCCGGCAGCCCCGGCACCCCCAGCGGCGACGGCAGGGCATCCAGCCCCTCCGCGGCGGCCGCCAAGGGCGGACGGCGGGTGGGCGAGCTCGACGAGGAAATGGTCTACGAATCCCGGGTGGGCGACGTTTTCGCCCTGGGCGCCACCAGCTGGAAGATCGAGGACATCACCCACGACCGCGTGCTGGTCTCCCCCGCCTTCGGCCAGCCCGGGAAACTGCCGTTCTGGAAGGGCGACTCCCTCGGCCGGCCGGTGGACCTGGGCCGCGCCCTGGGTGCGTTCGTGCGCGAGCTGTCCGCGTCCGACGTCGGGCCCGCCACCGAGCGCTGCAAGGCCAGCGGCCTGGACGATTTCGCCGCCAACAACCTGATCCAGTACCTCGGCGAGCAGAAGGCGGCCACCGAGGTGGTCCCCAGCGACACCACGCTCGTGGTGGAACGCTTCCACGACGAGCTGGGCGACTGGCGCGTGGTGCTGCACAGCCCGTTCGGCATGCCGGTGCACGCGCCGTGGGCCCTCGCCGTCGGGCAGCGGCTGCACCAGCGTTATGGCATGGACGGCTCCGCCATGGCCGCCGACGACGGCATCGTGCTCCGTGTGCCCATGATGGAGGACGAACCCCCCGGGGCGGATCTGTTCCTGTTCGACCCGGAGGAACTCGAGCAGATCGTGACGGCGGAGGTCGGCGGGAGCGCCCTCTTCGCCTCCCGTTTCCGCGAGTGCGCCGCCCGCGCCCTGCTGCTGCCGCGGCAGAACCCCGGCAAGCGGCAGCCGCTGTGGCAGCAGCGCCAGCGCTCCGCCCAGCTGCTGGACGTCGCCCGGAAGTACCCCACGTTCCCGATCGTGCTGGAGACCGTCCGCGAGTGCCTGCAGGATGTTTATGACCTTCCGGCGCTGAAGGACATCGCGGCGTCCATCGAACGCCGTGAGCTGCGGATCCTACAGACCACCACGCAGCAGCCCTCGCCGTTCGCCAAGTCGCTGCTATTCGGCTACGTGGCACAGTTCCTCTACGAGGGCGATTCCCCGCTGGCCGAGCGCCGGGCCGCCGCCCTGGCGCTGGATTCGACCCTGCTCAACGAGCTCCTGGGCCGGGTGGAGCTGCGCGAACTGCTCGATGCCAAGGTCATCGACGCCACCGAGCGGGAGCTGCAGCGCCTCGCCCCGGACCGGAAGGTCCGCGGGCTCGAAGGGGTTGCTGACCTGCTCCGGCTGCTGGGCCCGCTGACCGCTGAGGAAGTCGCCGCGCGGCTTGAGCCGGCCGAGGGAGCGGCGGCTACCGCCGAAACGGCCCCGGCAACTGCGCCTGCTGCTGACGCCGGGCCTGATGCGGCCCCGGACGCGCTTCCGGAGGCGGCTCCGGAAGCTACAGCCCCTGTCGAGGACGCCGCCGCGCACTTGGTGGCGCTCCACCGCGCCAACCGCGCCATCAAGGTCAACGTCGGCGGCGCCGAGCGCTTCGCCGCCGTCGAGGACGCGGCCCGCCTCCGCGACGCCCTCGGCGTCCCGTTGCCCATGGGTGTGCCGCTGGCCTTCATCGAGCCGGTCGCTGACCCGCTGGGCGACCTTGTCTCTCGCTACGCCCGCACCCACGGGCCGTTCACGTCCGCGGAGGCTGCCGCCCGGCTGGGACTCGGGGTCGCCGTCGTCGGCACGGCACTGAAGCGGCTCGCCGCGGACGGGCGCGTGGTGGAAGGCGAGTTCCGCCCGCATGCCTCGCCCCCGGCGGCGCCCGAAGCCGACGGCGGCGATGGCTCCGGCGCCCAGGCTGGCACCCTCGCCGAGCCGGCCGCCCCCTCGCTGGCCGGAGTCAGCGAATGGTGCGACGCCGAAGTCCTGCGGAAGCTCCGCCGCCGGTCGCTCGCCGCGCTGCGTGCCGAGGTGGAGCCCGTGGATGCTGCCGCCTACGGCCGCTTCCTGCCGGCCTGGCAGAACGTCCGGGTCCCCGGCAAGCGCGGGCAGTCGGCGCTGCGCGGACTGGACGGGATCATCACGGCCGTGGACCAGCTCTCCGGGGTCCCCATCCCCGCCTCCGCCTGGGAACCGCTGGTCCTCGCCAGCCGGGTGTCCGACTACCAGCCCGCCATGCTCGATGAACTGATGGCTGCCGGTGAAGTGCTGTGGTCCGGTGCCGGGGCGCTCCCCGGCAACGACGGCTGGGTCAGCCTGCACCTGGCCGACTCCGCCGAGCTGACCCTGAACCCGGCCCTGGACTTCGACCCCGGCGATGCGCAGCAGCGGCTGCTGGACCATCTGCGCAACAACGGCGGCGGGTACTTCTTCCGGCAACTGACCGAAGTCGCCGGCGGCATGGACTCGGTGCTCAGCGACCAGGACGTGGTCACCGCGCTCTGGGACCTGGCGTGGGCGGGCCGGATCACCGGCGACACGTTCGCTCCCGTCCGGGCCATGATTGCCGGCGGCCACACCGCGCACCGGCAAGTGGCACGCGCGCCTCGGGCCAGGGCGCCCCGGTTGAGCCGGCTGGGACGCGCCCACGGCACGGGCCTGCTCGGGTCCCCCGGGCTCACCGGGGGCAGGTACGGATCAACCACCGGCACGGCACCCACACCGCCGCTCGCCGCGGGCCGCTGGTCCGCGCTGCCCGCCCCCGAACTCGATGCCACCATTCACGCCCGCGCCACCGCGGAACTCCTGCTGGACCGGTACGGGGTGCTCACCCGCGGTTCGGTCATGGCAGAGAACATCCTGGGCGGCTTCGGGCTGATGTACAAGGTCCTGGCCCGGCTGGAGGAAGCCGGCCGGTGCCGGCGCGGCTACTTCATCGAGCACCTGGGCGCGGCGCAGTTCGCCGTGCCTGCCACCGTGGACCGGCTGCGGTCCTACGCCGAGGACACCCAGCTCCAGAAGCCCGAGCCGGTGGCGCTGGCCCTCGCCGCGACGGACCCCGCCAACCCGTACGGCGCCGCCCTGCCCTGGCCCGCCCTCAACGTCGAAGCCGGAACCGGCCACCGCCCGGGGCGGAAGGCCGGCGCGCTGGTGGTGCTGGTAGACGGCGCCCTGACGCTCTACGTGGAACGCGGCGGCAAGACCCTCCTGGCCTTCAGCGAGGACACCGACGTCCTGGCCGCGGCCGGCACCGCCCTGGTCAGCGTGGTGACCCGCGGCGCGGTGGACAAGCTGATCATGGAAAAGGTCAACGGCCACGGCATCCTCGACACGCCCATCGCCGCGGCCCTGGCCCACGCCGGCGCCTACTCCACCCCGAAGGGACTGAGAATCCGTGCCTGAGGGCGACTCCGTGTTCCGGGCCGCGGCCCAGCTGCATGCTGCGCTGGCGGGCCAGAAACTCATCTCCTCCGACTTCCGCGTCCCGCGGTTCGCCACCCTCAAACTGGGCGGGTGGACGGTGGCCGAGGTGATTCCCCGCGGCAAGCACCTGCTGATGCGGCTGGAAGGCCCCGCCCGGGTTGGTCCGGCCGGGCCTGCGGAGCCGGACCGGCTGACCATCCATTCCCACCTGAAAATGGAGGGCACCTGGCAGGTCTATCCGCCAGGGGGCCGCTGGCGGAAACCCGGGTTCACAGCACGCTGCGTGCTGCGCACCGCCACGGCAGACGCCGTCGGGTTCTCCCTGGGGATCCTCGAAGTGGTCCGCACGTCCGAGGAGGATGCCGTGGTGGGCCACCTCGGCCCGGACCTGCTGGGCCCCGACTGGGACATTGACGAGGCGGAGCGGCGGATCCTTGCCAGCCCGGACGTCCCGATCGGCGTCGCGCTGCTGGACCAGCGCAACCTCGCCGGGATCGGCAACATCTACCGCTGCGAGGCCTGCTTCCTTTCCGGAGTTCACCCCGCGGCGCCTGTCTCCGCTGTGCCCGACCTGAAAGCCATGATCACCGACGCGAAGGTGCTGCTGGAGGCCAACCTGGGCCCCGGGCGCCGCACCACCGTCCTCAACCGGCGCGGCGCCATTGTGGGCCGGAGTTCCGGGCTGCCCGGCTACTGGGTCTACCGGCGCGAACACCAGCCGTGCCTGAAGTGCCGCACACCGGTGCGGCACGGTGTCCTGGCGAAGGGCACAGGCACGGAGGAACGGGACATCTACTTCTGCCCCGTGTGCCAGCCGATGCCCGATTCGGCGTAGCCCGGGTACGGCGTAGCTCAGGTCCTGAGCAGCTCAGGTACTGAGCGGCTCAGGTCCGGCGCAGCTCAGGCTGCTGTGACCGCGGGATCGGCAGCCGGTGCGGGCCGCTGCAGCTCCGGCACGGTGAACCGCGGCAGCAGGAGCTGCACCAGCGGGCCGATCGCCAGGGCGTAGAGCACTGTGCCGACGCCGACCGAGCCGCCCAGCAGCCAGCCGGCGGCGAGCACCACCACTTCGATGCCGGTACGGCACACCCGGACCGGCCAGCCCGTCCGCCGGGCAAGCCCCGTCATCAGCCCATCCCGGGCGCCGGGTCCCAGCCGGGCGCCGATGTAGCAGGCGGAGGCCACGCCATTGAGCAGCACCGCGCCGATGAGCAGGCCGGCCTGGCCGCCCACATGCGAGATCGCCGGAATGAAGGCCAGCCCGATATCCGCGAAGACGCCCACCAGCACTGCATTGAACAGGGTGCCAATGCCCGGCCACTGCCGCAGCGGGATCCAGAGCAGGAGCACCAGGAAGCTGACTATGACCACCACCGTGCCCAGGCTGAGGCCCGTCTTGGCGGCCAGGCCCTGGTGCAGGACGTCCCAGGGCGCCGTGCCGAGGCTGGCGCGGATGAACATGGCCAGGGAGATGCCGTACATGGCAAGGCCGATAAGGAGCTGGAGGAACCTGCGGGTCATCATGAATCCCATCCTTTCTGAAAACTGGCCTTGTATTCCATAGCCAGTTTGAAATACTGGCCTTATGTCCGGATCTCTCAATCCCAGCTCCCTGGCCCGCCTGCTGGGCGAATGGAACGCGGGCGCGGCGCCCGCGTACCGGGAGCTGGCCGACGTCGTCCGCCTCCTGGTCCTCGACGGCCGTGTGCCGCTGGGGGTGGCGCTGCCCAGCGAACGTTCCCTGGCCGCGACGCTTGGCATCAGCCGGACCACCGTCACCGCCGCCTACTCCCTGCTCCGCGAACAGGGCTTCCTGAGCAGCGGGCAGGGCAGCCGCGGCCGGACGTGCATCCCGCAGGCCGGCGTGCCGGGTGACGGCCAGGGCGCGGCCCTGAGCGGAGCTCCCGGGCTGTTGGTTCCGGACGGCATCCTCGACCTGGCCTACGCCTCGCTCCCGGCTAGCGGCGAGGTGGTGCACCGGGCGTTCGCCGCCGCACTGACCGAGCTTCCGGCGCTGCTGCCGGGCTTCGGCTACGACGCTCTGGGCGTCCTCCCCCTGAGGGACGCCATCGCGAGGCACTATTCGGCGGCCGGTGTGCCCACCACTCCGCAGCAGATCCTGGTGACGTCCGGCGCGCAGCATGCCCTGAACATCGTGCTCCGCGCCCTGGCCGGCCGGGCTGACAAGGTGCTGGTGGAGCATCCCAGCTATCCCAATGCGATCGATGCCATCCGGGCGGCGGGCTGCCGCCCGGTGCCGGTGCCCATGCCTGCCGCCGCCCCGTCCGGAGCCAATCCCGGGGCACGCCCGGGCTGGGACCTGGCGGCCTTCGAGTCGGCGCTGCTGCAGCAGCGCCCGGCGATGGCCTACGTGGTCCCGGACTTCCACAACCCCACCGGGCGGCTGATGCCCGATGCCCAGCGGCGCCGGCTGGTACGCGCGGCGGCCGCAGCAGGCACAGTCCTCGTGGTGGACGAGACCCTGCGGGAGCTGAACCTGGACGGCATGGAGTCCACTCCTGTTGCGGCGTTCAGCCCGGCGGTGGTGTCGCTCGGCTCTCTGAGCAAGTCGCACTGGGCGGGGCTGCGCACCGGCTGGATCCGCGCCGGGGAATCCCTCATCCAGCGCTTCGCCGCCGCCCGCACCACGTTGGACCTCGGCGGCCCGGTGGTGGAACAGCTCGCCGCGGCCCACCTGGTCAGCGCCCTCGCGGAGCCGCTTCCGGCCCGGCTGGCCACCTTGCGGGACAACCGGGACGGGCTGCTGGATCTGCTGCGCGGGCACCTGCCGGACTGGGAAACGGAACGGCCCGACGGCGGCCTGTCCGTCTGGTGCCGCCTCCCGGCACCGATCAGCACCGCCCTCGCGGTTGTGGCTCCCGACGTCGGAATCCGGCTCGCAGCGGGCCCCCGCTTCGGCACGGGCGGGGCCTTCGAGCAGTACCTCCGGGTGCCGTTCACCCTGCCCCTGGACCAGCTCGAATCCGCCGTGCTGGCCCTGCGTTCGGCCCAGGACAGGCTGGCCGCGTCCCCGCAACTGCGGCGCACCCGCACAGCCCCGCCGGCCGCCGCGATCGCCTGAACCGCGCACCGTGCCGCATCCCCGCGTCCCGGCGACGCGCTGCCGTCTCTGCGCTGCGCATAAATCCCCACGCCGCGGTACTCCCGCGTCGCTGGTACTTTCCGATGTCGCCCGGCAGGTGCCGCATCGCTGGGCGTCCCCGCGCCGCGGCACCTGCCGGGCGCGGGAACACGTGCTAGGCGTAGACGTTCTCGAGGAACCCGCCCCAGGCCTTCGCCGTGGTTTCGGAGTTTCCGCTGCCGCTGAAGTCGTGGACCGTCATGCCCACGGGAGCGCCGAACGCATTGCGGCCGAAGAAACGGTACAGCGTATCCGCGGTGCGCAGGCCCAGGAAGTTGCTGTTGGCGAAGTCCACCTCACCTGACAACCGCCCGACGCCGTCGAGCTCCAAGTCCACGCGCTCCCCCTGGATCGCACCGTCCACACCCATCGCCGCCTTGAGCCGGTCGAAGCCGTCCGGCGTCTGCGAGGCGGCCGGCGCCTGGATGTCCGTGAAGACCACGGGCTTGCCGTCGAAATACTTCAGGTACTGGCCCAGGGTGTGCAGATAGAACACCGTGTGCTTGCTGGCGCCGTCGTACTGCCCGTCCCAGTCGTCGGCGAAGATGCCGCTGTGGACGTAGTGGAGCCGGGCCCGGCCGCCGTCGAGCGGTTCCAGGACGTGTTCCAGCTGGTTGAACCAGCCATCGGGGCCTTCCATCCGCGACACCAGGTGGGTGGGATATTCGTCCACCGTCCGGACGGCCGGCCACTCATCGGTGGGGAACATCCACGCCGGGGTGCCGGCGGTGACGGCCTCCCAGACCCGCTCCGGCGTTCCGGGCAGTTCCGTGTCCATGGCGATTTCGAAGTTCCGTTTGTCAGTCATTGTCCTGCTCCTTAGCTGATGGGTTTGTGGGTGTTTTGAGCGAGGGGTGAAGAGCTACGACGAGGCGGTGCCTGCGCCCGCCGCCGGGAGCCGGGGCGGCCGGTCCGCCGTCGTGGTACTTGTCCACGAGCCGGGTGACTGCGACGCCGAGTTCCTCCGCGAAGGCGGCCCGGTCCGCGGCCGTCCGGAAGGTGACCTCGCCGTCGATGGCGAAGGTGGCGAGCGGCTGTTTGGCCGCGGCGGCACCGGCGATCAGCCGGCCCGTCTCCTGGACCATGCGGCTGGCAAGGGCCAGCAGCCAGAAGGCCGAGAAGCGGTCCGAGAAGCGGTGCGGATCCGGCGCCACCGACGCCAGCGCGGCCGGCGAAATCAGGTAAGAGGCGGCACTGGCCCGCAGGATGCGTTCCGTGACGTTGCCTTTCCTGCGCTCCTCCACCAACTCCACCAGCCCGTGCCGTTCCAGGGCCTTGAGGTGGTAATTCACCTTCTGCCGCGGCAGGCCCACCCTGGCCGCGAGCTGCGTGGCCGAGCCGGGCTCCGCGAGTTCCATGAGGATGCGGGTCCGGATGGGGTCCAGCGACACCTCCGCCGCGGCCGGGTCCTCGATCACTTCGATGTCCAACATGCCCCCAGTCTGCCCACCGACAGTTTTATTTGTCAAGAACTTTTTTATCGTCGGTGGTGACCCCCGCGGGGCGGCGTCCGTCCCCGCCGCCGTAGAATGGACCGGTGATGCAATCCCCCCTGCCCGTGCGCGACGGCGTCAACGCCACCCGCCTGCGCCTGCCGGACGAGGGCCCGTGGGAAACCGCGATGGACTACATGATGCACCGGTGGGGCCACATCGACCCGCAGGGCATCGAGGAGCGTTTCGACGCAGGCGAGATCGTGGGCGAGGGCGGCATCCCCCTGGACCGGCGCACCAGGCTCGAAGACCACACCTTCATCTGGTACTACCGCACCCTTCCCCCGGAAACCCGCATCCCGGTGGAGCTCGGCATTCTGCACCAGGACGAGCACCTCCTTGTGGTGGACAAGCCGCACTTCCTGCCCACCACCCCCGGCGGCACCTACATCCAGGAGTCCGCCCTGGTGCGGCTCCGGAACCAGCTGGGCCTGCCGGACCTGATCCCCATGCACCGGCTGGACCGGATGACCGCCGGGATCCTGCTGCTCTCCACCAACCCAGAGACCCGGGGCCGCTACCAGGTGCTCTTCGAAAAGCGCCAGGTCCAAAAGGAGTACGAGTGCGTGTCCGCGGCCGAGCCCGCGCCCGGGCACCCCGCCGTCGATTTTCCCGTGGTGGTCCGGAACCGGATGACCAAGTCCCGCAGCTACCTGCTGGCCGAAGTGGTGGACGGCGAGCCCAACGCGGAAACCCGCATCGAGCGGCTGCGCACCTTTGCCGGCCCCGGCGCTCCCGCACCCGGCACGGCGCCCGGCAGCACGCCCGACGGCGGCGGCCAGCGGCGAGCGCTGTACCGGCTCGAGCCGCACTCGGGGAAGACCCACCAGCTGCGCGTGCATATGGCGTCCCTGGGCCTGGGGATCGTCAACGACGCCTTCTACCCGGAGCTGCTGGACAAGGCCCCGGACGACTACACGAAACCGCTTCAGCTCCTGGCCCGCGGCATCCGGTTCGTGGACCCCATCTCCGGAAAACCGGTCGAGTACCGCAGCGGCCTGGAGCTCAGCGAAGCGCGCTAGCCCGAGCAGCGGCCGCCCGCACGCCGCAGTCCCGCACCGGCCCGTACGTGCGACCGAAGGCAAGTGCGGTATTTTGTGCCCATGGACTTCGGCAGCGCAGACGGCTGGCGGGACGCGATCTACTTCTGGATCGTCCCGATTGTCATGGGCGACGCCATCTTCCCGCCGGTCCCGTCCGAGATGGTGGTCATCACCGGCGGCGCACTGGCCGCCGACGGGCGCGCCAACGCGTTCTTGGTGGTGCTCCTTGCCGCGGGCGCGTCCTGGCTGGGCGACATGCTGGTGTTCCAGCTCTTCAAACGCCGGCTGAGCCATGTCCTGGACCGCTGGCGGTGGGGCCGGATCTTCCATCAGTCCGTGCACACGGCCATCGGAAAGGCGGGCCGGTCCACCACGTACGGGGCCATCATCGGCATCCGGTTCATCCCCGGCGGCCGGCTGGCCACCACCGCCGCCGCCGGCATCGCCAATGTGTCCACCCGCGGCTTCAGCCTCTGCGCGGCCCTCGGCGGCCTCCTGTGGGCGGCCTGGTCCGTCGGCCTCGGCTACGCCACAGGCGCGGCCACGGGCCTGCCGTTCTGGGCGAGCTCGCTGATCGGAGTCGGCGTCGGGGTCCTGGTCGGCGTCGGAGTGGGCGTCGTGGTCACGCGGAGGCGCGGCAACAGCTCCCCGGTGGTGGACGGCCCCGACGACGAACTGGACTTCTGAGCCCGCCGGCAGCAACCTACACGGGCGCCCAGCGGCCCCTGTTGCGGCGGAGCACCATCAGGTTCCCGGTCACGGCAACGCGTTCGACGGCGTCGCGCATCATCGCTGCCGACTCCAGCGCTTGGCTGTTCTCACCGCTGTAGGACGTCGGCTCCACGAGGAAGCGCAGGTGCAGCTGCGGCACGCCGCCGGCCAGCTCGAGCTGGTTCGCCTCGACGTGGTGCCTGGTCTCCAGCGCTTCGACGGCCGCAGCCATCACGGCCTCGGGCGGATTTCCCGGCTTCAGGCCGGTGATCTTCAGTCTGGTCTGGAAGGACGGCATGACTTCAACCCTAGCCGCCCCTCGACCCTCCCGCAGATCCGGCCGGATTGCCGCAGATCCTCCCGCACTTCCTGAGGAAGCGTCCCGAAAACACCCGCCACACCTGAGGGAGCGTCCCGGGAGTCAGCCGGTGTTGCGCAGGCCGGCCGCCACACCGTTCACCGTGATCAGCATGGCGCGCTGCAGGCGGTCGTCGATCTCGCCGTTGGACATGCTCTCCCCTGCACCCTCGGACCGCACCCGGCGCAGCAGTTCCACCTGCAGGTAGCTGATGGGGTCGAGGTACTGGTCCCGGATCTCCAGCGAGCGCTTCAGGGTGGGCTGGGCATCGAGGAGCAGGTCCTCGCCGGTGAGGTTCTGGATCTCCGTGACAGTCAGCTCGTATTCGGCCCGGATGGCGCGGAACAAGTGGTGCAGCTCCTCCGGCACCAGCGTGGAGACGTAGTAGCCGGCGATGTCCATGTCCGTTTTCGCCAGCGTCATTTCCACGTTGGACAGCACGGACCGGAAGAAGTGCCAGCCGTCCATCATCTCCACCAGCTGGGCCGAGTGCCCGGCCTCGCGGGCGGCCTTGAGCCCGGAGCCGACGCCGAACCAGCCCGGCACGATCTGCCGCGACTGCGTCCAGCCGAACACCCACGGAATGGCCCGCAGGCCTTCAAGTCCCGCGCCGGAATCGGGCCGCTTGGACGGCCGGGAGCCGATGTTGAGGGACCCCAGCTGTTCCACCGGGGTGGACGACATGAAGTACGCGGGCAGGTCCGGATCGTCGATCAGCGTCCGGTACCGGTCGAACGCGGCGTCGGAAATGGTCTCCATGACGTGGCCGTAGCGTTCGCGCTGGTCCTCGGAGGTGCGCGGGGTGCGGTGCAGCGCCGAGCCCTGCAGGACGGCCGCGAGCGAGAGCTCCAGGTTCTCCCGGGCGAGTTCGGGCAGCGAGTACTTGTCCGAGATGACCTCGCCCTGTTCGGTGAACTTGATCTCGCCTTCCAGCACACCGTTCGGCTGGGCCATGATGGCGTCGTAGGTGGGGCCGCCGCCGCGGCCCACGGAGCCGCCGCGGCCGTGGAAGAGGCGCACCCGGACGCCGTGCTTCGCTGCGACATCCCGGAGCTTGCGCTGGGTCTTGTGGATCTCCCACTGGCTGGTCATCACCCCGGATTCCTTGTTGGAGTCCGAGTAGCCGAGCATGATTTCCTGCACGTCGCCGCGGAGCCGGACCAGCTCGCGGTACGACGGGTCGGACAGCAGCTGGTCCACGATCTCGGCCGAGGCCCGCAGCTCCTCCACCGTCTCCAGGAGCGGCGCGAAGCCGATCCGGGCGTAGGGCGCCTCGCCGAAGAGGCTGACCAGCCCGGCTTCGCGGGCCAGCACCGCCGCGGCCAAGACGTCGTCCGCGCCGCGCGTCATCGAGATGATGTAGGTCTCGATCACGTCCGGGCCGTAGGTGCGCAGGGCACGCCGGATCTCGCGGAAGACGTCGTAGGTGCCGTCGGCGACGCCGTCGAGCTTGATCGGGTGGCCGGACAGCGGGCGGCGCGAGGCCAGCTCGGAGCCCAGCACCTCGAACCGCTCGGACCGGCTGAGCTCCGCGTACCGGACGCCGGGCCCGCCGAGGCGGTCCATCAGCTGCCCGACGGCGTCGTGGTGGTGGTCAGCGTGCTCGCGGATGTCGAGGGTGGCCAGGTGCAGGCCGAAGGAGGCGATGGCGCGGCGGACCCGGGCCAGGGCGCCGTCGGCTGCGAGCGCGGCGTGGTGGTTGCGGAGCGAGCGTTCCAGCAGCCCCAGCTCGGCGGTGAGCTCGGCGGTGGCGGTGTAATCGCGGCCCGGCTCGTGCGCGGACCCGGCTGCGACGCGCCGGGCGGTGTTCAGCAGCTTGGCCTTGATGCAGGTGAGCTTGAGCCGGTAGGGCTCCTGGGCGTTCAGTTCGAGGACGCGGCGGTCCAGCCCGGGGAGGTTCGTCAGGTCGACGTCGATCGAGTCCAGGAGCTCCTGGTCCGCGCCGGCGAGCGCCGTCGAGTTGGACAGGATGGAGATCAGCCCGTCAATGAGTCCGATGCTGATCCGGACGGCGTGCTGGTTCTGGATCTGCAGAATCTCGCGGGTGACGGCTGCGGTGACGTTGGGGTTGCCGTCCCGGTCACCGCCGATCCAGGACCCGAAGCGGATGGGCGCCTTCTCCGCGGGGAGGCTGACGCCGTGTTCGGCGAGCAGTTCGGAGAGGTCCGAGAGCATCTCCGGCATGGCGTCGCCCAGGATGCCGGTGAGGTAGTAGATCGCGTTCCGGGCCTCGTCTACGGGGGTGGGCCGGACCTGGCGGAGTTCGTCCGTCTGCCACATCTGGTCGATCACCTCGGCAAGCTGGCGGTCCTGCCGGCGCCGCGCGGATGTTCCCTCCGCGGTGGCCACCGCAAGGATGTCGGAGAGCCGGCGCACCTTGTCCAGCACGGAGCGGCGGGAGGCCTCGGTGGGGTGCGCGGTGAAGATGGGCCGGACATCGAGTTCGTTCACCACGTCCTGCAGGACCGCGGGCCCGGCTTGGCCGGCGACGTCGGCGACAGCCTTGGCGAGCCAGCCGTCCTTCTCCTGCCGGGTGCGCAGCCCGCGGACCCGGTGCACCTGCTCGGCGGCGTTGGCCAGGTGGAAGTAGAACGCGAAGGCGCGGACCAGGTCGGTGGCCTGGTCCAGGGGCAGGGAGCCCAGCAGTTCGCGGACCTGGGCGACGACGTCGTACGAGCTCCACGGCCCGGTGGCATCGGCGCCGCCGCGGGCAGCTTCCTTGGACTCCTTGGTCAGCAGGCGCACCTGCTCCACGAGGTCCAGGAGTTCCGGGCCGTGCTGGCGGACCAGGGATTCGCCGAGGAGGGTGGACACCCGGCGGACGTCGGCCCGGAGCTCGGCGGCAAGATCGGTGTCGGAATGCATTGCAGTGTCAGCCATGGAATCAATCTCTCGAGAGGACTTGGCTCGTACACTGCGCTGGATACTGTGAGCCGGGTTACTTTCTTCCTCAAAGATGCTACCTGCAGCCGACGCGTGCCGGGAATCCGTCTCAGATAGTGTCGGGGCCCTCGGCTTGATGCTCCGCGGCCGTCCTTGCGGGCAACGTGATCCGGCCACTGTAGGGATCGCCATGGTTCGGGCCGGTGCCAGACTGACTTGATTCGTGCCGCTGCTGTTTGAGCTCTTCCCGGGCGGCGGCCGCTTCCTGGCGGGTGGGGGCACCGGTGGCCGGATCCATCATGCCCAGCACACTGCCCAGGGTCCCGGTGGCGCCTTTCGCGTTCCCGCCCCGCCGCAGCGTGGACATCCCCGCCAGTGTGAACCCGACGATCACCGCCAGACAGGCGAAAACGGTCCCGAGGACTTCAAGAGCCATGCACTCACCGTACGCGCGCCGCGGCCGCTGGACCAGACACGCCCCGGCCACGCCGCGCCCCCTGGCACGGGCTTCAAGGTGACTCGCCGCAGGGGCCGTTCCGGACGCCCAAACGGCCCCTGCTGCGAGTCAGTTGGGTGACGGGGTCACCGGGCCACCTTGAAGTTGAACGCTCCGGTTCCCAGCGCGCCCCAGACCCGCAGCCAGATCGGGAGGACCATTTCGGCGCCGCGGGCGGTGGTGATGTCGCCCAGGTCGATGATGTCGCGGTGGCCGAGGTCCCTGAGCAGCCCGCTCACGACCTCCTTGGCGCCCGCATCGTTTCCGGAGACAAAGACCGAGTGGTCTCCCCCGGCCACGCTCAGCGGATCCACCATCACACTCGCCGTCATCGTGTTGAGGGTCTTGACCACGCGCGCGTCGGGGAAGGTCCGCTGGATCTGCTCGCCCAGGCTGTCCGTGTTGACCGGGTCCAGCGACGGCGGGAAGCCCCGGGAGAAGTCCAGCGGGTTCGCGACGTCGATCAGCACCTTGCCGGCCAGGTTTTCCGCCCCTGCCGCAGCCAGCGCGGCAAGGGAGCCGGCGCCGTTGGTTGCGTTGACCACGAGGTCGGCGCCGGCGGCGGCTTCCGCGTACGTGGCGACGCCGACCCGGCTGTGGGCCGCGTGCCATTCGGCGAAGGGCGGGCCGCCCGTTGCGCCGGGTTCGGTCCGGCCCAGCGTCGCTTCCGGGTCGCGCGTGCCGATGACGACGTGGTGCCCCAGGTTGGACAGCGCCCCTGCAATCGCGGGGCCGACGGTCCCGGTTCCCAGTACGGCAATCTTCATGGTGTCCTCGGTTTCCGGATGGTTGTGGGGGGGCCGCTGGCCGGGGTAGACAAGTCCGTCTGCCCTCCCTGGAGGCTACCAGACAGATCTGTCTACGACAATGACGCACAGACTGGTCTGTCCACCCCGGAGGTAGCATGGATCCATGACGCCGCCAGCAGCTCCGGGAAAGCAGGCACCCCGCACCCCGGCCGGGCAGGCCCGGGACAGGATCCTGGCCACCGCCTTCCGGCTCTTCTACGCCCAGGGGCTCCGGGCCGCCGGCATTGACACGATCATCGCCGAGTCCGGCGTCGCGAAGGCCACGTTCTACAAGTACTTCCCGGCCAAGGACGACCTGATCCTGGCGTACCTGGAAAAGGTCGACGGCGTGTGGACCGGGCAGCTCCATGCCGCCGCGGACGCCGCCGGACCGGACCCGGCGGACCAGCTCGTGGGGCTGTTCGACGCCCTGGCCACCGCCTGCCGCCGCGACGGCTACCGCGGTTGTGCCTTCATCAACGCCGCCGCCGAGTCCGCCTCCGGCACCCGGGTGCACGAACGGACAGTGGCGCACAAGGAGCAGGTCCGCGCCTGGATCCGGGGCCTGGCCGAGGAGGCAGGGGCCCCGGATCCGGACCAGCTGGCCCGCAGCCTGACCCTGGTCCTCGACGGCGGCCTGGCCAGCGGGGTGCTCGACGCCGACCCGTCCGCGGCCACCGCGGCCAAGGCCACGGCGGCCCGCCTGGTGGCAGCCAGCCTCGGCACACCCAACCCCAACTGACCCGCAGCAGGAGGAACCCGTGACCACCACCAACCCCGGCACCGACGCAGAGCTCGCCCGCTGGCAGCGCTTCCGGACCAGCCGCAACACGGCCCTGGCCAGCGAGTACGGCTGGCTGACCCTGACGTCCTTCCAGTGGCTGGAGGACAAGCCGGCCGCCGTCGACCTCGCCCCCGGGCTCTGGTCCACGGACGGCACCACGGCGTTCCTCACCGCCGCGGCGGCCGACGGGATCACGCTCGTGGAGACCGGCAGCCCCGTGGACGGCACCATCACCGCGGCGCTCTCCGACGAGGAGTCCCTGTTCTGGGTCCAGTACGGCGGAGAGGACAGCCGGCAGGTGCAGGTGGAACTCGCCATGCGCGGCGGCCGGTACGCGGTGCGCACCCGGGATTCGACGTCGCCCGTGCTCACTGAGTTCGACGGCGTCCCCACCTTCGGCTACCGGCCGGACCTGGTGGTCGAGGCCCGGTTCCACCCCTATCCGGAGCCGGTGGATGTCCCGATCGGAACCGCCAACCCGCTGGTGGACGGGGTGCACCGGTCCGTCGGCGAACTGGTGTTCCGGCTCCCCGGCAAGGACCACGAGTTCCGCCTGCAGGCCGAGGAGGAGAAACTGGGCGCGCTGACGGTCACGTTCCACGACGAGACCAACGGTGAAAGTACCGATGAGTGGCGGAAGGTCTCCACGGCCCGGCCCCGCCCGGACAACACCGTGATCCTGGACTTCAACCGGGCCATCAACTACCCCAGCGCCTTCACCCCGTACGGCACCTGCCCCATGCCGGTGAAGAACAACAGCCTGGACTACCG
The DNA here is from genome assembly GCF_052245515.1 of Pseudarthrobacter sp. 1C304. Lineage (NCBI taxonomy): Bacteria > Bacillati > Actinomycetota > Actinomycetes > Micrococcales > Micrococcaceae > Pseudarthrobacter > Pseudarthrobacter sp. 1C304. The sequence goes on along the minus strand of NZ_JBQQCH010000001.1, from coordinate 759,721 downwards.
GATCGAGGCCGGCGAGAAAGAACCTGGCCTGCTCTAGACGATCGCGGACACCCCGGTGACGGCCCGGCCCACAATGAGGGTATTGATCTCGAACGATCCCTCATAGGTGTAAATGGCCTCGGCGTCGGCGAAAATCTTGGCCATCCTGTAGTCGGTGACAATGCCGTTGCCGCCGAGCAGGGACCGGCCCATGGCCACGGTTTCCCGCATGCGGGCACTGACGTAGGACTTCGCGAGTGCCACCTGGGGCATGTCCGCGGCGCCCTGCTCCTGCAGCTGGGCGATGCGGACCATCATGCCCATGCTTGCGACGGCGTTGCCCAGCATGGTCACCAGCTGCTGCTGGACCAGCTGGAACTTCGCCAGCGGCCGTCCGAACTGCTGGCGTTCGACGGCGTACTGCCGGGCGACGTCGAATGCGGCCAGCTGCTGCCCCACGCCCTGCCAGGCGACCATGATCCGGGAGCCGCGCAGCAGTTCATTGGTGTCCTCGAAGCTGCTGATCCCGGCGAAGCGGTCCGCCTCCGCCACCACCACGTCCTTGAAAACGATGTCCGCGTTTTGCACCGTGCGCAGCGCGATCTTGTTCTCGATCCGGCTCCGGGTCACGCCCTTCAGGGTCGCGTCCACGATGAAGCCGCGGATGCCGCCGTCGGCCTCGTCCCGCGCCCAGACCAGCATGTAGTCGCAGAATGTCCCGTTGCCGATCCAGCGCTTGGCGCCGTTGAGCACCCACGTGTCGCCGCCGTCGGGCGCCCCGCCGGAAACGCGGCGGGCGGTGGTCTCCATCCCGCCCGCCACGTCGGAGCCGTGGTCCGGCTCGGTGAGGGCGAAGGCGCCGGTGGTCCGCAGGTTCGCGGCGTCATCCAGCAGGCGCGCCTTCTGCTCCTCGGAACCGAAGCCGTAGAGGGACTCGACAAAGAGGTCGTGGTGGACCAGGAAAAACGTTGCCAGCGAGGTATCCACCCGGGTGATCTCGGCAATGACCAGCCCGGCGAACAAGTGGCTGTAGCCGCGCTGGGCCGGCGCGCTGAGTTCCAGGGCCGCCAGCTTGGGCAGGATGTGGGCGGGGAACTCCGCCTTGTTCCACCACTCGCCGGCGAAGGGAGCCACCTCGCGGGCCAGAAACTCCCGCAGGTCGGCGAGCTTGGCCTGTTCCGCGGCGTTGAGCATCGCCTCGAAGTCGAAGAAATCGGCGGTGGGCAGACCCTCGAGAGAGACAGAGACTGCACCGGCGGCCGTGCGGGCAGCCCCGGCGCGCATCACGTCGGCGCTCATCACTTCGGTCCCATCCGGATGGCGCCGTCGAGGCGGATGGTCTCGCCGTTGAGCATGGCGTTGTCGACGATGTGGGCGGCAAGGTTGGCGTACTCGGCGGGGCGGCCCAGCCGGGACGGGTGCGGCACCTGCTGGCCCAGGGAATCCTGGGCCTCCTGGGGCAGTCCGGCCATCATCGGGGTCTCGAAGATGCCCGGCGCAATGGTGACCACCCGGATGAGCGAGCGCGCCAGTTCCCGGGCGATCGGCAGCGTCATGGCGTGCACCGCGCCCTTGGAGGCCGAGTAGGCGGGCTGGCCGATCTGGCCGTCGAACGCGGCCACCGAGGCGGTGTTGATGATGACGCCGCGCTCCGGGCCGCCGAGCTCGGTCACGGCCGGCTCCGTGGCCGCCATCGCGGCCGCGGCGAGGCGGATCACGTTAAAGGTCCCCACGAGGTTGATCTGGATCACCCGGCTGAAGGTCTCCAGCGGCAGCACGCCATCGCGGCCCAGGACCTTCCCGGGGGTGGCGATGCCGGCGCAGTTGACCACAATCCGCAACGGGCCAAGGGCGACGGCGGCATCCACGGCCGCCTGCACCTGGTCTTCGCTGGTGACGTCGGCGGGGACGAAGACCGCCTGGTTCGCCGCTTCCATGCGGCCGCCGCCCCCAGGCGCCGCCGCGGTTTCCCGGGCATTCAGTTCGGCAGCGAAGGCGTCGCCCGCGGAGCCCGGCAGGTCCACCAGAACCACCGAGGCGCCGGCGTCGAACAGCCGCCGGGCCGTCGCGGCGCCCAGTCCCGAGGCCCCGCCTGTAATCAGCGCAACCGTACCTTTGATGTCCATACATCCTCCTTGATGTGGAACCTGGGACCGCGGGCCGTGCCGTTCGCACGGATCTGCAGAACCTTTAGTTAGTTCAGGTTAACTGGAATGCGGGCATTCCGCACGTTCAGCCGCGGCGCCGCGGCCTTCCTGCTCCCGCCGCACCGCCGCCAGTAGGCTGGACCGATGACCGCAGCACAGAAGTCCACCGCCCCCGACTGGCCTTTCCGGGCCGACGAGGCGGCCCGTTCGGTGACCAGGATGTTCGGGCAGCGGCTCCTGTTCCTGCCGGGAACGCACATCGCTGCCATCACCCGCCCGTCGGGAGGGCTCAGGAACCTGGCCCGGCCCTGGCACTACTGGTGGCAGGCGCACTACGTGGACTGCCTCGTGGACACCGGCCGCCGGGAACTCGGCGGCCGGGGCCGGCCCGGGACCCGGTTCGACGGCGGCAGCCGGCCCAGCGCCGGCAGGCTGGCCTCCCGCCTGGTGACCGGGATCCGGCTGCGCAACTTCCTGACGTTCGTCAACAACTACTACGACGACATGGCGTGGCTGGCACTGTCCACACTGCGGCTGGAGAAACTGGCCGAGGACAGCCGGAAGGCGGCCGGACGCCGCCGGAACGCCAAAGCCCTCCAGAGCCTGACGCTGCAGTTCGATTTCGCTTCCACGGACGACCTCGGCGGCGGCACGTTCTGGAGCAAGAAACGGGATTTCAAGAACACCCCCGCCACGGCCCCCGTGGCGCTCTACTACGCCCGCACCGGCAAGCAGGCCAAAGCGCAGGCCCTGCTGGACTGGCTGGGGACACGGCTCTTCGACGCGGACCAGGGCCTGTATCAGGATGGGCTGCGGATCGCTCCGGGCGGAGACGTGGTGCTGGAGAGCGCCATTTACACCTACAACCAGGGCCCGGTCCTGGGCGCACTGCTGGAGCTCGGCGGCGACGCCAACCTGGGCCGCGCGTCCGCGCTGGTGGCCGCCGTCGCCCGGAACCTCACCCTCCCGGCCACGCCGCAGGGGCACCCCGCCATGGTGCTCCGCTGCGAGGGCACCGGCGACGGCGGGCTGTTCACCGGCATCCTGGCCCGGTACCTGGCCCTGGCCGCCGTCGACCCGCGGCTTGAGGCAGATACCCGCAGCACGGCCGCGGCGCTGGTGACCGACACCGCCGAAGCGTTCTGGCAGGGCCGCCGGACCCTGTCGCCCGGGGAGCCGCTGGCGCGCAAGGGCGGCCGGATCCTGTTCTCGGTCCGGCCCGAAGTGCCGGCGCAGCACAGCTACCCGGAGGGCGCCGCCGTCGAGCTTTCCACCCAGCTGCAGGCTTGGATGGTGCTGGAGGCTGCCGCGTCGATTGCCGGGGCGGCCGGCCTTCCGGCCGCATCACCACCCGTCGGGAATTAAGTCACGCAATAGTTTCGTAATTCATGTGATCCTGATCACTTAAGGCCGCTTCAGCTTGGTTGCTTAGGTTTGGCTAACCTACAGTTTTTTGTAGTGAGCACGCCCTAACTTCCCCCCGCTCACAGGGGGCTAGGGACCCTAAGACCTTCCTTGAGAAAGCAGCCCCATGAAGATCCGCACCAACGCGCTGGCAGGTATTGCACTTGCCGCCACCGCCGCGCTCGGCCTGACCGCCTGCGGCTCCGGCGCCTCGACGTCCCCCAACAGCAGCGCCGCCGCTGACTCCGGAATCTCCGGCGAGATCACCGTCTACAACGCCCAGCACGAATCCCTGACGAAGGAATGGGTGGACGCGTTCACCGCGGAAACCGGCGTCAAGGTCACCATGCGCCAGGGCTCCGACACGGAGATGTCCAACCAGATCATCCAGGAAGGCAAAGCCTCCCCGGCCGACGTCTTCCTCACGGAAAACTCCCCGGCCATGGCGCAGGTGGAAAACGCCGGACTCTTTGCCGACGTCGACCAGGCCACCATCGACCAGGTGCCGGCCGAATTCCGCCCCTCCACCAACAAGTGGACCGGCATCGCGGCCCGCTCCACCGTGCTGGTCTACGACAAGGCCAAGCTCGCCGAGGACCAACTGCCCACGTCCATGCTGGACCTGGCGAAGCCGGAATGGCAGGGCAAGTGGGCGGCATCGCCGTCCGGCGCCGACTTCCAGGCCATCGTCTCCGCGCTGCTCGAGCTCAAGGGCGAAGCCGCCACGGAGGAATGGCTGCAGGGCATGAAGGAGAACTACAAGGCCTACAAGGGCAACAGCACGGCCATGAAGGCCGTCAACGCCGGCGAGGTCGATGCCGCCCTGATCTACCACTACTACTACTACGGCGACCAGGCCAAGACCGGCGAAAACTCCAAGAACGTCACCCCGTACTACTTCAAGAACCAGGACCCGGGCGCGTTTGTGTCCGTCTCCGGCGGCGGCGTGCTGCAGTCCTCGAAGAACGCGGCGGCAGCCCAGGCCTTCGTCAAGTTCATCACCGGCAAGAAGGGCCAGGAAGTCCTGCAGAAGGGCACGTCCTTCGAGTACGCCATTGCGTCCGACGTCCCGGCCAACGAGAAGCTGGTCCCGCTGGCGGAGCTGCAGGCTCCCACGGTGGACCCGGCCAAGCTCAACTCCGAGAAGGTCACCGAGCTGATGACCAAGGCAGGACTGCTGTAACCACGTGACCACCACGCTGGCGGCACCCGGAACCCCCGGGGACACGACGACGGCGGGCCGGGGCAAACGCCCCCGCCCGCCTTTCGGCGTTTCCGCAATCTCCGTCATTGCCGTACTCATTGCCCTGTTTTCGCTGATCCCGCTGGGGTACGTCATTGTGATGACGGCCGCCACGGGATGGGAAACCGCCACGGCCCTGATCTTCCGCGAGCGGGTCGGCGAGCTGCTGCTCAACACCGTGCTGCTGATGGCGGTCACCGTGCCGCTCTGCCTGGCCCTCGGCGTGGGCGGGGCATGGCTGGTGGAGCGGACCACACTCCGCGGGCGGAAGGTGTGGGCCGTGCTGCTCGCGGCGCCGCTGGCCATCCCGGCGTTCGTCAACAGCTACGCCTGGGTCTCCGCGGTGCCGTCCCTTGAGGGGCTGTGGTCCGGCGTGCTGATTGCCACGCTGTCCTACTTCCCGCTGGTCTACATCCCGGCCGCCGCCGCGCTCAGCCGGCTGGACCCGGCCATCGAACAGTCCGCAGCGGCCCTGGGCCTGGGCGCCTGGCGCACCTTCTTCCGGGTGGTGCTGCCGCAGCTGCGCATTGCCATGACCGGCGGCGCGCTGCTGGTCTCCCTGCACCTGCTGGCCGAATACGGCGCGTTCGCAATGATCCGCTTCGACACCTTCACCACCGCCATCATGGTGCAGTACCAGTCCACGTTCAACGGGACCGCCGGGAACATGCTGGCCAGCGTCCTGGTCTTCTTCTGCCTGATCCTGCTGTTGGTGGAGGTCCGCAGCCGCGGCAGCGCCCGGTACGCGAGGATCGGTTCCGGGGCCCAGGCCGGCGCCCTCCGCCTGCCCCTGCACGTCTACCAGCTCCCGGCCCAGCTGTTCCTGACCGCGCTCACCGCACTGGCCTTCGGCCTGCCGCTGACCTTTGTGCTGCGCTGGATCATCGCCGGCGGACCGGAGATCTGGGCCGCGGACGAATTCCTTCCCGCCCTGCTGCAGACCCTGACGTATGGCCTTGCCGGCGCGCTGGCCACCACCGTCGTCGCGTTCCCCATGGCGTACCTGGCCGTGCGGCACCCCAGCTGGTTCAGCAAGGCCCTTGAGCTTTCCAACTACATCACCAGCGCCCTCCCCGGGATTGTGGTGGGCCTGGCCTTCGTGACCGTCAGCATCAAGGCCGCGCCGGACCTCTACCAGACCTCAGCACTGCTGGTCGCGGCGTACGTGCTGCTGTTCCTGCCGCGTGCACTGGTCAACATCCGCTCCGGCCTGGCCCAGGCACCGAAGGAACTTGACGAGGCCGCACAGGCGCTCGGCAAGCCTCCGCTGCTGGCCTTCCTCCGGGTCACGCTGCGGCTCACCGCCCCGGCAGCCGCCGGTGGCGCCGCCCTGGTGTTCCTCGCGATCGTGAATGAACTCACGGCCACCCTGCTGCTCTCCCCCAACGGCACCCGGACGCTCGCCACCGAATTCTGGAGCAAGAGCAGCGAGATCGACTACGCCGGCGCCGCGCCCTACGCCCTGCTGATGATCCTGATCTCGGCGCCGATGACCTATCTCCTCTTCCAACAGTCCAAGAAAGCAGCGGGACAGTGACCCAGTACAGCCCTTCGCGGCTTCCGGAACCGCGGATCGCCGCGTCCGTGGCCCCCAGCACCAACAGCCACCTGGAAATTGAGTCCGTCACCAAAAACTTCGGCTCCCAGGCCGTCCTCCAGGGCGTCAACCTCGCGGTCGCCAAAGGCGGGACGACGGCGATTGTGGGCCCCTCCGGCTCCGGTAAGACCACGCTGCTGCGGCTCATCGCCGGGTTTGAGCACCCGGACACCGGCAGCATCTCGCTCAACGGCGCCAAGGTGGCCGGCGACGGCGTCTGGGTTCCCGCGCACAAACGGCACGTGGGTTACGTGGCGCAGGACGGGGCGCTCTTCCCGCACCTGAGCGTCGGCCAGAACATCTCCTTCGGCCTCGACTCCACCAAGCTTCCCGGGGGGCACCGCGGTGTAAAGGTGCGGGTGGGTGAGCTGCTGGAGATGGTCTCGCTGGACCCCGCCATGGCCAAGCGCCGACCGCACCAGCTCTCCGGCGGGCAGCAGCAGCGGGTGGCCCTGGCCCGGGCGCTGGCCCGGGAACCGGAACTCATGCTGCTGGACGAACCGTTCTCCGCCCTCGACGCCGGGCTGCGGGTGGCCACGCGCCGCGCCGTGGGGAAGGTCCTCCACGACGCCGGCGTCACCACCATCCTGGTCACCCACGACCAGGGTGAGGCGCTGTCCTTCGCAGACCAGGTGGCGGTGATGCGCGGCGGACGGCTGGCCCAGATCGGCAACCCGTTCATCGTCTACACGCGGCCCGCGGACCGTGCCACCGCCGAGTTCCTGGGCGACGCCGTCATCCTCGACGCCTGGATGGAAGGTTCCCTGGCCACCTGCTCCCTGGGCGGCATCCCCGTGCGCCGGCCCCCGGCCCAGGGCCGCGTCCAGCTCATGCTGCGCCCGGAGCAGATCCGGATCGCCGAGGACGGCCCCATCCGCGGAACCGTGGTGGACACCGATTATTTCGGGCCGGAGACCACAGTGCGGCTCAAACTCGCGGTCCCGCCCGTCCTCGCGGCCGGTGCCGCAGCCGACCACCGCTACCCGGGCGGCGGCGAGATCATCACCATCCGGCACTGGAACGCCTCCATTGCCCGCCCCGGTACCGAACTGTGCCTGCGCGTAGTGGGCGAGGCCGTGGCCTTCCCCATGGACGACCTGCCGCCGGCGTAGCCGCGGCCCTGGGGGAACTGCCGTTCGGGTGGGAGCTACGTTAGAGGGAGCTACGGCCCTGTGTGCAGGACCGTGCCGCCCAGGTGTTTCTGGAGGCGTTCCGGGTCTTCACTGACGACGGTCCAGTTCTTGCCCACGTTCATCGCCTTCTGCCCGGCCGTCCCCACAAAATCGAGCTGCGACTGCAAATACTTGTCGCTGCTGTACGCGGCAAGGAACAAGAACTCACCGCAGCTTCCCGAGGAGGCGGCGAACTTGGCGGGCGGCGTGTCCAGGACCAGCTCCGGGCATCGCAGCCCGGCGTTTTCCACCGCCTGCCTTAAATCCTCAATCGACTCGTACGTTCCCCCGTCTGCCGGCGGCGGCGGAACATCCGAGGCAGTACACGCTGCCAGGGAGCAAGCGGCCACGGCTGCCGCAGCGCCCAAAGCCCATCGGTTCATTTCCGGTCCCCCATCTGAAAACGTGTTCGTCCGTCCAGCCTAAGGCCCGGCCCCTGCCCCGGAAATCCGGCCGGCGGGCCCCGCGGGGTTTCGTTGAGCCGGTCCGGCTCCCGGCATAGGGTGGGGCGCATGACTGTTCAGCCAGCGCTCCACCGCCAGCACTGCTCCGTTGCCGCGCCCACCCAGTTGTGGCTCGACGCCGACGGGCGGCTGGCCGGCTCCACCGGTTCCTCCGGCTCCGCTGTTTCCTCCGGCTCTGCTGCCGCAGGAGGGGGCTGGTTCACGGGGCTGCTGCACGGCGACACCCGGATGCTGTGCCGGGCGGAGGTCCGGGTGAACGGCATGGAGCCGGAACCCGCCACGGTGGAGGCGGAGACCGGCGGTGTGCTGCGCGTGCGCGGACTGGTCCGCGGCATCCCGGGGCCCACGGAGGATCCCGCCGTCGAACTGGTCCAGACCTGGACGGTCACGCCCGGCGTCGTGCGGCATTCCCTGCACCTTGCCACGTCCCTGGACTCGCTGGAGGTGGACATCGAAGTCCGGCTCGCCGCGGACTTCACCGATATGGCCAACATCCGCCTCAGCCGCTTCCGGGACCCCGCCGAGCCCTTCGCGGCGGACGATTCCACACTGCGCTGGCGCGACGGCGCGCGCACGCTGACCGTCGCGGCCCCCGGCAATGTCACCGCCGGCGAAACGCTCCTCTGGCGCGGCACTGCAGGGCGCGGGCGCCCGTTCGAAGCCGAATGGCAGGCCGTGCTCGCCGACCCCGACGACGCCGTGGTGGCGGCCCCGCCGGCCGCCTCGCGCAGCGTCCGCGCCCAACCGTCCGGCGCCCTGGGACAGCTGCTGGACAACTCCCTCGACGAGCTCGCCGGCCTCCGCCTGGCCACCCGCAAACTCCCCGACGCGCCGTTCCTCGCCGCCGGGGCGCCGTGGTATTTCACCCTGTTCGGGCGCGACTCGCTCTGGGCCGCAAGGATGCTCCTGCCGCTCGACGCCGGGCTCGCCGCCGGAACGCTGCGCACCCTTGCCGCCTTCCAGGGCACCCGCAGCGATCCCGCCGCCGCCGAAGAGCCCGGAAAGATCCTGCACGAACTCCGCGCCAAGGAGCTGGTGCTTGAGAGCCAGGGGCTGCGCCTCCCGCCGGTGTACTACGGCGCCATCGACTCCACCCCGCTGTGGCTGTGCCTTCTGGCGGAACTCGGCCAGTCCGGGCTGGACGACGCCGCCGTCCGCTCGCTCCTGCCCAACGCCGCACGGGCGGCGGACTGGCTGCTGGCCGCCGGCGGCGCGCCCGGCAGCCCCAACAGCGGATTCCTCAGCTACCAGGACGCCACCGGCCACGGCCTCAGCAACCAGGGCTGGAAGGATTCCGGGGACGCCATGCAGTTCCGCGACGGCCGGCAGGCGGACGGACCCATCGCCCTCTCCGAAGTGCAGGGCTACGCCTACCAGGCCGCCGTGCACACCGCGGATCTGTTCGACGCCTACGGCGAACCCGGCGGCCAGGCGCTCCGGGACTTCGCCGAGGCCCTGCAGCAGAACTTCCGGGCGCGCTTCTGGGTCGAGGATGAGCACGGGCCCTTCCCTGCCATGGCCCTCGACGGGCATGGCGATCCGCTGGACATCCCGGGGTCCAACATGGGCCACCTGCTCGGCACCGGCATCCTGGATGCTTCCGAGGCCCGGCTCGTGGCGGACCGGCTGCTGGGCCCCGACCTGTTCTCAGGCTACGGCGTGCACACGATGTCCCGGCGGGCCGCCGGCTTCTGGCCGTTCAGCTACCACTGCGGGTCCGTGTGGAGCCACGACACGGCGATCGCGGTCCGTGGGCTCCTGGCTGAGGGGTTCCTGGCCGAGGCCCGGACCATCGCCGACGGACTCCTGGCCGCGTCCGGGGCGTTCGGACACCGCCTGCCCGAGCTTTTCGCCGGCATCCCCGCCGGGGAGGCGGGGCACGCGGTGCCGTACCCGGCGTCGTGCCATCCGCAGGCCTGGTCCTCGGCGTCGGCCGTGGTGATTGCCCAGGCTCTGGGCGTCCGTTTCTAGGGAACGCGGCCGCCAGGCTGACCGGGGCGGATCAGGTCGCCGTCGGGCGTCTCTTCTGCGGGTACGGCGTCTCATGCCTGGCCAGCATCTCGACGAACCCCTCGATCTTCTTCTGCCGGGTGGCGGCCTGTTTGACGCCGTTGGTCCGGTAAATCAGGGCGAACCGGTTAACCGAGGTCAGGACGTCGAACATCGCCTGCGCCCGCGGCACGGCCGCAATGGCCGCGGCGAGATCCTCCGGCACTTCCGCCGTCGCCGCGCCGGAGTAGGCGGCTTCCCAGCGCCCGTCCGCCTTGGCACTGTCGACGGCGGCGCGCCCCGCAGCAGCCATCCTCCCCTCTGCCTCGAGGCGCCCTATCCGCTCCACGTTCCGGGCGGACCACACACTTTTCGGCCCTCTCCGGGTCATCCGCTGGAAGGAACTGTCCCCGTCGCGGCGCCGACCCTGCCCGTCGATCCAGCCGAAACACAGCGCTTCCTGAAGGGCTGCCTCGTAGTCCAGCTCCGTCACCGAGCCGCCTTTTTTGTGCAGCACCAGCCACACACCCGGGCTGTCCGCGTGGTGTTCCTCCAGCCAGGCGCGCCACTGGGCGGCGTCCGTCACCAGGAGTTCCTCAAGTTCACGAGCCATTGCACCATTGTGCTCCCGACTGGTCACCTGCGGCCGCTTTGGTGGGACGATATTCTTCAGACCCCTTCCACCGTTAATTGAGGAGCAACGATGCTGCGAGTCCGCCCGATCCACTTCACCTCCCGCCTTGACCAGTGGGAGCGGCTGTTGACCGGCCTGGGCCTGGTCAAGACTGTTGACGAGCCCACGTGGCGGGAATTCGACGCCGGTTCCGGCCGCCTCGCGCTGCACTTCGTCGAGCAGGGTTTGCCGCAGGACGGCACCACCTCCCTGGGCGTCGAAGTGGGGGACCTCAAGGAATTCGCCCGGCGGACCAAGGAGTCCGGGGCGGCCGGGGGCACCACGGCCGGCGGCACCACCGCGGAACTCATCGAGGCGGACCACGGCCCGTCCTGCCGCATCACCGCCGCCGACGGCTTCAGCTTCCTGGCTGACCCGGCAACACGCGCCAGCGACGGAAGCTGGGGCGGGTCGGCCGACGCCGACCCGGGCATCGCCGTCGTCGGCGTCTGGTTCTCCGAGGACGCGGTCGCGGCGGCGCAGACGCTGCGCGACATCGGGGCCCGGCCCCGCCCTGTCCCGGGCAACGCCGTCGGCAACGCCGACACAGCCGGCAGCGCCGGCATAGACTTGGACACCTCCGAATCGGAGACGTTCACGGCGAAAAACGGCGGAATCCTGATGCTCGGAGCAGGAACCGGCACCGGCAGCGCCGGCCTGGGCTTCGAATACACCGGCGACCTGGACGCCCTGCGCCAGCGCCTCGGGGAGACCGGGCACGAGGCGGCGGTCCTCGAGGAAGCCCTGATCCCCACACTCCACGTGGCCAGCCCAGACGCGGACGGCACCGCCGCGCACCCGCCGCTCTGGATCTCCGCGGCACCGGCCGCCGGGTGAGCATGAGCCCAACGCAGCGGCACGGATGGGGTAGAACTTAACCATGAACGTTCGCACCCCTGACCCGAACCCTGGCTGGCTTTCCGAAGAAGATCTGTTTGAGGCACGCGGCCGCCTGCCCATGGTCTACGTCGAGGCCGTTCCGGTCCGGCTGGACCCGCTGGGGTTCGTGAACGAGGTGGGCACGCTCCTGCAGGCCGACGAGGACGGCACCATGGTCCGCTCGCTGGTTTCCGGCCGGGTACTGTACCGGGAGACCATCCGGGCCGCCCTGCTGCGCCACATGGAGAAGGACCTGGGCCCGCTGGCGTTCCCGCAGCTGCCCATCAGCCCGGTGCCGTTCACGGTAGCCGAATACTTCCCGTCCCCGTCCCACACAGGGTTCACGGACGACCGCCAGCACGCCGTCGCCCTGGCGTACGTCATCCCGGTCACCGGCGAATGTTCCCCGCGCCAGGACGCCCTGGAACTGACCTGGATGACTCCGCAGGAAGTGATGAGCTCGGATGTCCAGCTGGAATTCAGCGGCGGACGCGGCGCTTTGATCCGGCAGGCCCTGGCCTTCGCTGGCGTCGGAAACTGACAGCGGCCGGCTGCCCGCCCTCGCCTTTGTAGACTGATGGGCGGACCAAAGAAGAAATTTAAGGATTCCAGATGACCCACCCCCCGTCCGCCCCGAACTACGTCGAACAGCAGGCGGGAGCTCTGCAGAGCGGCGATCATCTGCTCCTGCCCGACGGCAACCGCTCCGCCGAAGTCCAGCGCGTCGACGTCGAGACCGACGATTTCGGCACCCCCGCCATGGTCCTGGCGACCCTCACCGGCGGCGGCGGGCTGCGGATCGCGGCGGCCTCCACCGTCCTGGTCCTGGAGGAGGGCGCCGGGACGGACGACGCCCCGTCCGGGGATGCCGCCGCCCCGTTGCAGCTCGTCGAACCGGCCGCTGACAACGAGGCCCCGAGCGACGCCGCCGTGCAGGAAAGCATCCCCGCGGAAGGCGCCGCCGCCGTCGTCGTACCTCCCCTGCCGCCCGTCCCGCCCGTTCCGCCCGTGATCAGCGGGCCCAGCGAAGAGGACCTGGCGCTGATTCCGGCGGTCAACGGCACTCCCGAGTCGGTGGTGAAAGCGGCGGCCGGTGCGCACCCGAAGTCGGTAGGGGTGCTGCTGCTCGGCGAGCGGCTGGCCAAGGGCATCAACACCAAGTCCGGGAGCTGCCTCAAAGATCTCAGCGACCTTGCGCAGGAGCTGTTCATCATCCTCAAGGACGCCGAGAACGCCCTCGCCGTGGCCGATCTGCTGAACGTGCTTCCTTTCGACGGCAACCGCGGCCGCTGGGCCTCGGTGGAAGCATCACTGGCCCTGTCCAGCTACATCTGCCGCCAGCTCGGCCAGGAAGAGCGGGCCGCCGTCTACGAGAAGTTCCTCCGTGCCCCCGACGCGATGGAAACGGATCCGTTCAAGGCCAGAATCAACGCCAAGGTCCGCCAGCGGTCCCTCAACGAACCGAACCTGTACGACAAGGAAATTTTCCGCGCGATGGACAACTCGAATCCGGATGCGGAGCGCGAGTGGCGGCTGCTGCGGCTCGAGGCGCTGCTGTTCCTGCGGGCCCACGGCGGGTCGGAAACCATCGGCGCGCCGGAGCTGGACCGCCGGATCGGCAACGAACTCGAGTCCGTCCGCTCCTGAGGCGTTAGGACCCTACCCCTGCCCGGCCGGGCAGGGGTAGATTTCACCCCATGACGAACAATCTGAGCGTTGTGATCAACTCTGACGCGCAGCAGGTTTGGACGATGCTGCGCGAGCCCGCCTTGGTTGCCCAGTGGCACGGCTGGCAGGCCGACGACCAGGCGGCCGAGATCAACGAGATCTACTTCAGCCCCAATGTCATCGAGAGCGCCGACCACACCTCCCTGGTGGTCGACGGCGGGGACGTGTTCACGCTGAAACCCGTCCCGGCCGGCACGGAACTCAGCGTCACCCGCGCCGCGGTGGACCACAATTCGGAATGGGCCGCCTGGGACGAGGACATCACCCAGGGCTGGCTGACGTTCATCCAGCAGCTCCGGTTCGCCCTTGAACGGCACCCGCACGGCAAGCGCCGGACATTTTTCTTCTCCGTCCCCGGGAACGAGGGGTCCGCGATTGAAAAGCTGGGCTTGTCCGACGTTCCGGCGCCCGGTGAGCCGTACTCGCTGACCCTGGCCACGGGCGAGGAGGTCTCCGGGAAGGTCTGGTTCCGCAGCAACCACCAGGTGGGCCTCACCGTCCATCACTATGCCGAGCACGGCGAAGGCCTTGTGATCGTGGCGGACCAGCCGGCCATCAAGGACATCAGGCCCGAGGGCGGGTCGCTGGTGATTGTCTCCACCTACGACCTCGGAGCGCACCAGCTCGAGTCGATCCGCGACTACTGGGACACCTGGCGGGCTGAGAACTACCCCACATCCGATCCCCTGCACTAAGGGTTGCGGGCTGTTAGCTGGCACACTTGAACGGTGCCAGCGAATACTGAATCACCCGTGCCGCCGCTCCTGCCGGCCCAGCAGTCCGAGTTTTCCTTCCGCGTGGGCAAACGCCTGAGCGAAAGCTGCCGGCCGTCGCCCGCGCAGGTCGCCGAAAACGGCGGGGAATTCCTGGGCCGCACCGGCACCATCACCACCCCGCACGGTGAGATCCAGACCCCCGCGTTCATCGCGGTGGGCACGAAGGCCACGGTGAAGTCGGTGCTGCCGGAGTCCGTCGCGGAGCTCGGCGCGCAGGCCGTCCTGGCCAACGCCTACCATCTTTACCTGCAGCCCGGCGCGGACATCCTGGACGAAGCCGGCGGGCTGGGCGCGTTCATGAACTGGCGCGGGCCCACCTTCACTGATTCCGGCGGCTTCCAGGTGATGAGCCTGGGGTCGGGGTTCAAGAAGGTCATCGACATGAAATCGGTCGACAATTCCGGACCGGACGACGCCGTCGCCCCCGGCAAGGAGCGCTTGGCCCACGTCGACGAGGAAGGCGTGTGGTTCAAGAGCCACCTCAACGGCGACCGGCACCGCTTCAGCCCCGAGATCTCCATGAACGTCCAGCACCAGATCGGCGCGGACATTATGTTCGCGTTCGACGAGCTGACCACGCTGCAGAACTCCCGCGGCTACCAGGAGGAATCGCTGGAACGCACCCGCCGGTGGGCCGAGCGCTGCATCACGGAGCACTTCCGGCTCACGGAAGAGCGTGCGGGCAAGCCTTACCAGGCCCTGTTCGGGGTCATCCAGGGCGCGCAGTACGAGGACCTGCGCCGCAAGGCCTGCCGGGACTTGGGCGCCATGAACTTCGACGGGTTCGGGATCGGCGGTGCCCTGGAGAAGGAAAACCTCGGCACCATTGTGCGATGGTGCAACGAGGAACTGCCGGAGAACAAGCCCCGGCACCTCCTGGGCATCTCGGAACCGGACGACATCTTCACCGCCATCGAGAACGGTGCGGACACGTTCGACTGCGTCTCCCCCACCCGGGTGGCCCGCAACTCGGCGTTCTACCACCCCACCGGCCGGTACAACCTCTCCGGCGCCATGTACAAGCGTGACTTCGGCCCGCTGCAGGAAGGCTGCGACTGCTATGCCTGCCTGAACTATTCACGGGCCTACATCCACCACCTGTTCAAGGCCAAGGAGATGGTCTCGGCGACCCTGATCTCGATCCACAACGAGCGCTTTGTGGTGAAGATGGTCGACGACGCGCGCCTGGCCATCGAGGCGGGCAACTTCTTCGAGTTCAAGGCCGAGACCCTGGCGAACTACTACTCCTAGCCCGGCCCGCCCCGACGCTGTCCCGCCGTCGAACCCGGCCGCGGCCCCGTCGTCGAATTCGACGGAATCGTGCGGATTCGCCGGAACGTTCCGGCGATCTGGCAGGCTTCCGGCGATTTCGCGCTTCGCAGCGGGACAACGGGTGGGGTGCGCCGAGCTCATCTCGATGTGGGTCGCCCCTGCCGTGCGCGGCCGTGGTGTCGCAACTGCGCTCATCACGGCGGTCGCGCGTTGGGCGGCGGGAACTGGCGCGGCCACACTCGCCCTGTCCGTGATGCCGGAGAATGTCGCAGCCCGACGCAGCTATGAGAGGAACGGCTTCACCGTGTGCCACGAATCCGGCGATCTGCTACCGGATGGCCGAGGCGAGCTCGTCATGCTCCGCGACCTCGGCTCCGAGCGGACCGTCGGCGACTAGCAACGCTCCGCAGGACGAGGCTGTCGCCACACTCGAAGTACCAAAGATCAGCGCAGAGTCGGCATGTCGCCGGCTGCGATCTCAACGCCCGCCGTCGCCGGTATGTCCCGAATTCGCCGGAGACTCTCAAGGTCGCCGAAATTTTCCGGCGACCTTGAGAGTCTCCGGCGATCTCGGGTTTTCCACATAGCCAATCCGGGAGCTGCCGGCCGAGTCAGCAGCGGCCGAAGCTGGTGGCATGACCACATTGCATACGAGCGTGTTGCCGGCGACAGGCAACCTTTGGCGCACCGAAGAGCTTCTGGAACTTGGCTATGGTCCCCGGGCCCTCCGCTTGCACCTTGAGGCGGGAACCCTCGTCCGGCTCCGGTACGGCTGCTATTTCCGGGCCAGTGTGTGGAGAGCCCTGTCGCCGGAAGCCCGGAGCAGGCAGCGAATCTACGCCCATGACCACGGAACGCGGACGACCTCGGCCGGTCGGTTCCTCTACAGCCACACCTCCGCAGCCCGCCTCCGCCGCCTGCAGTTGTGGGGTGTGGGCGATGAGATCCACATCCTCCAGAAAGGGCGCCCCTCGAACGAGAGCCACGGCAAGGACGTGCGCTGCCACACACGCCCCTTCACCGATCGCGACGTAACTGCGATCAACGGGCTCCACGCCACGTCCCTGGAGCGCACCGTCGCCGACTGCGCAATGATGCTGAACTACAGGCAGGCGTTGATCGTCACAGACCACGCGCTTCGGCTGGGCGCGGACCCAATGACATTGCAGGCCATGGCAGACGCACTGGACGGCCGCAGGGGGATCCGGACATTCCGCCGCGCCCTCGCGACAGCCGACCCGCGGTCCGAATCCGCCGGGGAAACCCTGACGCGCGAGCTACTTTTCAGATTGCGGATCAGGCCTCCGGACCTGCAGGTTGAAGTGTCAAGCCGGGCCGGGCGCCACCGGCTGGACTTCGCGTGGAAGAAGGACAAGGTGGCGCTCGAATTCGACGGAAAGTCCAAGTACTTTGACTACAGCCCCACACCCGAGGTGCTCTTCGAGGAACGGCGCAGGGAAAAGGCCTTGACTGAAGCTGGCTGGGTGTTTGTCCGTATTGAGTGGAGGGACCTGTTCCAGGAGCGGGAATTCAAGGAACGCGTCCTTCGCGCCCTGAATTCCCGCTCCCGTGGCTGAAACCCGGACGCCGGTTCGACGGAACTGCCCGAGATCGCCGGAAAATTCCGGCGACCCCAACTGTTTCCGGCGACTCCGGCGCAGGGGTAGCGCCGGAGGCACGCTCAAACCGGCGTAGGAGCCGCGTGGCGCCGCCCTACGCCCCGTAGCTCGGTTCGCGCTTCTTGATCCAGCCGATTGCGCCGGCGGTGACCGGGACGAAGAGGAACTCCACCAGCGTCTTGTAGAGGAAGCCCACAGCGACGTAGTTCACGAACGTGCCGACGTCGGCAATACCGATCACGGACGCCGCGATGCTGCAGAAGATCAGGGTGTCCACGAACTCGCCGGCCACCGAGGATCCCATGATGCGGGCCCAGAGGGACTTCTCCCCTGTCCGTGCCTTCATCTTCACGAGGATCCAGGCGTTGAGCGTCTGCCCGGCCAGGAAGGCGAGCAGGGAGGCTAGAACGATCTGCGGGACGGGCCCCAGCGCGCCTTCCAGCGCTGCCTGCTTGGCGGCGCCAAAGTCGTCGTCGAAACCCGGCAGGACGATGATGACCCAGTAGCAAAGGGAGGCAAAGATCGAGAGGGCGAAGGTGGTGAAGATGGCCTTGCGCGCCACTTTGAACCCGTAGACCTCGCTGATGACGTCACCCAGGATGTAGGCCAGCGGGAAGAGGAAGAAGCCGCCGTCGGTGATGATCGGGCCGATGGCGACACCCTTGGATGCCCCGATGTTGGACAGGATCAGCACCACTGACATCACCGCCAGCAGGATGCCGAAGTAAGGGGAGCCGATCGAGGCGAATTTTGGCGGTGCCGCGGCCGGGGAAATCTGGGCGGAAGTCATGGGTATTCCATTCATAGTGGTTCGCTCGGCCCGGGCGCCTGGCGGAGGCCCCGAACAGCCGGCTGTATTAGCACTGGACGGCCCGGAAGGGCTGACCGCCGGAACCGCCTTCCATTCTCTCACCCCGGCGCAGGCTCCGGCGCTGGGCGGCGGTGCCACGGGTGCCCGCCTCCCCGGCGCGGGCGCGCTGCCCGGCTAGGATGGCGGCATGGCCTCCGATTCCTTCAGGGACAGCGGTTTTACCCGGGGCGACGGTCCGGTGCGGACCGCCGCCTCCGAAGACAGCGCCGAGGGGCCGGCAGCTCCGGTGGAAGCCGCACCGTGGCGAAGAATCAGCCTTTGGCGCTCGTTCGCCTATCTGATGATTCCGGTCGCCATCCTGAGTCTGATCAGCGGCTCGCTGGCATTTGCGACGCAGTGGGCGCCGCCGGAACACGTGGAAACCGCCAGGTTCTGGTTTTACTTTTTCGACGTGGGCCGCGAAATCAACGTGCCCACCTGGTTCAGCGCCGGGCTGTGGATCACCGCGGGACTTCTTGCCGGATACTTTGCCCGCCGCGCCTCCAGGCACCGCCGCTCCTGGGCGCTGTTTGCTGTTGTCTGCATCGTCTTTTCCATCGACGAGACCCTGGAACTGCACGAACGGCTCGACGTGATCGGGAACGAGCTGGCCAGGTACCTTCCCGTGCAGCTGGGCTTCACGTGGGTCCTGCCCGGGGTCCTGATTGCCGGCCTGATTGTTCTCTCGCTGCTGAGGATGGTGCTGGCACTGCCGGCGATGCCCCGGGCGGCGCTGCTGACGGCAGGCGTGTTTTTTGTGGGAGGAGGCGTCGGCGTCGAGACGCTGTCCGGGCTTTTCCTCGAGGGCGAGGCCCTGCCCTGGCAGTTCTTCCTGCTCACCCTGATTGAAGAATCCCTTGAGATGGCCGGTACCGCGCTGGCTGTCGCCGCGCTGGCGCACCTCGTGGCGTACCGGCATTCCGCGGACGGCTCCACCGCCTTCCTCGTAGCCGACCGCGCCCTGCCGGAGGCCGGGGCGGGTTCCGGCCGCTAACGACGACGGCGGGCCGCCGGCTGCCGAACCGAAGTCCGGGTGCCGGCAACCCGCCGTCGTGCGCGCCGCCGTCGTGCGCCGCCAATTCAGCGGCTCGCCATGCTACCGGCGGGAGGCGTCGACGAGGTCCTTGTCGTCATCCCGGCGGCCGGCCGCGGCAGCGTCAACTGCTGCCGGCTCCCAGGCGTGGCCCTGTTCGTGGTCCAGGTGCGTGGACTTCTTGTTCTTCAACGCGAAGATGTAGACCAGCAGCGAAATGCCGATGCCCACAGTGATGTAGGTGAAGAACAATTCCACCTGGCCGGCTTTTTGGAACGCTGCCCCCACAAGCGGTGTGGTGCCGCCGAAGAGCGAGTTGGCGATCGCGTAACCGAGGCCGACGCCGAGGGCACGGATGGAAGCGGGGAAAAGCTCAGCCTTCACCAGGGCGTTGATGGAGGTGTAGCCGCCGACGATCAGCAGGCCGCCCATCATCAGCAGGAACGCAGTGAACGGGTCCTTGGTCCCGGCCAGTGCGGACAGCAGCGGCCAGGTCAGCAGCACGCCGCTGATTCCAAACCAGAGGAGCAGCGGCCTACGGCCTACGCGGTCCGAAATCATGCCGTATACGGGCTGCAGCAGCATGAAGATAAACAGCGCCCAGAAGCTGATGACGGACGTGCTTTCCTTGGGGATGCCGCTGGTGTTCTGCATGAAGGACAACGTGAAGTTGGTGTACGTGTAGAACGCCATCGTGCCGCCCAGTGTCACGCCGATGCAGATGAGCAGGGACTTCCAGTGCTTTGTGAACAGCAGTTTCAAGGTTCCCGGCTGGGCTTCACTTCCTGCTGCCCCGGCCTTGGCGGCGGCAGCTTGCTCCGCAGAGATTGTTTCCTCCATGGATCGGCGGATCCAGAAGACCACGAGCGCCGCTATACCGCCGATCGCGAACGGAATCCGCCAGCCCCACTCACCCAGAGCGTCCTTGCCGAGGGTTCGTTCCAGGACAACGAGGACCAGCAGCGCCGACATCTGACCGCCGATGAGGGTGACGTACTGGAAGCTGGAGAAGAAGCCGCGGCGCTTGGCGGTGGCGGCTTCTGACATGTACGTGGCGCTGGTGCCGTACTCTCCGCCCACTGAGAAGCCCTGCAACAGTCGGATCAGCACCAGAAGCACCAGCGCCCAGATGCCGATGACTTCTTTGGTGGGGAGCAATGCGATGGCGAAGGAGCCTGCAGACATCATGGTCACGCTCAGGGTCAGCGCGGCTTTCCGGCCGTTGCGGTCCGCGTAGCGGCCAAAGAACCAGGCGCCGATCGGACGCATCAGGAACGTGACCGCAAAGACGGCCATCGCTTCCAGGTTGCTCTGGAGCGGGTCCTTGGAGCTGAAGAAGTGGACGGCAAAATATGCAGAGAATGCCGTGTAGATGTAGACGTCGAACCACTCAACGAGATTGCCGGCAGAGCCTTTGAGGATATTGCTTACCGCTCGTCTGGTCTGTGCCGATTCGGACAGCTGGGTGCTCATCAATGAACCTTCCTGGATCCGGCGCCGAAAGGAAGCAACGCCGTCCGACACCATATTCCCGGTGACCCGGAACACTCGGGTTTTGGTCATATTGGTCATACGCACAATGCGGCCGGTTTTCCGGGAGTGGCAGGATGGGACCATGACCTCCACCGCCTCTGACTCCGCCGCCCTGGCGGCCACCGTTCCCGCTGGCGACGCTCCCGCCGTCGCCCTCACCATCGCCGGCTCCGAAGCGACCGGCGGCGCCGGCGCGCAGGCCGATCTGAAGACCTTCCAGGAACTCGGCGTGTTCGGCATCGCCAACCTGACCTGCATCGTGTCCTTCGATCCGAAGGACAACTGGAACCACCGCTTTGTCCCGGTCGACCCGGAAGTCATCGCGCACCAGCTGGAGGCGACGACGGCGGCCTACGGCGCCGCGTCCGGCGCGCCGTCCGTTCTGGACACCGTGAAGATCGGGATGCTGGGCAGCCCCGCGACCATTTCGACGGTGGCGACGACTCTGGCCGCGTCCGCTTTCAAGAACGTGGTGCTGGATCCGGTGCTGATCTGCAAGGGCCAGGAACCTGGCCACGCCCTCGACACGGACCAGGCACTCAAGGGGCAGATCCTGCCGCTGGCCACGTTTGTCACACCGAACCACTTCGAGGCGGAATCCCTCTCCGGACTGGAAATCACCGACCTTGAATCGCTCAAGGCCGCTGCGGTCCGGATCCACGAGCTCAGCGGCGCCGCGGTGCTCGCCAAGGGCGGCGTGCGCCTGGCCGGGCCGGACGCCGTCGACGTTTACTACGACGGCGAGACGCTGGAGGTCCTGTCCGCCCCGAAGGTGGGCGACGTGGCGGTATCGGGCGCCGGCTGCTCGCTGGCCGCTGCCGTGACGGCCGAGCTGGCCAAGGGTTCCACCCCGCTTGAGGCGGCACGGACGGCCAAGGAGTTTGTCACTGCGGGCATCCGGAACCGGGTGGCCTCGGGGGCGCCGTTCGACGCGCTCTGGCAGGGCGGCCCGCGCTAACCCTCCCCCCACCCCACGCTCCCTCAGGTCTGGCGGAAAAACCGGAGACGCTCCCCAACGTCTGGCCGAAATACCGAAGACGCTCCCCCAGGTGCTGAGGCATCGTTAGGTTTTCCCTGCAGAATCCGGGGGAGCGTCTCAAGATGAGCGGGGATCGGACACCCTGCCCATAAAAAGGGGCAGTCCTGTCTCGGCATGGATGATTTCGTACTGGAACGGCCGGTCGAAATGGATCACCGTCGTCGCCGCCACGCCGCTGACGGCCCGCGCGTTGATCTGGGTTACGGCGGCGGCAACCGTGCCCTTCTCCGCCACGGTGATCTTGGCGGATTGTGCTGCCGACTGGATCCTAAGGCCGGTTTGAATCGAATTAAAGTCCGTCCCGGTATTGAGCATTTCCTGCAGCCCAAGTTCGGTGAAGACTTTGCGCAGGTCAAAGCCGCTCCCCTGCTCCCACTTCGGCAACATGATTTGCACGGGGGCCGGGGCGGCGGTTTCGAGCGCGAGAGCAGCGTCGGTGAGGTCCTGCGCGCCCGGCCTCAGAGCCCCGGCGTCCGGCAGCACGAGCCGCATCACAAATCCCTCGGCATAGGGCAGGTCGACGGCCCGCCATCCGGCACCCTCGGCGAAGGCAAGGTCCTGGACCCCCGACATTGTGGGGACGGAGACCTGCCCGCCGTCGGACGTCGTGAAGGGCAGTTCGGCGGTGTCGGCCGGGTCGAAGGGGGCCTTCCAGGCCGAGGCGAAATACACCGCATTCAGCACGCTGAACGTGTCCCTGCCGTCGTACTGCGCGGGCGCCTTCTTGATCTGTCCCCCGGTGTTCTTGTTCGCCCAGGCGTCGATCGCCGGTTTCGTGGCGGCCTCATCCTGGAAGTCCACCGGGTATACACCGGCCCCGTAATGCCGGGCCAAGGACTGCAGATAGCCCTCCCCGGTGGGTTCGCCCTTGTCCACGAACAGGGCGTTTGCCGTGTGCAGGACCGGCCGGCGCGGAGGGTCCTTTTCATCCACCGAGCCGGGGTCGCCGTCGAAGGCCTCCAGGGATGCCAGCAGGGCGTTCACGGCTTCGTCGCGGCGCTCCGTAGGGAAGCCCAGTACGCTGTCCATCTCGGCAGCAGTGCCCCCGGATGCCCCTGCCCGGAGCATGGCCAGGGCAATCAGCAGGCTGCCCGGGGACGAAACCACATTTTCGTTTCCGGCGTCCCCGCCGTCAGCCAGAAGTGCAGCCCCCAGCTTCCGCGCCGACGCCCGGAGCTGGGCCAGCTCACCCGGATAGGCGGCCCGATCCGCCGATACGCGTTCCACGCCGTCGGCCTTCACCATCGCCGGCGGGGTGGCGGAACAGGACGTCAAAACCAGCGCAAGGGCACCCGCCGCGGCAACCAGCCGCGCTGTGGTCTTCTGTTTCATAGCGTCCCCAAGGCCGGCATATGAGTGGGAAGGCGGGGCTCCCGCTTGGGGCCAGTCAATCATTAGCCTCCGGAGAAAAGCGACCACGCCCGGGTCACGATTTGACGCCGTTTTGGTACAGGGGTGCAGCGCGGGTAGCGACCGAAGTCGCCGAAAACGCGCGAGTTCGCCGGAAGCTACCGGCGATCTCGCACGCTTCCGGCGAAGTCAGACGTATTCGGCCTCGGCGAAGGGCGCGTTACGGCCGCGGGATGTAGCGCAGGTTGCTCCGGGCCATGCTGACGGCCTCGCCGGCGCCCCGGTTGAGGACCACTTTGGACATGGCCGTGGCGAAGCCCAGGACCTGCGCGCCTTTGATCTTCGGCGGCAGGGACAGCGCCTTGGGGTCGGTGATGAGCTCCACGAGGGAGGGTCCGGGGTGGGCGAAGGCTTCGCGGTACGCGGCCTCGATGCGGGAGGGGTCGGTGACGCGGACGGCGTGGAATCCCAGGGCCCGGGCAACCGCGGCGTAGTTGGCGTCGGGGACGTCCACGCCGAAGTCGGGGAGCCCGTCCACCAGCATCTCCAGCTTGACCATGCCCAGGGTGGAGTTGTTGAACACCACCACGTTGACCGGGAGCCGGTGTGCCGCGACTGTAATGAGCTCCCCCAGCAGCATGGACAGGCCGCCGTCGCCCGAGACCGACACCACCTGGCGCCCCGGGTAGGCCAACTGGGCGCCGATCGCGTGGGGCAGGGCGTTGGCCATGGACCCGTGCAGGTACGAGCCGATCAGCCGGCGGGTGCCCAGCGGGTTGATGTACCGCGCGGTCCACACGTTGCACATGCCCGTGTCCGCGGTAAAGACCGCGTCCTTGGCCGCGACCTGGTCCAGCACCGAGGCGGCAAATTCAGGGTGGATCGGCTCCTTGGTTTCCACCTTGCGGGTGTAGGCGCCGACGGCCTTGTTCATCAGTCGGTCATGCTTCTTGAGCATCGCATCGAGGAAGCGGCGGCTCTTCTTTGGCCGGATCAAGGGCATCAGGGCAGCCAGGGTGGGCAGCACGTCCCCATGGACCGCAACGTCGACGTCGGTCCGCCGGCCCAGGTTCTGCGCCGCCCGGTCCACCTGCGCCGTGCGGGTTCCGGGCAGGAACTGGTCGTACGGGAAGTCCGTACCGAGCAGGATCAGCAGGTCCGCGTCCTCGATGCCCTCGGCCGCGGCGCCGTAGCCCAGCAGCCCCGTCATGCCGATGTCGTAGGGGTTGTCGTACTGCATAAAGTCCTTGCCGCGGAGGGAATGCCCGATCGGGGCGTTCACGGCTTCCGCCAGGGCGATCACCTCGTCATGGGCGCCCTCGACGCCGGCCCCGGCAAAGATCGCCACTTTGTCCGCAGCGTTGATGGCGTCGGCCAGTTCCCGAACGCTGGCGGGGTCCGGCACCAGCGCCGCCGGGCGGAACGCCGCGGCGGCGGGGGTTGGTGCTGCCGCTTCGAGGTCGGCGATGTCGCCGGGCAGGGTCACGACGGCGACGCCCCGCAGCCCGACGGCGTGCTGGATTGCGCTGTGCATGACCCTCGGGGCTTGTTCCGCGGTGCTGATCAGCTCGGAGTAGACCGAGCACTCATTGAACAGGCGGTCCGGGTGGGTTTCCTGGAAGAAGCTGCTGCCGATTTGTTTGCTGGGAATGTGCGAGGCGATGGCCAGCACCGGGGCGCCGGAGCGGTTGGCGTCGTAGAGTCCGTTGATCAGGTGCAGGTTGCCGGGGCCGCAGGATCCGGCGCAGACCGCAAGACGCCCGGTCAGCTGCGCCTCCGCCGCGGCCGCGAACGCGGCGGCCTCCTCGTGCCGGACGTGGATCCAGTCGATTCCGCCCTTCGCCGCGCCGCCAGTCTTCCGGACGGCGTCCACGATCGGGTTCAGGCTGTCGCCGACAATCCCGTAGATGCGCTGCACGCCGGCAGCCTGGAGTTGTTCGATGAGCTGGGTTGCAAGTTCCTTGGCCATGGGTGCACGCTCCCGCGAGGTGGATCGATGAGCTGTCACTGGCCAATATAGTCCGCTGCCTCCGCGCGGGTTCCAGGGGTGATTGGTGACGGCGTTCTACAGGTTGCCGTTGGGGCCCATTTTCCACATACGGCTGGCCCACCATTGAGGCCCGGTGTTCCCACTCGTAGCGTTCTTGGTAGGCAGTCCGCCTCACTTCCACCGTAAGGATCGATTGTGGCTAACAAATCCCGGCGCCGTCCGGCACGTCGAAGCTCTGGAGGGCACCAGGCCGGGAAACCAGCCGGCAGTCCAGGTGCCCGAGCGTTGTGCCGGGACCAGGCGCTGGGTTCCCTGATCGCATTTATGACGTGGCATCGCGAGCGCGGAACATTGCCGGAACCTATCGTGCTGGTGCAGTTGTCCACATTCTTACCGATTTATACCAATGCCTCCGGCGGCCAGGTAACCGCCATGGACCCCGTACGCATAGCCAAGTTCGTCGAGGCGTTGGATGAGAGTGATGACGGCCTTGCACCGCTTTTCTGCGCTTCCCTTCATGAGTTTCTACATTTTCTGAGGGAAACGGGCCGCTGGTCCGGGAGCGAAGTACGCTATCGGAATTTACATCGCGTCCTGTCACCCCGGATACCCCTGGAAAATGCTGAGCCGTAGGGCGTGCGAGCCGGCGACGGGTAAAAGGTAGCGTCGTGGACGGGGTTGCAATCAGTTGCCGGAGTGTGCCTGCAGGAAGGAGTAGACCTCGGTCTCGTCCACGCCGGGGAAGGCGCCGGGCGGCATCGCAGCCAGCAGGTGCGAGTGCGCCCGGGCCGACGGCCAGGCATTCCCGGCCCACTCGGACGTCAGGGCGGCCGGGGGCCTGCGGCAGCAGTTCTCATCCGGGCAGGTGGACTTGGAGCGCTCCGTGGTGTCGCGGCCGCGGAACCACTTCACCTGCGCATAGGGCACCCCCACCGACAGCGAGAACTCGCCATTGGCGGACCGTTCGGTCCGGGCCGTGCACCAGTAGGTGCCGGCGGGTGTGTCCGTGTACTGGTTGTAGGCGCTGAACTTGTCCGGCACGTCGAACACCACCCGGGACGTCCAGTTCTTGCAGGACGGCTGGCCCTCGATGGCGCCCGTGTGGTCCTGCGGGAACGTCACGCCGTCGTTCTCGTAGGCCTTGTAGATGATTCCGCTCTTGTGCGTTTTCTGAAAGTGCGTGCGCAGGTCCAGGTGCTGGGTGGCGAGGTTGGTGAAGCGGTGCGCGGCGGTCTCGTAGGACACCGCGAACGCGTCCCGGATGTCCTCCACGGCGATCTCCTTCGCCTGCTTGGCCTTCTGGAGAAAGTCCACCGTTGCCTGTTCCGGGAGCAGGAGCGCGGCAGCGAAGTAGTTGGTCGCCACGCGCTGCATCAGGAAATCCCCGTAGTTCGTGGGGGTCTGGTGGCCCAGAACGTAGTGACCCAGCGCCTGCAGCAGCACCGACCGGGGGTCGTGGTCGCTGCGCGCATTCTGTGTGAGGTAAATCCGGCGGTTCTTCAGGTCCGTCACCGAGCGGGTGGAATGCGGCAGGTCGCCCACGTGGTGGAGGCTGAACCCGAGGTGCTCTGCGATGTCCGCGATGACGTGATGGGACAGCGGGCCGGACGTGTGCCCCACGGAGGCGAGGACCTTCTGCGCCTCTGCCTCGTACTCCGGGAAGTAGTTGTTCCGCTCGCGCATCATGGCGCGCAGCTCGCCGTTGGCGCGGCGGGCCTCTTCCGGCGTCGCAACCTGCTCGTTCAGGCGGCGTTCCAGCTCGTGCTGCAGCCCCACCATTGACTCGAGCACATCCATCGGCAGGCGCGAGCTGATGCGGATCTTGGGCAGGTTGAGGGACTCGTAAAGGGGGCTGCGCTGGTAGCGTTCCAGCTCGATTTCGAGGGCTGCCCTGCGGTTGGGCGGCTCCGCGCCGAGCAGTTCGTCAATGCTGACGCCCAACGCCGCCGCGAGCTGCTGGAGCAGGCCGAGTTTCGGCTCGCGCTTGCCGTTCTCGATCAGGCTCAGCTGGCTGGGGGCCGTACCCACCGTGGCGCTCAGGTCATCGAGCGTCAGCCCGGCGGCCTTCCGGAGGTGGCGGACGCGGCGGCCCATGCTGATGACGTCCACCTCGGGCGTAACGGACGACGGCGACGAGACGGGGCGGTTCCAGCTGGCGGGATGCATTTTTTGAGAATACGCGAAGAAGTGCGTTTCTTTCTAGACTTTTGGTCTAGAAAGCCCTTGGAAAGTGCAGAAAAGTAGTTCTCACGGAAAGAGTTACACAGCTCCGGATCATCCGTCGGACCGCAGAGCAGCGGCCCCGCCGGCCCGGACCCCCACCAAGGAGACAAAGATGACTGCAGCATTTGAGCCCACCCAGCAGACGCCCGAAGAGCAGGCCGCCGCCCTGGAGCTCGAGTGGTCCGCCAACCCGCGCTGGGAAGGTGTCACCCGCGACTACAAGGCGTCCGACGTCGTCCGCCTCCGCGGCCGCGTCTCCGAGGAGCACACCCTGGCCCGCCGCGGCTCCGAGAAGCTGTGGAAGCAGCTGACTGAAGAGCACCAGGAAGGCAAGTACACCAACGCCCTCGGCGCCCTCACCGGCAACCAGGCCGTGCAGCAGGTCAAAGCCGGCCTTCGCGCCATCTACCTTTCCGGCTGGCAGGTCGCCGCCGACGCCAACAACTCCGGCCACACCTACCCGGACCAGTCCCTGTACCCGGCCAACTCGGTGCCCACCGTGGTCCGCCGCATCAACAACGCCCTGCTCCGCGCCGACCAGATTGAGTTCTCAGAGGGCGTGCAGACCGTGGAGGACTGGATGGTCCCGATCGTCGCCGACGCCGAGGCCGGCTTCGGCGGCCCGCTCAACGCCTACGAACTGATGAAGTCCATGATCCAGGCCGGCGCCTCGGGCGTGCACTGGGAGGACCAGCTCGCTTCGGAGAAGAAGTGCGGCCACCTCGGCGGCAAGGTCCTGATCCCCACCCAGCAGCACATCCGCACCCTGAACGCCGCCCGGCTGGCAGCCGACGTCGCCGGCACGCCGTCCGTCATCATCGCCCGCACCGACGCCGAGGCAGCAACCCTGATCACCTCCGACGTCGACGAGCGGGACCAGGAATTCATCACCGGCGAGCGCACGGCGGAGGGCTTCTACAAGGTCCGCAACGGAATCGAACCCTGCATCGCCCGCGCCAAGGCCTATGCCCCGTACTCCGACCTCATCTGGATGGAAACGGGCACCCCGGACCTGGAACTGGCCCGCAAGTTCGCCGAATCCGTCAAGGCCGACTTCCCGGACCAGATGCTCTCCTACAACTGCTCCCCCTCGTTCAACTGGAAGAAGCACCTCGACGACGCCACGATCGCCAAGTTCCAGCGCGAGCTCGGCGCCATGGGCTTCACCTTCCAGTTCATCACCCTGGCCGGCTTCCACGCCCTGAACTACTCGATGTTCGACCTCGCCCACGGTTACGCCCGTGAAGGCATGAGCGCCTACGTCGAGCTCCAGGAAAAGGAATTCGCCTCCGAGTCCCGCGGCTACACCGCAACCAAGCACCAGCGCGAAGTCGGCACCGGCTACTTCGACGACATCGCCACCGCGCTCAACCCGAACGCATCCACCCTCGCCTTGGTCGGATCGACCGAAGAGGGCCAGTTCCACTAACGCTTACGACGGCGGCGCTTGCGTCCGGCCTTCGGTCCGGCATTGCTCTGCCTGCTATTCCCCGTGGCCGGCTTCTTACCTCGCTGAGCGAGGACGAAGCCGGCCACAGGGCCCCTTTTACGCAGGCTGCCGCAATACCGGCACCTTCGGCCTCGTGCGTACGTCACCAACCGCCGTCGAACTTCCTTCTTGCTTTGAGGAGCAAATGAAATGAACAGCTTCACTGACAACTTCACCATCAATGGAATTACATTGACCGCCCAGCCGATCTGCCGGCAGGGCGAGGTTCTTACTCCGGACGCGCTGGCGTTTGTTGCCAAGCTGCACAAGGCGACGGCGGGACGCCGGCTGGAGCTGCTGCAGGCCCGCCGGGACCGTCGCCAGCAGATCGGCAAGGGCCAGGACCCGCGGTTCCTCCGCGAGACCGAGTCCGTCCGAAACGACCCCAACTGGCGGGTTGCTCCCCCGGCCCCGGGCCTCACGGACCGCCGCGTCGAGATCACCGGCCCGGTGGACAAGAAAATGACCATCAACGCGCTGAACTCCGGCGCCAAGGTGTGGCTCGCTGACATGGAGGACTCGTCCACCCCGTCGTGGCGCAACGTCATCCAGGGCCAGCTCAACCTGACCGACGCGCTGGAGCGCCGGATCGACTTCACGTCGCCGGAGGGCAAGGAATACAAGCTCCGCGCCGCCGAGGAACTGCCCACGATCGTGGTCCGTCCCCGCGGCTGGCACCTGCCGGAAAAGCACATGCTCATTGACGGCACCCCGATCGCCGGCGGCATCGTGGACTTCGGCCTGTACTTCTTCCACAACGCCCGCCGCCTGATCGCCCAGGGCAAGGGCCCGTACTTCTACCTGCCGAAGATCGAGAACCACCTCGAAGCCCGGCTGTGGAACGACATCTTCATCCTCGCCCAGGACCTGCTGGGCATCCCGCAGGGCACCATCCGCGCCACCGTCTTGATCGAGACCATCACCGCCGCCTTCGAGATGGAGGAGATCCTCTACGAACTGCGGGACCACGCCGCGGGCCTGAACGCCGGCCGATGGGACTACATCTTCTCCCTCATCAAGAACTTCCGCACCCGCGGCCCCCGCTTCGTGCTGCCGGACCGCAGCCAGGTCACCATGACCCAGCCGTTCATGCGCGCCTACACCGAACAGCTGGTCCGCGCCTGCCACAAGCGCGGCGCGATGGCGATCGGCGGCATGGCGGCAGCTGTTCCCAACCGCAAGGACGCGGAAGCCAACGCCA
This sequence comes from Pseudarthrobacter sp. 1C304, assembly GCF_052245515.1. Classification (NCBI taxonomy): domain Bacteria; kingdom Bacillati; phylum Actinomycetota; class Actinomycetes; order Micrococcales; family Micrococcaceae; genus Pseudarthrobacter; species Pseudarthrobacter sp. 1C304. The sequence goes on along the minus strand of NZ_JBQQCH010000001.1, from coordinate 730,071 downwards.
TCGCCCTCGAGAAGGTCCGCGCAGACAAGACCCGCGAGGCGAACGACGGCTTCGACGGTTCGTGGGTGGCGCACCCGGACCTGGTCCCCGTGTGTCGCGAGGTGTTCGACGGCGTCCTCGGCGACCGCCCGAACCAGCTGGACCGCCTCCGCGACGACGTCACCCCGGATGACCGTGCACTGATCGACATCGCCGCCACCACCGGCACCATCACTGAACAGGGCATCCGGAACAACATCGAGGTCGGCATCCGCTACATCGAGTCCTGGCTCCGCGGCAACGGCGCTGTTGCCATCCACAACCTCATGGAGGACGCCGCCACCGCCGAGATCTCCCGCTCGCAGCTGTGGCAGTGGATCTTCTCCCGGGCCATCACGGACCAGGGCGACGTGGTCACCCGCGAGTGGGTGGAGGACATGCTGGACGAGGAGTTCGCCAGGCTGGAACGCTTCGAAGGCGACCGCTTCGCCGACGCGCGGGACATCTTCGAGGAAGTGACGCTGACGGCGGCGTTCCCGGCGTTCCTGACCCTGCCGGCCTACGACCGGTTCCTGCACGAGGCCCGGGACGGAGCTGACGCCCCCAGCGAGGACCCCGCACTGGTCCCGGCCTAAGGGCAGGGAGGCGCAGAATTCCGTTTGCTGGGCTGCCGGGCCCTTCGCAACAGGCACCCCGAGATCCGGGGCGGCGGCCCAGCGACGGAAAACCTGACAACGACGTCGAGGTGACAGCTAATGCCCATGTTCGCAACGGACATGGGCATTATCTGTCACCTCGACGTCGTTCAGTGCGGTTTGGGGACGTGCCGCAGCGAGAAGGCGGTGCCCAGGATGAACAGGGCCACCGAGCCGAGCACCATCAGCAGCGGTCCGGTCCAGGAGCCGGTGGCACCGTTGGCGTAGCCCAGCAGGGTCGGGGCGAGGGCACCGAAGGAGTAGCCCACCCCCTGCACGACAGCGGACATCCGCCCCGCCGATGCCTGGTCCCGGGCCAGCCGGATGATGGCGATGAAGATCAGGGTGATGCCGCCGCCCTGGGCGACACCTCCGAACGAGGACCACAGCCACCACAGCTCCGGCGCCAGCAGCAGGCCCAGCGGAACCGTCAGCCACAGCAGACCGAGGGTGAGCCCCACCGCCGTCGTACTGGCGAAGCGGGCCGCAAACGGGACGCCCAGTCCGCCCACGATGGCGAGGATCTGGAACAGCGAGGACCCTGCGCCGGCTTGGGCGGCCGTCATGTCGAGTTCGTCGGCGAGGATGCTGGGCAGCCAGGCGGTTACCCCGTAGTAGGAGAACGCCTGCCCGGCGAAGCCTGCGGTCAGCGCGACGGTGATCCAGCGGGACGCCGGCTTGGCACCGGTGCGGGCGGGCTCGGAGCCCGGGACCGGAGCGGGCCGGAACGCGCGGCCGCCGAAGGCCAGCACCCAGACCGCCAGGGCCGCGACGGCGAAAAGACCGCAGGCGGCCAGGGCCAGCCGCCAGCCGAGCAGGTCGGCCAGCGGCACCATGACCATGGCGGTAACAAATGAACCGATGTTCAGGGCAGCCGTGTAGATGCCCATCGCCGTGCCCTGCCGGGCCGGGGCAAAGTCCCGGCGGATGATCAGCGGCACCACGATGTTTCCGATGGTGATCGCCACGCCCAGAATGACGGTGCCCAGCATGACGACGGCGCCGTTGCCCGCCGAGCGGACCATCACGCCCAGCAGCACGCCCAGCAGGGTGAGGGTGATGGCGACTTCCGCGCCCAGCTTGCGGCCGGCCAGGGAGGCCAGCGGCGAAGCCAGGGCAAAGCACAGCACCGGGATGCCGGTGAGGAAGCCCAGTTCCACCGGGGAGAAGCCGAGCTCCTGCTGCATCAGCCCGACCACCGGCGCCACGGCCACGAACGGGCCGCGCATGTTCAGGGCAATGAGCCCGATCGCCGCCAGCAGGATCCAGCTGCGGGGCACCTTCGCCAGGATGGTGTTCACGGGTGCCGCGGCTCGGCCGGACGGAAATATGCTTTCATCAGTCCCATTGCTATCACGCGCCCCCGCGGGCGCCGCCCATTGTGACCGGCAGGGCGCCCTGTCACGGCGGGGCGCGGGAGGACATGCCCGCGGCAACGGGTGGATAACGAAAGCCGGGCCTGCGCCCCAAATGCAGGCAGGCCCGGCTTTCGCTGCGGCTTTGAGCCGCGCCCGCTAGAAGCGGAGCGTCCGGAGGTAGTTGTAGCCCACGCTCGCCGTCTGGAGCGGAGTGACGTCCGGCTGGTCGTTTTCGACGATGAACTCCTTCGGGGTGTGGGCCCGGAAGATGCGTGCGAAGTCGATGGTTCCGGTTCCAAGGTCGGCGAAGTCGCCCGCCACGGCCCGGTCCTTCACGTGGTACTGCAAGACCTTCTGCGGAGCCTGGAGGATGGTGTCGATGGCGAACTGGACGGGGTCCGCCGCACCCACGCCGACGCCGCCGGTCACGGCCCAGTAGAGGTCAACCTCGAGGTGGACCAGTTTGGGATCGAGACGGCTGGTGAAGATGTCCCAGGGGGTCAGGCCGCCGCCGAGGTCGGTGGTGAACTCGTGTGCGTGGTTGTGGTAGCCGTACTTCAGGCCGGACTCACGGGCAACCGCGGCCTCCGCGTTCATCTGGTCGGCCCAGCGGCGCCAGTCGTCCGCAGAGCTGGACACCAGGTACGGCACGTTGATGTGGGTCTGGCCGAGAGTCACGGCATTGGCAAGCTTCGTCTCCAGCGCGGCCGGAGTGGCGCTGATGCCGTCATGGCTGGACGAGGGCCTGATGCCCAGCGAATCAAGGGTGGAGCGCATGGCCTCGGCGGTGCGGCCGTAAAGCCCGGCGAGCTCAACTTTGGTGTAGCCGTAGTCGGCAAGGCTCGCAAGCGTCGCGTCCACACCGTCGCCCCGCATGATCGAACGAAGCGTGTACAGCTGGATGCTGATGAGTCCGGGGGGAACCGGCCGGCCCGCCGCCGCCGAGGCCGCCGGTGCGGCCACCGCAGCTGCAGCTCCGCCGAAGCCGGCGAGGCCGACACCCACGCCTGCCGCCATGGCCCCCCGCAGGAAGCCGCGCCGGTCGACGCCCTTCTCTTCCAATGAACGACGAAGGGCGCCTGGGGCATTGAATCCGAAGCACATATGTTTGCCTTTCCTGGCAGTGAATGCGTTCCACCACCGGCTTTGGCGGGGAAGCATGCGAAGCTGCAATGCAGCAGGTTGATTACGGGGCCCGCGCCTGAGACTGACCCGGGCCAGGCGGCATTGCCGCCTCGGTTGGTTGCGTCACCCACAGCGTCCTCGCCGTGCGTTTCGCGCTCCACCGTTGCCGTCGCAAGTATCAGACGCGATGGGTTAGGGAACCCATGGCTAGGGTGGTGGTGCCCCCTGCAGCCGGGATGGTTTCCCTGATTTCAAGCGCTTTTGTCACGCCTGATACCCAAGCCGGAAGTGATGTTGACTTCCGGCTTGGCCGGTCGTCGGCGCCCCCAAATTGGAAGGAGCCGCCGGGACCGGGCCTTGGCATTGAGACTAAACCGGGCTTTTGTTGCCTGTCAAGCAAAAGTCGACGGATGGTGAGGAGAACGTCCGCACCCTACCCGGCTGCCCCTCCGGACAAGCCCAGAACCATCGCGTCGATCCGCTGCGGTGACATGGCGTGGTGAATGGCCAGCATGCTGGCGCCCAGCACACCCGCGTCGAGCCCCGAGCTGGATTGGACGATCTGCAGATGCTGGGTGGCCAGGGGAATGGTGCGGGAGTAGACCACCTCGCGGATGCCCGCAATGAAGTGCTCTCCCGTCAGGGCCATGGAGCCGCCGATAATGATGACGGACGGGTTGATCAGGCTGACGCAGGCCGAGAGGACCTCGCCCACATCCCTGCCGGCCTGGCGCACGGCATGTACGGCTTCCGTGCTGCCGGCGCCCACCAGCCGCACAACATCCTCGCTGGTGCTGGCCTCCAGCCCAAGAGCACGCAGCTTCGCCGCGACAGCCGGCCCCGAGGCAACAGCCTCAAGGCAGTCCTTGTTTCCGCAGTGGCAGGGAACACCCTTGCCGTCATGCACCCTGATATGCCCGATGTCCCCGGCAACCCCGTCCGCGCCCCGCTGCAGCATGCCGCTGGAGACAATGCCGGAGCCAATACCCGTGGCCACCTTGACGAAAATCAGGTTGTCGACATTTGGCCATGCAACATTGCGCTCCCCCAGCGCCATGATGTTGACGTCGTTGTCCACGAGGACGGGGACGTGGAAGTGCGCCTGCAGGTAACCCGGGACGTCGAAGCCGTTCCAGCCGGGCATGATCGGGGGATTGATGGGCCGGCCGGTCCTGTGTTCCACAGGGCCCGGCAGGCCAATGCCGATGGCCAGAAGGTCGGTGATAGCCCGTCCGGAGTCGCGGAGCAGTTCGCTGCCCAGCTCCACGACGGCCTCAAGGACCACATCCGGCCCGCGCGTCACCTCGATGGTCCGCGCAGCCTCGCGCAGGCGGTGGCCGGTGAGGTCCGTGACCGCCACCCGCAGGTGGGAGGCTCCAATGTCCACGCCTAGGACAACCTTGCTGCCGGCCTTCAACGCGATACGCGAAGAGGGGCGCCCGCCGGTCGAGACGGCGTCGTCCACGAAGCCGACCAGGCCGAGTTCCATGAGCGCCTCAATACGCAGCGTAATGGTGGAGCGGGCCAGCCCCATCTGCTCCGCGAGCTCAGTGCGGGTACGCGGGCGCCCGTCCCGCAGGATCTGGAACAGCTCGCTCGCTCCGGACGTGCCCAGGCCATTAAAGCTACTTATGTCACTCATCGACTAATTACAGCACACCTTTCGACAAAACAAACGCCCGAACTGTCCGGTGGTGCTGGCGGGCGGACCCGGCCGCCATACCCCGGAGTGGCCGCAGGAGCCGGGTCCCTTAAGGCCCGTGACGCGCAGAACTGCGCATTCTCCCGCCCTAAAGAGTGACGTCCAAAGCGCGGATATATCGACCAAGGCTGGACATTCGTTGTTTGCCGCCATTAGTCGTGTTACGTTCTTTGTGATCGACGTCTCTCCGGCATCCGCCCCCCTGGGGCGTGAACGGCGGGGTTCGGCCAGATGCACCATCACTTCAAGGAGGAAGCTTTGATCAGGACACCGGGCGTGACCGCGAGCGCAGAACAGACCCAGCGGGCCTACGGCAAGACGGGCATCTGGCTCGTCGGCGCGCGAGGGTCGGTGGCGACCACGGCCACGGCCGGGCTGGCCGCTATCTCCGCCGGCCTCGCGACCGCCACAGGGTGCGTCACTGAAGAGGAACAGTTCGGCGGCGTGGAGCTTCCCGACTTCACCGACCTGGTGGTGGGCGGCCATGACATCAGCGATGTCTGCATGGCAAAACGTGCTGAGGCCCTCGTGGGAGCGGGGATGCTGCCGCCCCACCTGCTCGAATCCGTCCGGCACCAGCTCGTGGAGACCGACCAGCGCGTGCGGCCCGGCTACAACCCTGCGCAGCAGACGGAGTCGCAGGCCCAGGTGGCGCGCAGGCTCGCTACGGACATCACGGATTTCAAGCACACCTACGGTCTGGAACGCGTCATTGTCCTTGATGTCGCCTCCACCGAGGCCCCCGTCGAGCCGGTCCCTGAGTTCACGGACGAGGAGCTGCTGCTCGCTGCGCTGGAAGACCCGGCCCGCGCGGTCCTTCCGCCCAGTTCGGTCAGCGCCTACGCCGCCGTCCTGGCCGGCTCTCCGTATGTGTGCTTCACACCCTCCACCGCCCTCAACATTCCTGCGCTGCGTGAACTGGCAGCCCGGCACCGGGTTCCCACTGCGGGCCAGGACGGCAAAACCGGCCAGACCTGGCTGCGGTCCGTCCTGGCACCGGCCTTCGCCGCCCGCGGGCTGCGGGTCCTGTCATGGGCCGGAACCAACCTTCTGGGCGGCGGCGATGGAGCCACGCTCGCTGACCCGCGCGCCGTCGCCGGGAAACTGCAGTCCAAGAACCGCGGGCTTCAGGAGCTGACCGGCGGTGCCGTGACTCCGCTGCACATTGACAACGTCCAGGACCTCGGCGAAACGAAAGTGGCCTGGGACCACATCAACGTTGAAGGCTTCCTCGGGTCGCGCCTCACCCTGCAGACCACCTGGAGCGCCTACGACTCCATGCTGGCGGCGCCCATGGTGCTGGACCTCGCCCGGCTGATGGCCCTGGCCCACGCCTCGGGCGAGGAGGGCCACGTCAGCGCACTCGGGTTCTTCTTCAAGGATCCGTGGGGCAGTGACGAGCACTCGTTTGCCGGCCAGACCCGCGACCTGGTGGAGTGGGCCACGAACGCGAGCGCTGCCCTGCCCGGTGCCGCCGAGAGCCTCGACCGGCAGTGAACCCCGTCAACGACTACCTCGAACTGGTCCGCGCGCCCGCTGTCCTCACCGTCCTCGGCGACACACTGGTGGGCGGGGCCGCCGCCGGGCAGGTGCTCAGCGGCCGCCGGATGGTCCTTCCCCTCGCAAGCGCCTGCCTTTATGCAGGCGGCATGGCCCTGAACGACTACGCCGACCGCGGGAACGACGCGCGCGAACGGCCCGAACGGCCCATCCCCTCCGGCAGGATCAGCGCCCGCAACGCCCTCGCCGCGGCGGCTGTCCTCACCCTGGCCGGGCTTGGCCTCAGTGCCGCAGGCGGAGGCCGGCGGGCCCTCGCAGTCGGCGTTCCGCTCGCCGGGTCAATCTGGATCTACGACCTGCTGGCCAAGAACCACCCGGTCTCGGGTGCCCTCACCATGGGTTCCTGCCGCGCCCTCGACGTCCTGATGGGCGCCGGATCCGGACACCTTCGGCCGGCGCTCGCCGCTGCGGGCATCATGGGTGGGCACACGGTGGCTGTCACCTTCCTCTCACGCGGGGAAGTCGACGGAACGACGACGGCGACTGCTTCCGGAGCCGCCGCCGGCACCGGGCTGCTGGCCGCCGCCGTGGTGGCCGGCTCCCCCGGCCCCCGCAACCAGGTCCTGGCGGTGCTCGCCGCCAGTGCCGCCTACGCTGCCCGCTGCGCCCCGGCCCAGGTCCGGGCCGCCCGCGACCCTGCGGCGAAAAATGCCCTTCAAGCCACGAAAGCAGGCATCCGGGCCATGATCCCCCTGCAGACAGCACTCACGCTGCGCCAAGGAAACGTGGCGGCCGCCGGAGTGCTTGCGGCGGTGGATCTGCTCGGCAAAGTCCTGCGTTCCCGACCCCGGAGTTCGAGGATCAGCGAGTCATGACAGCCATCCCATCGGCAGCAGAACCCACAATGCCGTTCAGCCTTGGTTACGGTACCAACGGCTTCGCCGACCATCCCCTCCCCACCGCGCTCGAACTGCTCGCCGAGCAGGGCTACAGCGCTGTCGCCCTGACCCTGGGCCATCCGCACCTGGATCCCTTCGCCGAGGACCTGGACGCGCAGCTGGAGTCGCTGCGCGGCCTGCTTGACCGGCTCGGACTCCGCATCGTCATTGAAACGGGCACCCGGTTCCTGCTCGACCCGCGGCACAAGCACCGGCCTGCCCTCGTGGATGAGGAAGCGACAGTCCGTGTTGCCTTCCTGCGCCGCGCGGTGGATATCGCCGCGGTGCTGCAGGCCGAATGCGTCTCCTTCTTTTCCGGCGTGCTCCCGGAGGACACCACCCCGGAAGCGGGCTGGCAGCGGATGACCACCCGGGTCGCGGACATCGCCGGCTACGCACGCGGCAAAGGCGTCGTTGTCGCCGTCGAGCCGGAACCGGGCATGCTGGTCGAAACCGTCTCCGACGTGCTGCGGCTGCGGGCCGAGCTGGGCAATCCCGACAACCTGCGGGTGACCGTGGACATCGGCCACTGCGTGGTGGTCGAGCCGGGCGGTGTCCGGGGAGCGCTGATGCAGGCAGGACCACTGCTGGCCAACGTCCAGCTGGACGACATGCGCCCCCATGCCCACGAGCACCTGCCGTTTGGCGAAGGCACCGTCGACCTGCCACTCGCACTCGCCACCCTGGCCGAGCTGGGCTACCGCGGAGTGGCCGCCGTCGAGCTGCCGCGCCACTCCCACGACGCCCCGGGACTGGCGGCGCGCAGCATGGACGCCCTCCGCGCCGGCTGGCTCGCAGCGGAGACCACCGTGGCTTCCGAACGCTGGGTGCAGGAGAGCGCAGCGGCGATCGCGGCCGGCACCGGCGCCCTGAGCAGCATCTTCGCCGGGGCAGGCCGCCGCCTGGGCCGCAGCCCACTCCGTCCCGACGCCGATCCCAGCGGCGTCCTGTTCGGCACCATAAGTGACCAGGCCCGGGGCCGGCTGATCGGCCGGCTCGGGGAGTTCCTCCCGCCCGATGAACTGGCCGAAGCCCTCTCCGCGCTCTATGACGGCGGCGACTCGGCAGAACGCCGGGGCGTGCTCCGGGGACTGGGCGCGCTGGCCACGGGGTCTCCCGCGCTGCCTGCCGCCGTCGTCAGCGCCGGAATGCGCCTGACGGCGGAGGCGCTGCGGACCAATGAAAGCGGCATCGTCGCGGCGGCCGTCGGCCCGTTCGCGGCAGCCCATGTGGACCAGCACAGCTGGCGCCACGCCGTGCTGAAGCTGGTGTTCATGGGCATCAGCCTCAGCGCCGTCACTGACCTGACGGAGCGGGCCGATGACGAACTTGCCCGGATGGCGCACGACTTCGCCGCGGAACGTTCCGCCGCCGGGCGTCCCGTCCCGGAGGAACTCCAGCTGCTCCTGCAGTCCCCTTCCAGCTTTTGCATCTCTTCGTAAGGAAACCAGTTATGCGCATTTTCGATCCGCACATCCACATGACAAGCCGGACCACCAATGACTACGAGGCCCTTTACGCCAACGGAGTGCGTGCCCTCGTGGAACCAGCGTTCTGGATGGGCCAGCCCCGCACCAACGTCGGATCCTTCATCGACTACTTCGACTCCCTGCTGGGCTGGGAGCGGTTCCGCGCCGCCCAGTTCGGCATCCGGCATCACGCGACGATCGCCCTGAACCCCAAGGAGGCGAACGATCCCCGGTGCGTCCCCGTGCTGGATGAGATCCCCCGCTACCTCATGAAGGAGGGCGTCGTGGCCATCGGCGAGATCGGCTACGACTCCATGACCCCCGCCGAGGACGAGGCCTTCAGCCGCCAGCTGCAGCTCGCCCTCGAGTATTCGCTGCCGGTGATGGTGCACACCCCGCACAGGGAGAAGCTTGCCGGCACCCAGAGGACGCTGGATGTGGTCCGTGAATCAGGCGTCACACCGGGCATGGTGGTTGTGGACCACCTGAATGAGACGAACGTGGAGATGGTGAAGGACGCCGGAGCCTGGATGGGCTTCTCGATCTACCCGGACACCAAGATGGATGAGCAGCGGATGGTCGCGATCCTGGCCAAGTACGGAACGGAAAGGGTCCTCGTCAACTCCGCGGCGGACTGGGGCAGGTCGGACCCCCTGAAAACGGTCAGCACGGGGAACGCAATGCTCGCCGCCGGCTTTACGGCGGACGACGTCGACCAGGTGCTCTGGCGCAATCCTGTCGAGTTCTACGGCCAGAGCGGCCAGCTGATCCTGGATCCGATTCCCGGGTTCGATGCTGCGGAGCTGCCGGACGCTGCGGCCGGCTTCGAAGGCAACTCCGTCCTGCGGGGGGCGCGCGTTTAATGCTTCTTTCCTACTGCACCAATGTCCACCCTGCTGAAGATCTCGACGGCGTGATCCGGCAACTTCGCGACTACGCGGGCCCGATCCGCCGCACCGCTGGCCTGGCCACCCTCGGCGTCGGACTGTGGCTGCCTGCCGGCCTGGCCCGCCAACTGGCCAGCAGCGTGCAGGACCGCACCGCCCTCCGCAGCGTACTCGAGGCTGAAGGGCTGCAGCTGCACACCATCAACGCCTTCCCCTACGGCGGTTTCCACAACGAGGTGGTCAAACTCGACGTGTACAAGCCGACCTGGGCCGAGCGTGAGCGGCTGGAGTACACGCTGGACTGCGCGGAGGTGCTGGCCGCGTTTCTGCCCGAGGGCACCACAGGCTCGATCTCGACCCTGCCCCTCGCCTGGCGGGAGCCATGGACGCAGGACGACGACGACGCCGCCACTGCCGCGTTTGCCGAATTGAGCTCCCGCCTCAGTGGACTGCGGGAGCGCACGGGAAAGACCGTCCGGGTCGCGGTCGAGCCGGAGCCGGGCTGCGTGCTCGATACGGTCGCCGACGTCGTCGGCTGGCTGGGGGCCCGGATCGAACGGGGCATCGATCCGGAATTCGTCGGCCTGTGCGTGGACACCTGCCACCTGGCCGTTTCCTTTGCGGACCCGGCCGGTGCGGTCAGCCAGATCGCCGCAGCAGGCCTGCGGATAGTCAAGGTCCAGGCCTCGGCCGCCCTGCACGTTCCGGATCCTGCCGACCCGGCAGCCCGGTCTGCCCTGGCGGCGTTCGTCGAACCGCGGTATCTCCACCAGGTGCGGGAGTCGCAGCCGGAGCGGATTGTTGCCGCCGACGATCTCGCTGAAGCCCTCACTGAGCTGCCCGGGGAAAACGCGTGGCGGGTCCACTTCCACATCCCGCTCCATCATGTGCCCTCGGCCCCGCTGGAGACCACCGTGGACGTGCTCCGGCAGACCGTCGCCGAAGTCGGCCGGCTGCCCTACGCGTCCGAGGTGCACCTCGACATCGAGACCTATACCTGGAGCGTGCTGCCGGGCGCCACGGTCGGAATTACCGACGGGATTGCAGCGGAGATCGCGTGGGCGCAGTCGAATCTGTTCGCCGCCGCATCCGCTCCCTGAGAACGCGCATGCCGCACGCCACCGCCATTCGACGCAAGGACAATCCGTGAAACCCGTACTGCTGCTAAACGTTGTTGGCCTGACCGCCAAGGCCCTGAGCCGGATGCCCCGCCTGTCGCAGCTGGCGGCGCAGGGGTGGTCCTCGGAACTGGCAACCGTGCTGCCCGCGGTGACCTGCACCGTTCAGTCCACCATGCTCACGGGGCTGTCCCCGGCCCAGCACGGGATCGTGGGCAACGGCTGGTACTTCCGGGAGCTGGGGGACGTCTACCTGTGGCGCCAGCACAACAGGCTGGTCAGCGGCGAGAACATCTGGGAGGCCGCCCGCCGGCAGCATCCAGGCTACCGGGCCGGAAACATCTGCTGGTGGTATGCCATGGGGATGTCCACAGACCTCACGGTCACCCCCCGGCCGATCTATCACGCGGACGGGCGCAAATCGCCCGATGCCTATGTGCGGCCGGCGGAACTGCACGATGAACTTGTCTCCAGTTTCGGAGATTTCCCGCTCTTCCAATACTGGGGCCCCACGGCAACCATCCGGTCGAGCGAGTGGATCGTCGATTCCACCCGGCACATCATGCGGACCCAGTCGCCGAACCTGCTGATGGCCTACCTGCCCCACCTGGACTACGACCTGCAGCGGTTCGGCCCTGACTCCCCTCAGGCTGACCGCGCGGCTGCCGAGCTCGACCGCACCCTGGCGCCGCTGCTGGACGAAGCCGCCGCCCGGGGCTATGCGGTGATCGCGGTGGCCGAATACGGGATCGAAGCTGCGCGCACCCCCGTGGACATCAACCGCGTCCTGCGCCGGGAAGGCCTGCTTGAGGTCTACGTCCAGGATGGAAGCGAGCAACTCGATCCCTGGACGTCACGGGCGTTTGCCGTCGCAGACCACCAGGTGGCCCATGTTTACGTTTCAAACCCGGAGGACGTTGACCGGGTGGCGGCACTTCTGCGCGGTACTGACGGGGTGGACGAGGTCCTCGACCGGGAGGCGCAGGGCCGCTACGGCCTCGACCACGAGAGGTCCGGGGAGCTCGTAGTGATAGCCGAGCCGGGCGCCTGGTTCACCTACTACTTCTGGCTCGACGACGACCTGGCGCCCGAGTACGCCCGCGGCGTCGATATCCACCGGAAGCCCGGCTACGACCCCGCCGAGCTCTTCTTCAACCCGGCGGACAAGCTCGCCAAGGCCAAAGCGGGGCTCAACCTGGTCAAAAAGAAGCTGGGCCTGCGGTACGCCATGAGCACTGTTCCGCTTGATCCGACCCATGTCCGGGGCACCCATGGACGGCTTCCTGATTCCGCGGATGGCACACCCCTGATCATCGGCTCGGAAACCCGGATTCCCTCCTCGGTGGAGTCCCTGCTGAGTGCCGGCCGGCAGGTCCCGGCAGCTGCAGTAAAGGAACTCGTGCTTCAAACGCAGGGAATCGCTAGCTAAGACTTTAGCTTTGCAAACAACAAACTTCCTTTTCAAGCAATTTATTACAAGGGCGCCTTTCTGCTGCCCTTCGAAACATACAAGACCGGGAAAATCCTGAATTTGTTTTTTGAAACCACTAGGCATTTCCGGTCCCTTGAACTAGCGTCTTAGGTGACCTGAGTCCGGCTGGTCCGGGTCCTCAATGACGAGCAGAAAGTAAACGATGACTGTTAATCGACACGGGATAGCGGAAGCTCCCCGGCATCGTACCGATGCCACCGGTTTCACAAAGAGGCGTACAGCCCGGGCGGGCGCAGGCCTGGCCATGGCTGCGCTGATCGCGACGTCCTTCGCCGCCGCCCCGGCGCAGGCCCAGCAGGGCGGCTCCGGTCCCGAGGTAGCTCCGCCCGACACCAGCTTCCAGAAGGTCACGCTCAACGACGGCCCGGGCGAGCCCGTGGACCTCGCGGTGCTGCCCAACAACGACGTGCTGCACACCACCCGCGGCGGCGAAGTCTGGCTCAACGACGCAGACACCGGCCTCAACACCCTGGCCGCAACACTGGACGTCTACCAGCACGACGAAGAGGGCCTGCAGAGCATCGCCCTCGACCCCAAGTTCGGCACCAAGGGCAACAACTGGATCTACCTGTACTACTCACCGCCGCAGGGCACCCCCGTGGATGATCCCGCCACCACCGGCGTCAACGAAGGCGATGCGCCCTTCAGCGGCACCCCGGCCGACTTCGAGAAGTTCAAGGGCACCCTCAAGCTTTCGCGCTTCCAGTTCGACGGTTCCACCATCGACCTCGCCAGTGAGCAGGAGGTCATCGAGGTCCCCGTTGACCGCGGCATCTGCTGCCACGTCGGCGGCGACATCGTCTTCGACGCCGACGGCAACCTGTACCTCTCCACCGGCGATGACACCAACCCGTTCCAGTCGGGCGGCTTCACCCCCATCGACGAACGCCCCACCAGCAACCCCGCGCTTGATGCACAGCGCACCTCCGCCAACACCAACGACCTGCGCGGCAAGGTCCTGCGCATTACGCCCAAGGACGGCGGCGGCTACACCATCCCCGCCGGCAACCTGTTCCAGCCCGGCACCGCGCAGACCCGGCCGGAGATCTACGTGATGGGCCTGCGCAACCCGTTCCGGATTGAACTCAGCCGGAGCACGGGCGATCTCTACATCGCCGATTACTCCCCTGACGCACGCACGGCCAACCCCCTGCGCGGTCCGGCAGGCACCGGCAAGTGGGCCGTGGTGAACGAGCCCTCCAACTACGGCTGGCCCTACTGCGCCACCGCTGAGCTGCCGTACGTCGACTACGACTTCGCCACCGGCGCCTCCGGGGAAGAGTTCGACTGCGCCGCCCCCGTGAACGAGTCGCCCAACAACACCGGCCTGCGTGAGCTGCCCCCGGTTGCCCAGCCCGAGGTGTGGTACTCCTACGGCCTCTCATCCGAGTTCCCGGAGCTTGAAACCGGTGGAATCGGCCCCATGGCCGGCCCTGCCTACGAGTTCAACGAGAAGGCAACCAAGGGCAAGGCACCCGTTGCCTGGCCGTCCTACTACAACGGCAAGTCCTTCTTCTACGAATGGACCCGCGACTACATCAAGGGCATGACAGTTCAGAACGGCGAACTCGCCTCGATCGAGAACGTCGTCGACTCCCTGGTGGTGGATAACCCCATCGACATGGAGTTCGGACCCAACGGCGCCCTCTACGTCCTCGAATACGGTGACGGCTACTTTGGCGAGAACCCTGATGCGCAGCTTTCCCGGATCGACTTCATCGGCGCGGGCGGCAACCACAGCCCCGTCGCCGTGGCCTCCGGCACCCCCACTGCGGGAGCATCGCCGCTGACCGTGCAGTTCTCCAGCGAAGGCACCGCCGACGCCGACGGCGACAAGGTCCGCTACGAATGGGACTTCAACTCCGACGGCGTCGTTGACTCCGAGGAAGCCAACCCTGCCTGGACCTACGAGGAAATCGGAACCTACACCGCGAGCCTGAAGGTCACGGACCTCGGCGGCAAGCACCGTGGGCGCCACTCCTCAGCCGAGGTCGCCATTGAGGTGGGCAACCAGGCCCCCGTCGTCGAGTTCATCACCCCGGTCACAGGCCAGCCGTTCACCTTCGGTGACACTGTCAGCTTCGAGGTCCGCGTCACGGATGACCAGCCTGTGGACTGCTCGCTGGTCCAGGTGACCTACATCCTTGGCCACCACACCCACGGACACCCGCAGACCACCACCTCGGGCTGCACCGGTACCATCACCACCACCGTCCCGGAGGGACATGACCCCGCCGTCGACGATCTTTCAGCCGTCTTCAGCGCCAGCTACACCGACGCCGGTGACGCCGTGTCGGCTCCGCTGACCGGAACCGCTGAGGTGGTGCTTGCAGTAGCCAACTGATGCTCCGCGGAGCAGACGGAACCTCACCCTGAGGGCCCACAGGCCCAACGAATCGGACCCTGTTCCAGCCAAAGGCTGGAACAGGGTCCGATGTTCGTTCCGCAGCAGCCAACGGTCCGGCGACGGTCCTAGGCGGGCTGGCCCGGCGCGCCGTCGTCGGGGTCCGCCGGGCGGAGGAACCCGGCGGGATCCCGGAGCAGGGGCTCGAAGGCGAGCTCCGCCGCACCTACCAAAATGGGATCTTCGCCAAGGGGCGCCAGCTCAATGGTCACGTTCTCCCAGGGCCCGCGTCTTCCGGAGGTGCGCAGCGCCTCGCTGAGGGCCCCCGGGGATGCGCGGACGAGAATGCGCAGGAATCCGCCCAGCACAATCAGGGAGGGGTTGAGCAGGTTGACCGTGCTTTTCAGCCCGATCGCCAGCAGCTGGATCTGCCGGTCGATGACCGCACGCACCTGGGCGGAAGCCGAGTCGTCCTGCAGTTTTGCCAGCACGGCCTCTTCGAGGTTTTCCGTTTCGCCGGCCGGGAGCCCGACGGCGGCGATCAGCTCTTCCCGGGTGACCTCGGCCTCCAGGCACCCGGTGGAACCGCACGTGCATTGCGTGCCGCCAGAGCGCACGTGGGTGTGCCCCAGCTGCCCGGCAAACCCGGTGGCTCCACGGACGAGGCGGCCTCCGCTGATGACGCCTCCGCCGATGCCGCTCGCTCCGCCGTAGAGGTAGACCAGGTCCGGAACATCGCGGCCGGCACCGAAGGTGGCCTGGGCCCGCGCGCCAACAACGGCGTCGTTGGCGGCAATGACCGGCAGGTTCAGGGCGTCGCTGAGGAGGGCTGCGAGCGGCTCGTCGCGCCAGCCAAGGTGCGGCGCGTCGATGACGGTGCCGTCCACGGGATCCACCAGCCCCGGCACAGCGAGCCCCACCCCCATAATCCGGTGCCGGGCGGGCAGCGACGTGCGCATTCCCGTGTAGATCGCGGTCACAATGTTCACCACTTCCGCCACCGACGGCGCACGGACGGTATGGAAGCGGACGGGATTCACAATGTGGCCGCCCAGGGACACCAGCGCCACGCTGACGACGTCGATATCCGGGTTAACCGACAGGGCCAGGGCGCCCGGACTGGGTTCAATCATGATGCTGGGACGGCCATGCTGCTGCGCCTGGTCGAGGTCGCTCTCCACCACAAGGCCCAGCTGGGCGAGTTCATGGACCAGCGCGGCAATGGTCGATCGGTTGAGTCCGGTGGCGCGGGTGAGCTGAGCGCGGGAGACGCCGGCCATGGAATGCACCAGGCCCAGCACGGTGGAGAGGTTGTGCTGCCGGGTGGAATCGCGGTTGTTTCCCAGGTTGGTACCGGCGACGCTGCGCCGCACGCGGTCATCCTGAAGCGCCGACGTTTTGCCTTCCACCCCGGTTCAGGTCCTTCCTCGCAGATCGCCTCCGTGCCGGATTTGTCCTCTCATGATAGCGGCACGACGGGCAGGATCCGGAGCCTGGAACTGCTCCGGTGCGGTCAGTGCGAGCTGACATCGGCGATGACGGAGAACAGCATCCGTTCCAGGCTTCTGCACAACGCATCCGGCACTCCGTCCGACTTCAGGTGCATCACCGCGAGCAGGGCATTTTCCGTAACCAGCGTCATGGCGTAGTTCTTCGCGCCGCAGGACACCAGCACGGATCGCACCTGTTCGGCATCCGCGGCCGTCATGTCCGGGGACCCGATCAGCGCCGCAATCCTGGACCACTCCGGCCGCGTGGCCGCGTAGGAGAGCAGGGCCGTCCGTTTGCCTTCCCTGAGGTCACCCCAGCTGGCCTTTCCGGTGCGGCTTTCGGACCCGAAAACGCCCAGCAGATCGTCCGCGATCTGATACGCGATTCCGGCGTAGCGTCCAAAGGCGCCGAGGGCGGCCACCACCGGTTCCGGTGCCCCGGCCAGCACGGCACCGGCCTGGAGGGGCGCCTCGAACGAGTAGACCGACGTCTTCTGGTGGGCCGTCTTGGTGATGTCTTCGAGGGAGGGCATGTCCGGGGTCCGGCTGAACTCAATGTCCAGGACCTCCCCGCCGACGGAGGAGAAAATTGCGTGATCCAGAAGGTCGTGCAGCCGGCCGCGCACGGAGGCGGTCGCTTCAATGGATCTCAGCAGGCGGTAGGCGCTGGACAGGGCGAGGTCGCCGGCGAGAATCCCGGCGGCGACCCCGGCATGGTCCGCGGCCGCCGGGCACTCCCCCGCCCGCAGGGCCCGGCTGCGGTAGTGGCCGGACACGTTGGGAATGCCGCGGCGCACCACGTCACGGTCTATCACGTCGTCGTGGATGATGAGCGCGCTGTGCAGGAGTTCGTACGAGGCGGCAAGCTCGGCGGCGCTGGAAAAATCTTCGCCGCCAAGTTGCCGGTAGGCCAGCATGACCAACCGCGGGCGGGAGCGTTTGCCGCCCGCGGCTGCCCTTTCCAGCGCTTCCCAGAGGCCAAGATAGGCCGCGTTCACGGAGACAGCGCGGAGCTTTGCGTCGGCAAAGAAACGCTCGAGCGAATCTTCAACCAGCTCAAGGTCCGCGCCGTCCAGCCGGCGATCCACGTTCAGGAAGTTCACTGCCCCGCCCTTCGCTTCGTGATCTTGGCTCCCGGGGCTGCCCGGAGCCGCCTAACCCCGGTTCCGGTGAACCTAGCTCTTCCCCCTGCGCGGGCCGCGGGCCGCGAAACGCTGCTGCAGAAGGACTGCGACGACGATGATCAGGCCCTTGGCGAGCGCCTGGACGGATGTGTCCAGGTTGTTCTGGGTGAAGACGTTGGTCAGGGTGCTGAAGATGAGCACGCCGAGGACGGTACCCATGATGGTGCCGCGGCCGCCGATGAGGAGCGTACCGCCGACAACGACGGCGGCAATTGCGTCGAGTTCGTAGAGGAGCCCGTGGGTCGACGTTCCGGCGGTGGTGCGGCCGAGCATCATCAGGCCGGCGATGCCCGCGGCGAGCCCGGCCAGGACGTAGAGGTAGACGAGGTGGCGCTTCACCTTGATGCCGGCCAGGCGGGATGCTTCGAGGTTTCCGCCGATTGCGATGGTCCGGCGGCCGAAGGTGGTGCGGTTCAGGAGGAACCATCCTGCCACGGCGACGACGGCGAAGATCCAGATCAGGACGGGAATGCCGAGCAGTTCAGCTCGCATAACACGCAGGAAGTCCCGGTTGGTCACAATCTGGGTGCTGCGCCCGGAGATCAGCTCGGCCAGGCCGCGTGCGGCCACCAGCATCGCCAGGGTGGCGATGAAGGCAACGACATTGCCGTAGGCGATCACCAACCCATTGATCAGGCCCGCGCCGACCCCCACCGCAAGGGCAACAAACACCAGGAGGATCCAGGAGGACTGCGTGGCTGCCAGCTGGACGCCGGCCAAGGAGGTGACCACCGTCGTCAGGCCCATGACCGAGCCGACGGACAGGTCAATGCCGCCCGCGGTAATGACGAATGTGACACCGATGCTGATCACGCCAATGATCGAGGCATAGCGGAGGATGGTGAGCAGGTTCTCGAAGTTGAGGAACCTGTCGCCGCTGGTGACCGCCCCCACCACGAAGAGCAGCACCAGGGCAATGACCAGCCCCAGGCTGCGGCCCGCAGACCCCTTCAGGAAATTCTGCAGGGGATTGCCCACGGGGGCGCTGTGGTCGGCCGGCGCCTCGACGCGCGGTTCGGCCACCTTGGTATTCTGCTCGCTCACGCGGCACTTCCCTTCATGACGAGGTCGAGCACACCGTGCTCGTTGATATCGCTTGCTTTGGTTTGGGTGAGGACCTTGCCATCGTCGATGACGAGTACGTTGTCGGCGAGGCCCAGGACTTCCTCGATTTCGCTCGAGACGACGATGATCGCCGTCCCGGCTGCCGCCAGTTTGCGGATGAGGTCGTAAATCTCGGACCGGGCGCCGACGTCGACGCCTCGGGTGGGCTCGTCCAGCAGCAGCACGGACGTTCCGTGCACCAGCCAGCGGGCGAGGAGGATCTTTTGCTGGTTTCCACCGGAAAGCGTCCGGGCGGGCCGGTCCGGATCGGCCGGACGCAGCTCCAGCGCCGCGATCTGCTCGCGTGCCGCGTTCCGCTCGGCGGTTTCATTCAAGTAGCCCATGCGGGCAAACCGCTCGAAGGTGGAGAGAGTGACGTTCTTGAACAGCGGCTCGTCCAGGATGAGCCCCTGGCTCTTTCGTTCCTCGGGCGAGAGCCCGATCCCGGCGTTGACGGCGGAGGCGACCGATCCGGGGCGCAGGGTCTTGCCGTTCACGGAGACCTTGCCGGACGAAGCCTTGCGTGCACCGTAGATGGTCTCGAGGATCTCGGAGCGCTTCGATCCCACCAGCCCGGCGAACCCCACGATCTCCCCGGCCCGCACGGTGAAGCTGACCTTGTCGAAGTGTCCGTAAAGTTCGAGGTTGTCCACGTCCAGCACCACGGGGGCGTCCGCCGGAACGGGCTGCCGTTCCGGGAAGACGTTGGCGACGTCACGGCCGGTCATCAGGCGGATCAGTTCCGATTTCGGCGTATCAGTGACGCTGAGGCCGTTGGCCGTGCTGCGCCCGTCCTTGATGACCGAGATGCGGTCACCGATCTGCCGGATCTCCTCGAGCCGGTGCGAGATGTACACGACTGCGATGCCCTGGGCGGTGAGTTCGCGAACCACCCGGAACAGGTTGGACACCTCCCCGGAGTCGAGGATCGCACTGGGCTCGTCCATGATGATCAGTTTGGTGTCCCGCGACAGGGCCCGTGCCATGCTCACAATCTGCTTGTTGGCGGCGGAGAGGGTGCCCACTTCCGTTGAGGGCGAGAGGCTGCCGTGCCCCAGCCGCTTCAGGAGCGTACGGGCGATGGCGTTGGTCTTTTTCACGTGCAGGACGCCCCCCGAGGCGCGCTCGTGGCCGAGGAAAATGTTCTCGGCGACGGAAAGCCCGTCAACGACGTCGAGCTCCTGGTACATGGTTGCGATGCCCAGGTCGAGCGCGGCGGTGGGACCCGGGAGGGTGATCTCCTTGCCCTCCCACCGGATTTCTCCGCCATCGGGCTGGTGGACGCCCGCGAGGGTCTTGATGAGCGTGGACTTGCCGGCTCCGTTCTGGCCCATGACGCAGTGCACTTCACCCGGAAGCACCTGCAGATCGACGCCTTTCAGCGCCTGGACGCCAGCAAAATGCTTGGTAAGTCCCCGAACTTCGAGCAACGGCCGTGGCTGATCTTCTTCGAACATGCGACGAACCTAACACATTATGTCGGCAATCGGTACAAGGTCGTCGATTTCTTACATTCTTCTGTTATTGTGATTGCAGTCACGCAGAGTAGCGGGCATGAAAAGAGCATGCTGCACCAGGCGAGGACGCACTTAACTCATTGAGGAGATACACATGCTTGCAGTTCGCACGGGCCGGAAGATGCTCGTCACAACCGCTGCCTTTCTTGCTGTCGGCGCCCTTGTTACCGGGTGTACTTCAGGCGGGGGCACGACCAACACCCAGCCCACCAACGCATCAGTTGAAGGCAACCAGGCCCAGGGCGAGCGGGTCGTCATCGGCTTCTCCGGCCCCGCGGCAGACCACGGCTGGCTCGGCGCCATCAACTCCGCAGCACTTGCCGAGGCGAAGAAGTACCAGGACATCGACCTGCGGGTCGCCGAAGGCACCAATGACGCGAACCTGCAGATCAGCCAGGTGGAGCAGTTCATCAACGACCGCGTCGACGCGATCGTCCTCCTGCCGACCGACGGTGCGGCACTGACCCCCGTTGCCACCCAGGCCATGGAAGCCGGCATTCCCGTGATCAACGTTGACCGGGAATTCTCAAGCTCCTTCGCAGCACGCGCCACCATCCTTGGCGACAACTACGGGATGGGCGTCAGCGCCGGCACTTACATCTGCGAGGAGCTCAAGGGCAAGACCGATGCAGTGGTCGCCGAGATCGCCGGCATCGACTCGCTGCCCCTGACCCAGGACCGCAGCAGGGGCTTCAAGGACGCCCTGGAATCGTGCGGCCTCAACGTGGACAACCGCGTGGCAGCCGACTTCACCGTCCAGGGCGGCGAAGCCGCGGCGTCACAGCTCCTGTCGGCAGCGCCCAAGATCGATGCCCTCTGGAACCACGACGACGATCAGGGCATCGGCGTCCTGGCAGCCATCGACAACGCCGGCCGCAAGGATTTCTTCATGGTCGGCGGTGCGGGCTCGGCTAACGCCATGCGCGAGATCCAGTCCGGTGAGAGCGTCCTCAAAGCCACTGTCATCTACCCCGCCACCCAGGCCGCGGACGGCATCCGCCTTGCCCGCCTGATCTCCCAGAACAAGGCCATGAGCGACCTCGTGGAAGTGGAAGTTCCGAAGCGCATCGTTTTGAACGCACCGGTAGTCAACAGCGGAAACGTCGCAGAGTACCTGCCGACGGCCTTCGAGTCATAGGCCTGACGGCTGTGGGCGCCCTGTCGCTGACAGGGCGCCCTCTTTCGCTCCAACTGCTATCACCAACGCCTGCCGGATAAAGAGGAAACATGCTGAACGACGTACCGCCCCTGAAGGTTGCCCTGATTGGCCACGGGTTTATGGGGGCTGCCCACTCGCAGGGATGGCGTGTTGCGCCCCGGTTCTACGACCTGCCGGCCCGGCCGGAGATGACCCTGCTCGTGGGACGCAACGCAAACGGCGTGGCGGCATCGGCAAGCAAGTGGGGCTGGGAACAGACCGCCACCGACTGGCGGGCCGCCGTCGAACGTGACGATATCGACGTCGTCGACATTGTGACTCCGGGCGGTTCCCACGCCGAAATTGCGATTGCAGCGCTGGAGGCGGGAAAGCACGTTCTGTGCGAGAAACCGCTCGCCAACACCCTTGAGGAAGCCGAGGCCATGGCCGCCGCCGCGGACCGCGCCGGCAAGGGTGTCTTCTCCATGGTCGGGTTCACCTACCGCCGTGTTCCCGCCGCGTCCTTCGCCAGGGACCTGGTACGGTCCGGCGCGATCGGCGAGGTCCGGCAGGTGCGGGCCGCTTACCTGCAGGACTGGCTGGTTGACGCCGAGGCGCCCCTGACGTGGCGGCTGCAGAAAGAGCACGCCGGGTCCGGAGCGCTCGGCGATCTCGGCGCACATGCCGTGGACCTTGCCCAGTTCATCACCGGCCAGAGGATCACCGGCGTCAGCGGCATCCTGAACACCTTCGTCCACGAGCGTCCGCTGCTCGCCACGTCCTCCGGGCTGGCGGGCACTGCCGGGACCGGGCGGGGCGACGTCACCGTGGATGACCTCGCCCTGTTCAGCGGCCGGTTCGACGGCGGGGCAGTCGGTTCCTTCGAGGCCACCCGGATGTCCACGGGCCGAAAAAATGCCCTTCGCATCGAAATAGCCGGGTCCACGGGCGCCATCTCATTCGACCTCGAAAACATGAACTCCCTGGGTTTTTACGATGCGACCGCACCCGCCACACGCCAGGGATTTACGAACATCCTGGTCACCGAACCCGCCCACCCCTATGTGTCCGCCTGGTGGCCCGCGGGGCACATGCTGGGCTACGAGCACGGCTTCACGCACCAGGCAAAGGACTTCATCGAGGCCATCGCCGAAGGCCGGCGGCCAGAACCGTCCTTCGCCGACGGGCTGCAGGTCCAGAAGGTCCTTCATGGCGTGGAGCGCAGCGCGGAGGCCGACAGCGTCTGGACTAAAACTGGCTGACCGTGGCGGGCAGCGCAGCTCCCAGTTCCTTGAGCTGCAGCACGAGCCACGGGCTGAAGGCCCAGGGCGCCGCCTCGGCGGCCGCGACCAGGCCGGCCAGAGGGACCCAGCGGTATTCGCACACCTCCGACGGCCGGGGATTTACCAAATCGTCCGTAACAGCAGTGAAAACCGGACAAAACTCGTTTTCAACAATGCCGTTCATGTCCACGGCCCTGTACCTGAACTGCGGCAGGCGCTCCTCCACCCCGGACACCCCGATGCCGAGCTCCCACTGGCCCCGTCGCCGGATCGCATCCGCCATCTCCTCGCCCGGAGCGGGATGTCCGCAAAAGGAGTTCGTCCACACGCCCGGCCAGGTGGCTTTTGTCAGGGCCCGCCGGGTGACCAGCACACGCCCTTTTTCGTCGAAGACGTAGCAGGAAAAGGCCAGATGCAGCGGGGTGTCACGATCATGGACCTCCAGCTTGGGCGCTGTCCCGCACGGCTGGTCATTGGCGTCCAGGAGTACCACCAGCTCTTCGTTCGTCATGACAGCATCAAATCACAGAATGCCGCCCCCTTCCTTGCGTTGCTTCAACAACTTTTGCTTGACGATCGACAAAAGTAGTTCTAGCGTTGGTGGAGGCCACCCTCGCAACCAGTCGCCGTGGATTTGTCTGCTCCCCCAGGAGAACCAATGAACTGTTCCCTCCCGCCCTGCACCCGCCGCGGCCCGGTGGGCGTCGCCGTCGTCGGCGCTGGCACCATCAGCACGCAGTACCTCGATAACCTCACGGCCTTCCCTGACCTCAAGGTCCTGGTCGTCGCCGACCTCGTCGAAGAGGCCGCGGAAGCCCGCGCCAGGGAATATGGCATCCCCGGGTGGGGCGGGCTGGATGCGGCACTGGACCACCCCGACGTCGAACTCATCGTCAACCTCACCGTCCCGGCGGCGCACGTCGAGGTTGCCACCGCGGCGGTCAACGCCGGCAAGCACGTGTGGACCGAGAAGCCCTTCGCCCTGGACCGCGAATCGGGCCTGGGCCTCCTCAAAACCGCTGACGCCGCCGGCCTCCGCCTGGGCTGCGCGCCGGACACCTTCCTCGGCGCCGGCCTGCAGACAGCCCTGCGCGTGATCCAGCGGGGCGACATCGGCGCGCCCCTGACGGCCATGACCACGTTCCAGACACCCGGCCCGGAGTCCTGGCACCCCAACCCCGCGTTCCTGTTCCAGCCCGGCGCCGGCCCGCTCTTTGACATGGGTCCGTACTACCTCACCACGCTGGTGCAGACGTTCGGCTCCATCCGCAGGGTGGCCGCCGTCGGGTCCAGGTCCAAGGAGGTCCGCGCCATCGGGTCGGGTCCGAAGGCCGGCGAGGTGTTCACCGTGGAGGTGCCCACCCATGTCAGCGCCATGGCCCAGTTCGAGAACGGTGAGTCCTCGCACAGCGTTTTCAGCTTCGAATCCCCGCGGCAGCGGACGGGATTCGTGGAAATCACCGGCACCGAGGCCACCCTGTCCCTTCCGGACCCGAACTATTTCGACGGCGACGTCCGCCTCTGGCGGGCAGGAGACGAGGACTGGACGACGGTTGCCGCCACCGGTCCCGCCAACGGCCGCGGCCTGGGCGTGCTGGACATGGCCCGGTCCATCCGCGCCGGCGTCCCCCACCGGGCCACCGGAGACCTTGCGTACCATGTCCTGGACGCCATGGTCTCGATCTCAGAATCCATGGAGTCCGGCACGTTCGTTGACGTGGCCAGCTCCGCCCCGGCATCCCCTGCCCTCCCCGAGGACTGGTTGCCCGAAGCCGCAACGCTCCAGGAGCCGCAACAATGACATCAGATGTAAACCGCCCGCTGGGTGTTGCCATGATCGGCTACGCGTTTATGGGCAAGGCCCACTCCAACGCCTGGCGCAACGTGGCCTCCTACTTCGAGGTGCCGGCCTTTGAGCAGAAAGTGCTCGTGGGCCGGGACGCCGCCCAGGCCTCGGCGGCCGCCGCCAAATACGGCTGGGCGGAGACGGCCACAGACTGGCGTTCGGTGCTCGAACGCAACGACATCGACATCGTCGACATCTGCGCGCCCGGCTGGATGCACGCCGAGATCGCCATCGCTGCGCTCCAGGCCGGCAAGCACGTCCTGGTCGAGAAGCCGCTCGCGAACACCCTCGCCGAGGCCGAGGCCATGGCGGATGCTGCCCGCACCGCCGGGGAGCGCGGCGTGCGGTCCATGATCGGCTTCAACTACCGCCGCGTCCCGGCGCTGGCCCTGGCCAGGGAACTGATCGCCGACGGCCGGCTGGGGACGGTGCGGCACGTCCGGGCCGCGTACCTGCAGGACTGGCTGGTGGACGCCGATTCCCCCATGACCTGGCGGCTGAACAAAGAAACCGCCGGGTCCGGCGCCTTGGGCGACATCGCGTCGCACGCGATCGACCAGGTGATGTTCCTGCTCGGCGGCACGGTGGTCGAGGTCTCGGGCCGGCTGCACACCTTCGTGACCAGCCGGCCGGGCGCCGACGGGCCGGAAGAGGTCACGGTCGACGACGCCGCCTGGGCCACGCTGTCCCTCGCCTCCGGGGCAGTCGCCTCGGTTGAGGTGTCCCGGGTTGCCACCGGCCAGAAAAACTCGCTGAAGATCGAAGTCTACGGCGACCAAGGCGCCCTCACCTTCGACCTGGAAGATTTCAATGAGCTGCAGTTCCTGGACGCCACGGTTCCAGTCCGGGAGCAGGGGTTCCGGCGCATTCTGGTCAACGAACCCGAGCACCCGTACATGGCCGCCTGGTGGCCGCAGGGCCACGTGATCGGCTGGGAACACACCTTCACGCACGAGATCCGCGACTTCCTCACCGCGATCGGCGGCAGCACACCGCCGTCGCCGTCGTTCGAGGACGGACTGGCCGTGCAACGGGTGCTGGCCGCCGTCGAAGAATCCGCCAACGCCAAATCATCTCTCATCCAACTCACCACCGCCCCCGTCACCGAAGGAGCCTGACATGGCCCGCCCGTACACCCTGTTCACCGGCCAGTGGGCCGACCTGCCCTTCGAGGAAGTCGCGAGGCTGGCATCCGGCTGGGGCTACGACGGCCTCGAAATCGCCGTCTCCGGAGACCACCTGGACGCCTGGCGCTGGGACGAGCCCGGCTACGTCGACTCCAAACTCGCCGTGCTGGAGAAGTACAACCTCAAGGTCTGGGCCATCTCCAACCACCTCAAGGGCCAGGCCGTGTGCGATGACCCCATCGACTTCCGGCACGAAGCGATCGTCGGCGCCAAGGTGTGGGGCGACGGCGACCCCGAAGGCGTCCGGCGCCGCGCCGCGGAGGAAATGCAGCACACCGCCCGGCTCGCCAAGGCACTCGGCGTGGACACCGTGGTCGGGTTCACCGGCTCCTCGATCTGGCAGTACGTCGCGATGTTCCCGCCCGTCCCGGAAAAGGTGATCGAGGCCGGCTACCAGGACTTCGCCGACCGCTGGAACCCCATCCTGGACGTCTTCGACGAGTGCGGCGTCCGCTTCGCCCACGAAGTCCACCCGAGCGAGATCGCCTACGACTACTGGACCACCGTCCGCACCCTTGAGGCGATCGGCCACCGCGAGGCGTTCGGCCTGAACTGGGACCCGTCCCACTTCATGTGGCAGGGCATCGACCCGGTCTCGTTCATCTGGGACTTCAAGGACCGGATTTACCACGTCGACTGCAAGGACACGAAGCTGCGGCCCACCGGCCGGAACACCGTGATGGGCTCGCACCTGCCGTGGGGCGATCCCCGCCGGGGATGGGACTTCGTCTCCGCCGGCCGCGGCGACGTGCCCTGGGAATCGTCGTTCCGGGCCCTCACCGCGATCGGCTACACCGGCCCCATTTCCGTCGAGTGGGAGGACGCCGGAATGGACCGGCTCCACGGTGCCCCCGAAGCCCTTGCCACGCTGAAAAAGTTCGACTTCCCGGCGTCGAATACTTCCTTCGACGCCGCGTTCCAGCAGTAGGTTCGCAGGGGTCCGGATCCGCCGCGGTCCGGGCCCTCCGGGCTGCTGCACACCCGTGCCGCGTCCCCGGCTACGACGCCGACGCCGTCCGGGATTAAGGTTTAGCCATGCCCCACATCATCAGGACAGCAACAGCAGACGACGCCGGGAAGCTGGCGGCGCTGGCCGCCGTCACCTTCCCGCTGGCGTGCCCGCCGTCGTCGTCCCCGGCGGACATCGCGGCGCACGTGGCCGGCACCCTCAGCGAGGAGAACTTCCGCGCGCACCTGGGCGACCCGGAAACCACCATCCTCGTGATCGACGACGCCGGCGAACTCCGCGGCTACAGCCTGCTGGTAGCCCGCCCGGCCCGGGACCCGGACGTGGCTGCCGCCCTGACCATCCTGCCGTCGACCGAGCTGAGCAAGTGCTACGTCCACCCGGACCACCACGGACTGGGCGCCGCCGCCGAACTGATGCACGCCAGCATCGCCGCGGCCGCAGGAGCGGGTGCGCGCGGGCTCTGGCTGGGTGTGAACGACCAGAACGCGCGGGCCATCCGCTTCTACGAAAAGTCCGGCTTCCGCAAGGTGGGAACCAAGACCTTCCAGCTCGGCAGCACCGTGGAACACGACTTCGTGCTGGAACGCCCGGCCGCCGGGTGACCAAGCCGACAGGCCGCGCGGGAATGGACCCGGCGGCGTGGTGGTTGTCGCCGGCATGAAGATTGAGATCTGGTCCGATGTGGCCTGCCCCTGGTGCTACATCGGCAAGCGCCGCTTTGAAACCGCCCTCGCGGCCTTCCCGCACCGGGATTCCGTGGAGGTCCAGTGGCGCAGCTACCAGCTGGATCCGGCGCTTCCGGACCACTACGACGGCACGGAACTCGACTACCTCAGCACCCGCAAGGGCCTTCCGCCGGCCCAGGTCACCGGAATGTTCGAGCACGTCGCCGAACAGGCCAAGGGAGAGGGCCTGGACTACCGCTTCGATGACGTGGTGGTGGCCAACAGTTTCACCGCCCACCGCCTGATCCATCTCGCCGCCGCGCACGGGCAGCAGGACGCCGCCAAGGAACGCCTGCTCAGCGACCACTTCGAGCACGGCCGGGACATCGGCAGCCGGGAGTACCTGACCTCGCTGGGCCAGGACCTCGGCATCGACGGCGGCGAAGTCGGCGAGCTGTTCACCACCGACAAGTACGCCGAGGACGTCCGGATGGACTTCGAGGAAGGCCGCGCACTCGGCATCAGCGGCGTCCCGTTCTTCGTCATCGACCGGAAGTTCGGCCTCTCCGGTGCCCAGCCCTCCGAGACGTTCGCCTCCGCCCTCGAGCAGGCATGGCAGGAAAGCCAGCCGCTGGTCATGGTGGGCGCCGCGGACACCGAACCCGGTACCGGGGCCCCGGCCGGCGAGGCCTGCGGCCCGGACGGCTGCTCGGCCTAGCCCGGCACCGCCGATTTGCTGACAGATCACGCTAAAGTGTCTGTATGCCCAGGATTTCGGCCGCGAGCAACGCCGCCCAACGCGCCGAGACCCAGCACCGCATCCTGACCGCGTTCGGCGAGCTCCTCTTCAGCCACGGCCTGCCCGGGCTGACCATGACCGACGTCGCCCGGCACGCCCGGATCGGCCGCACCGCCGTGTACAACTACTACGCGGACATCGAAGAGCTGCTGATCGCCTACGCACTGGATGAGACCGAGCGGTTCCTGGTCGACCTCCGCGAATCCCTGGACGCACTGGACAACCCGGTGGACCGGCTGGCCCTCTACGTCCGCGCGCAGGTGGAGGACCTCAGTCGCCGGCACCTGCCGCCCGGCCCAGCGATGGGCGCCGTGCTCTCCCCTGCCTCGTTCGCGAAGCTGGCGGACCACGTCGGGGAGCTCAGCGTGCTGCTGCAGGGCATCCTGCGGGACGGCATCGCCCAGGGCTATCTGCCGGAGGCGGACATCACCCAGCTCGCGCAGCTCATCCACGGCACCCTGTCCTCCAGCGCCGCCCGTGGTGACGGCACCGGCCGGGACGCCGACGCGGAGGCGCGGCTGGCGCGCACCGTACGGTTCGTCCAGCTCGGTGCCGGCGCCCGGTTCGACGACGCCGGCCGGCCCGTCCGCGTCGGCGCCTGAACCCAGGGCGGGCGGGGAGCGTTAACCCGCCGGTGTCACCGGCACCGCGGATTCGTCCACGATCCGCCGGTCCTCGCGCGGGCAGCTGAGCTGGCCCGGGGTCTGGTCGACGAGTTCAGGTTTCACCAGTTCCTTGAAGTCCCCGGTGAGGATGACGTCCACGCTCGGATCGGTCCGGCCGTCCTGGAAGTAGTCCGAGCCGGGCACGTTCCGCTGGACACTGAACGCCGCGGACTGGCCGGCAGCGCCGGACACGATCAACGCCGTTCCGCGGTAGCTCGACGTCGTATTGGACACCGCGCCGACGATAAATTTACGGGCCGCGAACTCGTCCGCCACGGACCGGGCCAGGCCGGGTCGGGAGGTGGAATTGAAGACGTTGAGGTTGATCGTCTCCGGCGGGGTGTAGTCGTAGATTGCCTCCGGGCAGACGGACACGGCAGACTGGCTGCGCTCCGCCGTCGGGACCTTGATCTGGCCGTTCATGATGGCCAAGGCAACCACGACGGCGGCAGCGACCAGCCCGACGAGCAGGACAAGGACGGCGCCGTGCAGGATGCGGCGCCGCGTCCTGACGGGGTTGTTCTGCGGATCGTCGTCATCGACAAAGGTGGCGCGCAAGTCCGAGCCGGTGATGATGTGGTGCCCGTGCAGAACGGTGGGGTCCTTCGGCTTTCTAGCCATTTATCACCAGGACGCGCGCGTGGATCGCCGTGCGCTGGTGCAGCGCGGTCCGGACGGCGCGGTGCAGGCCGTCCTCAAGGTACAGGACGCCGCGGTACTCCACGACGTGCGGGAAAAGGTCGCCGAAGAAGGTTGAGTCCTCCGCCAGCAGGGCCTCCAGGTCAAGCGTGCGCTTGGTGGTCACCAGGTCATCCAGCCGCACCGGCCGCGGCGGCAGGGCGGCCCAGTCCTTGGGCGTGTTGTAACCATGGTCGGGGTACGGGCGTCCCTCGCCCACGGCTTTGAATATCACCATGCAAGCCTAAGGAACTTGGCGGGCCAAAGGAATCCGCGACTCCCCGGCGCCGGGAGGTTGTAGCCAAACGGTAACCATTTCCAGGACCCGCCGGCGCGGGCCGGCGCCGGTCAACAGCGTGCCGCGGCGCGGCCGTCATCTCCTGCAAAGAGGCCCGCCGGCTGGGAGAATGGGCCCATGACACATGTTGAGTCCCCCGCCTCCCCTCCGCCGTCAGCGCCCCCGCTGGCGCTGCTGCTCGACGTCGACGGCCCCGTGGCCAGTCCCGTGACCCGCACGGTGCAGCCGGGGATCATCGCGGACCTGCTGGCGCTGGCCGCCGCGGGAATTCCCGTCGTCTTCAACACGGGCCGCTCTGCGGCGTTCATCCGCGAACAGGTGATGGAACCCATGATCGCCGCCGGGATGCCGGCCGGCACCCTCATCCACGCGATCTGCGAAAAGGGTGCGGTCTGGTTCAGCTACACCGCCACCGGTCCCGGCGCCGTCCATGTCGATCACGAACTTGCCATGCCGCAGGCCTTCGGCGATGACGTCCGCCGGCTGGTGGCCGAGGACTACGCCACCCACATGTTCTTCGACGAGACCAAGCTGGCCATGGTGTCCGTAGAGCAGCACATCTCCGTTGAGAACGCGGACTACCGCGCCGAACAGCAGCTGTTCGACGCCGATGCCATGGACCTGATGGGCCGGCACGGCCTCGGCGTGGTGCGGCTGGACCACCATGCCCCCGACTCAGATGACCGGATCGACTACCGGGTGGATCCCACCATCATCTCCACCGACATTGAGTCGGTCAGGCTCGGCAAGGACCTTGGCGCCAGCAGGGCCGTGGAGCTCCTGGCAGCCCAAGGCATCACCCCTCAGGCCTGGCGCACCGTGGGCGACTCCCGCACCGATTACGCCATGGCCGACTGGCTCCACCACAACGACCACCCGGTGAAGCATGTCGATGTCCGTCCGGCCGACGGCGTGCCCGTCAAACCGTACGACGTGCTGACTGCAGCGGACCTGGGGCTCGGCGAGGAGGTCATCCACGACTACGCCGGTGCGGCGTTCCTGCGCAGCTGGCGCACTGCCCTCGCTGACTGACGCCGCAGGGCGGTTATCGATTTTGGGGCGGACGATATCATGCATACAGGACATATTCACGCACAGAGTCACGGAGTACGGACATTACAGACGCACTGATCCAGGATGAGATCTACTATGGCAGCCAGGCCTCGGTGGAGGCCCACGATGAGGTCACCTCAGCTGCGGCCGTCGCGAGATTCCGGGCTCGCCAGGACGTTGTCCGCCGGCGGGGTCGGTATGCCCTGATCAACGAGAACCGCACGCCCTACCAGGCCATGGTCGAGGACCTGATGTTCATCCGCGCCGTGCTCGACGGCGCCGGCCTCGACTACCTCCTGGTCCGCGGCAACAACCACCGGCCGGTCATCGCCGTCGACTGGAAAGACCGAAAGGTCCTCCGCGACGCGCTGGTGGAGGCCTGCCACGACGAGCCCTTCTACTCCATGAGCGTCGACGCCAAGAAGAAGTCCTCCGTGCTGGTGGCTGACGGCGAGCTCTCCCCCAACCGGCAGTCACGGATCTTCCGGCTGTACCGTCCCCGGGTCGAACCAGAGGGCGGCTTCGAGTTCGGTGCGTCCGCCGGTGTGCAGCTGGAACTGTGGAGCTTCGAAGGCGACCAGCTGATCCTTCCAATCGAGAATTCCCTGACGCGCAGGACGCTGCTGGCCCAGGACGCGGTCCGCGGCACCGTGGAACGGTATGGGCGCACCTGGCCCACCATTGAGAACATGTTCGCGGACCACGCAAGTGACATCAGCTTCGACGTCGACATTGTCTTCTCCTGGGTGGACGGCAGCTCCCCGGAGTACATCGCGGCCCGGCGTGCCCGCCAGGCCGGCGCCGTGCTCGGTGAGGGCGACGACCATGAAGCACGGTTCCGCCAGATCGACGAGCTCAAGTACGCGCTGCGCTCGGTCTACATGTTCGCGCCCTGGATCCGCAGGATCTTCATCGCCACGGATTCGCCGGCACCGTCCTGGCTCGCGGACCATCCCGGAGTGACGATTGTCCGCAGCGAGGAGTTTTTCGCGGACCCCTCCGTGCTGCCGACCCACAACTCGCAGGCCGTGGAGTGCCAGCTCCACCACATCGACGGCCTGTCCGAACACTTCCTGTATTCCAATGACGACATGTTCTTCGGCCGCGCCGTGGGACCGGACATGTTCTTCACGCCCGGCGGCATCACGAAATTCATCGAGGCGGAAACCCGGATCGGTCTCGGGGACAACGACGCCGAGCGCAGCGGCTTTGAGAACGCCGCCCGGGTGAACCGGAAGCTGCTGTGGGACCGTTTCGGCCGGATCACCACGCGGCACCTGGAGCACACGGCTGCTCCATTGCGCCGCAGCCTGGTGGCTCAGATGGAGCAAGAGTTTCCGGCCGAGTTCAGCAAGACGGCTGCGAGCACCTTCCGCGCGGCCGACAACATCTCGGTGACGAACTCGTTCTACCATTACTACGCGCTGCTGACCGGCCGGGCCGTCACCCAGACGGCGGCGAAGGTGCGCTACGTGGACACCACCGCGAGGGCGGGCCTGAACTACCTGCCGAAGCTGCTCGCCAAGCGGAACATGGACTTCTTCTGCCTCAACGACGGCAGTTTCCCCGAGGTCGAGGCCGAGGAACGCGCCCAACTGGTGACGGACTTCCTCGAGAAGTACTACCCGATCAAGGCACCCTGGGAAAAGTAGGCGTTCCTCGCCACCGGCAGGCCCCGACGGCTCAGGCGGCGGCGGTGAATGGCCCGACGGCTCCCCGTCAGTTGCTGGCCGTCAGCCGGCGGTGGCCCGGCGTCCTGGCCGGGTCCTCAAGCTTCGCCTTGACCGGGATGCGGATCCCGGCCGCCGAGATCCGGCGCTGGGTCTCCGCGGCGGAGACGAGCTCGCCGACGGCCGGGGTGTCGCCGAGCGGAACCACCGAGTGCACGATCGTGTGTTCGTAGACGTGGACCAGGTTGAACGCCTGCCCGCCGTCGCGTCCCCGGGTTCCGCCGACCGGCACATTGAGGTCCTGCGTGTAGCAGGTGGCCGACGCCACCGATACCGGGATCCCGGCGAAGGTCGCCGTCGTCGAGTAGTGCAGATGGCCGCCCAGGATGGCCCTGACGTCGGAATTCCGCACGACGCCGGCCAGTGACGCCTGGTCGCGCAGCTCGACCAGGACGGCGAGGTCCAGGACGGACGGCACCGGCGGGTGGTGCAGGGCGAGGATGGTCCCGTCGGGCGCCGGGGTGGAAAGTTCGGCTGCGAGCCACTCCAGCTGCTCCGGGCTCAGCTCGCCGTGGTGGAAGCCCGGCACGGAGGTATCGAGGGTGATGATCCGCAGCCCGTTGATGAAGTAGCTGCGGTCCACCGGGGCGTCGTCGGCCGGGAGATCCAGCAGGCCGGTGCGGAAGTTTTCCCGGTTGTCGTGGTTTCCCATGGCCCAGATGACTTTTGCGCCCAGCGCCTTGCAGGCGGGCTCGACGATGGCGCGCAGTTTGGCGTAGGCCTCGGCCTCGCCCCTGTCGGCCAGGTCGCCGGTAAAAATCACGGCTTCGGGGCGCGCGCCGGAGGCCCGGACTTCGTCAAAGAGTTGCTGGAGCAGGGCGTCGCTGTCGACCACACCGTGCAGGGGTGCGGATCCGCCCAACAAGTGGGGGTCACTCAGATGGAGAAGAAAATGGCGTGGCCGGGGGTGCTCGGCCTCGATGAGCTCCATTGCTGCCTTCCTGGTTGGGTGGAGGCTGTAGCCTCCAACTTCCCTCTCAGTAACATCTATCCAATCAGACATTCGGCCAACAATGTGCAAACTCCAGTAGGCATGTTTGGAAAATACCAACATCGGGTAGTCCGGCGGACACATACCTGCACCGGTATGTGTCCGCCGGAACCCGCTTACTCAGGTACCTAGCGTTTAGCTCAGGTAGCCGTTCGGGTTCAGCACGTACTTCGTCGCCGCGCCGGCGTCGAACTCCGCGTAGCCCTTCGGCGCCTCCTCCAGCGTGATCGCCTTCGCGTTGACGTTCTTGGCGATGGAGACCTTGTCATGCAGGATCGCCATCATCAGTCCGCGGTTGTACTTCATCACCGGGCACTGTCCGGTGGTGAAGCTCAGCGACTTGGCCCAGCCGGTGCCCAGGCTGAGCGAGAGGGCACCCTTCTTGGCCGCCTCGTCGATGCCGCCCGGGTCGCCCGTGACGTAGAGGCCGGGGATGCCGAGGGCGCCGCCGGCCGCTGTGAGCTCCATCAGCGAGTTGAGCACTGTCGCAGGAGCCTCCTTGGCGTCGTGGCCGTGCCCCCTGGCTTCGAACCCGACCGCGTCCACACCGCAGTCGACTTCGGGTACGCCAAGCAGCTGTTCGATCTGCTCCGCGGGCCCGCCCTGGGTCAGGTCGACAGTTTCACAGCCGAAGCTGCGCGCCTGCGCCAGGCGGTCAGCGTTGAGGTCCCCCACAATCACGACGGCGGCACCAAGCAGCTGGGCGCTGGTCGCCGCTGCCAGCCCGACCGGCCCGGCTCCCGCGACGTACACCGTGGACCCGACCCCGACGCCGGCAGTCACCGCGCCGTGGAAGCCGGTCGGGAAGATGTCCGACAGCATGGTCAGGTCCATCATCTTCTCGAGGGCCTGGTCCCGGTCGGGGAACTTCAGCAGGTTCCAGTCCGCATACGGGACCAGTACGTAATTCGCCTGGCCTCCGACCCAGCCACCCATGTCCACGTACCCGTACGCTGCTCCCGGACGGGCCGGGTTGACGTTCAGGCAGATGCCCGTCTTGCGCTCCTTGCAGTTCCGGCACCGGCCGCAGGCGATGTTGAACGGGACCGAACAGATGTCACCCACCTTGATGAACTCGACATCCGGGCCCACCTCCACCACTTCACCGGTGATTTCGTGGCCAAGTACCAGGTCCGAGGGGGCGGTGGTACGGCCACGGACCATGTGCTGGTCGGAGCCGCAAATGTTCGTGGCAACGGTTTTAAGGATGACGCCATGACGCAGCGGACGGCCCACGTTGGCGGGGTTGACCCCCGGGCCGTCTTTGAGTTCGAAGGTGGGGTAGTCAATGTCGATCAGTTCGACTTTTCCTGGGCCTTTATAGGCAACGGCTTTGTTCCCTGTCATCACTTTCCTCCTGGTTACACGGACCCCCAAATAGAGTGTCCAGTTGTGATTTCCGAAGCGTGCTGATGCGCCTTCCCAGGCACTGAACGGCTAGCCGCCCGCGCCTTAGCGCGTCGGGGCCGTGGGTGTGCCCGGTGTAGTGGAAGGTCCGGCCAGTCTAGGCCGTAAGTATGCTTACGGATAGGGGTCCTTGTGCCCTTGTGGTCCGGGAGCCGACTATCGGCTGAGGGCCTCTTCCACCGCTGCGATGATCTCCGGCGAGTCCGGCTCCACGGTGGGGGCAAACCTGGCCACCACATCGCCGTCGCGGCTCACCAGGAATTTCTCGAAGTTCCACTTCACCAGCCCCGGCAGGATGCCCTTTTTGAACTTGGTGAGCTCGGCGTACAGCGGGTGCTGATCCCTGCCGCGGACATCGGATTTGGCGGCGAGAGGAAAGGTCACGCCAAAGTTCCGTTCACAGAACTCGGCGATCTCGGCGTCGGCGGCCGGCTCTTGGCCCGCGAACTGGTTGCAGGGCACACCGAGGATCTGGAAGCCCTGATCGCGGAACTTGTTGTAAAGCGCCTCGAGCCCCGAGTACTGGCGGGTGAACCCGCACTGGGACGCAACGTTCACCACCAGCACCACGTCCCCTTTGAAGCGGCCAAAGTCAGTGGCCGTGCCGTCGATCAAGGTCAGCGGAATGCTGTGAAGAGAGGTCATGAGCGGGCTCCTCGCGAAATCGTGGGTCGTGTCGTGGCCCGGACTGGAGTCCGGATGTGGTCACAACAGTTCTTCGCTACCAACGAGCGCGCGTATGGGTTTGTGCCTGCTACGGTCCGGGCGTCAGCGACGGGTCAGTGGTCGCCGTCGGTTCAGTGGACTGGGTGGGCGCCGGAGGCGCCGGCTCCGCAGTCGGCTCCACCACAGGGGGCGGAGGCGGCGGGGCAACCACAACGGGCGGCGGAGGCGGCGGGGGCTCCACCGGCGGCGGTGGCGGCGGCGGCGGGGCAATAGTCGACGGCGGCGGAGGCGGCGGGGGCTCTACCGATGACGGCGGAGGCGGCGGCGGGGGCTCCACCGATGACGGCGGAGGAGGCGGCGGGGGCACCACCGTCGAGGGCGGCGGAGGCGGCGGTTCCACGGATGACGGCGGCGGCGAGGTAGGCTCCGGCGTCGGGGTCGGGGTCGGCGTCGGGGTTGTCGGTTCGGGCGGCGGCGGTGTTGTGGAGCCGGGCGCGGAGGGAAGCGGGGTGTCACTCGGGGTGGCGGTGCCTGGATCAGTCGTCCCGCCAGGGGTGGTGGTGCCGCTCGGCGAACCGCCCGACGGCTGGCTGGGTTCCGGCGTCGGCGCGTCCGTCCTGGTCTTCGTTGGCGAGAGGGCGTCCCCGGTCGACGGAGTGGGCGTCGTTGCGGGAGAGCTGATGAACGGTGTATTCGGCCACGCCGAGGCGGGGGTTTCGTGGTCCCCGCCGGCCACCACGTGCGCCCCTTCTTCGGACACGGGGATGGCCCAGCCGAGGGAGGTGTTGGTGGGCTTGCCTGCCTCGGGCGCGTAGCTCGTCATTTCAATGGCGCCCAACTGGTCCGTCTGCGTGATCGGCAGCAGCGTCCAGTCGTGCGGGTTCTTGTGGGAGCCGTTCAGGATGGTCTCGAAATGCAGATGGCATCCGGTGGAGGATCCGGTGGTCCCTACCCGGGCGATGACCTCGCCGACCCGGACCGAGTCACCCTTCTTGACGGCGATCGCCTCAAGGTGGTTGTAGGTGGTGATCAGGCCGTTGCCGTGGTCGATTTCGACTCGGTTTCCGCCACCCCACGGATGCCAGCCGACGGCCCGCACCACCCCGGCATCCGCCGAGTACACGCGGGTGCCGCAGGCTGCGGCGAAGTCCTGTCCCCAGTGGAATTCGCCTGCTGACCCGGTGATGGGGCTGGTCCGCAACCCGAACGAGGATGATTCCGCCAGTGATTCGAGCGGTGCCATGAGGAAGCCTTCCGCCGGGCGCTTGAGCCCGGCGGAAGCCACGTTCAGTTCACCGGGGACGCCCTCTTTGGACGTGGTCTCCACATTCGACCTGGTGTAGGCCACCAGCGCCAGCGCATCCGCCGTGAAGGCCTGCGGCGCCAGAGCCTCGGTGCCGGCAGGGGTGGGCGCGCCCAGCGTGGTCGGGTCCAGAATGCTTGGGCCCACGACGCCGGAGGCCATGGCCGGGGAGGGAACCACAACAGCGGGCCGCGAGCCGGACAGGCCCTGCACCCCGAAGGTCAGTACCGCCAGCGAAAGGCAGAAGCCTCCGGACAAGCAGCGCACGGCTACGAGGCGCGCCCTGACTGCCTGCTCACTCGATGAGTTTCCCCAGTGTTTTCCCACGATGTGACTCCTGCATCCTGTCCGCCAGTCCCCAGATTCGCGGACTTACGTTCTTATGGGACCACAATCGGTTAGCACTGGGAACCGTAATGACTACCCCTTTCAAACTCGGGTGGAAGCCCAGTAGTACTGGGAATTTAGGCAAGTACCGGCCACCGATTCGGTGGGTGACAATAAAGTATGCGCAACCTCCTCAGGGAATGGCAGAGCGAACTCAAGCAGACGTTTACCGGAACCCGGGACGCCGTGCCGGAATGGGTGCCGCGGCTGGCGGAAGGTGACGACGCCGGCTACCACCTGCCCGGGTCGGCCGTCTGGGCCGTCCACGGGGACATGCCGACGATCGTGGCGGGCATCCGGGCGCTGATGATGCAGGCGCTCCATCCCGGCGCGCTCGCCGGCGTCCACGACCACTCCCGGTTCCGCGAGGACCCGCTGGGCAGGCTGGCGGGGACCATCCGCTGGATTTTCACGGTTTCCTACGGTTCGACCGCCGCAGCCCGCGCAGCGTCCGACTGGGTCCTTCGGCTGCACGGACGGGTGCAGGGTGACTACGTTGACGGGCACGGCGCGGCGCGCAGCTACGCCGCGAATGATCCCGAGCTGCTCCGATGGGTGCATATCGCGTTCACCGACGCCTTCCTCTCGGCGCACAAAATCTGGGGCCGGCCCATCCCTGGCGGGCCCGACGCCTATGTGCGCGAGTGGGCGCAGGCCGGCACGCTGATGGGGGTGGAGTCCCCGCCGCTCAGCGAGGCAGCGATGCGCCGGGAACTGGACAGCTGGTACGACGCCGGCGAGCTCCGCTCCGACGAGAGGGTCGCCGAGACGCTGGCATTCATCCGCAATCCGCCGCTCCACCCGGCGCTCAGGCCGGGTTACCGGGTGCTGTTCGCGGCGGCCGTGGCGAGCCTCGAGCCCAAATACCGGGACCTGCTGGGCCTGCGCACCGCACGCCTGGGCCCTATCCCGCTGCCCGTGCGCCTGGCCACCAGGGTGACTCTCGGCGTCGTCCATCTTGCCCTGGGCCGGATGGGACCCAGCGAGCAGGCCGCCCGAACCCGCCTCCGCAGGCTGGGCTATCAGGCCTGAGGGCACCGCCGGCGTTTCCGCACCAGGTTTCTAGGTCACGGGGCCAGGATCCTGACGCGTACCAGCGTCAGAGGTCCAGAACGGCATCAGAGGAAGATCTCGTGCCAAATAGCTAAGAGCTGGATCGCCGCCGCAATGAACAGCGCTTGGGATTTCACGCTCTGCCTCTGTCAGATAAATTAGGAAGTTTCCCGACCCGTTTTGTTGTCTTCAGTCAGTGTATGTTTGTGCGTACCAAGTCAATTGAAGGTGGGGGCATGGCGGTTTTCGATTTCACGATAACTGGTCAGTTAGAGGTGGACGAGCACGTTCTCGGGTTGACGGTTGCCAACAGCGTAAAGACGCAACCAGGAGGGGCAGGCGAGATCGACGTGGATGCTGGATTTCGATTCCGCCTTGACTCGCCTGAGGCGCTGGGCGTGATCCTCAGGCAAGCCCTGGTGCACGAAATGGAAACGAGATTCGCCGACGTCGGGTGGAAAGCACACAAACTCGACTCCGCCGTAGAACGAGTTCCAGACTAATCATCCGCAACGCCCCCTGCCGGTGACACAACCGTGGACGGCTAAGCTGGCGTCCCACGGTGGAATGCATCGCATATCTGGCCGTCCTGGCGTGCCGACGAAATGGCAAGCGCACTGTGGGCTTGGCACTCACGACCAAGCTACTGGCTACGGAAGGCACCAATTGGCGCAGGCGGCCCGCCCCACCAACGCGGGCCATCCGAAAGCACCATTAATCGTTTGTGACCATTCGGGTCGTTCCCCACGTTCATGGCCGAGGCTGGTCCTCCGTCCAGCGTCAGGTGGCTAAACTCGCTATTACTGTTGACTAGTTCAATGCCACCGCTGGTGGCGGCGGGACCGGCGCGGAAAAGAAGACCGTTGGACCAGAACTCGCCTCGTTCAACCACGACCGCGTCCGGTGCTCGAAACTTTATGCGGAGGATCACATCCATCGGCCCCCGCCGAATGATCAGAGTTTGCGCGGTCCATTGAACGTCCCATTGCGTGAGCGTATGCCTAAGCTGCCCCTTCCGAACCACGAGATACGGGACGTTATCGGCATCTCGGAGGCATAGTTCAAGTTCAACATGTCCCTCCACAACCCGAGCCCCAATGATCGTCTGTCCGTCGACTCGCAGCGCTGCCACCGGGTAATCGTCCTCGAACTCAGCCCGAATATCCATGTTGCCGAACTGCACCCGGAATTTCTCCCCAAAGTAATACAGGGGATGCTCACCGCTGGCATCCTTGCGCAGATTGAAGGGCGCCTTGTTTGCCTTCACCACCATAGCGATTGGCATCCTCTTGTGAGTCTTCTCGCCATGGTGGAATTTGCAAAGGAGCGTCATCTCCCCAGGATCATTTCCTGTCACTCGAACACCTTGAATATGCTCGTACTCAAAGATCGGAGAGCCACATATGACGCATCCGAAGCCGCACCTCTGGCGCAGCAGACGCTTGATATGAGCTGGAATCGGCGGCCTCGACATCCATGTACCCTACCCGAGGGTTGCGAGGCTTCGGCATTCGACATACTGGCACCGGACGCCGGCGCCAGTGGAGCGTTCACAAAGTCCTTGGCGAGGGACTTTTCAGGCCGCGGCGCCGAGGCTCGATCTCCCGACCTCAGGATGCGGAGTCGTCCGCGGCCATCGCTCAGTCTTTCTTAGCGGCATCATTAGGGTAAAGATAGACGGCAATGATCTTGAGTATTCCAAGTAACTCGACGACCACTGCCGTCATCCAAGTTATGAGCACTGCCGGCTCAGTGTCCGCTCCGGCGAGAATGACATAGAGTCCAACGCCCGCTGTGCTTGCGAGAATGACAAAGCTGGCCAATGATGACGCCACCCAGAAGAACTTTGACCTCAACTTCGACTGCTGGTTTAGTCGCGCCAACTCGGCCAGCAAGAGTTGGTTGTCGTAGTCCTCCATCGACGACGGGCCGATTGAGTCAGCCCTCTGGCCAGTGACCAAGTCGACCGAATCAACTTCACGAGCAACGTCGGCAACGAGGTTGTCGATTGTTGAAGTGTCGAAGTCCATTGTTGTTAGATTAGAGCCCAAGTCGTTCGGCCCGCTTCTTGACGGCCGGGGGTGTCACTGCGAAGTATGCGGCGACCATGTTTACTGACTTCATTTGCTTGTACTTAGACCTGAAATCAGCCTCGGGCATGAGAAGGTTCCCGGCGAATTCGTCGGCGTAGAACTCATGTAGGTCATACTTGCGTCCACGCGACTCGACGAAGGAGTACTCGTGGTCGCCAGCATTCTCGCGTTCCGCATAGTGACCTAGCTCGTGTGCTGTGGTGAACATTTGCCGGCCGTAGTTCTCTCTAGCTTCTACAAGGATCACAGGCGTCTTCCCAGCCTTGGCGACAATCGCCCCGGATACCTTGTCCTTCAGTTCGGCAAACCGGACTTCGAGGCCCTTTGCCTGCGCTATCGCAACCGGATCGACTGGGAACTCGAAGTCCCAATGCTCCGCCAAAGTCTTCTGTGCGGCCTGCTTAGCGGCGTCTTTGACCAGCATCTACAGAACCCCCATCCACGACTTATACACAATTGTCGAGCCATTTTCCGCAGCTCGTCGCGCTCCATGTTACGCACACGGAACCTCGAGATGTGGTTGGCGGAGAATCATGTCGTGCATTTCACGGTTCCCGCGCTACTCTTCCAGCGCACTTTCTGGCACGGCGGCTGCCCTGAACTGCCCGTCCCACGCCAAATGCGAGTGTCCACTTTCTTTCCAGGTCGACGCGACCATCTGCCCGGCATCTCGAAGGTGCTCATGCCGGCGCCGTGCATCAAGTCTGCGGAGGTATGTCGATGTCGTGGATCCCGAGCCGGTTTCCTCCGGCTTAGGGGTAACCCAGTAGATGTAGTGCGCCCTTCCGGAGCTCATAGACCGAGCTGCGCTGGATATGTGGGCCACGGAGGGAGGTTCGGATACCGGCCCAGTGGGCTCGGTCGCTTCGACAGCGGTGCCGGGAGCGCCGGCGAGAGGCTGACGGGCCTGCGGGACTTCTTCCCTTTGGGTGCCGTGCAGCGCTCGGCAGGGCATAGACGAGGACCAGCACGCCGGAGCAGGCAGCGGCCTGCTTGAGCTCCGCCTCATACCGTTGACACACCGTGGGATGAGCGAAGAACATCAAGAGCGGGCCAGCAGGCGGTACCCCTGCACAGTGCAACCCCCGCGCAGCCCTTCCGACTGACCTGCCCAGAGCACCGCATGCCCGCACGCCCACCGCTTAGACGGCCGTCGAGCAACCCCCGGACCCGAGCAATACGGCGCCGCAGCCACCGCGGAGGAAAGCCTCTGGGGCCGCGCAGGCTGAGCGGGACGCACCTGACAGGCCCGGCTTTTACACACGCAGTGTCGTATAACCCTCGTTTTGTCCTATAACCCAACCCCGCACCCCTGCACTGTCCTCAGGACGCAAAAAGGCCCCGGTCCTAGGGACCGGGGCCAACCGCGGAGAATGGGGGATTTGAACCCCCGAGGGCGTTAACCCAACACGCGTTCCAGGCGTGCGCCATAGGCCGCTAGGCGAATTCTCCAGTAGCTTCTGAATCAAAAGCAGATACTAGAATACCTGAACTTTCCGGCATCGCCCAATTGGGCTTTCGGGACCCTTCCACCACGGGACTTGCCCAGCCCCCGCCGCAGCCCCTGGACATAGGCCCGCCATGCCCACTCCCGGCCACCAAAAATGAGCATGCTCCGCAGGATTGTCAGGGCCGGACGCCGTCGATTCGGGGCACACCCAAACGTCGGGTAAACTTGCTGACGGCCCCTCATGTGGCGTCATCCTGTTGAACTCCCCCAGGACCGGAAGGTAGCAAGGGTAAATGGGCTCTGGCGGGTGCATGAGGGGTCTTTTATGTCTGTGCCGATTGGTAGGGTTTATCTGTGACTGTTACTACCGCTCTCTACCGCCGATATCGCCCCGATTCGTTCGCGGACGTCATCGGGCAGGAACACGTCACCGAGCCCCTGATGACGGCCCTGCGCAAGAACCGCGTGAACCACGCCTACCTCTTCTCGGGCCCCCGCGGCTGCGGTAAAACCACGTCCGCCCGCATCCTTGCCCGCTGCCTGAACTGCGCCGAGGGTCCCACGGACACCCCCTGCGGTAAGTGCCCCAGCTGCATCGAACTCGCCCGCGGCGGCTCCGGATCGCTCGACGTCATCGAGATCGACGCCGCCAGCCACGGCGGTGTGGACGACGCCCGCGACCTGCGCGAACGGGCCACCTACGCTCCCGTCCGCGACCGCTACAAGATCTTCATCATTGACGAAGCCCACATGGTGACGTCGGCCGGCTTCAACGCCCTGCTCAAGATCGTCGAAGAACCGCCGGAGCACATCAAGTTCATCTTCGCCACCACGGAGCCGGACAAGGTCATCGGCACCATCCGCTCCCGCACCCACCATTACCCGTTCCGCCTGGTGCCGCCGGAGCCGCTCATGGCGTACCTGGAACTGCTGTGCGCGCAGGAAAACGTCCCCGTGGCGCCCGGAGTGCTCTCGCTTGTCATCCGCGCCGGCGGCGGCTCAGTGCGGGACTCGCTGTCCGTCCTGGACCAGCTTATGGCGGGCGCAGGACCGCGCGGCCTGGACTACGAACTCGCTGTCGCCCTGCTGGGCTACACCCACGCCTCCCTGCTGGACGACGTCGTGGAGGCCGTGGCCGCCTCGGACGCCGCCACGGTATTCCGTGCCGTGGACCGGGTCATCCAGACCGGACATGACCCCCGCCGCTTCGTGGAGGACCTCCTGGAGCGCTTCCGGGACCTCATCATCGTCCAGGCCATGCCGGAAAGCGCCCAGTCAATCCTCCGCGGCATGCCGGCGGACCAGATCGCGCGCATGCAGAACCAGGCCCACAACCTGGGCGCGGCCGAGCTGTCGCGTGCAGCGGACGTCACCAACACGGCGCTGACCGAAATGACCGGCGCCACTTCCCCGCGGCTGCACCTCGAACTGCTGTGCGCCCGCATCCTGCTCCCGTCCTCCGAACAGACCGAGCGGGGCATCGCCGCGCGGATCGACCGGGTGGAACGCCGCCTGAACTACGCCGGGAACGACGTCGGCGCTCCCGCCACGGCAGCCGCAGTCCCCGCCGCCACTGCTCCGGCCACCACAACTCCGGCAGCGGCAGCACCGGCGCCCCAAGCGCCGGCACACGCGGTGCCGGAACCCGCTGTTGCGGCGGCTGCGGCCCCTGCCCCCGCTGTTCCGGCGTCCCCCGCGCCAGCTCCTGCCACTGCACCGCAAGAACAGGCCGCAGCCCCGGCAGCCAACGGAGTTCCGGAACGCGACGCCCAACCGGCCAGGGGAACGCTCACCCCTCCGCGCGTCACCACCGGCGACTGGCCCGTGGACGAGCCCT
Source organism: Pseudarthrobacter sp. 1C304 (assembly GCF_052245515.1). NCBI lineage: Bacteria > Bacillati > Actinomycetota > Actinomycetes > Micrococcales > Micrococcaceae > Pseudarthrobacter > Pseudarthrobacter sp. 1C304. The sequence continues at coordinate 686,670 of NZ_JBQQCH010000001.1, read as the reverse complement.
CCGCCGCCGGCCGGCCATCCTCCGGGACGGCCGCTGCTGCACAGGCCCCCGGTCCGGCACGGCCTGCACAACCGGCTCCCGCGGCCGGCGCCGGACATGTTCCGGCCGGCCCGGCGCCGGCAGCACCCGCCGGGAACCAGCCGGCGGCGGCTGTTCCGCCCGCGGCGCCCGCCGCCGCACCGGCCACCGGTTCCGGGCCCGACGTCGAGGTCCTCCGCCGCGCTTGGCCGGAGATCCTGCAGACGCTGACCAAAATCAAGCGGAGCACGTGGGCGCTTGTCGAACCCAATGCCCAGGTGGGCCATTTCGAGGACCACGTCCTGACGCTCGCCTTCACCACCTCCGGGCTGGCCGGCGCCTTCGGCCGGGCCGACCACTCAGAGAACCTGCGGCAGGCCATCCACAAGACCATCGGCATCGAGTGCCAGATCAACGCGGTGGCCAGTGGAAGCAACAGCTCAGCGAGCTCTGAGCCAAACCCAAAAGCACCCGTTAGCCGGGACGTCCCGGCCACGTCCACCGATGCCGACTGGGGGCTGCCCCCGGCCACCAACCCGGCCCAGAACAACGCGGTGCAGCCCCAGACAGCGCAGCCCCAGCCGACACAGACGTCCCCGGTAGCGTCGAAGCCGGCACCGGCCGCGCCGTCCCCGGAGCCGGCTCCGGCCACTCCGGAGGTCCGCGCTGCCCCGGCCAAGGCGGCTGCAGGTCCGGCGCAGGCCTCTGCAGCGCCGTCGCCCGCCGCGCCCGCCCCCGTGGCACCTACAGCCCCGGCCCCTGGCCCCGTTGGCCCCGTGGCCGCCAGTGAACAGCAGGCCCCGGCCCCGGACGCCGCCGGATCCTACTCCTACCCGGACGACGACTGGGGTGCCCCGCGGGACGAGGACGCCCCGCCGCTGGACGAGGAACCGCCCATGGACTGGGAGCCCTCCCCCGCCGCTTCCCGCCAGGGGCCGCCTGCCGCTGCCCCGGCACCTGCCCGGCAGCAGGCGGCGGGCCCGTCGCGCCCCGGCCCTGCCGCCAAAAAATCCCCGGCCAGCAGCAGCCCGGCTCCCCAGGCACCTGATACCGCCGAAGACCCGTGGGCCCGTGCCGTTGAGGAGGCGCCCGGGATCTGGGCCGTCGGCACGGAGTCCAATGTCGGGCGCTACCCGGCCGAGGAAACTGCGGCGCCCAGCCCGGTTCCCGAACCGGAACCGCCGCACTACGAACCCGCAGCCGCGCAGGTCCCGCACTACGCCGCATCGGTGCCGGCGTCCACCTCGTACGAACCGGTGGGGACCGCCTCGAATGGCTGGGGCGACTCCGTAGACCTGGTGCCGGCCGGCGCCGCATCCGGATCGGCCGGAGCCGGCCCTGCCACGATGCTGGCGCCCGCACCGGCCGCTGCACCCGCTGCACCCGCTGCGCCGGCTGCCGCGCCGGCTCCCGCTCCTGCTGCGCCGGCAGCGTCGAGCCCGGCAGGGCGACAGAGCCTGTACCAGCGGCTGTCCAACAGCCCGGAAGCCGAAGCCGGGCGGGCCAAGGCGCCGGCGCGGGCCGTGGCAGCCACGACCTACGTCCAGGACATCCCCAGTGCGGACGACGAAACCATCGAGGAATCCGGCGTCTTCGGCAGGGCCGCCGTTGAACGGATCCTGGGCGGCAAATTGGTGGAAGAGCGGTCACTGGACGGCAGCCCGCTGCCGCCGCGCTTCTAACCACCCCGCCGGGACCCCCGCCCGCCACCACCCCCAACGAACGAGGACATTGTGTACGAAGGTGCAGTTCAAGAGCTGATCGACGAGCTTGGGCGCCTTCCCGGAGTCGGGCCGAAGTCCGCCCAGCGGCTGGCCTTCCACATCCTCGAAGCCGACCCGCAGGACATGAAGCGGCTGGTGGAGGCCATCACCACGGTGAAGGAGCGGGTCAAGTTCTGCACAGTGTGCGGCAACGTCACGGAGCAGGAGCTCTGCAACATCTGCCGCGACCCGCGCCGGGACCCTTCCGTGATCTGCGTCGTCGAAGAATCGAAGGATGTCCTCGCCGTCGAACGCACGCGCTCCTTCCGCGGCCGCTATCACGTGCTGGGCGGGGCGATTAATCCCATCGCCGGGGTCGGGCCGGAGCAGCTCCGCATCCGCGAACTCCTCACGCGGCTCAACGACGGCGCCATCCAGGAAGTCATTATCGCCACCGATCCCAACCTTGAGGGCGAGGCCACCGCGACCTACCTGGCCCGCATGCTCAAGACGATTGGCATCGCCGTCACCCGGCTCGCGTCGGGCCTACCCGTCGGAGGCGACCTCGAGTACGCCGATGAAGTCACCCTGGGCCGCGCTTTCGAGGGCCGCCGCAACGCCCTGGGCTAAGCGGCTGCGCCCGGGCACAGGCCGCGGCAGCCCGCCGTCGTGGTCCACATCCCGCACTGGACATGCCCCGCCTGCGGGCCGGTCACCGGACATAATGCCACTATGCGCACCCGTCGGCACGGCGGGAGGGCATGTCCCGCACGGCCGGGGAGCATGCCCAGCCGCTGGCTCCGGCGGAGGGCATGTCCGCGGGGAAATCGGGCCGGAATGTCTGGCATTTGGTCACATTTGAGCAACCGGGCCGCCCCGGCGATAAACTGGGCTGAGAAGTTACGCCGTCGCGCCGTTTGGTTGCTTGGCCCAGAACCCCGATGATCCAGTGAGGGTGCGCGCATGAGTTTGCCCACTACCGAAGTCCAGCCCGGCCCGCAGCCGGCACAGCTGCCTGTCTCCGCCACCGCCACAAAGCACCTTGTGGTGAAGAAGTTCGGCGGTTCCTCAGTGGCGGACGCGGAAGGCATTAAGCGCGTGGCACGGCGGATCGTCGACGCCCAGAACGCAGGCGATGAGGTGGTGGTGGTGGTCTCCGCCATGGGCGACACCACGGACGAGCTCCTGGACCTCGCCGCGCAGGTCACCGATTCCGCCCCGGCCCGGGAAATGGACATGCTCCTTTCCGCCGGGGAACGGATTTCCATGGCGCTGCTCGCCATGGCCATCAACAAGTACGGCGCATCGGCCCAGTCGTTCACCGGTTCCCAGGCCGGCATGATCACCGACGGCATCCACGGCAAGGCGCGCATCATCGACGTCGACCCGCACCGCATCCGCACCGCCCTGGACAAGGGACACATTGCGATCGTGGCGGGCTTCCAGGGCATGAGCCGCACCACCAACGAAGTCACCACACTGGGCCGCGGCGGCTCGGACACGACGGCGGTGGCGCTGGCTGCCGCCCTCGACGCCGATGTGTGCGAGATCTTCACGGACGTCGACGGGATCTACACCGCCGACCCGCGCGTTGTCCCGTCCGCCCGCAAGATCGACCGGATCTCCAGTGAGGAAATGCTCGAACTGGCAGCGTCCGGAGCCAAGATTCTGCACCTGCGCTGCGTAGAGTACGCGCGCCGCTTTGGGGTGCCCCTGCACGTCCGTTCCTCATTCAGCCAGAACGAAGGCACCTGGGTCCTGCCCGGCGCCAACGACAAGATCACAACCCAAGAGGGAGTTGCCTTGGAGCAGCCAATCATCTCCGGCGTTGCACATGACCGTTCCGAGGCCAAGGTCACGGTTGTCGGGGTTCCCGATATCCCCGGCAAGGCTGCCGCGATCTTCCAGGTCATCGCTGATGCACACTCGAACATCGACATGATCGTCCAGAACGTGTCCACCCACGGCACCGGCCGGACGGACATCTCCTTCACGCTGCCCATCGTCGAGGGCGCCGACGCCCTGGCGGCGCTGCACGCCGCCCAGGACCGGATCGGCTTCGAGAGCATCGAATACAACGAGCAGATCGGCAAACTCTCCCTGATCGGCGCCGGGATGCGCTCCCACCCGGGCGTCTCGGCCCGGTTCTTCGCGGCCCTCTCGGAGGCCGGCATCAACATCAACATGATCTCCACCTCGGAGATCCGGATCTCCGTTGTCACCCACGCGGACCTGCTCGACGACGCCGTGCGCGCCATCCACAAGGCCTTCGACCTCGACAGCGAGGACGAGGCGACGGTTTACGGCGGCACGGGCCGCTAGGAACCTGGCCTCCGGGGCGGAAGCACTACTAAAAAACGAAGGGAGCGGCGCTGGCCGCTCCCTTCGTCGTATCTAAGTCGTATCTAAAAGGGGCCGCGCCCTCACGGGGCGCTGGTCATACTGCCTCTTTCGGGAGGTCTTCCTTCCGGACCGCGTAGCGGTGTCCCTCTGCGTCTGTCTCCACGACAAATCCGGCCAAGTCCGCCTCGGAGGCGTATTCGAAGTCGTCATGCCGGTGCGTCACCGGTGCCGCGTAGTCTCCCCGCGATGCAGGGCCGAAAAGGAAGCGTGCCCAGTGTGACGGGTGCAGGTGCTGCCTCAATGCGGCTTTTTTGAGAGCAAGTGCCACAATTCCCACCCCCTCTCCAGCCCTAGGGCCACGCGGATCCGCGGTGGCTAAGTGCCATGGCTGGTGCCAGTGCCCCCATTTTACGCCCGACGGCGGCAAAAGGCATGGGTGCCGGGCACCCGGAACGTGCCCTGCGGGTGTCCTAGCGGAGCGACTTGTCCCCGGGGTTGCGGGGCACAACGTAGGTGCTGCCGTCGGGGCGGTGCAGCGTTTCCCACTGCTGCGTCTCGGCCTCCCGCTGGGCCAGGAGCTGCCGGTTCTGCTCGGTCATCTCGTGGCCGAGGGAACTGCGGTTGGCCGGACCGAAAATCATGCGCAGCTTGCCCATGGCGTGCATAAACCGCTGCGAGGCGTTTTCGGTGTTTCCCTGTGCCATCACTACCCACTCCTATAAGTACGGGACGATACCACCAGTGTACGCTAATGATTAGTGCACTAACTATTTCCGGGAGGGCCCAGTGACGCATGTGACCGAAGTAGCCGAGGAGGACCTCCTGCTCGAGCACCAGCTCTGCTTTGCCCTTACGGTGGCATCCCGCAGTGTGGTCGGAGCCTACAAGCCCGTGCTGGACAGGCTGGGGCTGACCCACCCCCAGTACCTGGTGATGCTGTGCCTCTGGGAGTCCAGCCCGCGCTCCGTCCGGGACATCAGCGACGCCCTCGCCCAGGAACCGGCCACCATCTCTCCCCTGCTGCGCCGCCTGGAGACTGCCGGGTTCATCACCCGCCGGCGTGTCCCCGGCGATGAACGGACCCTCGCCGTGGACCTGACCCCGCTGGGCGCCGCCCTGCGGCAGCAGGCCCTGGCCGTGCCGGGGACCATGATGGACCGGCTGGGCCTGACCCGCGACCAGGTCAGTCAGCTGCATGCCGCCATGATGGACCTGATCGCGGCCACAAAGACCGCCCCCGACGGGCCGTCCCAGCGGTAGACTGGGCAAAACACAGGAGGACAGCTGATGCGCAAGCAACTGAGCCACGCGGCACTTGTTCTGATGGTGGCGGCCGGGCTGGCCGCCTGCACACCGGGTGGCGGTCCTGCCCCGACAACCACGGCCCCGCCGGGCACCGAGAGCCCCTCCGCAACCGGCACTCCGTCAGCGGACGCCGAAACGAAGACTCCTGCCCCCGCCCCGTCCGCCGCGCCCGTGACCTCCGGTCCCGGGCAGGGCAACGCGGAACTGGCCATCTCGGTCAAGCCCTCTGAGACGGCCACACCCGAGAACTTCACGCTGGTGTGCGTGGACGGCGCCCCGGCTGCCGAAAGCCAGCACCCCGACGCCGCGGCGGCCTGCCTCGCCCTGAAGGACAACGCTGCCATCCTCAGCCCCGCGCCCCGGCCGACCGACCAGGCCTGCACCATGCAGTACGGAGGCCCGCAACAGGCCACCGTCACGGGAGTCGTGGACGGGCAGCCGGTCGAAACGAACTTCAGCCTTACCGACGGCTGCGAGATTGCCCTCTGGAACGCTGCCAAGGACGTCCTTGGCTCCACCGGCGGAGCTGTCTAAGCTGCAGCACTTCCCGCCGCACGACTGGCTGGCACGCCAGGCCGCCCATCACCTGCGCGTCCAGGGCTACGCGGACCCGTATCTCGCCCGGAGGTCAGCGGGCAAAAAGCACCCCGTCGAGGACTTCCTCTTTACCTACTACACCCAGAAACCCGGCCAGCTGCAGCGCTGGCACGCGGGTGCCGGCGTCGTCCTGTCCGGCCCTGCCGCGGCAGAGCGCGCAGGCTGGAAGTATTACCGCAGGGCCGACGGCGGCGAACTCGCCGCGGCGGGCCTGCCGGCGGGCACTCCCGCCGTCACGGTCGACGTCGAGGGCTTCCTGCGTGACCGCCGCGACGCCCTGCAGTTCGCCGGGATCATCCTGTCCGGGACAGCGGCCCGCCCGGCCCAGTTCGGCTGCTTCGGGCTGCACGAGTGGGCGATGGTCTACCGGCAGGACAGGTTCGACCTCCGGCACGAGTACCTGCAGCTGCGGCTGGGATCGCGGCGGACGGATGAAGTGGTCGAGGAGAACCGGATCCGCTGCTCGCACTTCGATGCCTTCCGTTTTTACACGCCGGACGCCGTGCCGCTCAACAGTCTGGAGCCTAGCCGCGAGAACCAGCGGACCATGGAACAGCCCGGCTGCCTGCACGCCAACATGGACCTCTACAAGTGGGCGTACAAGCTGGCGCCCCTGCTGCCCAGTGAGCTGGTGATGGACTGCTTCGAGCTGTCCTGGCGTATCAGGGCCATGGACATGCAGGCCTCGCCCTACGACTTGAGCGCCTGGGGCTATCCGGCCATCCCGATCGAAACCGCTGAAGGCAAAGCCGCGTACGTCGAGTACCAGCGGGCGTTCGCCGCCGAATCACAGGCCCTGCGGCAGCGGCTGCTGCGGGAGCTCTCGCCGCTGCTCCAGGCGGCAGCCGATTGGCGTCCGGCACTCGACAGCACGGAAGGACAGCAATGACAGCCACCCCTGAGGGTCCACGCACCCCTGACATTCCCGCCGGTCCGGACATCGATCTGACGGTCCGCCTCACCGAGGCGCCCGGCGCCCCGGAACACGTGTTCCGTCTGGCGGCCAGCGGCGGCACCCTCGCCGCGGAGTGCACGCTCCCCGATTCCGCGGCAGCCCTCGTTGCGGTGACCCAGCACGGGGAGGCCATTTTCTTCCCGAAGCCCGGGCCACCAAAGATGTGCACCCAGCAGTACGGCGGGCCGCAGGTGGCAGTCGTGACCGGCCGGTTCATGGGCAAAGAAGTCAACAGCCTTTTCAGCCGCACCGACGGCTGCGAGATTGCCCGCTGGCGGACCATGGCGCCGCTGCTGGGCGGGGTGGCTGGTTCCACGGGCGCGGTCTGAGCAGCCGCCGGCCCGGCAGCCCTCCCGGCAATCTCACCGGCAGGGGCCGGGCTGCCTGCTGGCAACTTAAACGGCAATGGCCGGCGGTGGAAGCCGCCGGCCCTTGCCGTTGTGTTGATAGGTGGTACTGCGCCTAGACGGCGTTGTTGGGGCGGTCCACTTCCGCGTTCTGGAACGTGGGCTGCCCGCCCGACGTCGGAGCCACCGCAGTTTCACCGGCGGCGTTGACCAGCACGCTCACGAACGTCGGCTGGCTGGACCCGGCAAAGGTCACCCTGCCGATGTAGGAGCCGGGCTCCAGGCCGTTCCAGTTCAGCGTGACTTTGCCCGAGGATCCGTTGGGCAGCACCAGAGGGTCCGGCGTGACGGTCGCGTTGTCCTCGTTGGAACCCAGGACTGCAGCGTCAACGGTTGCCTTGCGGGCTTTGCCGTCCGGGCTGGAATACAGGTTCGCGTAGATCGTGTACGAACCGGCCGCCGGGTTGGAGACGGACACCGTCTCGCTGGCCGAGGCCGTTGCCACCGTCAGGACACCCCGGGGGGTGACCACCCACATGTCGAAGTCCGCGGCCGGGTCAGAGGAAATGACCGAGAACTTGGCGAGCGGGGAACCTGCCGGGACCTGGACGGTCTTGACGAAGGTCGAAGCATCGGCGCGGGCGGCGAACGGCCCCGGAACCAGTTCGATGGCCTCGGAATCGGCCTTGGAGAGACCGTCCAGCGTGATGTCCACCGGCTTGTCCGTGCCGGAGACCACGTTAATGTCGCCGGAACCCGTACCGGAGTCCGTGGTGAAGTCAACGCTCTTGGGCGCCACGACGGACTGCGGACGGACGGAGATGGGCGAGGTGACGGTCTTGCCCGCACCTTCCCAGGACAGGGAACCCATCGCGAACTGGCCCAGGGCGGCGCCGTTGTTCTCGAAGCTCACCTTGAAGGTCTTCGTTTCGCCGGCGGCCTTGAAGTTCAGGGCGGCTGGGGCCACGTTGACCTTGATGCCGGGCACGTTGGCCTTGACCTTGTAAACGCCCGGGGTCAGAGCGGTGAGCGTGCGGGTGACGGTGATCTTGCCGGCGAGGTTGCCCAGCGAGAAGGACGGCACGTTCATGTCACGCGGCAGCGTGCTGGACGGCTGGCCGATGTTGACACCCGAGCCCTGGATGAAGTTCAGGTAGTCCTGGAGGTTCGCGTCGTACACCAGGCCCGGATCGGTCATGCGTGCCGGGTCCACCTGTCCGGCGCCGGTGGCGTGGACGTCGGTGTTCTTGGAGCCGTCAGCGTTGACCACATCGCCTGCCGTGGTCATCATGGCGGACTTGATGGTGGCCGGCGACCAGGTGGGGTTCTTGCCCAGGAGCAGCGCGCCGTAGCCGGCAACGTGCGGGGCGGCCATGGAGGTGCCGGACATAAAGCCGAACTCGTCGCCTCCGGTGCCGATCGGTGAGACGCCGGCCAGGACGGCGACGCCGGGAGCGGCGACGTCAGGCTTCAGCAGGTCGGAGTCGGTGGCAAGCAGCGGGCCGCGGGAAGAGAAGCCGGCAATCTGCGGCTGGGCTTCGAGCGGCAGCCCGGTGGTGTCCTTGTTGGCCAGCGAGACGGTGGTGCCCGGCTCAGCCGCGACCTTGGCCTTGATGGCTTCGGTGGCCGGCGGGTTCACGTGGACGGTGGGGACGGCGTGCTTGTCCGTGTCCAGCGAGGAGCTGCTCAGGTTCACCAGGATCATGCCGACGCCGCCGCCGCGGGCCACTTCGGCGCTCTTGGCGACGCGGTCGAAGGTGCCGCGGTCGCAGACCACAACCTTGCCGGCCACCTTGGCGGGGTCCAGGGTGTCCGGGCCGCACAGCGCGGCGTTCGGGTTGCCCGCCGCCGCGGCCGCATTGGCAGCGAGGACGACGCCGGCGTCCTTGACCTCTTTGTTCATGATGCTGGCGCCGCGGAACTTGGTGCCGTCGGCGAATTCAACAGTGCCCTGCAGCTCCTGGGAGAAGCTGCTGGCCGCAACGGTGGTGACCCAGGGGCCGCCGTGGTTGACGGTGCTCGCGGTGGGGCCCGAGTTGCCGGCCGAGGCGGCAACGAAGACGCCGGCTGCGGCAGCATTCAGGAAGGCCACCGAGACGGGGTCGATCACGGAGGTCGCGGAGCCGGAGATGGAGTAGTTCAGCACATCCACCCCGTCTTCCAGGGCCTGTTCGACGGCGGCCACGGACGCGGAGCTGTAGCAGCCGCCGGTGTTGGGGTCGGTGTCTTCCCAGCAGACCTTGTACACGGAGAGCTTGGCGGCGGGCGCGATGCCGCTGGTCAGGCCGAAGCTGCGGCCGTCGACGAACGTCTCGACGTTGGGGTTGCCCACGGCGGTGCTGCCGGTGTGGGTGCCGTGGCTGTCGACGTCTACCGGGGAGATCAGCTCCTGCGAGGCGCGGTTTTCCGGGGGGACGAATTCGAGGAAGTCGTCGGCGAAGTAGTGCGCGCTGAGGACCTTGGAGTTGCAGGCAGAACCGTCGAAGTCTTCGCCCTTCTGGCATTCACCGATGAAGGTGTCGCCGTCGGACTTCAGCATCGCGATCTTGCCGTCCGCCGTCCTGTACGGCTCGCCGACCACAGGGGCGCCAACCAGGGGCTTGACTTCCTCGCCGGCGAAGAAGGGGCTTGAGGGGGTGTAGCCGGTGTCGATGACGCCGACGACGACGCCCTTGCCGGCACCGTCCTGGCCGCCGAACTTGGTGTTCCAGGTGCCGTTCTCACCGCTGAGCTTGAGGAAATCGGTGCTCGAGTAGTCCGGAGCGTTCTCGGTATCCGGGGAAACCGCCAGGACGCTGGGATCCTTGGCCAGCTTTACGGCCTGGTCCGTGGTGAGCTTTGCGCTGAAGCCGTTGACCGCAGCGGAGAACTGGCGCTGGATCTGGACATTCTGCTGGCCCGCGACGTCGGCCTGCTTCTTTTCAAGGTGGGCCCGGTACTTCTTGACCTCGGCCTTCCCGGTGTCCAGCTTCTTGCCCGACGCCGGCTTGGTGGCCGGAAAACCTGCCGTGCTGCCTTCGTAGCTCGCTGCCGGCTTCTCGGCCAGCAGTACGATGTACCGCCCGTCCGGGTAGTTGCCGGGGTCCAGATTCTTCTGTGCAACTTGCGCAACGGTGGATCCCGGTGCCGCGGTGGCGGGCGCGATCGCAACTGTTGACAAGAGAACCGGCAGGCCCAGGGTCAGTGCCACGGCCCTCCGGAGTCCCCCGCTTCGAAGGAAGCTCTTTCCTGGTGATTTCACGTGTGGTTGAACCTTTCATAAGGAACGGTCCCGGCGTTCCGGCCGGGTCAAAGGACTGGGAGGACGGAAAGAGCTGAGTCTCTTGCGGCCCCGACGGATACCAGCCGATTCATACAGTACAGACTGAGAGCCAGATATGACATAGACCACAGAAGGGAAATCAAAATTTGTCACACCCGTCGACAAATGGCTCGGTTGTCCCGGGTAAAACGGGCCACGGAATCTGCCGGGCGCCAAGCGCGCGGGCGCACGGAATCGACGAGGGTGGGAAATTAGCGCGGGGGTTCCGGGCGCGCGGGAGGCACGGCCGCCGGGGCCGTGGGTCCGGGGGTGTTGCTGCAGCCGCCGGGGATGGTTACTGGCGGGGCGTCCTCACGACGTCGCTGATCCAGGCGCGGGTCTTGTCATCCAGGGGTCCGGCAACATTCGTCTCCCGGGCCTTGCGGTCCGCCTTGATTTTCTGCAGGACCATCCGCCCGAGGCCCGCGAAAACCGCGGCGGCAACAACGGGCAAAAGCACGGATTTCGATTTCTCAGCCATAGGCACAGCCTACTGACGGGCCACCGCAGTGGCCAGAGCACCGCCGCGGGCCGTTCCGGGCGGCCCGGAACCCCGCTGGCAAAGCTCAGGCCCGGCGGGCCCCACTGGTGCGGGAAGGTTCACACTCCCGGCCGAATGCGGCGGCACGCACCGTGGCCGGTAGAATGGGCATGCAAGCTCGCGGAGCGCCCTTTCCCGTTGTGTCCATCACACACGGATCGGCGTGAGACGGCACCACTCCGCTGCGCCCTTACCCAATGCTCACGCACAGGAGTTGCCGGATGCCCCGGATCGTTGTCGACGTCATGCCCAAGCCCGAGATTCTCGACCCGCAGGGGAAGGCCATCGTGGGTGCACTGCCCCGGCTGGGCTTCACCGCTTTCAGCGCTGTCCGCCAGGGCAAGCGCTTCGAACTCACGGTGGACGGCGAGGTGACCGAGGAGATCCTGGCCCAGGCCCGGAACGCCGCAGAGACCCTGCTGTCCAACCCGGTCATCGAGGACGTCGTCAACGTCGAGGTCGTCGAGGCCTGAGATGACTGAACTCCCCCTGATCGGCGAGGCAGTCGCCGTCGCGGCCCACGGTTCTGATGTTCGCCAGCTCGCGGGTGCGAAGATCGGCGTCGTCACCTTCCCCGGCACCCTGGATGACCGCGACGCCGTCCGTGCGGTCCGCCTGGCCGGCGCCACCCCGGTGGCGCTCTGGCACGCGGACACCACCCTCGGCGACGTCGACGCCGTCGTCATTCCCGGCGGTTTTTCCTACGGCGACTACCTCCGCGCCGGCGCCATCTCGCGGTTCGCTCCGCTGATGTCCAAGATCATCGACGCCGCCAATTCGGACGCCAGGCTGCCCGTCCTGGGCATCTGCAACGGTTTCCAGATCCTCACGGAGTCCCACCTGCTGCCGGGTTCGATGATCAAGAACGACCACCTGAAGTTCATGTGCCGCGACCAGGTGCTGCGCGTGGAGAACAACACCACGGCCTGGACCGGCGACTATGCTGCAGGCCAGGAAATCACGGTGCCGCTGAAGAACCAGGACGGCCAGTACATCGCCGACGAGAAGACCCTGGATGCCCTGGAGGCCGAGGGCCGCGTGGTGTTCCGCTACGTCGGCTGGAACCCGAACGGCTCCCGCCGCGACATCGCCGGCATCTCCAACCCCGCGGGCAACGTGGTGGGGCTCATGCCGCACCCCGAGCACGCCGTGGAGGCGGGCTTTGGCCCAGAGGAAGGCTCCGGCACCGAAGGCCTTGGCTTCTTCACCTCTGTCCTGAACAAGATCGTGGGAGACAACAAATGACGGAGACGACGACCGGCCGGACGGCAGGCACCGCCGCCGAGACCAAGAAGTTCAACATCGACACCGTCGAGAACGCGGCCAAGACCCCGGACGTGGAGCTCCCCTGGGCCGAGCTGGGCCTGAAGCAGAACGAGTTCGACGAGGTGGTCAAGGTCCTGGGCCGCCGCCCCACCGGCGCCGAGCTGGCCATGTACTCCGTGATGTGGAGCGAGCACTGCTCCTACAAGTCCTCCAAGAACCACCTGCGCCAGTTCGGCGAAAAGGTGACCGACGAGATGAAGAAGGACATGCTGGTGGGCATCGGCGAAAACGCCGGTGTCACGAACCTGGGCGACGGCTGGGCCGTGACGTTCAAGATCGAGTCCCACAACTCGCCGTCGTTCGTTGAGCCCTACCAGGGTGCCGCCACCGGCATCGGCGGCATTGTCCGCGACATCATCTCCATGGGCGCCCGCCCGGTCGCGGTCATGGATCCGCTGCGTTTCGGCGCCATCGACCACCCGGACACGGCGCGTGTGATGCACGGCGCGGTGGCCGGCATCGGCGGCTACGGCAACTCGCTCGGCCTGCCGAACATCGGCGGCGAAATGGTCTTCGATTCCGTCTACCAGGGCAACCCGCTGGTCAACGCCCTCGCGGTCGGCGTCATGCGCCACGAGGACATCCGCCTCGCCAACGCCTCCGGCAAGGGCAACAAGGTGGTGCTGTTCGGCGCCCGCACCGGCGGCGACGGCATCGGCGGAGCTTCCGTGCTGGCCTCGGAGTCGTTTGACGACACCAAGCCGTCCAAGCGCCCCGCCGTCCAGGTGGGCGACCCCTTCGCCGAGAAGGTCCTGATCGAGTGCTGCCTGGAGCTGTTCAAGGGCTCCCTGGTGGAGGGCATCCAGGACCTCGGCGCGGCGGGCATTTCCTGCGCCACGTCCGAGCTCGCCTCCAACGGCGACGGTGGCATGCAGGTCGAGCTGACCTCGGTGCTGCTCCGCGACCCCACCCTGACCCCGGGCGAAATCCTGATGTCCGAGTCGCAGGAACGCATGATGGCCGTGGTCACCCCGGAGAACATCGCCGCGTTTGAAGCGGTCATGGACAAGTGGGCTGTGGAGTACTCGTGGCTGGGCGAAGTCACGGACACCGGCCGCCTGATCATCACGTGGGAAGGCGAAGTCATTGTCGACGTCGACCCGCGCACCGTTGCCCACGACGGCCCGGTTTACGACCGGCCGTACGCCCGCCCCGAGTGGCAGGACGCGGTCCAGGCCGATTCCTTCACCGGCTCCGTGCAGGACGCCGGCCGCCCCTCCGCACCCGCGGAACTGGCCGCCGCCGTTACCGAGCTCGTCGCCTCGCCGAACATGTGCAGCAAGGCCTGGATCACGCAGCAGTACGACCGCTACGTCGGCGGCAATACCGCCATGGCGTTCCCGGACGACGCCGGCGTGGTTCGCGTGGACGAGGAAACCGGCCTGGGCGTCGCCCTGGCCACCGACGCGAACGGCCGCTACACCTACCTCGATCCGTACCACGGCGCGCAGCTGGCACTGGCCGAGGCGTACCGCAACGTGGCCACCTCCGGCGCCGTGCCCATGGCCGTCAGCGACTGCCTGAACTTCGGCTCCCCGGAGGATCCGGACGTCATGTGGCAGCTCGCCGAAGCCATCCGCGGCCTGTCCGACGCCTGCATGGTGCTCGGCATCCCGGTCACCGGCGGCAACGTCTCGCTGTACAACCAGACCGGCACCACGCCCATCCACCCCTCGCCCGTCGTGGCAGTGCTGGGCAAGTTCGACGACGTCGCACGCCGCACGCCGTCGGGCTGGAAGGAAGACGGCCAGGCCATCTACCTGCTCGGCACGACGGCGGCGGAACTGGACGGCTCGGAATGGTCCAACATGCGCGGACACCTCGGCGGCCTGCCGCCGAAGGTTGACCTCGCCGCGGAACGTGCCCTGGGTGAAATCCTGATCAACGCCTCCCGCGACGGCATGGTGGACGCCGCGCACGACCTCTCCGAAGGCGGCCTCGCGGCTGCGCTCGTGGAGTCCTCGCTGCGCTACGGCGTGGGGGCACGGATCGCGCTCCAGGACGTCCTGGACCGCGATGGGGTGGACCTGTTCACGGCGCTGTTCTCCGAGACGCAGGGCCGCGCGATCGTGTCCGTGCCCCGCTCCGAGGAGATCCGGTTCACGGACATGTGCACCGCACGCGGCTTTGCGCACGCCCGGATCGGCGTGGTGGACGCCGAGGGCGGCACGCTGGAAATCACCGGCGTCGAGACCCTGGACCTTGCGGCGCTCCGCGAAGCCCACGAGGCGACCCTGCCGAAGTACTTCGCCTAGTCCCCACCCGCCGCCGCAGAGAGCAACGCGGGGTCACTTACCGCCCATAAATCCCCTCGGGATGGGCGGTAAGTGACCCCGCGTTGATGTTTTAATCGTCGCTGCGGAGTTCCCTCTGGCGGGCGCTGAGCAGTTCGAGTTCCGGACGTGCGGCGACAAAACGTTCGACGGCGGCCAGCACCTCAACGAGGTGCGCCCGGTCCGCTGCGACCAGCCCGACGCCGATCACGGTGCGACGGTACTGGTGGTGCAGGCCGGCCTCGGTCACGGAGACGTCGAAGCGGCGCTTGAGCTCGGCAAGCACCGGGCGCACGACGGAGCGTTTCTCCTTCAGGCTGTGGACGTCACCAAGGAGGACGTCGAACTCGATCCACCCGATCCACATGGGTCGGGGCTCCTAGATGGTCAGTTCGCCCATGCGGTCCCAGCCGTCGCCGTCGAGCTGGCGGCTGATGATGTGCGGGGTCTCGGCCAGGGCCTGGGGCATGTCCGCCATGGCCTGCTTGAAGTGGGCGCTGTTGACGTGGTCGCCCGCGGCGTCGTCCTTGAAGGCCTCGACGAGTACGAACTCATTGGGATCGTCCACGCTGCGGGACCAGTCGAACCAGAGGTTGCCCGGTTCCTGCCGGGTGGCCTGGGTGAAGCCGTCCACAATGCCCAGCCAGCGGTCGGTCCAGTCGGGCTTGACCTTGAATTTAACGACGATGAAGATCACTTCGGATGCCTTTCGGTGCGGCGGTCGGGGTTTCCATTGTTGCAACACGTCAACGCGGGGTCACATCCGGCCGGTCGGAGGGGGCGGGATGGGCGCGGAATGACCCCGCGTTGCAGCTGTGGCGGGGTCAGCAGGTGCGGATCGCCTCGCGGGCCAGTTCCTGCTGGCGCGGGGTGCCGATCCGTTCCGCCCACTGTTCAGCGAGCTGGAACTCCACCATCGCCTCCGTGCAGCGCCCCGCATCGTGCAGCGTCCAGCCCAGGTTGTTGTGCAGGGCCACCAGCCAGCGCCGGGTCCGGTCGTCGCGGACCGTCGAAGCGTACTCCAGCGCGCTGCGCGTCCAGGTCTCGGTGTGCGCCGCATCCGCGATGGCCAGCATGTGCAGCGCGTCCACGGCCAGGAACTCCTCGCCCAGGTGGTCGCTGAGTTCGGCGGCCTGTTCAAACAGGGGCACGGCCATTTCCGCGTGGCCGCTGGAATTCAGCAGCCGGCCGCGTTCCAGGAGGACCCGGACGGCGACGGTGGGCTCATCGCCGTCGATCGCGTCCAGCAGCGCGTCGGCTTCCTCATACCGGCCCTGCAGCCCGATGGCACGGCCCACCTGGGTCTGCAGTTCGGCGCATTCATCGGCGTCGTAGGCCGGATCCGCGGCGGCCGCCCGGAACCGGGCCTCGGAAAGGGCGGGATCTTCAAAGTTCCACAAACGGTCAAGGGTCTCTTGGTTCAGCATCCACCTGCTCCTGCTCAGTCAACCTGCGGCCAGTTCCCGTGCACTCCTAAGGTATCGGGAAGTGACACGCCGCCGCGCCCAGGCTGTCACGGCGCCGCCGGCCTCGTAGAACCAGTTGGCGGGCGCCGCGACGGCCGTGACCGTGATCATTACCCGGTCCCGCGCGTCGAGTGAGATGACGAACGATTCCTCGCCCCGGACCGGGTGCCCGGGCAACGTGCCATAGCCGAAACCCGCCCACTGCGGCCCGCCGCCCGGCACCGGACCGCGCACCCACACCACCTCGCAAGGGGCAGGGATCCGGAAGGGCCCAACCCCGAAGCCATTCACCACGCGCGCGCCGGCGACAACAACGCCGGTTTCAGCCCGGACGCGCAGGCCGGCCCGGCGGTGCAGTTCCCAGGTCAGCAGCCCCTGCACGGCGCGCCGGTACGCCGCTTCGCCGTCGCCGATCCATTCTTGGGCGCCCAGGTGCTCGAAGCCCTCGGGTACCGCACCGTTCCCGACGTCGGTCGGGACACGCCCACCGGCAGCCGGCTCGGTGCAGCCGATCCCGGGGTAGTTCAGCTCGCCGGCCGCAATCCGCGGGGCTTCCATCAGGGCAGCTCTCCGCCGGCCAGCCGCGCCCAGCCCAGCTGCTCCTGCTGGCGCCGGGTCAGCGACGCCACCACCAGGTCATAGGAGTCCTCCACCAGGTCGCGGATCATCGCGTCCGGAAGGTCCCCGTCCAGTCGCACGCCGTTCCAGTGTCTCTTGTTCAGATGCCACGCCCCGGTGATCTCCGGGTGGGCGGCGCGCAGCTGCTCGGCCAGCGCCGGCTCGCATTTCAGGCTCACCGCAAAATCGTCCGGATCCATGGCGGACAATGCGAACATTTTGGCCGCGTGGCGGGTCCCGCCGGATACCGCTGACCGCACTTTGAACACCGATGTGTCCGGGCCGAACGGGAAGTCTTCGAAGGCGCCGGGGAATCCCAGGCAGATGGCCCGGAGCGCAGCTACATCCATGGTTCGAGCCTACCCGGCGCCCCGGTCGGGGTGCAGGGGTGCGCCGTCGCGAAGGAACAGCGGTCAGAGACCGAACCGGGGGGCGTCCTGCGCCGGGCAGGCGTTCATGATGACGTCCAGTCCGGCGGCCTTCGCCCGGGCAGCGGCGGCTTCATCGATGACGCCCAGCTGCATCCACACCGCCTTCGCGCCGACGGCGATGGCTTGGTCCACCACGGCCCCCACCTTGTGGGAGTTCACAAAGCAGTCGACGACGTCGATCGGCTGCTTCCCGGCGGGGATGTCGGACAGTGCGGCGTAGCCGGTTTCGCCGTGCACGGGGTCGGCGGGCAGGTTCACCGGAATGATCTCCATGCCCAGCCGGTCACGGATGAACAGCGATGTGTCATACGCGGCCCGCCACTGGTTGGTGGACAGGCCGACAATGGCCCACCGCCCCCTCGTGCGCAGGAGCTTTTCGAGGACTGCCGGATCGTTGACATGGGCCATACGCACAGCCTAGCGGCCCGGTGCCGGCCAAGGGCCACGCGGGTCCGGGCTCTCCCCCGCCCGCGCACCCGCGCACCCGAGCCGCCCGCGCACCCGCGGCGAATTTATGACTGCCACCCGGACCGGAGCGACGGCCGGACCGAATATTACGCAGGAAAACATGCCAGTTTGGGAAAAAGCCCCATTTCCGTTTTAGTAGGAAGCGACCATCCCGAGCGGCCGAGAGACCTGGATCGATGAAGCCGCAGCAACCCTGGTCGCCGTCATCCGTCCCTGGATGCCGGCGATAGCAAGGTATGAGCCAAGGGACCCGCCGGACTGACCACCCGGATCAAGGCTCATTCCGTAGGGTGCTACTGCCAGGACCGATGGAGTATCCCTATGACTGCTGTCCTGTCCTCCTCCGCGCCCGCGGCGTCCTCGCACGCCGCCGCCGGAGCCACCCGCACCCCGGCGCTGCCGGTTGCCTTCCGCTCGCTGGGCCGCACGTTCGGCACCGGCGCAGAAGCCCACACCGTCCTGCGCGACGTGGACACCCACATCCGCGCCGGCGAGGTCCTGGCCATCCTGGGCACCTCCGGCTGCGGCAAGTCCACGCTGCTCCGGGCCGCGGCCGGGCTCGATTCCCCCACCGCCGGCAGCGTCGAAATTGACGGCACCCCGGTCCAGGGCATTGACTCCCGCTGCGCCTTCGCCTTCCAGGAGCCGCGCCTCCTGCCGTGGCACACCCTGCAGGCCAACATCGCGATCGGCCTGCCCGCCGGCATCAGCGCCAGGGACGGTAAGGCGAAGGTGGCCCGGCTGCTGGACCTCGTGGGCCTCACGGATTTCGCCAAACACCGCCCCCGCGAAATTTCCGGCGGGATGGCCCAGCGCGCCTCCCTCGCCCGGGCCCTCGCCCGGAACCCCGGCGTCCTGCTCCTCGACGAACCTTTCGGTGCCCTGGATGCACTGACCCGGATCAAGATGCAGGACCTGCTGCTGGACATCCACCGTGCCGAGCCCACCACGGTGCTGCTGGTCACGCACGACGTCGACGAGGCCCTCCGGCTCGCGGACCGCATCATCGTCCTGGGCAAGGACGGCGACAGCGGGCGTGCCGGCGCGACGATCGTGCACACCGTCGCCGTCCCCGGCGAGCGCCCGCGCGACCGCGGTTCCGTGGAACTGGCCCGCCTGCGGGCCACGCTCCTGGCGACGCTCGGCGTCGACGGCCACTAACCGCCCCCAGCGGCCCCTCGGGTTCACCGCCGTCGCACGTGCCCCGGCTGCACGTCCCGGACACCCCTTCCCCTTTCCCAGCTTCCCCCGCATCTCTCCATTCCTTCAGCCCCCAAAGGAGCACCATGCCGTTCGCCCGCAAAGCCACCCGCCGCTCGGTCCTCGGCGCCGCCGCCGTCTCCGCCGCCCTGGCCCTCACCGGCTGCGTCGCAGGGGAAGGCTCCGGCGGGACCCCCGCGGCAAACGCCGCCGTCGAGGGCGGCACGCTCAACATCGACTTCGCCACCTACAACCCGCTCAGCCTGGTGATCAAGGAAAAAGGCTGGCTGGAGGCCTCCCTGAAGGACCAGGGCGTCACCGTCAACTGGGTCCAGTCCGCGGGGTCCAACAAGGCCAACGAGGCGCTGCGCTCCGGCGCGATCGACGTCGGCTCCACCGCCGGGTCCGCCGCGCTGCTGGCCCGCGCCAACGGATCGCCGATCAGGACCATCGACATCTACTCCCAGCCGGAATGGGCAGCCCTGGTGGCCAAGGACTCCTCCGGCATCGCCGCCGTGGCCGACCTCAAGGGCAAGTCCGTCGCCGCGACCAAGGGCACCGACCCCTACTTCTTCCTGCTGCAGTCCCTCGCCGAGGCCGGCGTCTCCGCAAAGGACGTCACGGTGCAGAACCTGCAGCACGCGGACGGGCGCGCCGCGCTGGAAAACGGCTCGGTGGATGCCTGGTCAGGCCTGGACCCGATCATGGCCGGCGCAGAGCAAAAGGGCGCCAAGCTGTTCTACCGGAACCTTTCGTTCAACACCTACGGCTTCCTGAACGCCACGGAATCCTTCCTGACGAACAAGCCGCAGCAGGCACAGGCCGTGGTCAACGCTTATGAGAAGGCCCGCGCCTGGGCCGCCGCGAACCCGGACGAGACGGCGAAGATCCTCGCCGACGTCGCCGGCCTCGACCTCGCCGTCGCGAAGACCGTGGTGCTGGAGCGCAGCAACCTCGACGTCGATCCGGCACCCGGCGACGCGCAGCGCAAGGTTCTGGCGAAGATCGGCCCCACGTTCGTGGAGACCGGCGATGTGGCCAGCCAGCAGCAGATCGACGACGCCGTGGCCACCCTTCTTGATGACTCGCTGGTGAAGAAGGCGGATCCGTCCGCCATCAAGGATTCCTGATGCCGCACTCAGGAACCCCGCACTTCACCGGCACCACTGTTGCGGATGGGCGCGCTGCAGCCGCCCCCGCAACTACGGCAGACGCTGCCCGGCCGGGCTCGCCCGATTCGGGTCCGAGCGGCTCCCCGGCGAACGGATGGTCCCCCGCCGGGATCCTGGCCAACGGCTGGGCGCGTCTGCTCCTTGGATTGATCATTCCCGCCGCGGTGCTGGCCGCCTGGCAGCTGTCCACAGCGGCCGGGGCGTTCAGCGTGGTGCAGCTCCCGCCGCCGGCCATGGTGTTCGAGGCAGGCATCGACCTCCTCCAGCGCGGGCAGCTGGGCCAGCACATCGCCATCTCCACCCAGCGTGTGCTGATCGGCTTCGCCGCCGGCGCGGCCCTGGGCCTGGTGCTCGGCTCGCTGGTGGGCCTGTCCAAGGTTGCGGATGCCCTGCTGGCACCGACCATCGGCGCGCTCCGCGCCGTCCCGTCGCTTGCGTGGGTGCCGCTCCTTATCCTCTGGATGAAGATCGGCGAGGACTCCAAGGTCACCCTGATCCTCATCGGCGCGTTCTTCCCGGTGTTCACCACCGTCTCCCTCGCGCTGCGGCACGTGGACCGGAACCTGGTGGAAGCGGCCCGCGCCTTCGGGCTCAAGGGCGTGAAGCTGCTGACCACCGTCCAGCTTCCGGCCGTGGTTCCGGCCGTCTTCTCCGGCCTGCGGCTGGCCCTCGCCCAGGCGTGGCTGTTCCTTGTGGCCGCCGAACTCATCGCTTCCTCGATGGGCCTGGGCTTCCTGCTCACCGACTCCCAGAACAACGGCCGCACCGACCGGCTCCTGTTGGCCATCGTGCTGCTCGCCGTGATCGGAAAAACCACCGACGCCCTGCTGGGCCTCGCAGAGAAATGGGCGGTGAAACGATGGGCGTAACCACAGAAGCGGCGCCGGCCGTGATCCCGGCCGGCGCCCCGGCCACCGAAGCGGAACGCCTCGCGTTCTGGGAAGCAGCCGCACTCCGGCTCGACTGGGAAGAGGCGCCCGGGCAGGACCGGCCCTGGCACACCACCCACCGCCGCGTCCCGGCCGACGTCGGGGCCGGCCTCGGCCCGGACATCACCTGGTTCGCCGGCGGCCGGCTCAACGTCGCCACCAACTGCGTCGACCGCCATGTAGCGGCGGGACGCGGGAACAAAGTCGCCTTGCACTTCGAAGGCGAACCGGGCGACCGCCGCACCATCACCTACGCGGACCTCCAGCGCGAAGTCTCCAAGGCCGCCAACGCGCTCCTGGACCTCGGCATCACCAAGGGCGACCGGGTGGTGATCTACCTCCCGGTCCTCCCGGAAACCGTGATCATCACCCTGGCCGTGGCCCGGATCGGCGCCATCCACTCGCTGGTCTTCGGCGGTTTCTCAGCCGAGGCGCTCCGCTTCCGGGTGGAGGACACCGGCGCCAAACTCCTGGTCACCACGGACGGCCAGTTCCGCCGCGGCACCGCCGTGCCAGTGAAGGACAACGCGGATACCGCCGTGTCCGGGGACAACGCGATCGAACACGTCCTCGTGGTCAACCGGACCACGGCTCCGGAATTCCTGCACACCGTTCCCATGACGGCAGGCCGCGACGTGTGGTGGCACGACGCCGTCGGGCAGGCCTCCGACGTGCATGAAGCGGAAGCGTTCGATGCCGAGACGCCGCTGTTCATCATGTACACCTCCGGCACCACCGGAAAGCCAAAGGGCCTGGTGCACACCTCCGGCGGCTACCTCACACAGGCGTCCTGGAGCTTCGAACACCTCTTCAGCAACCCCGACCCCGCCCTGCGCGACCAGGACGTCCACTGGTGCACCGCCGACCTCGCCTGGGTCACGGCGCACACCTACGAGCTGTACGGGCCCCTGTCCAACGGCGCCACCCAGGTGATCTTCGAGGGCACCCCGAACACCCCGCACCCCGGCCGGCACTTCGAGATCATCGAACGCTACGGCGTCACCCAGTACTACACCGCGCCCACCCTGGTCCGGTCCCTCATGGGCTGGTTCCCCGACGGCGTCCCGGCCGGCTACGACCTTTCCTCCATCCGGCTGCTCGGCACTGTGGGTGAGGCCGTCAACCCCGAGGCCTGGCGCTGGCTGCGGGACAACGTGGGCGCCGGCACCGCGCCCGTGGTGGACACCTGGTGGCAGTCCGAAACCGGTGCCACCATCCTCTCCCCCGCCCCCACCGACACGACATTCAAGCCCGGCTGCGCGGCCCGCCCGCTGCCCGGCGTCAGCACCCGGATCGTGGACGACGCCGGCAACACCGTGCCGCCGGGCGTCCAGGGCTTTATTGTGGTGGACGCCCCCGGCCCCGCCATCGCCCGCACCGTGTGGGGCAACCCGCGGCGGTACTTCGACTCGTACTGGCGCCAGTACGCGGACCAGGGCTGGTTCCTCGCGGGCGACGGCGCCAAGTACGACGACGACGGCGACATCTGGATCCTGGGGCGGGTGGACGACACCCTCAACGTCTCCGGCCACCTGCTCTCCACGATCGAGATCGAATCGGCGCTCGTCGCCCACCCGGACGTGGTGGAGGCCGGCGTCTGCCCCGTCGCGGACCCGAAGACCGGCCACGCCATCGTCGCGTTCGTCGTACTTCGGGAATCGGCGGTTACCCCCTCCCGCCGCTTAGCGTTCACGGACTCCCCCGAGCTCGCAAGCTCGCCCGGGGACCCCGGTCCGATCACTTCACTCGCTCGTTCCTCGCTCGCGCGATGCGCGGCTACGGAGGGGGTTACCGCCGATTTGAAGGCTTGGGTCGGCGACAAGATCGGGCCGATCGCCAAGCCGCGCGACGTCGTCGTCGTTCCCGATGTGCCGAAGACCCGCAGCGGCAAAATCATGCGCCGGCTGCTGACCCAACTGTTCGAAGGAACCCCGCTCGGCGACACCACTTCCCTGCAGAACGAACCGTGCATCGCCGGCATCCAGTCCGTCCTTCGTGAACGCAACAACACCACCGCACCACCTGCAAGTAAGGAACTCCCATGACTGACAACAGCAACGTCGCCCGTCTTTCCGAACCGCTCAAGTTTGCCTACTGGGTCCCGAACGTCTCCGGCGGCCTGGTGGTCTCCACCATTGAACAGCGCACCGGCTGGGACTTTGAGTACAACAAGAAACTCGCCCAGATCGCCGAAAGCTCCGGCTTCGAGTACGCCCTCACCCAGACCCGCTACGCCGCTTCCTACGGCGCCGACAAGCAGCACGAGGCCACCTCGTTCAGCCTGGCGCTCCTGGCCGCCACAGAGCGGCTGAAGGTGATCGCCGCCGTCCACCCCGGCATGTGGCACCCCGGTGTGCTGGCGAAATACCTCATCACCGCGGACCACATCTCCAACGGCCGCGCCGCCGTGAACATTGTCTCGGGCTGGCTCAAGGCGGAGTTCGAAAACTTCGGCCTCGAATGGCTGGAGCACGACGAGCGCTACGTCCGCACGGAGGAATTCATCAAGGTCCTCCGCGGCCTGCTGACGGAAAAGAACTTCAGCCAGTCCGGCAAGTACTACAACATCACCGACTTCACCCTGCAGCCCGCCCCGGTGGACGTGCCGGGCCGGGCCCACCCCGACATCTTCTTCGGCGGCAACTCCACCGCCGCCCAGGCCACCGCCGGCCGGGTGGCGGACTGGTACTTCTCCAACGGCAAGGACCTGGAAGGCTTCAAGGAGAACATCGCCGGGGTGGTCGCCTCCGCCCGTGAGGCCGGCCGGGGCACCGGGGGCGCCCTGGCGGCCCCGAAATTTGGCCTCAACGGCTTCGTCATCGCCCGGGATTCTGAGAAGGAGGCCCGCGAGACCCTCCGTGAGATCGTGGCAAAGGCGCACAAGCCCGCCGTCGAAGGCTTCCGTGACGCGGTCCAGGAGGCCGGCGCGTCCACCAAGGACGGCAAGGGCATGTGGGCCGACTCCAGCTTCGAGGACCTGATCCAGTACAACGACGGGTTCAAGACCCAGCTGATCGGCACCCCCGAGCAGATCGCGGAACGAATCGTCGAGTACAAGAAGATCGGCGTGAACCTCCTCCTGACCTGCTACCTGCACTTCCAGGAGGAGGTGGCCGCGTTCGGTAAGGACATCCTGCCGATCGTCCGCGAACTCGAGGCCGACCTGGCCCGCAAACACGGCACCGAACTCGTCCCCACCCACCACACCAAGATCGAGGTGAACGCGTAATGGCTGACCGTACCTTCGGATTCCGCACCCGCGCACTGCACGCCGGGGGCACGCCCGACGCCGAGCACGGCGCCCGGGCCGTGCCGATTTACCAGACCACGTCCTTCGTGTTCAAGGACACCCAGGACGCCGCCAACCTCTTCGCGCTGCAGAAGTACGGCAACATCTACTCCCGGATCGGCAACCCCACCGTGGCCGCGTTCGAGGAGCGCATTGCGTCCCTGGAGGGCGGAATCGGCGCCGTGGCCACGTCCTCGGGCATGGCCGCGGAGTTCATCACCTTCGCCGCGCTGACCCAGTCCGGTGACCACATCGTCGCGGCCTCCCAGCTCTACGGCGGCACCGTGACCCAGCTGGACGTCACGCTGCGCCGCTTCGGGGTGGACACCACGTTCGTCCCCGGGACCGACCCCGCGGACTACGCCGCCGCGGTCCGGGAGAACACCAAGGCGATCTTCGTCGAGGTGGTGGCCAACCCGTCGTCGGAAGTCCAGGACCTGGAGGGGCTGGCCAAGGTGGCGCACGACGCCGGCATCCCGCTCGTGGTCGACGCCACCTTGAGCACCCCGTACCTCGTGCGGCCGATCGAGCACGGGGCGGACATCGTGATCCACTCCGCCACCAAGTTCCTCGGCGGGCACGGCACCACCCTCGGCGGCGTGATTGTCGAAAGCGGCCGGTTCGACTGGGGCAACGGCAAGTTCCCCGCCATGACCGAGCCCGTCGCGTCCTACGGCAACGTCTCCTGGTGGGGGAACTTCGGCGAGTACGGCTTCCTCACGAAGCTGCGCTGCGAGCAGCTGCGTGACATTGGCCCGGCGCTGTCCCCGCAGTCGGCGTTCCAGCTCCTGCAGGGCGTCGAGACCCTCCCGCAGCGCCTCGACGAGCACCTGCGGAACGCCCAGGCCGTGGCGGAATGGCTGGAGGCGGACGAGCGCGTGGCCTACGTAAACTTCTCCGGCCTGCCCTCGCACCCGCACTTCGAACGGGCCGCGAAGTACCTGCCGCTGGGCCCCGGTTCGGTGTTCTCCTTCGGCGTGAAGGGCGGCCGGGCCGCGGGACAGAAGTTCATCGAGTCCCTGCAGCTGGCCTCGCACCTGGCCAACGTCGGCGACTCAAGGACCCTGGTGATCCACCCCGGCTCCACCACCCACCAACAGCTCAGCCCGGAACA
This sequence comes from Pseudarthrobacter sp. 1C304, assembly GCF_052245515.1. Taxonomy (NCBI): domain Bacteria; kingdom Bacillati; phylum Actinomycetota; class Actinomycetes; order Micrococcales; family Micrococcaceae; genus Pseudarthrobacter; species Pseudarthrobacter sp. 1C304. The sequence goes on along the minus strand of NZ_JBQQCH010000001.1, from coordinate 661,274 downwards.
GCTCGAATCCGCGGGTGTCCCCGAGGACCTGGTCCGCATTTCGGTCGGGCTCGAGGACATCGAGGACATCCTGTGGGACCTCGACCAGGCCCTGGCCGCCGCGTCGGACGTCCCGGCCGACGGTGTATCCGCGGACACTGAACCCACTGAGGCAGAAACCTGCACGATCGGAGCGAACGCATGAGCACGCAAGAGCGGACTTGGACCGGGCCCTCGGCGCCGGAACGGCTGAACCTGCTGCGGCAGGCAAAGTCCATCGCGATTGTGGGCGCCTCGGACAAGCCGTCCCGCGCCAGCTACTTTGTGGCGACCTACCTGCAGTCCTCCACGCGCTACAAGGTGTATTTCGTCAACCCCGTGGTCAAGGAGATCCTGGGCGAACCCACGTACGCCTCGCTCGCGGACCTGCCGGAAAGCCCGGACATTGTTGACGTGTTCCGCAAGCATGATGACCTGCCGGGTGTCCTGGACGAGGCCGTCGCGGCCGGCGCCAAGACGCTGTGGCTGCAGCTGGGGTCGTGGCATGAGGACGTTGCCAAGGAAGCGGAGGCCGCCGGGCTCGACGTGGTCATGGACCGGTGCGTGAAGATTGAGCATGCCCGTTTCCACGGCGGCCTGCATCTGGCCGGGTTCGATACCGGCGTCATTTCCTCCAAGCGGCAGGTCCTGGCCTAGCCATCTCCGGGGCCCGGCTGCCGAACTCGCTGGAAACATGCGGGCTCGCCGTTTAATTACGGCGAGCCCGCACGTTTCCCGCGAACCGGCTGTCCGGCCGGCTAATTGCTGGGGAGTGTGGGGAGCACCGCGGGAAGCGTCGGCTCCGGCTTCGGATCCGACGGCGCACCCCGGTCTTTACCCGGCGCGGGGAGCCCAGGCACGCCCGGGCTGACGGGACGGCGCGGCGGGTCCGGAAGGACGCCGTCGCGTCCAACAGCTGGCGGAGTGGCGGCTCCGGGCGTCGCAGGAACGGCACCGGCGGAGCCGGGTGCCTTCGGCACGACGCCTGCCGCCGGAGGCGTGGCACCGCCCGGCACCTTTGCGGGCGCGGGAGCTGCCGGAAGGTCCGTCGGCGAGGGCCTGGCGGGTTCGGGCGCGACGTCGGGCGCCTCGTCGACCGGCTGCCAGATGATGCCCACGGTCTTGCTGACGCTGTCCCGGAAATCCTCGCTGGAGGCCGCCACAGCGCCGACCCCGAGTGTCATGGCGCCGATGACGGCGCCTCCGACGATCGCCAGCCTGCGCTTCCGGCCGCGGCGCTCGGTAAGGCTTACGACGCCGGCCGGCTGGTCCACCGCTGAGACGGCGGGCATCGCCGTCGTATCGGCCGCGACGGCAGGCATCATGGTGGTGGAGGCTTCTCTTGCCGCGCCGGCTCCCTGGCCGCCGGACAGGAGCGCGGCGAGGTCGGCGCGGGGCACCGGGGCCCGGTCCGGCACCAGGGCGCGCAGTTCCTCGAGTGAGCTGCGGAGTTCAGTGGAGGTCTCGAGCCCGGAATCACGGAGCATCGCGTGGATGCTGCCATCCTGCTGGGGGTCGCGTGTTCCGGTCATGATGCTGCGTGGTCCTTTTCGGTGACGAGTTCGCGCAGGGCGTTGAGCCCGCGACGCTGAAGCTGTTTGATGGCCCCCGGGGTTTTGTCCATGATGCGGGCCACCTGTTCGATGGAGAGGTCCGCGACAATCCGCAGGACCAAAACTTCCCGTTGCTCCTCATTGAGCAGGGAGAGGGAATCTGCAATCCCGCCCAGGGAGCCCAGCACCTCGTCCTCGGCGGACGCGGCGTACCGCGTGTCGTCCAGGGGATCGTACTCGGCCAGATGGGGGGTTCGTTCGGCCCGCCGGCGGTGGTCCACCAGGCGGGCGTGGGCCACGGAGAAGATGAAGGTCCGCAGCCCGCTGTGGCCGCCGGTGACTTTGGCCAGTTTCGGCAGGACGTCCACGAAGACGTCCTGTGTCAGGGCCTCGGCGTCATCCACGCCCCGGGCCCGGAAATAGCCGAGCACCGCGGGTGAAATGACGGTGTAGACAGCGCTGAATCCTGACGGGTCGCCAGCCAAGGCTGCTGACAATTCGTCGTCGCTTAGCTGTGCTGCCAAGTGGCTGTCCTTCCGGTTACTGCTGGGGTGCGGCCCCCGGCAAGTCTAGCGGCCGCACCCCGGGTGCCTCCAAGGAGGCGTTTGTTGCCTACTTGCTGCGCTCGGGAAGCTCGTCCGACGGCAGGGTCGGAACGCCCGGAACAGCGGGGGCGGCCGGAACGGCCGGAACGGCCGGGGTGCCCTTGGCGCCCGGAACGGCGGGAACGGCGGGAACAGCAACCGTCACGTGGGCCCCGGCCCGGGCAGCGACCTCGGCCTGGGCCGCGCCCTTGGCGTTGGCGGCACCCTCGGCGGAGACGGCGTCCTTGTCAGCGGCAACTTCTCCGGCGGCGGAGCCTTCGGTGCCTTCAATGTCTGACTCGCCCTCGGCGGAGCCATCAACGGACGGGGAAGCCGGAACCGCGGGGACGGCCGGCGTGGCGGGAAGTTCGGAAGTCGCCGGAACCTCGGGGGTTGCCGGGATGGCGGGCGTAGCGGGGGTCACTTCAGCTTGCTGGGTGTTCGAAACCTGGGCCGCGTTGGCCAGGCCGATACCGGAGAAGCCTCCGACCGCGAGAATCGCGGCGCCGACAGCAATCTTGGTGGTCTTGCTAACACTCTTCATATGAAACGTACATCCTTTGTTTTGTTTGAAGGCTGGCTGAGGCCTGATGGGGGCAGTCAACAGCCCGCGCTTTCAGTGGAAGGCTGGCCAGCGCCCGATGGGGGCGGGCGCTGGCCTGCACTTGCAGTGGAAGGACCGGCCGGAGTCCTGGTGGGGGGTCCATCCTCCGGCGGCGCTTACAGAGGGGTAATCGTCGGGGCGCGCCAAAAGGTTACGCACCCGGCGGAAGTTTTTTCGCCGGCGGGTTCCGGGCGTTAACCACGACGGCGGCGGGCCACCTTTGAAAGGTGACCCGCCGCCGTCGTGCGTCAGTTGGTAAAGCGTCAGTCGTTGATGAGGTCGTTGACCACAATCGTCTGGTCACGGTCCGGGCCGACGCCGATCGCCGAGAAGCGTGTGCCGGAGAGCTTCTCCAGGGCCAGGACGTAGTCTTTGGCGTTCTCCGGGAGATCGTCCAGGGTGCGGGCGCCGGTGATGTCCTCGGTCCAGCCCTCGAAGTACTCAAAGATGGGCTTCGCGTGGTGGAACTCGGTCTGGGTCATGGGCATTTCATCGTGCCGGACGCCGTCGACGTCGTAGGCCACGCAGACCGGGATCTGCTCGATGCCGGTGAGGACGTCCAGCTTGGTGACGAAGTAGTCCGTGAAGCCGTTGACGCGGGAGGCGTGGCGCGCCAGCACGGCGTCGTACCAGCCGCAGCGGCGCGGCCGGCCGGTATTGACGCCGAACTCGCCGCCGGTCTTCTGCAGGTACATGCCCATGTCATCGAACAGTTCCGTCGGGAACGGGCCTGCGCCGACGCGGGTGGTGTAGGCCTTGATGATGCCGATGGAGCGCGAGATGCGGGTGGGGCCGATGCCCGAGCCCACGGAGGCGCCGCCGGCAGTGGGGTTTGAGGAGGTCACGAACGGGTAGGTGCCGTGGTCAACGTCCAGGAACGTGGCCTGGCCGCCTTCCATGAGGACCACCTTGCCTTCGTCCAGCGCCGTGTTCAGCACATAGGTGCTGTCGATGACCAGTGGGCGGAGGCGTTCGGCGAAGGACAGGAAGTACTCCACGATCTCGTCCACCTCGATGTCGCGGCGGTTGTAGACCTTGACCAGCAGCTCGTTCTTCTGGCGCAGCGAACCTTCCACCTTCTGGCGCAGGATGGAGGCGTCAAAGACGTCCTGGACACGGATGCCGAGGCGGGCCACCTTGTCCATGTAAGCCGGGCCGATGCCGCGGCCCGTGGTGCCGATGGCGCGGCTCCCGAGGAAGCGCTCGGTGACCTTGTCCAGGACCTGGTGGTAGGGCGCCACGAGGTGGGCGTTGGCCGAGACGCGCAGCTTCGAGGTGTCGGCGCCGCGGGCTTCCAGCCCGTCGATCTCCTGGAACAGCGCCTCGAGGTTCACCACGCAGCCGTTGCCGATAATCGGAACCGCGTTGGGGCTCAGGATGCCGGCAGGAAGGAGCTTGAGCTCATACTTCTCACCGCCTACGACGACGGTGTGCCCGGCATTGTTGCCGCCGTTGGGCTTGACGACGTAGTCGACACGGCCCCCGAGCAGGTCAGTGGCCTTACCTTTGCCTTCGTCGCCCCACTGGGCTCCGACGATCACGATTGCTGGCATGGGATCCTCCCCCATTCGTTCGGGCTGAAGTCCGGGTGATGCACCGAGGTGGTCACCGGGGGTTCAGCGCCGTTCATGAGAATGCCCCGAATCTACCGCTGTGAGCAGTACCACTACGATCTGTACTGCTTCGATCTGCACTGGTTTGATCCATGCCGTCAACGCCAGAGTCCGGGGCTCTTACCACCCAAGTTTAGCCGATGGCGGGGGCGGCAGCTCATTTGACCATCCAATGGACTTCCGCAGGGCTTGATAGACTACTAACGACCGCTCATGAATTCGGTCCACACCACATTTTCAAACCACACCGTACTTGGCGTGCCCGTGTTCCGCGTGCCCGCGTGCGGTCTGGCAGCGTTACCAATCCCGCAGGAGACTCAGCAACATATGACAGCCTTGGCCACTGAAAATTCCCGCGAGCAGCTTTTGAGCCGCCGCTACGAACCTAGCGTCGCAGCCGTCAACGAACTGTGCGACACGCTGCAGGCGGCCAAGGCCGGCACCACCGTCCCCTACGTCGATCCGATGCACGACGTCGACGAGTGCCGGATCATCAGCCTCTTCTCCAACATCGGAACCGAGGACAAGTCCGGGTTTATCACCGCCGGCGACGATGAGGCCGCCACCCGGCTGCTCGGCGTCCAGTGGAAGCTGGGCCTGCGCCCTGAGTACGTCATGCCGTGGAACGTCCACCCTTGGCACGTCCCGGGCGAGCCGAACGGAAAGTTCACGCCGGACCAGATCTCCGCGGGCCTGAAGCCGCTGCTGAAGTTCCTCGCCCTGGTGCCCCGCGCCTCCGTGATTGTGGCCCACGGCACCGAGGCGAACCGCCTCGCCAACCTGCTCCTGAAGACCGAAGTTCCCATGATCTGGCGCCGCGGCCTCAAGACCTACAAGGTCCGCTCGCTCAGCGGACGCGCCTTCGCCGGAACCCCGGCCCGCCAGGAGCAGTACCTCGAAGAAATGGGCACCGTGTACGCGGATGCCATGGCACGCACGGGCCTGGCCAAGGCCAGCTGACCTTCCAGAGCACGACGGCGGGCGCCCACCTTTGGTGGACGCCCGCCGTCGTGCGTTAACAAACAACGCGGGGTCAGTTCCCGCCCATCCCAAGGGGATTTATGGGCGGGAGCTGACCCCGCGTTGGTTTGTCAGCGCTTCTCGGCTTCGATCGCTGCCTTGGCGGCGGGATCGGAGTCGTTCAGGAACTTTTCGATCCGCTCCGGCTCGTCCGCCTCGCCGATCGCCGCTGATGCGCGGCCCAGCGAGTACAGGGCGCGCAGGAATCCGCGGTTGGGTTCGTGCTCCCACGGGATGGGCCCGACGCCGCGCCAGCCGTTGCGGCGTAGCGAGTCCAGGCCGCGGTGGTAGCCGACGCGGGAGTAGGCGTAGGAATCGATGGTCCGTCCCTCAGCCCACGCTTCCTCGGCCAGCACGGCCCAGAGCAGCGAGGACGTCGGGTGCTTCGCCACGAGGTCCAGGGCCTCCTGGCCGAGGGCCAGGTGCTGGTAGACCTCGGTCTCCGCCGGCAGGAGCGTGGGCTCGGGGCCCATCAGGTTCTTGCGGAACTCGTCCGACATGCCTAGAACGTCTTGCCGGTGGAACCGAGCTGCTGGGCGGCTTCGACGACGCGGGCCGCGAGGCCTGCCTCGGCGGAGGCGCCCCACACGCGGGGGTCGTACAGCTTCTTGTTGCCCACCTCGCCGTCGACCTTCAGGACGCCGTCGTAGTTGCGGAACATGTGGTCCGCCACCGGGCGGGTGTAGGCGTACTGGGTGTCCGTGTCGATGTTCATCTTGATCACGCCGTACGAGACGGCGTCGGCGATTTCCTGATCGGAGGAGCCGGAGCCGCCGTGGAAGACCAGGTCGAACGGGCTGGACTTGCCGATCTTGGCGCCCACCTGCTCCTGGATGTCCTTGAGGATTTCCGGGCGGAGCTTGACGCCGCCGGGCTTGTAGACGCCGTGCACGTTGCCGAAGGTCAGCGCCGTGATGTAGCGGCCGTTTTCGCCGGAACCGAGGGCGTCGATGGTGGCCAGGGCGTCCTCGACGGTGGTGTACAGCTTGTCGTTGATGGCGTTCTCGACGCCGTCTTCCTCGCCGCCGACGGTGCCGATCTCAACCTCGAGGATCATCTTGGCGGCAGCGGTGCGCTCCAGGAGTTCACGGGCGATGCGCAGGTTTTCCTGCAGGGTTTCCGCGGAGCCGTCCCACATGTGCGAGTTGAAGAGCGGGTTGCGGCCGGCTTTGACCTCGGCCTCGGAGGCGGCCAGCAGCGGCAGGACGAAGCCGTCCAGCTTGTCCTTGGGGCAGTGGTCGGTGTGCAGGGCGATGTTGACGCCGTAATTCTTGGCCACCTCGCGGGCGAACGCGGCGAAGCCCAGGGAGCCGGCCACCATGTCCTTCGTGGACGCGCCGGACCAGTACGCTGCACCGCCGGTGGACACCTGGACGATGCCGTCGGACTCGGCCTCGGCGAAGCCGCGGAGGGCCGCGTTGAGGGTCTGGGAGGAGGTGACGTTCACGGCGGGGAACGCGAAGCCGCCCGTCTTAGCGCGGTCGATCATCTCGGAGTAAATCTCTGGGGTTGCAATGGGCATGCTGACTCCTAAAGTGAATTTCGTCTGCGGGCTGGGGTGCCCCTGCGGGGAACCTCGTCGGCTACGAACCATCCTAGCCATTCCGACGCCGGGGGCCGTGTTTCCGGTCACTCGGCCTGTAATACTCGCCCCCCGCCGAGACGACACTTCGCGGCAGTGACCCTCTGGGCAGGTCAATTGATCGGAGCAACGCGGGAAAACCGCGGCGGCCCTCAGCCCGGGGGCTGGTGGAACACGTGCCGGCGGATCCAGGCGTGCATCGCGATGGCCGCGGCCGAGGCGGCGTTGATCGAGCGGGTGGAGCCGAACTGCTCGATCGACAGGGTGTCCACCGCGGCCTCGTGGACCTCGGGGGACAGCCCCGGGCCCTCCTGCCCGAACACCAGCACGCAGTCCTTGGGCAGCTCGTAGGTTTCCAAAGGCACGGAATCGGGGAAGATGTCGATCCCGATGATTGCCAGGCCCTCTCCCTGCGCCCATTCCACAAAGTCCTGGACGGTGGGGTGGTGCCGGACGTGCTGGTAGCGGTCGGTGACCATGGCGCCGCGGCGGTTCCACCGGCGTCGTCCAATGATGTGGACTTCCTTGGCCAGGAACGCATTGGCGCTGCGCACTACCGTGCCGATGTTCATGTCGTGCTGCCAGTTTTCAATGGCGATGTGGAAGTTGTGGCGCTTGGCGTCCAGGTCCGCGACGATCGCCTCGTGCTTCCAGTAGCGGTACTTGTCCACCACGTTGCGGCGGTCGCCGTCCGCCAGGAGGTCCGGGTCCCAGTGCGCACCCTCCGGCAGTTCGCCTTCCCAGGGCCCGACGCCGACCTCCGGCTTGGGCTCCCCCTCCGGCGCTAGCGCCAGCTCCGGCTCCGGCTCCGGCTCTGGCTCCGCCAGGTGGCCGGGGCGGGTTTCGCTGGGGATCTCGGGTTCAGTCACCAGTCAACATTAGACTGGGACTGGCATCGGCACATTATCGGCGGAGGACAGCATGGCGGAGCAGCAGGAACAGCACAGGGACAACCCGGACGACGTGCGCTCGGCACCGTCGGTGTACCGCAGCGGCCAGGAGATCGAGTGCTGGCTGACCGACATGGACGGTGTCCTGGTCCACGAAAACCAGCCGATTCCGGGCGCCGCGGAACTGATCCAGCGCTGGGTGGACACGTCCCGGCGGTTCCTCGTCCTGACCAACAACTCCATCTTCACGCCGCGGGACCTCGCCGCACGGCTGAAGAGCTCCGGCCTGGAGATCCCCGAGGAGAACATCTGGACCTCGGCCCTGGCCACCGCCCAGTTCCTCAAGGACCAGGTACGCGGCTCGGAGTCCGGCAACCGCGCCTACACGATCGGCGAGGCGGGCCTCACGACGGCGCTGCACGAGGCCGGCTTTATCCTCACGGACCAGGACCCGGACTTCGTGGTGCTGGGCGAGACCCGCACCTACTCCTTCGAGGCCATCACCATGGCCATCCGGCTGATCCTGGGCGGTGCGCGGTTCATCGCCACCAACCCGGACGCCACCGGGCCCTCGAAGGACGGGCCCATGCCGGCCACCGGCGCCATCGCGGCGCTCATCACCAAGGCGACCGGCCGCGAGCCGTACATTGTGGGCAAGCCCAACCCGATGATGTTCCGCTCGGCCATGAACCAGATCGACGCGCATTCGGAAACCACGGCCATGATCGGCGATCGGATGGACACGGACATCATTGCCGGGATGGAGGCGGGGCTGCACACGGTGCTGGTGCTCAGCGGCATCACGCACAAGGACGACATCGCCGCCTACCCGTTCCGTCCGAACCAGATCCTGAACTCCGTAGCGGACCTGAAGAACCAGATCTAGGGCCAGGCCTCAGAACGCGGTCTTCTTGCCCCCGCCGGAGGGCAGCGGGAACATCCCGTCCTGCAGTTCCTCGATGATGGGCCGGTAGATGAACGGGTTCCAGCCCGGGCTGGCGTGCGCCGGACGGGCGCCGTCGGTACGCAGGGAAGCGTTGGCCATGTTGTCCTTGAAGGTCAGCGACCAGGAGTCCCGGGCGGTCTCGTAGTCCACGGTCCGGTCCCGGGGGTTGCCGACGAAGGCCATCCGGGTCCCGCCGAGTTTCCCCGCGAAACGGGTGGCATCGAAGTGGTAGATGTAGGCGGACTCGGACTGGATGAGCACGCTGGAGGGTGCGATCGGCGACAGCTGCTCCAGGGTCTGGTCCAGGATCTGCCCCCAGCTGCGCTCGTCCTTGTGCAGCATCCGCTCCCCCAGTTCGTAGCCGCCGCGCAGCACGGTGGGGAACCGGAAGCCTTTTTCGTAGAGGAACACCACCCCCTCGAACCAGCTTTGGTCCAGCACGTCGTACTTGCTGCACGGGCTGGAATCGAGCAGGATAAACGCCACCTCGATGCCGTGCAGCTCCCGGAGCCGGGCGGCGACCTGGGTGGCCACCATGCCGCCGAAGCTGTGGCCGTAGAAATAGAGGGTAGTCAGCTGATGCGCCCGGGCATGCTCCACCACAGCGATCACGATCTGGTCAATGTCCAGGCCCACGTTGGAATAGCCGACGGCGGCCAGCTGGCCGCGTTTGTTCAGTGTTCCGCGCAGCGCGTTCAGGATCCACAGGGCCTCCTCCCAGCTCGTCTTGTAGCCGGGGAAAAGGAACCAGCTGGCGTTGGGGTAGTAGGTCTCCGCGGTCTCGTCCGGCACCGGGAGGATCCGGTGGACCCGCCGTTCGGCCTGCACCCGCCGGGTGAACAGCATGTCGGCCGCCAGCACCGAGGCGGCCGCCGTGCCGCCCAGGAACCCGCGCCGCGAAAACCGCTGGAGTTCGGCGGCGTGCCGCAGCACACGGGCGTCGGCGTCGCCGGCCCCGCCCAGGTTCTGATTCTCCGGCTCTTGCGGCACATCACTACCGTAGCCACCGGGGCTGCCGGATCGGAAACGCGCAGAGAACGGCCCCGGCGCCGGAATGACGCCGCCGCCCTGCCTACGCGGGCTTGGCGGCGCGGCCAACTTCGCGGCGGGCGATTTCCAGGGAAATGTCGTCGAAGGTGGCCAGGAGTTCCGAGCGGGCCATGACGGCCGGGTTGTCTAGGAGCCCGAACACCGAATCGCTGGCGGCCAGCAGTTCGTCGTCCGAATAGCCCGCCAGCGGGCGCAGGCCGGACGTGTCCATGGGCGTCTGGACTTCTCCGGCAAGGTCCAGGGGCTGCAGCGCCGCCGCGGGTCCGAGGACACCGGTGGAAAGCATCAGCGAGACACCACTTCCCTTGGCGGCCGTGCCGGCAACGGGGCCAGCGCCGCCGTCAACGGCGTTAAGGTCGGCGCGGAGACCGGCCAGGGCGGCAGATTCAACGAATGCTGCGCTGCCCAGTTCCACCCGGATGTGCGAGGTGATCCCCATCTGGCGGACACGCCGGATGGTCTGCATGAGGGACGGCCGGGAGATCTGGGTGAGGCTGCCAAGGACGTCGATCCGAACGGTATCGGAGACGGTATCAATCCTGACCTGAGCATTAAGAGACTGGTCCATAGGTACTCCAAAAAATAGGAATCTATGGCCGACGGCTCAACCTCGTTCAGACTATAGGTCCCCGACAGTGCGCACAAGTCATATCCCGCTCCCGGTTCAGCCGGTGGCCTGCCGCCCGGGTTCCTCGAAGTGGGTCCGGGACGCCGTGCCGCCGACGGAGCGGACCAGGGACGCGGCAATGTCACGCAGCTTGACATTCCCATTGCTCGAAGCGTCCGTGAGGATGCGGACGGCCGTTTCCTGGTTGCAGCGGTTCTGCGCCATGACAATCCCGATCGCCATGTCGATAACGGTGCGGGATTCGAGGGTGGCCCGGAGGTTGGTAGCGCTGTCCGTGTGCAGGGAGAAGCGGACCGCGAGCCGGAGCGCCTGCGAGATCTGGCGAGTGTAGTCGCGCGCCCGGGCGGCCACATCGCCGTCGAACTTGTGCGGCGCGTCGGAGTACAGGTTCAGTGCCGCCTGGGCCTCGCCCTGCAGGTGGAACGGTACGGAAAGCACCGAGCGAAGGCCGTGGGACGCGACGGCACTGGCATAGTCCGGGCCCCAGCGATCCTCTTCGAACAGGTCCGGAACATAGACTTCCCGTTCCTCCTGGGCCGCCGTCAGGCACGGGCCCTGCGAGAGCCGGTACTGGATTTCGTCCACTTCGCGCGCGGACTCGCTGCTCCAGCCGATGGTTGCTGCCTTCCGGTCGCGCAGCAGGGTGATCCCGCACAGGGCATCGTCCCCGGCGCCCGCCACCTGGTGCGCCGAAAACCGCGCGAGTTCGTTGAGGAAATCCTCGAAGTCGGCACTGTCCAGAATGAGGTTCTGGACCTGGTCTACGGTGGTGAGGTGCTCGGATTCGAGGAGTTCGTCGGGTTCGGGCAGGAGCATGTCGCGTGGTCTCCGGGGGCTCTGGTGGCTATCTGAAAATGATAAGACACCGCAAACCCCCGGTCCACACGCGTCCGCTGAGGGAAGAACGCCTAGCTCAGGCCGAGTTCGTCCTTGCCGAAGGCGAAGAGATAGGGAACTCCGGCCTCTGCCTCGATCTTTTCCTTGGCGCCCGTGTCGCGGTCCACGATCACAGCGACGGCGACGACGTTGCCGCCGGCCTTGCGGACGCCCTCGACGGCGGCAAGCGCCGAGCCGCCGGTAGTGGACGTGTCTTCAAGCACCAGCACCTTGCGTCCCTCAACGGAAGGGCCTTCCACCTGGCGGCCCATGCCGTAGGACTTCTGCGCCTTGCGGACCACGAACGCGTCCACGGGGCGTCCGCCGTCGACCGCGGCATGCATCACAGCGGTGCCGACGGGGTCGGCCCCCATGGTCAGCCCGCCCGCGCACTCAAAGTCGATGCCGGCGTCGTCCATCAGGGACAGCATGACCTGGCCCACCAGCTTGGATGCCTCGTGGTGCAGCGTGATGCGGCGCAGGTCGATGTAGTAGTCGGCCTCGGCGCCGCTGGAGAGGATGACCTTGCCGCGGACCACGGCCAGTTCCTTAATCAGTTCCAGCAGGCGGGCACGGGCGGCAGCGGCATCGGCTGCGGGGACACTGGTGGCAGTCATGGGACCCAGTTTAGTGGCTGGACGGCACGCGACTGCCCGCGGCCCGGTTGGATGTCGGGGACTCCCGGGCGGCCCGCGCCGGGCCTTTTTCCTCTAGGCACCCCCTCCGGGCTGGAGTGCCATGGAACCATGACGGCAGGAACGGAACCTTCCACCCGCTGGCCCGCCATCCCCAAGGACCCCGCGAGCTTCCGGGTCCGCCCGAACCTGGTGGACTACGACGCCGCGTGTGCTGCGTTTTCGTGGAACGAGGCGCGCCACGAACTGTCCGGCCTGCCCGGCGGCCGCGGCGTGAACATCGCCTATGAGGCGGTGGACCGGCACACCGCAGGCGCTCTCGCGGGGCACGAGGCGCTGCGGTTCATCCGGGCCGACGGCAGCGTCCGTTCCCTCAGCTTCGCCGGGCTCGCCGAGCAGACCAGCCGGTTCGCCGCGGTGCTCCGCGGCCTCGGCATCGGACGCGGCGAGCGCGTCTTCTCGCTCACCGGGCGCAGCCCGGCGCTCTACATCGCCGTGCTGGGAACACTCAAGAACGCCAGCGTCTTTTGCCCGCTGTTCTCCGCCTTCGGCCCGGAACCCGTCCGGCAGCGGCTGCACCTGGGCTCCGGCCGGGCCCTGGTGACCACCCGGGCGCTGTACCGCAAGAAAATTGCCGGGATCCGCGGGTCCCTGCCGGAGCTCCGGCACGTCCTGCTGACCGACGCCGACGGCGACCCGGAACCGGGCACGCTGGACCTCACCGCGCTGATGCGCGCAGCGCCCGCCGACAGTGAGGTAGCCGCCACGCAGGCAGAGGACATGGCCCTGCTGCACTTCACCTCCGGGACCACGGGCACGCCGAAAGGCGCCATCCACGTGCACGACGCCGTCACCGCGCACCACGCGACGGGCACCACCGCCTTGGACCTGCACCCGGACGACATTTACTGGTGCACGGCCGATCCCGGCTGGGTCACCGGAACCTCCTACGGCGTGATCGCGCCGCTCACCCACGGGGTGACCACCATTGTGGACGAGGAGGAGATGGACCCGGACCGCTGGTACCGGATCCTCGCCGAACAGCACGTCACCGTCTGGTACACGGCCCCGACGGCGCTGCGGATGCTCATGAAGGCCGGGGCGGACCGGGCCCGGGGCCACGACCTGTCCGCGCTGCGCTTCGTCGCCAGCGTCGGTGAACCGCTGAACCCCGAGGTGGTGGCCTGGGGCCAGGAGGCGTTCGGCCTGCCCGTGCACGACAACTGGTGGCAGACCGAAACCGGCGGCATCATGATCTCCAACTATGCCGCCACCGAAATCCGGCCCGGCTCCATGGGCCGGCCGCTGCCCGGCGTCGAGGCGGGCATCGTGGCCCGGGACGCCTCCGACAAGCCGATCGTCCGCGACGGGAAGGCGGTCCTCGTAACGGAGCCGGACGCGGTGGGCGAGCTGGCCCTGCGGCCGGGCTGGCCGTCGATGTTCCGCGGCTACCTGCACGAGGAGGAACGCTACCGCCGCTGCTTCGCGGGCGGCTGGTACCTCACCGGCGACCTCGCCAGGCGCGACGCCGACGGGTACTACTGGTTCGTCGGGCGCGGCGACGACGTGATCAAGTCCTCCGGCCACCTGATCGGCCCGTTCGAAGTGGAGAGCTGCCTGATGGAGCACGACGCCGTCGCCGAGGCGGGGGTGATCGGGGTCCCCGACCCCGTGGCCGGCGAGGTGGTGAAGGCATTCGTGGAGCTCCGGTCCGGCTGGCAGCCGTCCGAGGACCTGCAGCTGGAGATCATCGGCTTCGCCCGGAAGCGCCTCGGACCCGCGGTGGCGCCGAGACTGCTGGAGTTCACCGCGGCCCTGCCCCGGACCCGCAGCGGCAAGATCCTCCGGCGGCTGCTCAAGGCCCGGGAACTGGGCCTGCCCGAAGGCGACACGTCCACGGTGGAGTCCCCCGTTGAGTCCCCTGCCGGGGCGTCGGAGCCGGAACCCGGAGCACCGCAATGACCGGCCCCCTCGACCCTCCGGCCCGCGTCCTGGACCCCGCCCACGGCCGGCACCTGTTGCTGCAGATGCTGCGCGTCCGGCGGCTCGAGGAAAAGTGCGTCGAGCTCTACAGCGCCGCCAAGATCCGCGGGTTCCTGCACGTGTACATCGGGGAGGAAGCGGTGGCGGCCGGCGTCCTGGAGACGCTCGCCCCGGACGACGCCGTCCTCGCGACCTACCGGGAACACGGCCACGCCCTGCTCCGCGGGGTCCCCGCGGGGGCGATCCTCGCCGAGATGTACGGCTACGTCGAGGGCTGCTGCCGGGGCCGCGGCGGCTCCATGCATCTTTTCGACGCCGCCACGCGCTTCTACGGGGGCAACGCGATCGTGGCCGGCGGCCTGCCGCTCGCCGTTGGGATGGCGCTCGCGGACAAGATGACCGGCCGCTCCCGCGCCACGGTGTGTTTCTTCGGCGAGGGCGCCGTCGCCGAAGGAGAATTCCACGAGAGCCTCAACCTTGCCGCGCTGTGGCAGCTGCCCGTGCTGTTCTGCTGCGAAAACAACCTGTACGCCATGGGAACCGCACTGGGGCGCTCGGAATCCCAGACGGACATGGCGCTGAAGGCCGCCGGCTACGAGGTGGCCGCGTGGGCCGTGGACGGCATGGACGTGCTGGCGGTCGAAGATGCGGCCCGCCGCGCCGTCGAGGCTGTGCGCTCCGGCGGCGGCCCGCATTTCCTGGAGCTGCGCACCTACCGTTTCCGGGCCCACTCGATGTTCGACCCGGAACGGTACCGCGACAAGGCCGAAGTCGCCCGCTGGCTGGAGCGCGACCCCATCACCCTGCTGCGCACCTCGATGGAGGCCGCGGGCCAGCTCACCGCGCAGGAGTGGGAACAGCTGGAGGAGGAGGCCGATGCGGAGGTCGCCGCCGCCGTCGACTTCGCCGAGGCCGGGACCCTCGAACCCGTGGAGGACCTGACCCGTTTTGTCTACAGCGAGCGCGGCGCGGACAGCCGGGCAGCCACCGGGCGGAGCGGGCCATGAAGTCCAGCTACCGCGAAGCGCTCCGGGCCGGGATCCGCGATGCGATGCTCCGCGACGAACGGGTCTTCCTGATGGGCGAGGACGTGGGGTCCTACGGCGGGTCCTTCGCCGTGAGCCTCGGCCTGCTGGAGGAGTTCGGCCCGCAGCGCATCCGGGATACGCCGCTCTCCGAGTCCGGTTTTGTGGGCGCCGGGATCGGCGCGGCGCTGGCCGGTTTGCGTCCCATTGTGGAGATTATGACCGTCAACTTCAGCCTGCTGGCCCTGGACCAGATCGTCAACAACGCCGCGAGCCTGCTGCACATGTCCGGCGGGCAGTTCAACGTCCCGCTCGTGATCCGGATGACCACGGGCGCCGGCCGCCAGTTGGGCGCCCAGCACTCGCACAGCCTGGAGGGCTGGTTCGCGCACATCCCCGGCCTGCGCATCCTCGCCCCCGCCACCCTGGCGGACGCCCGCGGCATGCTGTGGACGGCGCTGCAGGACCCGGATCCGGTGCTGATCTTCGAACACGGCTCGCTGTACAACGTCGCCGGCGAACTCGACGACGACGCCGGGGCCGTGGACATTGACACCGCCGCGGTCCGGCGGCCCGGCGCCGACGTCACCCTGATCACGTACGGCGGGACGCTCCAGCCCGTCCTCGATGCCGCCGAACAGCTCGCCGTCGACGGCATCGACGCCGAGGTGCTGGACCTTCGGACGCTCCGTCCCCTCGACGAGGCCGCCATCCTCACCTCCGTCCGCAGGACCCACCGCGCCGTGGTGGTGGACGAGGGCTGGCGCAGCGGCAGCATCTCCGCCGAAATCAGCGCCCGGATCACCGAGAACGCCTTCTATGACCTGGACGCCCCGGTGGGCCGGGTCTGCAGCGCCGAGGTGCCGATCCCCTACTCGAAGCACCTTGAGCTGGCGGCCCTGCCCTCCGTGGACCGGATCACCGCGGCGGCGCGGCAGGCGGTCAGCGCCGGTGGCTGACTTCCTGATGCCCTCGCTGGGGGCCGACATGGAACACGGCAAGGTGGTCGAGTGGCTGGTCCGGCCCGGCGACTACGTCCGCCGCGGGGATCTGGTGGCGGTGGTGGACACGGACAAGACCGTTATGGACGTGGAGTCCTTCCAGGAGGGGGTGGTGGCCGAGCTCCTGGTGGACCTAGGCACCACAGTGCCGGTGGGCACACCGCTGGCCCGGATCACTCCGACCCCGGCCGAGACCAGCGCCACACCCGGCCCCGCGGCCGGAGCCATATCGCCGCCGTCCGCCGCTCCGGCCCCCTCCCCTGCCGGGGACGCTCCGGCCCCCTCGCATGCCGGGGAGGCTGCCCCGATCGCGCCGCCCGTCCGGCATCTGGCCCACGGGCTGGGCATCGACCCGGCCCGGCTCCATGGCACCGGCAAGGGCGGCGCGGTCACTCGGGCCGACGTGGAGCACGCAGCCGCGGCCCGGCCGTCCGCAGGACGGGTACGGTCCTCCCCCCGGGCGCGGCGGCTGGCCGCGGAACTCGGCGTCGACCTGTCCGCCGTCAGCGGCAGCGGCCCGGACGGTGCCGTGACCGTGGCGGACGTGCAGCACGCCGCGGGCCGCCTGCCGGAAGCCGCGGCTGCTGCCGCCGTCGGGCTCCCCCCGCCCCCGCAGGAGCAGCCCCCGCCCGCGGCTCCGGCCCCGGGCAAAACCGCGGAAGCCCGCGAGCGCGTCGCCAGCCTGCGCCGCGCTGTGGGGGCCCTGATGTCGCGGTCAAAGAAGACCATTCCGCATTACTACCTCAGCACCACCCTGGACCTGCGGGCCGCCGTCGCCTGGATGCAGTCCGTCAACGCGCAGCGGCCGGTGGCGTCCCGGCTGGTGGCCTCGGCGCTCCTGCTGAAGGCCGCGGCGCTCGCGGCCCGGGATGTGCCGGAGGTGAACGGCTTTTACGACGACGACGGCGGGTTCCGGCCCAGTGCGTCCGTGCACCTCGGCGTCGCGGTGGCCCTCCGGCAGGGCGGCATTGTGGCCCCGGCCCTCCACGACGCGGACACCCTGGCCGTGGACGTGCTGATGGAGCAGCTGCGGGATCTGGTCAGCCGGGCGCGCGCCGGGCGGCTGCAGCGCGCCGAAATGGCCGATCCCACCATTACGGTGACCAACCTCGGGGACCTGGGCGTGGACAGTGTCTTCGGTGTGATCTACCCGCCGCAGGTCGCGATGCTGGGCCTCGGCCGGGTGGTGGAGCAGCCGTGGGCGCACGACGGCATGCTGGGTGTCCGTCCCGCCGTGACGGCCACGCTCTCCGCCGACCACCGGGTCAGCGACGGCCTGCGCGGGGGCCGCTACCTGACCCGCATTGATGAGCTGCTGCAGAAACCGGAGGAGCTGTGAGCCGGGGCCGGAGCGGGAATCGGATCGGAACGCGGGAGGAACCATGAACGAACAGGACGCCCGGTTGGCGGTGCAGGCCGCGATCGGCAAGGTGGCGCCTGACGTCGACCTGGCCGACGTGGACGAGGACGCCCGGTTGCGGCAGGACCTGGAACTCGACTCGCTGGACTTCCTCCGGCTCATCGAGACGATCGACACCGCCACCGGCGTCGACATTCCGGAGCGGGACTACCCGGCGGTGGCTACGGTCAAGGGACTCATCGAGTACCTGGCCTCCCGCGGCTGACCCTCTCCGCTGCTCCGCCCTTCTGGGGCTGCACGGGCTGTTACGGAGCAATCGATGGAGGGGAAGGAACGCGGCGGGCGAAGGCGGGCGCGTGTTCGGGCCGCGGCCCGAAG
Organism: Pseudarthrobacter sp. 1C304; assembly: GCF_052245515.1. Taxonomy (NCBI): domain Bacteria; kingdom Bacillati; phylum Actinomycetota; class Actinomycetes; order Micrococcales; family Micrococcaceae; genus Pseudarthrobacter; species Pseudarthrobacter sp. 1C304. The sequence goes on along the minus strand of NZ_JBQQCH010000001.1, from coordinate 643,528 downwards.
GCCACGAACCGCGGGACCACCCTTCCGGCGGCCGGGACGTGCCGGGCCAGGAACAGCAGGATGGCCGGCGCCCCGGCCCGCGTCCCGGTCATGATCGGCTCGAACAACAGCCGGTGCATCACGCGCTGCACAGTCTGGACGACGACGGTGGGCAGGCGCCGCCGTCGGACAACCTTCGCCAGGTCGGCGCGGGTGACCTGCCCTCGGAGCAGCGCCGGGGCCAGGCAGTCCGCGGCGGCCACGGCGTCCTGGATTGCCAGGTTGATCCCCACCCCGCCGGCCGGCGACATCGCATGGGCGGCGTCTCCGATACAGAGCATCCCGTTGATGTGCCAGCGGCGCAGCCGGTCCAGGCGCACGTCCAGCCAGTGCAGGTCCTCCAGCGACGCGATGGCATCCACCCGGTCGGCGAGATCGGGGCGGAGGGCCGCAATCCGGCGCCGGAACCCTGCCACCCCCTCGGCCCGGATCCGGGCATCCGTGCCCTTGGGCGCGAGGTAGCCCATTTGGAAGTAGTCGGTCCGATTGAGCGCCAGCAGCGCCTCGCCGCGGCCGAACGCCGGCACAATGCCCGCGATCTCACCGCGCTCGGAGGCGAGCCTCGGCAGCCGGAACCACCATGTGTCGAACGGCACCGGGTACTCTTTCGGGGCAAGTCCGGCCGCGCTGCGCAGGGCGGAATGGCGCCCGTCCGTCGCAACCACCACGTCCGCCAGGATCTCCCCCGACTCCCCGTCCGCGGTCCGGTAGTGGACGCCCCTGACCCGGCCGCCGTTCCGGACCAGCGCAGTGGCCCGGTGGCCCATCCGCAGGCTGAAGGAGGGCTCCTGGGCGGCGGCGCCGGCCAGGAAGTTCAGGAAGTCCCACTGCGGCATCATGGCGACGTAGTTGTACGGCGGGGGCAGGGCATCGAAGTTGCCCATCGTCACGGGTGGACCGCCGGGCACCGGGAACGCCACGTTGCTCAGCCGGCTCTGCGGGAGCCGGCGGAACTCCTCGCCCAGGCCCAGCTCATCGATCAGCCGGATGGTGGACGCATGGACGGTGTCGCCGCGGAAGTCCCGGAAGAAGTCCGCGTGCTTCTCCAGCACCGTGACCTGAACGCCGGCCCGGGCCAGCAGCAGTCCCAGCATCATGCCGGCGGGGCCGCCGCCCACCACCACACATCCGGTCTTCTCCATGGCCATACGCTACGCCTGCGGAGCCCGCCCGCGGGAGGGGTTTCCCCCACCCACCTCACGGTCCGCGGCTCCACCGCCCCGGCCCCGCTCGCAACGCCGGGCTGACTGACTTAGTTGAGCACGGTTGACACTGCTGGCTAGGCTTTGAGTCATGCGTGAACTCCAGGCGAAGATCATCGAAGAAATGGGTGTCCAGCCCCGGATCGACCCCGCCGGGGAGGTGCGCAAGCGCGTCACGTTCCTGAAGGACTACCTCCTGGCCACCCACACCAAGGGCTTTGTCCTCGGAATCTCCGGCGGGCTGGATTCCTCCCTCGCCGGCCGGCTGGCCCAGCTGGCGGTCGAGGAGCTCGCGGCCGACGGCGTCGACGCCAACTTCGTGGCCGTCCGTCTCCCCTACGGGGTGCAACACGACGAGCAGGACGCCCAGGCCGCGCTGGACTTCATCCAGGCGAAAACCGAATGGACGTTCAACATCTCCGCGGCCGTGGACGGCTTCGAGGACGAATTCGAGAAGACCGTGGGCAACGGAATCTCCGACTTCCACAAGGGCAACACCAAGGCCCGCACCCGCATGATTGCGCAATACGCCCTCGCCGGGGAACACAACTACCTGGTGATCGGCACGGACCACGGCGCAGAATCCGTCACCGGGTTCTTCACCAAGTTCGGCGACGGCGGCGCGGACATCCTGCCGCTGTTCGGGCTCAACAAGCGCCAGAACCGGGCCCTGCTCGCCGAACTCGGCGCCCCCGCCCGCGTCTGGCAGAAGGTCCCGACGGCGGACCTCCTGGACGGCCAGCCCGGCCGCACCGACGAGGACGAGCTGGGCCTGACGTACGACCAGATCGACGACTACCTCGAAGGCCGCGAGGTCCCGGACGCCGTGGCCGAATCCATCGAGCAGAAGTACCTCCGCACCCGGCACAAGCGCACCGTCCCGGTCACCATCTTCGACACCTGGTGGAAGTAGCCGGCGCTCCGGGGGCACATTGAGGCCCGCCCGGCCCGGCGGGACGCCACAGCCCGGCGTGTCCGTGGCGAAGTGCCCCCGGACCGCCGTCGGGTCCTAGCGGCGCTGCAGCAGCGTGGAGATCCGGTGCGCCTCCTCCATCAGCAGGCGGCCCAGCATCTCCTGCCGTTCGCCCTTGAAGCGCGGTTCAATGCCGGTCAGCGACAGCGCCCACGCGGGGCGGCCGCGCTGGTCGAAGACGGCGGCGCCCATCCCCCAGCTGCCCTCCAGCACCAGCCCCGGATTCACCGAATAACCGGCCTGCCGCGTCTTCGCCAGATTCTCCCGGACCAGCGGCGCGGTGTGGGCAGCCGCGAAGGCACCCGCGTGCGCGTCCCAGTCCGCCAGGAGCTCCTCCTGCTCCGCCGCGGGCAGGAACGCCATGATGGCGGTCCCCGCGGAGGCCACCCCGAGCGGGAAGCGGACACCCTCGTGCAGCACGAAGGACCGTACGGGGAAGCTCCCCTCCTCGCGGAGCAGGCACACCGTTTCCGCGCCGCGCCGGATGGAGAAGAACGCGCTTTCGCCGGTTTCCTCGGCGAGCCGGCGCAGGCTCGGCCGGGCGATGTCCTCCAGCGGGAAACGCGCCGAGGCCACGGAGCCCATCAGCAGGATCTCCGGCCCCAGCACCCAGTTGCCGCTCTGCCGGTCCTGGTCCAGCAGCCCCTCGGCGGCGAGCGAGGACAGGAGCCGGTGCACCGTGGGGCGGGTCAGCCCGGATTCCCGGACCAGTTCCACCAGCGGGGAGCCAACAGGCGTCCGCCCGACAATGCGCAGCAGCGACGCGATGCGGCTGACCACCTGCGCGCCCTGGACCGGTGCTGAACTCATGTTCCCCCTCGAACCCCTGCGTATCCCGTGAAAGTATCCATAATGTGGATGCTCCATAGCCTAGCGTCCACACTGTAAAAATGGCACCACAGAGGTCGAAATCACCCGTTGACAGCCTCCATTTCCGCCCCGTAGGCTCCTTCAGCAGGAAGCCGGTCCACAAAGTGGATTGCCAGCCGGGCAGCAAGAAGAGCTCAATGAGGAGATGCAATGTCAAAGGTGAAATCCGGAGCGGCGGCCGCGCTGCAGGACGTACTGCGGGACGGGATGACGCTCGCCGTCGGAGGTTTTGGCCTCAGCGGCATTCCGGCTGACCTGATCGAAGCCGTGCGCGATTCCGGCGTCAAGGACCTCACGGTGGTGTCCAACAACATGGGCGTCGACGGGAAGGGGCTCGGAGTCCTCATTGAAGCCGGCCAGGTCCGCAAAGTTATCGCCTCCTACGTGGGGGAAAACAAGCTCTTCGCCGAGCAGTACCTCGCCGGCAACCTCGAAGTCGAGTTCACCCCGCAGGGCACCCTCGCCGAGCGCCTCCGTGCCGGGGGCGCCGGGATTCCGGCGTTCTACACCAAGACCGGCGTCGGCACCCTCGTCGCCGAAGGCAAGCCGCTGGCGGAGTTCGACGGCGAGACTTTCGTCCTGGAGCGCGCCATCAAGGCCGACGTCGCACTGGTGCACGCCCACACCGCCGATACCGACGGCAACCTGATCTACCGCTACACCGCGCAGAACTTCAACCCCGTCGTCGCGACCGCCGGCGCCGTCACCGTCGCTGAAGCCGAGGTGATTGTGGAACCCGGCCAGCTGGACCCCAACCACATTGTCACCCCGGGCGTCTTCGTCCAGCGCCTGGTGCAGGCCAGCGGCCGGGCCAAGGACATCGAACAGCGGACGGTCCGGCCCCGCGAGGCAGCCGCTGCGGCTGCTGACACTGCCGCCGCATCCGCCGTCGCCGTCTGATCCGGCCTGAGCGCCACCACCCACACTTTTCAGGAGAAATCACCATGGCTTGGACCCGGAATGAAATGGCCGCCATCGCGGCCGAAGAACTTAACGACGGCGATTACGTCAACCTCGGCATCGGCATCCCCACGCTGGTCGCCAACAACCTGCGCGACGGCGTCCGCGTCGTCCTGCAGAGCGAAAACGGCCTGCTCGGCATGGGCCCGTTCCCCTACGAGGGCGAAGAGGACGCGGACCTCATCAACGCCGGCAAGCAGACCGTCACGGTGCTGCCCGGCGGCAGCATCTTCGACTCCGCGACGTCATTCGGCATGATCCGCGGCGGGCACGTGAAGGTCGCCATCCTGGGCGCCATGCAGGTCTCCGGCAACGGCGACCTCGCCAACTGGACCATCCCCGGCAAAATGGTCAAGGGCATGGGCGGCGCCATGGACCTGGTGGCCGGGACCCCGCGCGTGGTGGTCCTCACCGAGCACAACGCCAAGGACGGCACCGCCAAGATCGTCAAGGAATGCACCCTCCCGCTGACCGGGCTGAGCTGCGTGGACCGGATCATCAGCGACCTGGCCGTGTTCGATCTGGACAAGGACGAACAGAAAGCCGGCGTCCGGCGGCTGACGCTGACCCGCCTCGCCCCCGGCGTCACCGTGGAGGAGATCCGCGAAAAGACCGAAGCGGAGTTCGACGTCGCCCTCGGCAACGACGCAGCCCCCGCCCTGGAAGGAGCCACGGCATGAGCCTCAAGGAACAGTTCGGCAAGGATGTCCTGCTGACCGGCTGGGGCCACAGCCGCTTCGGCAAACTCACGGACGAGACCCTGGAATCCCTGATCGTCCAGGTGGCCACGGAGGCCATCGGCAACGCCGGGATCGAGCCGGGCCAGATCGACGAGATCTACCTCGGCCAGTTCAACTCCGGCATGATGCCGCTGGCGTTCCCGTCCTCACTGGCCCTGCAGGTCTCCGACCAGCTGGCCAACGTCCCGTCCACCCGGGTGGAGAACGCCTGCGCCTCCGGCTCGGCCGCCTTCCAGCAGGGCACCAAGTCGCTGCTGGCCGGCACCGCCAAGACCGTCCTGGTGATCGGCGCCGAAAAGATGACCCAGGCCGGGGCCGACGTGGTGGGCGCGGCCCTGCTCGGTGCCGACTACGACATGGCCGGCAAGGCCTCCACCACCGGTTTCACGGGCCTCTTCGCCGAGGTGGCCAAGCACTACGAGAAGCGCTACGGCGCCGCCGGGAACCTGTCGGACGTGCTGGGCACCATCGCGGCCAAGAACCACCGCAACGGTGTGGACAACCCCTACGCCCAGCTCCGCAAGGACCTCGGCGAGGAGTTCTGCCAGACCGTCTCGGACAAGAACCCCATGGTCGCCGACCCGCTGCGCCGCACCGACTGCTCGCCCGTATCCGACGGCGCCGCCGCCGTCGTGCTGTCCGTCTCGCCGACCGGGGGTGCCACCGCGCCGGTCCGGCTCGCAGGCTTCGGCCAGGCCAACGATTTCTTCCCCACCGAGCGCCGCGACCCCACCGCGTTCGCCGCGACCCGGGCCTCCTGGCATCGCGCCCTGGGGATGGCCGGCGTCGGGCTGGAGGATCTGGACTTCGCCGAAGTGCATGACTGCTTCACCATCGCCGAGCTGCTCATGTACGAAGCCATGGGGCTGACCGAGCCGGGGCAGGGGGCGCGCGCTGTCCGGGAAGGCTGGGTCTTCAAGGACGGCAAGCTGCCCATCAACGTCTCCGGCGGGCTCAAGGCCAAGGGCCACCCCGTCGGCGCCACCGGCGTCTCCCAGCACGTCATCACGGCGATGCAGCTCACCGGCACCGCCGGCGACATGCAGCTGCCCACGGCCCGCCGCGCCGCCGTCCAGAACATGGGCGGAGTGGGCATCGCCAACTACGTCAGCGTGCTTGAAGCCGTCTAACCAAACCAACGCGGGGTCAGATGCCGCCCATCCGAAAGGGGATTATGGGCCGCATCTGACCCCGCGTTGAATGGTTCGACGGCGGTACTAGCGTCCGCGGATCAGTTCCGCGATGGCGCGGAAGCCCAGGCGTTCAGCGTTCTCCAGCGCCGTCCGGCCCTGGGGGTCCCTGATGCCGGGGTCGGCGCCGGCGGCGAGAAGCATCCGGACCACTTCCTGCTGCCTGGGACCGCCGTTGTTCAGCAGGATGGCTTCCTGCATCGCTGTCCATCCCAGGTTGTTGACGTGGTTGACGGGGACTCCGGCCGCGATCAGGATCCGGACCGTTTCCACATGGCCGTGCTCACTCGCCGGGATGAGGGCAGTGCCGCCGAACCGGTTGGTGCTGCGCACGTCCGCACCGGCGGCCAAGGTCAGCTGCAGCAGCTCGTTGAACCCCTCTGCACCGGCGTAAAGGAACGCCGAGTCCTGGATGCCGTCCTTGGCGTTGACGTTGCCCCCGGCCCGGATGAGCTCCGCGGCCAAGGCCACGTCATTGGCCTTCGCGGCCCGGACCAGTCTCTGGTCGAGGTCGCCCTGTGCCTCGGGGGACAACGCCGGACTGGTACTGGCGGCCGGCGCAGCCACTGGTGGAGGACTTGACGACGGCGGCGTCTCCGGCGCGCCGGGATCCCCGGCTGGCTGGCAGGAGGTCAGGCAGGCAACCACGCAGGCAGCCGCGCAGGCCGCGGCGAGGAGTCCCCCGGCTCCCTGCCGCCCCCTGAACCACGTCCTGAACCGCGTCATAAACCCAGATCCTACTTCGGGATCCCGGCCGCGATGGCCTCGGCGCCGGCGGTTGCACACGCTTCGTCCAGCATGCCGTCCGGGGCGCCGCCCACACCGATTCCGGCCACGGAGACTCCGTTGACCTTGAGCGGAACTCCGCCGTCCAGGAACAGGGCGCCGGGGAGGTCCGCGATGCTGGGTCCGTTGCCGTTGATGCGCTTGGCGAGTTCGCTGGTGGGCGTGCCGAAGGCGGCAGCCGTGTAGGCCTTCTGCCGCGCGGCTTCAATGGTGTGCTCGGCGGCGTTGTCGCCGCGGAGCAGGGCCTGCACGGTTCCGAACCTGTCCACCAGGGCCACCGTGACGAACGGGAGCTTGTCCGACTGGCACCTGGCGAGGGCGGCCTTCACCGCGTCCGCCGAGGCGCCGACGCTGATCCGGTTTTGGGCCACCACGGCTTCGGGCACCGGCTGGATATCGACGGCGGGAACAGCAGCCGGAGCCGGCGCCGCAGGAGCAGCGGCCGGCGTGCCGGCGTTGGCCGCGGCTGTCACCCCGCCAGCCAGGAGCAGTGCACCGGCGGCAGCGGAAGCAGCGATTTTCTTGGACATCGTCACGGGGTACTCCTTGGAAGTCAGGTGCTGGGAACTGCCCGGAGTTGTGCCTCGGGGCCTTGACCCCATCCTTTCGGCACGGGACCTGGCAGGGCATCGGGCGTTCGTCTGCCGCAGCCTCCCCCATCGGGCTGGGCGTATCAGCCAAAAGGCTGAGGGAGCCGCGACGGCGCGGGTCATAGCATGGTGGGTAGCACCCCTCCACCTGAACCGGACCCCCATGCCCTCCCCCGCACCAGCCCTCCCCGCACCGGCAGCCCCTGGACCCGGCCCCCTCCCCGTCCCGGACAGCGCGGCTGCCGGCAACGGCCGGCTGGGCCGGATTGACGCCGTCGTCCATCTCGGTTTTGCCGTCCTGCTGGTGGCGTCGGCCGTCCGCTACGTCATGCGTCACAGCCCCGCAGACAACGTGTGGGTGCTTGCCCTCGCCGCGGCGGTGTGTGCGCTGTACGCCGTGATCGCCGTGCTCTCGCAGCGGCGCCGGCCGTGGGCGGTGTGGATGTTCGTCCTGGTGGCCCTCTGGGCAGTCCTGGTGATCGCGGCGCCCAGTTTCGCTTGGTGTTCGTTCGCGCTGTTTTTCCTGTGCCGGACCGCCTTCCGCGGCAGGGCGGCATACCTGGCGGCAGGCGCGACGGCGGCTGCAACCGCCGCGGGACTGTTCCGGCTCAGCGACGGCAGCGACATTGCCATGCTTCTGGGTCCGCTGGCGGTTGGGGTCATGCTGACGCTGATCTACGACCGCATCGAGCAGGACGCGGCCGAGCAGCACCGCCTGCACACCGAAGTGTCGCTGGCCCAGGGCCGGCAGGCGGCATCCGAGCGTAGGGCCGGCACCATCGAGGAGCGCGAACGGGTTTCCCGGGAAATCCACGACACCGTGACACAGGGCCTGGCCAGCAGCCTCCTCCTGTTGGAGGCCGCGAACAGGTCCTGGCCCAGCCCGGCGGCGCGGGAGGACGTTCTCGACGCCAGCGGAATGCTGCGCCGGAACCTGGCGGACACCCGCAGCCTGGTCCACGAACTCGCCTCCCCCGGGCTGGACTCGGCACCGCTGCCGGATGCCCTGCTTCAGGCCGCGTCCCCGTACGTTCCGGGCGTGCGCCTCCTGGTCACGGGCGAGCCGCGCCGTGTGCCCGCGGATGTCCGGCATGCCCTGCTCCGCGTGGTCCAGAGCGCCGCCGCCAACATCAAGCTCCACGCGGCGGCGTCCAGCGCCACGGTGACCCTGGGCTTCCTGCCCGGCGCCGTCACCCTGGACATTTACGACGACGGCGCCGGCTTCGACCCGCAGTCGCTGGCACCGCCGTCGGACGCCGGAGGTTACGGGCTCCGGGCCATGCGGCAGCGGGTGGAGCGGCTGGGCGGCGTATTCTCGGTGGAAAGCGCTCCTGGCGAAGGAACGATCGTGGCCGCGCAAGTGCCCACCGCGGAGGAACAGGGAATCCGATTACCGTGCTGCTGGTGGACGATCACCTGGTGGTCCGCAGCGGGCTCAGGGCGCTGCTGGGAACGCAGCCCGACATCCAGGTCGTAGCCGAGGCGGCCTCCGGCGAGGAGGCGCTGGCCCAGGCGGAACAGCTCGGGCCGGCCGTGGTGGTGATGGACCTCGCCATGGGCTCGGGGATGGACGGCATCGAGGCCATCAAACAGCTGCGCCGCCGCAACAGCGGGCAGGCTGTGCTGGTGTTCACCACCTACGATTCGGACGCTGACATCGTCCGCGCCGTTGACGCCGGCGCCATGGGCTACCTGCTCAAGGATGCCGCTCCGGAGGAGATCTTTTCCGCGATCCGGGGGGCGGTCCAAGGCAAGAGCGTGATGAGCGCTCCGGTGGCGTCGCGGCTCTTCCAGCAGCTGCGGAACCCTGAGGAGATCCTGACGCCGCGCGAAGCGGAGTTGCTGAGCCTGCTGATCGAGGGCCTCAGCAACCGCGAGCTTGGCCAGCGGCTGTTCATCTCCGAGGCCACGGTGAAGACGCACCTGGCGCACATCTACGCGAAGCTCGGAGTGGAAACCCGGGCTGCCGCGATCGCCACCGCGATCCGCCGGGAGGGCATGCGGTAGCATCTGCCCTCCCGGCGTCGCACCCAAAGCACCGCGGGATCAGGCGTAGTCGTTGTAGAAACCGCGGCCGCTCTTGACCCCCAGCCAGCCTCTCGAGATGTAGTCCTCCAGCATGGGGGCCGATTTATTCTCAACCCCGGCCAGCTCGCAGTAGTGGTTCTCAATCTCGAGGACCACGTCCAGGCCCACCTCGTCCATAAAGCGGAAAGGGGTGACCTCGGACCTGAAGAGGTCTGCGAACAGGGCGTCCACGTCCCGCGGCTCGGCCACGCCCTCGGCCACCACCAGGAGTGATTCGCGCTTAATGGCCGCCCAGATCCGGTTGAAGATGAAACCGGCACTCTGCTGGCGCACCAGATGCGGCTTCAGCGCATATTTGGGCAGCTCGGCCATGAGCAGCTCCATGATCCGCGGGTCGGTGTGGCCGCTGGACATCAGTTCCACCGACCGCATGTCCGGCGGCATGTAGAAGTGCATGTTCAGGACCCGTTCCGGGTGCTCCACTCCCCCGATGAATTCCGAGGAAGCGAACGCGGAGGAGTTGCTGGCCAGCACGGCATCCGGATCCGCCAGCTGGTCCAGGTCGGCAAAGATGGCCTGTTTGAGGCCAAGCTTGTCCGGAACGGACTCGACCACCAGCCACGAATCCCGCAGGGCGTCCACGAGATTGTCCTTCGCCGCGAGCCGTACCGCCGGTGTGCCCCCGAGCTCCTCCACGGCGCGGTGGCGCTGGGTGGCGACGTACTCCAGCGCGGCTCTGGCCACGGTGATGCTGGTGTCGTAGACGCGCACTTCGGCGCCCTGAAGCGAGAGCATCAGGGCGATGCGGCGGCCCATGGTTCCACCGCCGACGACTGTTATGGGCCGGTCCGCGATGTCAACGGGGAGCGCGTAGGTCATGTCGGGTCCTTTCAGGAGGCTGCCAACCCTGCGGCGGCGGGCGGCGGCAGGTTCTTGTGCCCTTGGCGATCAATACAAAGGCAGGGACGGCGGCCGGCACAAGGGCCGGCCGGCAGGGAGGACTAAACTCGGTCCAAGCCTGCCCGCAACCTGAGGAGCCTCCATGCGCGCCACCATCATTCACGGCCCCGGCGATATCCGGGTCGAAGACCGCGGCTACCCCGCCGTGCAACTGCCCACCGACGCGGTCGTTAAGGTCACCGCGTCCTGCGTCTGCGGCTCCGACCTGTGGCCCTACCGCGGCGTCCGGCCCACCCACGAACCGCGCGCAATTGGCCACGAATTCATCGGCACCGTGGAGAGCATCGGCGACGCGGTGACGGAACTGGCCGTGGGCGATCTGGTGATCGCCCCGTTCGTGGTCAGCTGCGGGGACTGCCCGCAGTGCCGCAACGGCGTCACCGTGGCCTGCGACCACTTGGCCGGCTGGGGCGGCAAGGACGACACCGGGCACGCGATCGACGGCGGCCAGGGCCAGGCGGTCCGCGTCCCGCTGGCCGGCTCCACCCTGGTGAAAGTTCCCGGCGTCACGGAACCGGACGAGGCCCTCCGGAAGAGCCTGCTCACCCTCTCGGACGTGATGGCCACCGGCCACCACGCCGCCCTCGCCGCGAAGGCCGGCCCGGGACGGACCGTCGTGGTGGTGGGCGACGGCGCCGTCGGTCTCTGTGGGGTACTGGCCGCCAAGCGTCTCGGGGCGGAGCGGATCATCGCGATGTCCCGCCACGCGGACCGGCAGGCGATCGCCCGCGAATTCGGGGCCACCGACATTGTCGAAGAACGCGGGAACGAGGGCGTCGAAAAGGTCCGCGAGCTGCTCGGCGGGGTCCTGGCCGATTCCGTCCTCGAGTGCGTGGGGACCAAGGAATCCATGGAGCAGGCGCTGCACAGCACCCGCCCGGGCGGCGCCCTGGGCTTTGTCGGCGTCCCCACCGGCGGCGGTGAGGTACCGCTGCGCCACCTTTTCGACACGAACATCTCCATCGGCGGCGGCATGGCTCCGGCGCGGACCTACATCCCGGAACTGCTCGCCGACGTCCTCGCCGGCACCATCAATCCGGGCCGGGTTTTCGACGTCGTGATGCCGCTCGAGGACGCCGCCGAGGCCTACCGCGCCATGGACGAACGCCGCGCCATCAAGGTCCTGCTGACCCCCTGAGGGCAGGCGCGACGGCGGCGGGGCAGGTAAGGCGGCAAGCCTCTTGTACTGCCACCGCACCAGGTCTAGCGTGAAGCCCATCAGCATCCGCCGCCGTCGAGGAGCCGTCATGGCCAGGTTCGTGCAGATCATCGAATTCCAGTCCAGCCGCATAGAGGACATCGAAGCGCTGGGCCGGCCGTCCAGGACCGAAGGAAGCACCGCTCCCACGTTCCGCCGGATCCTTGCCACCGCGGACCGCGACCGGCCCGGAACGTATCTGACCATCGTCGAATTCGATTCCTTCGACTCGGCCATGGAGAATTCCGCCCGGCCGGAGACCTCGGAGTTCGCGGCCAGGATGGCCGCGCTCTGCGACGGGCCGCCGGTGTTCCGGAACCTGGACGTGATGTGGGAGGACGACGGCGCTTCTGCGGACACCCCGTAGGACCGGGCCATGGACTCTGCAGACAGTGCCGCAGACCCATTGGTGCTGGACCTCCGCGGGACCGGCGCCGCACCCCTGCGGCTGGTGGGCGGCAAAGCCCTGAACCTGGGCAAGCTCGTGGCGGCCGGGTTGCCGGTGCCGCGCGGGTTCTGCCTGACAACCGTCGCCTACGAACTGGCGGCACCGCCGGGCCTGGCTGCCCTCGCGGCCGAGCTCGATGCGCTGGGTTCCCGCGCGGCGGCGGACGCGGCGGCGCTGGGACCGATCGCCCGGCGGGCCCGGACCCTGATCCAGGAGGCGCCGATCCCGCCCGGCGTGGACGCCGCGGTCCGGAAAACCTACCAGGCCATGGGCGCCAACGTCCCTGTGGCGGTCCGGTCCTCGGCCACGGCAGAGGACCTGCCGTTCGCCAGCTTCGCGGGCCAGCAGGACTCCTACCTGGACGTCGTCGGCGCCGCCGCCGTGGTCGAGGCAGTCCGGCGCTGCTGGGCCTCGCTGTGGAGCGAGCGGGCCGTGGCGTACCGGTCCGGCAACGGCATCAGCAACCGCGACGTCGGCCTCGCCGTCGTCGTCCAGGCCATGGTCGACGCCGCCACGGCCGGGGTCCTGTTCACCGCGAATCCCGTCACCGGCACCCGGACGGAGACTGTGATCAACGCGAGCCAGGGCACCGGCCAGGCCGTGGTCTCCGGCGCCGTCAACCCGGACCAGTTCGTGCTGGACACCGCCACCACCGGGCTCATCCAGCGGACCCCCGGCGGGACGGACGCCGGACGGAGCCCCAGCCTGGACGACCCCCAGCTCCGGGAGCTCACAGCACTGGGGGACGGCGTCCAGCACCTCTTCGGGGCACCGCAGGACATCGAATGGGCCATCGACGCCGGCGGAAAGATCTGGCTCACCCAGTCACGTCCCATCACCACGCTGTATCCGCTGCCCGAGCCCGGGGACGCGGCGGCCGGGGCCGCGGCGCCCGTCCGGGTGTACATTTGCGGCACCCTGTTCCAGGGCCTCACCCGGCCGATCACACCGCTGGGGCTGACCGTCCTCGAGATGATGCGCAACAGCAAGGGACCCTGGAAATACGTCAACCCCGGCCTGCGGATGTACGTGGACCTGACCGCCGTGGCCCGCAGCAAGTCCGGCCGCGCGTACCTGCTGCGGGTCCTTCCCCTGGCTGACGGCAGGTCCGGGGCCGTGCTGCCGGCCCTCCTGGCGGACCCACGGTTCAGCGTGATCGAGCGCCCCCTCCGGGCATCGATCCGCAATGCCCTCCGGAAAGGCAGCGGCACCACGCCGCCGGGCCGCAAGGGCAGCAACGAACAGACCGCCAGCTTGGGCCTCCTGGTGGGCCTCCTCCCGGCGCTCATCCGTCCCGTGTTCCGGCCCGCCGCTGAGCTGCGCCGGGCCATGAACTACGGGACCCAGCTCGAGGCCAGCCTGGTCCTGGCCGAACCGGCCAGCGCCGCCCGGCGGCTCGACCACACCGAGCAGATCCTGGCCCGGACCATCAACGGGCTGATCCAGGCCACCCTGCCGGGGCCGTCCGCCGGCTACATCATGCTGGCCGTGGCCCGGCGGCTGCTGCGCGGGATTGTGCCGCCCCGCGAACTGGAAGCCGTGCTGCGCGGGCTCCCCCACAACGTCACCACCGACATGGACCTCGAACTCTGGCAGCTGTCCGTCTCGATCGGCGACGACCCGGTCTCGCGCGGGGAGTTCCTGACGAAGCCGCCCGAGGAGTTGGCCGCAGCCTACCTCGCCGGCAAATTGCCGCCCCAGGCCCAGTCCGGTGTACGCGGCTTCCTGGCCCGCTACGGCCACCGCGCCGTGGCGGAAATCGACCTTGGCATGCCCCGCTGGTCCGAGGAACCCGACCATATTCTCGGCATGATCTCCAACTACCTCCGCGTCGAGGATCCGGAGCAGGCACCCGACCGGCAGTTCGCCCGGGCCGCCGAACATGCGGAGGACCGGATCCGCAGCCTCGTGGAGCGGGCGCGGGCCCGGAGCCCGTGGCGCGCCCGGGCCCTGGCGCTGAGCCTGCGCCGGGTGCGGCAGCTGGCGGGACTGCGCGAACTGCCCAAGTTCTACATCGTGCTGGTGCTCGGCGAGATGCACCGCCAGCTGCTGCGGGTCGGCGCGGACATGGCCGCGGCCGGCGTCATGGCGGCCGCTGACGACGTGTTCTTCCTTGACTTTGACGAGATCCGCGTCGGCCTGCGCGGCGCGGACCTGCACAACATCATCGCCGACCGCCGCCGGCTGTATGCCAATGAACTGCGACGGCGGCGCATCCCCCGGCTGCTGCTGTCCGACGGCACCGACGTCGAAGCCGCCTTGATGGCGAAGTCCCCCGCGGCCGGCGCCCTGGCCGGGACCCCGGCCTCGGCCGGCACCGCCACAGGGAGGGTGCGGGTGATCCTCGATCCGGTGGGCGCCCACCTGGAGCCCGGGGACATTCTGGTGGCCCCCTCGACGGACCCCGGCTGGACGCCGCTGTTCATGACGGCCGGGGCCCTCGTGATGGAAATGGGCGGCGTCATTTCCCACGGGGCCGTGGTGGCGCGCGAGTTCGGCATCCCCGCCGTCGTGGGCGTCCCTGACGCCACCACGCGGCTGCGCACCGGCCAGATGATCACCGTGGACGGGTCCGCGGGCACCATCACCGCACAGCTTTAGCACAGGTGTGCCAGATAGACTGGACCCATGACCATTCCGGCCCGCCGGCCAGCGCATCATGTGCCGCTCTTCCAGCGCCGGACGCCACCGCCCGCCGGCACCGGCGCGCTGTCCCGCCGGGCCCGGAGCCTTCTGCAGCGCGTTCCCGTGTGGACATGGCGGGTGCTGATGCACTCGGTGAAGGCCAGTGAGAACTCCCGTTTCAACGTCGACCCGATTACCGGCGTCGACTACATCCACGACATCGACTTCGTCGGTGACGGCATCCGGGCGCACCGCCTCGATGTCATTACCCCGCACCGCCCTGAGGAGAATCCACAGTGCGGGACCGCCGTTCCGGGCGGGGCGCTGCCGGTCTACGTGTACTTCCACGGCGGCGGCTGGACGTCCGGGGACAAGTCCTCGCTGACCAAATACTGCGCCAGCCAGGCGGAGGGCGGCATGGTGGTGGTGAATGTGAACTACCGGAAGGCGCCCCGCTTCCAGATGGCCCATGTCCTGGCGGACGCCAACGCCGCACTGGCCTGGGTCCGGCACAACATTGCCGGCTACGGCGGCGACCCCACCCGGCTGGTGCTCGGCGGGGATTCCGCCGGCGGCCAGATCGCCGCCCTGATCACCGCAGCCAGTTTCCAGCCGGACCTGGCGCGGCACCACGGGCTCACCCCGGCCATGCCGGCATCCGATGTCAAGGGCCTGGTCCAGCATTGCAGCGTGGTGGACTTTTCCGTCTTCTTCGAAAAAGGGTTCGTAATGAGCCTGAACTTCATCCGCATGCTGCTCCCGGGACTCGGGTACGGCCGGCGCAGCCGGGGTGGCGGGACCGGCGGCACGGACCCCCTGGACGACCTCCGCACCGGGGCGGCCTTCCTCTCCCCGATCGAATGGCTGGATTCCCGGTTCCCGCCCGTCTTCGTCACCACCTCGGAGCGGGACTTCTTCTACGCCGCCAACCTGAACTTCATCGCCCGGCTGCGCGCACATTCCGTCCACGTGGACAGCCTGATTTACGACTGGGACAGCCCGAACACCGAACACACGTGGCAGCAGAACTTCCGCTACCCGGAATCGCAGGAAGTGTACCGGCGGCTGCACGCCTTCGTGCGCAAAGTGGCCTGAGGCCGCCCGGCCAGGCCCGGCCCCGCCGATGCCGGGCTATGTTTAGTCCATGGTGTTTGCCGACAGCAACGCACACGATATCCCGGACCCTGCTGGGTTCGGATCCGCGCTGGTCGATGAAGCCGCCCGGCGGGACGCGGCCCTGGGCGACGTGGACTGGGCCGCCCTGCCCGTCGGCGCCGTCCGGGGCACCTTCGAGGCCCCCAGCGGAACACTCGCCACGCTGTCCATGGGCACGCCGGGGAACCCCCGGGTCCTCCTGATACCGGGGGCCACCGGTTCCAAGGAAGACTTTGTGCTGATGCTGCCCGAGCTCGCCGCCGCCGGGTACTTCGTGCTGAGCTGCGACATCGCCGGGCAGTTCGAGTCCGCCGCGGCGGGCCCCGAAAACCTCGTCCCGCCCCGCACCCACTACGACTATGACTTGTTCACCAACGACCTCATCGCCCTGCTCGACGCCCAGGACGGGCCGGCGCACGTGGTCGGGTATTCGTTCGCGGCGATTCTGGCCCAGCTCGCGTTCGTGCGCCGTCCGGAGAAGTTCCGCAGCCTCACCCTGCTCAGCTGCCCGCCGGAGCCGGGCCAGGCCTTCCGCGGGGTCCAGCGCGTCGGCTGGTTCAGCGGCTGGACCAGCCCGCGGGTCGGGGCCGCGCTGATGATCTGGGGCATCCGCAGCAACGTGGTCCACGTCCAGCCCGGCCGGATCAGGTTTGTGAAATACCGGTTCCGGTTCACGCGCCGGAGTTCGGTGCGCGACATCTTCGGCCTGATGCAGCACGTCCCGGACCTGAGCGCCGAACTGGCCGCGGCAGCGCTGCCCAAGTTCGTCGCCGTCGGCGAGCACGATCTCTGGCCGCTGGCCCTGCACCGCCGCTTCGCCCAGGCCATCGGCGCCCGGATCGCGGTGTACCGGGGCGGGCACAGCCCCAGCGAAACCTCGCCGCACCAGATGAGCCGGGACCTGATCGCGCTGTACGGCTCCCTTTAGCCGGCGTGGTCCCGGACCCACTGCCGCCGCCGCCGGCGCCGGCGGAACGGGTTCTCCTCACGGAATTCGATCCGGAACGTCGTCCACGCCATCGACAGGCGGCGCCCGACGGCGGACCAGCTCGCCAGCGGCCGTGCGGACACCTGCACGCGCAGCGTGGGATCGGCGACGACGGTCACCTCGGGCGGGATCTGGTACGAGATGTCCAGATCGTCGTGGACGGGCGGTACGCCCCGGTGGACCGAGCCTCGGATCCGGTCCCAGACGCGGGCGCGCAGGGCGAAATTCGAGCCGAAAAGCGGCGGATGGCCCAGCAGCCACCCCACCGCCCAGAAATACCCGGGAATGTACGCCTTTGTGCCCAGCCACCGGGCGAACCGGTTTTCGCCGTAGAAGTCACCCGGGCCGGACACCGCGGACAGCGGACCCGCGTCCTCGAGGATGGCCACCACCCGTTCCAGCCAGTCGGCCGGGGGCACGGAGTCGGTGTCCAGCCGGGCAATCAGTTCGGAGCGGGCCTCGTCGAACCCGCGGGCCGTCGAGGCGGCGATGCCCGGAAGGTCGACGGCGATCCGGCGGACGTCTGCGGCGGCGCAGACCTCTGCGGTGTTGTCCGTGCTGGCGTTGTCCACCACAACGATTTCGTCCGCAGGGCGCGTCTGGCCGGCGAGCGCGGCGAGGCAGACGGCGAGCATACCGGCGTCGTTCCTGGTCGGGATCACCACCGAAATTGTTGTCATGGTGCCCCGACTATAGCCCCGGGACTAGACGAAATGCCCCCGCTGGCCTCTTGCACCGAGGCCCCGCGACCCGTAGGTTGGGCAACAGCGGACGAATGTCTCCGCAGCCGTTGGCCTCCGGGCCGCCGGAGATCAGCAGCATTTCAGAAGGATATGGCATGGCTACAGGCACAGTTAAATGGTTCAACGCCGAAAAGGGTTTTGGCTTCATTGCCCCGGATGACGGGTCAGCCGACGTTTTCGCCCACTACTCGGCAATCGCCAGCAGCGGCTACCGCTCGCTGGACGAGAACCAGAAGGTCGAGTTCGACGTCACCCAGGGCCCGAAGGGCCCGCAGGCTGAGAACATCCGCCCGCTCTAAGTACTCCGGATAGCAGCACCGGCCAGCCGGCCGCCATGCTTTCCCCAACACCACAAACGCCTCCCCCGGGATTTCCCCGGGTGGGGCGTTTGTCGTTGGTGCGGGCTACAGCCGGCCGGCGCGGGACTGGACTGGCGGCGTCTACACGAACGCGGATTTCCCGGTGACGGCGCGGGCCACGATCATCGAGTTGATCTCGTAGCTGCCCTCGTAGGTGTACAGGACTTCGGCGTCGCCGAAAAGCTTGCCCATCTCGTAGTCGCTGCTGATGCCGTTGCCGCCCATCAGCGACCGGCCCATCGCCACCGACGCCCGCGCCAGCCGGGTGGTGGTGGACTTGGCCATCGCGGCCTGGGCCATCTCGAGCTTGCCGTCGGCCTGGATCCGGGCCAGCTGCGCCATCAGCGCGAGGGACGCGGAGGCGTTGCCCAGGATTTCGGCGAGCTGCTGCTGGATCAGCTGGAACCGTGCCAGTTCCTTGCCGAACTGCTTGCGCTGCAGCGCATAGGACCGCGCGACGTCGAACGCCGCCAGCTGGATGCCGGCGGCCTGCCAGCCCACCCAGGCGCGTGAATCGCGCAGCAGTTCGTTGGCCTTGGAGAAGTCCGTGGCGCCGGGCAGGAGATTCGACGCCGGGATGCGGACGTCGTCGAGCACAATATCCGCGTTCTGCATGATCCGCAGCCCGATCTTGTTCTCGATTTTGGTGGCGGTGTACCCGGGGCGGTCCGTCTCCACGATGAAGCCTTTGATCTGCTGGTCCGCGACATCCCGCGCCCACACCAGGGCGAAGTCGGCAATGGTGCCGGCGCCGATCCACCGCTTCGCGCCGCTGATGACCCACTCGCTGCCCTCGCGCCGCGCCGTCGTCGCGAGCCCTCCGGCGATGTCCGAGCCGTGGTCCGGCTCGGTCAGGGCAAAGGCTCCGATCTGGGTGAAGGCGGTCAGGCCCGGGAGCCAGCGCGCTTTCTGCTCTGCGGAGCCGAGCTGGTCGACCATGCCGACGATCAGTTCGTTGTGGATCCCCACGAGGGCAGAGAGGGACACATCCGCGCGTGCCACCTCGACGTACATCAGCCCCTTGAACAGCTTGGAGGTGCCGTCGGTCTGCAGACCGCCCAGGCCGTACTTTCCGAGTTCAGCGAGCAGCCCGAACGGAAACTCCTCTCGGTTCCAGTAGTCGATCGACGCCGCCCGGATCCGGGACTGGAGGAACTCGCGGATCTCCTGGTAGCGGGTCTGTTCCGCCGGAGGCAGCAGATCGACGATATGCATCATGTCCGCGTCCGGAAACGGCGGCGGCGCCGTCTCTTCACGCGGTGCTGCATCCTCGGTGAGTCCCTGTCCGCTGGCACGTCCTTGTGGCTGCACGGGCATGTGTCCCTTCGTAGTGATCCGGTTCCGAACGAGTCGGATCTTCCAAACCCTTGGATGTCCTAGTATATTGCACAGTGATGAGGATCACTAGGCAGCTGGTGGTCTCCGGGCAACGGCGCCGGGCTGCAACGGCCGCGCCACCATACTTTCGAAAGGTGCACCATGACAGTCACTGAGGACTTCCGCGCAGCACGCGACCGCCTGCTTGAACTCCGCGGGGACTACGACGCGGCGCGCAGCGAATTCCAGTGGCCCCGCTTTGAGCACTTCAACTTCGCCCTCGACTGGTTTGATGCGATCGCGGCGGATCCGGCCAAGGCGGACAACCCGGCCCTCGTCATTGTCGAGCAGGACGGTTCCGCCACGCGGCGCAGCTTCGCCGACCTCTCCCGGCGCTCCGCCCAGGTGGCCAACTGGCTGCGCAGCCAGGGCATGCGGCGCGGCGACCGGATGATCATCATGCTCGGCAACCAGGTGGAGCTCTGGGAACTGATGCTCGCCGGGATCAAGCTGGGCATCGTCATGATCCCCACCACCACCCTCATGGGCCCGGCGGACCTGAAGGACCGGGTGGAGCGCGGCGGCGCGAACTGGGCCGCCGTCGGGAGCGCCAACATCGCCAAGTTCGACGACGTCCCCGGCAACTACACTCTGATCGAAGTCGGCAGCGGAGACGCCGCCACCGACACCACGGCCCTGCAGTACGCAGACTCCGCCGGTTCCGGCGAGGACTTCACGCCGGACGCGCCCACCCTGGCCGACGAGACCCTGCTGCTGTACTTCACCTCGGGCACCACTTCCAAGGCCAAGCTGGTGGAGCACACGCACACCTCGTACCCGGTGGGCCACCTGTCCACCATGTTCTGGATCGGGATGGAACCCGGGGACGTGCACTTGAACGTGGCCTCGCCCGGCTGGGCCAAGCACGCGTGGTCCAACGTGTTCACGCCGTGGATCGCGGAAGCCTGCGTCTTTGTCTACAACTACGAGCGCTTTGATGCCAAGGCGCTCATGGAGCAGATGGACCGCGAATCCGTCACCAGCTTCTGCGCCCCTCCCACCGTGTGGCGCATGCTCATCCAGGCCGACCTGACCCTGCTCAAGAACCCGCCCACCAAGGTGGTGTCCGCCGGGGAGCCGCTCAACGCCGAGGTGATCGACCAGGTCCAGCGCGCCTGGGGCCAGACCATCCGCGACGGGTTCGGCCAGACGGAATCCACCGTACAGATCGCCAACACCCCCGGCCAGCCGATCAAGATCGGTGCCATGGGCAAACCCCTGCCCGGCTACGACGTGGTCCTGGTCGATCCTGCCACCGGCGCGGAAGGCGACGACGGCGAGCTGTGCCTGCGCCTCGATCCCCGGCCCGCCGGCCTGATGAAGGCGTACTACGGAGACCCGGAGAAGACGGCGGAGGCCTTCCGCGACGGCTACTACCACACGGGCGACATGGCCAGCCGGGACGAACGCGGCATCATCACGTACGTGGGCCGCGGCGACGACGTCTTCAAGTCCTCGGACTACCGGTTGTCCCCGTTCGAGCTTGAGAGTGTGCTGATCGAGCACCCGGCGGTGGCCGAGGCCGCCGTCGTGCCGTCCCCGGACCCGCTCAAGCTCTCGGTACCGAAGGCGTTTGTGGTCCTGGCCGCCGGGCACCAGCCCGGCCCGGAACTGGCCGAGGACATCCTGCGGTACTGCCGCGACCACCTGGCACCGTTCAAGCGGATCCGCCGGCTGGAATTCGCCGAGCTGCCCAAAACCATCTCGGGCAAGATCCGCCGCGTGGAGCTGCGGCACAGCGAGGAACTCCGCCACGGCGGCGGGGCGGTCCCGGCCGGCCTCGGCACGGAGTACTCCGAAGCCGATTTCCCGGGACTGAAAATGCCGGCGGAAAAGCTAGGCTGAACCCCATGGGATTCGGGACGAGCAGCTGGAGGTGCCGTGGCGACGCCGCTGCCGCGTGATCCGATCGCCGACGCACGGCTGAACTGGGAACGGCACGGGTGGTCCGACGTCGCCGCGCCGATGGCTGCGATCACCGCCATCATGCGGACCCAGCAGATCCTGCTGGCCCGGATTGAGGGGGTCCTGAAGCCCTTCGGCCTGACGTTTGCCCGTTACGAACTGCTCGCCCTGCTGAGTTTCGCCCGCAGCGGCGCACTGCCCATGAACAAGGCCAGTGCGCTGCTGCAGGTCCACCCCACCTCGGTGACCAACGCCGTCGACCGGCTGCAGCAGGCGGGGCTGGTGCTCCGCTCGCCGCACCCCACGGACGGCCGCACCACCCTGATCGAACTCACCCCCGAGGGCCGGACGCTCGCCAAACGCGCGACGGCGGCGCTCAACTCCGAGGTGTTCGCCCAGTCCGGCTTCGGGGACCAGGATGTGGACCAGCTGATCCGGATCCTGGGCACCTTCCGCCGCAATGCCGGCGACTTCAGCGATTAATCCATCCGGCAAAACAGCCGACGACGATTTGACGGCCCGTCCCGCAGCGGCGGCGGGTTCCGCGGTACCAGGAGACGACTCATGCAGCCGAACGCCTATTCCCGCCCCGACGACCGGGGGCTGCTCCAGGCCTCCCTGCGCCACCTGTCGGGCAGGCTGCGGCCGGCCGTGCTCTTCGCCGGGCTGGCCAGCGGCGAGCGGCTGCAGCTGACGGATTTCCTGGGCACCGCCACGTCCAGCCTGCACCACGTGGTGGTGGTCCCCGGCGCGGGCCTCGGCGGCCGGGTCTTCACGCAGCGCCGGCCGTTCCTGGTGGAGGACTACATCGAATCCGAGGGAATCACCCACGAATACGACCTGGCCGTCCGGCGGGAGCGGCTGACCTCGATGGCGGCCGTCCCCGTGGTGGTCAAAGGCCGGTCGAGGGCGGTGCTGTATGTCGCGAGCCGGGACAGGACCGCCCTGGGGGAAACCGCTGTGGGCGAGGCAGTGGAGGCCGCCGCGGAAATAGCCCACGAGCTGCGGGTCCGGGACGAGGTGGACCGCCGGGTGTCGATCATCGATACTGCGCGGGCCGAGCCCGCCCTCGCGCTGGACCGGAGCTGGCTGGAGCATGTCCGGGAAGCCCACGCCGAACTGCGTTCCCTGGCCGGCACCGTGTCTGATCCGCACCTGGCGCAGCAGCTGGACATTATCGGCAGCTACCTGGCACCACCATCGCCGCCCGAGGGCGCCCCTCCGGCCGTTCGGCTGGCGCGGCGTGAACTCGATGTGCTGGCGCAGGTGGCGCTCGGCTGCTCCTACCAGGAGACCGCGGAGCGGCTTGGCCTGAAGGCGGTGACGGTCAAGAGCTACCTGCAGAACGCGATGGTCAAACTGTCCGCGCACAACCGGCTGGAGGCCGTGTCCGCGGCCCGCCGGATGGGCCTGATTCCGTAAGCGGGGCTGCCGGTCGTGCCGGCAGCCCCGCGTCCCGGCCGCGGATCCCCCAATATCAGAATCCGCGGTCCGGCCCGGACCCCTAGGGCCCGGAGACGGGCTCGGCGATTCCTGCGCCGTCCGCGTGCTGCGCGGCCGGCTGCTGCTTGCCCTCTTCCAGCCCCCGCTTTTCCCGGTTGGGCAGGGCGAAGGTGCAGAGCACACTGAACACGCCGATCCCGGCGAGCAGGAACCCGACGGCTGCGGCGCCGCTCGTTCCGGCCAGCTGCGCGGCGACGAGCGGCACAATGCCGCCGCCCACGACGCCGGCGAGGTTGTAGCCCATGCCGGCGCCGGTGTAGCGGTAGCGGGTCTCGAACAGCTCCGGCAGCAGGGCGCCGGCCGGACCGTAGGCGATGGCGAAGATCACCAGGGTGACGGTCAGCCCCACACCGAAGGCGAAGACGGTGTTGGCACTGAGGATCGGGAACAGGACCAGGGACCACGGCACGGCGAGGATGCACGAGGTGGCGATGACCTTCTTGCGGCCGAAGCGGTCCGAGAGAATGCCGGAGGCCAGGGTGGCGGCGGCGACGAACACCGAGGCCACGATGCCCGTGCTGAGCACTTCCACCCGTCCCAGCTGCATGCCGGTGGGGCTCGTGGCGAAGCTGGTGAGGTAGGCCGTGCCCATGTAGAAGAAGGCGAAGAGCAGGGTCAGGGAGCCGCCCGCGAGGAGGATTTCGCGCGGCTGGCGCTTGATCGATTCAAGGACGGGCAGCCGGGTGGTGGCGGGGGCGGCCTTGGCGGCGTTCTTGAACACCGGGGTTTCCTCGATGCTGAGCCGGACCCACAGGCCCACCATCACCAGCACGGCGCTGAGGATGAACGGCACGCGCCAGCCGATGGAGATGAAGGCCTCCGATTTGTCGCCCAGGGTCAGGTTGGTGATGAGGAACGTGCCGCTGGCGAGGGCGAAGGCCACCGAGGGGCCGATCTGCGGGAAGGACCCGAAGAGCCCCCGCTTTCCCGTGGGGGCGTATTCCGCCACGAGGAGCGTGGCGCCGGCCCATTCGCCGCCGACGGCGAGCCCCTGCACGAAGCGGAGCACCACCAGGATGATCGGGGCCGCGACGCCGATGGTGTTGGCGTCCGGAATGAACCCGATGAGTACGGTGGCGATGCCCATCATGAGCAGCGTGGTGATGAGTGTCTTTTTCCGGCCCATCCGGTCACCGAAGTGGCCGAACACGATGGCGCCGACGGGGCGGGCGAAGAAGGCGACCGCGAAGGTGCCGAAGGAGGCCACGGTGCCGGCGGCGGCGCCGAGCGCCGGGAAGAACACCACCGGAAAGACCAGGGCGGCAGCGGTGCCGTAGATGAAGAAGTCGTAAAACTCGATGGTGGTCCCGGCGAAGCTCGCGAAGGCAACCTTGCGCAGGGTTTTGCGGCTGGGCGGCGCCTGCACCCCGGCCGGTGCAGCGGGTGGAACTGAGGTCATGGCAATCTCCTTTGATGTCAGCCTCGAGACACGGATCTGTGACTTGGATCACTGTAACCAAAAGCATGGATATCCAACTACCTCCGAAAAGAGGTAATTGGATAAAACCGGAGAATCCCGCGGCCGGTCCCCTAGACTGCGACCAGGAACCAACCCTGCAGCCAAGGAGAACGACGTGATTCCGGAGATCAACATCTGGGCGGTACTGCTGGCCACGCTGTCCAGCATGGTGGTGGGCTCCGTCTGGTACACGCCCAAAGTTTTCGGCAACTACTGGATGCGCGTCGCCAACGTCTCACCGAGCGGTGACGCCAGGGACGCCGTTCGACCCATCCTGCTCACGCTGGTGGTCAGCTTCATCAGCGCCGCGGTCCTGGCCGGCGCCGCCGCCATCTCGCAGCACTTCTACGGCGGAAACTTCCTGGCGAACACCCTGGTCACGGCGGTGATCCTCTGGGCCGGGTTCACGGCGGCCCGGTTCATCACCCACGACGCGTTCGAAGGCCGCCCGGCCGGCCTGACCGCGCTGAACTGCGCGCACGAATTCGTGACGTTGACGGTTATGGCCCTCATCATCGGCCTGTTCGGGATCAGCGCCGCCTGACCCTGCGCGGCGGATAGTGCCCTGCGACGCGCGAAAGCCCTGGCGCTACCGGAATACGGCAGCGCCAGGGCTTTTGCGCGTCATGGGGCGGATCCCGCAGCGCAGGGAGGTCCGCTCCCCTGCTCAGCGGTGCGTGAAGTCCGGCTGGCGCTTCTCGGCGAAGGCCGCCATGCCTTCTTTCTGGTCGGCGGTGGCGAACAGGGAGTGGAACACCCGCCGTTCGAACAGCACACCCTGGGCGAGCCCGGTCTCGAAGGCTGCGTTGACCGCTTCTTTGGCCACCATGGCCACCGGCTTGGACTTGGACGCAATGACCTCGGCTGCCTTGAGGGCCTCCTCGACCACGTCCGCGGCCGGCACCACCCGGGACACGAGGCCGGCGCGTTCGGCCTCCGCGGCGTCCATCATGCGTCCGGTCAGGATCATGTCCATTGCCTTGGATTTTCCGACGGCGCGGGTGAGGCGCTGGGAGCCACCCATCCCCGGCAGCACGCCGAGGTTGATTTCGGGCTGGCCGAACTTGGCGCTGTCCCCGGCAATGATGAAGTCGCACATCATGGCGAGCTCGCAGCCGCCGCCGAGCGCGAAGCCGGACACCGCCGCCACCACCGGGATCCGCAGCCGGGTGAAGTCCTCCCAGCCGCGGAACCAGTCGGCCGCGTACATGTCCATGTAGTCCTTGGACTGCATTTCCTTGATGTCCGCGCCGGCCGCGAAGGCCTTGGCGGAGCCGGTCAGCACCACGGCCCCCACCTCCGGGTCGGTGTCCATGGCGGACACCGCCGCCACCACCTCGTCCATGGTGGCCTTGTTGAGGGCGTTCAGCGCCTCGGGCCGGTTGAGCGTCACGAGGCCCACCCGGCCGCGCCGCTCCACGAGAATGTTGGTGTACTGCTCCGTCATGCCTGTCCCCTCAGCTGCTGTTTGACAATGTTTGCTGCCCGGAAATGGTCCCCGGCCGGTCAATGCCCGGACTTGTCCCGGATGTCCGTGATGATGCCGGAGAAGTCCCGGCCGGCCCCGCCCTCCGCGGCAAACGTATCGTAGATTTCGGACGCCAGCGGCCCCAGCCGGGCGGCGACGCCGGTGCTTTCCAGCGCGTTCAGCGCCAGTTTGAGGTCCTTCGCCATCAGTGCTCCCGCGAAGCCGGGCTGGTAGTCCCGGTTGGCGGGGCTGGTGGGGACGGGCCCCGGAACGGGACAGTTGGTGGTCAGCGCCCAGCACTGGCCGGACGCTGCGGATGCGACGTCGAACAGGGCCTGGTGCGTGAGCCCCAGCTTCTCGCCGAGCACAAAGGCCTCGCTGACAGCGATCATCGAGACGCCGAGGATCATGTTGTTGCAGATCTTCGCGGCCTGGCCGGCGCCGTGTTCCCCGCAGTGCACCACCCGTTTGCCCATGATTTCGAGCAGGGGCCGGACCGCCTCGAAGTCTTCCGGAAGCGCCCCGACCATAAACGTCAGGGTGCCCGCCTCGGCCCCCACCACGCCGCCGGACACCGGGGCGTCGACGGCCCGGTGGCCGGCCGCAACGGCGAGTTCGGCGGCTTCCCGGGCCTCGTCCACGTTGATGGTGGAGCAGTCCAGGAAGAGGGTGCCCGGGGCCGCAACGTCCAGAAGGCCGGGCTGGCCGCCGCTGCCGCGGTAGGCATCCAGCAGAAGTTTGCCGCTGGGCAGCATGGTCAGGACAACGGCGGCGCCCGCCACCGCCTCCGCGGCGGTGTCCGCTGTAACGATCCCGTGCGCACGGGCTGTCTCCAGCGCGGCCGGCACCACGTCGAACCCGGCCAGCGTGTGGCCGGCTTTGACCAGGTTAACGGCCATCGGTCCGCCCATGTGGCCGAGGCCCAGGAACGCGATGGTGCCGGCCGGCGCCGCGGACTGGCCCTGTTCAGGGGTGGTGGTCTCAGACATTGTCCCGCTCCTTTGCCAGCTTCAGTTCCTTCTCGCCCAGCGACGCAAAATAGGAGTCGACGTCGGCCTGGCTGACCTCCGCCAGGGTGGCCGGCTGCCAGTGCGGCTCGCGGTCCTTGTCCACCACCTGCGCGCGGATCCCCTCGCGGAAATCCGGTCCGGTCAGGAACCGCAGCCCCACCCGGTATTCCTGCTCCAGGGCTTCCTCGAGGCTCAACCCCCGGACCCGGCGCAGCGAGGCCAGCGCCACCTTCACGGCGGTGGGCGACTTGGCCTCGATCGTGCCGGCCGTATCGGCAGCTTCCCCGCCCGTTTCCCCGCCAAAGGCCCGCAGCCGGCGGACGATCTCCTCGGCGTCGTCGCTTGAGTAGCAGGCGTCGATCCATTCCTGCTGGGCAGCCAGCGCCGAGGGCGGCGCTTCCCCGGCGAAGCGTGCGACGGCGGTGTCCGGCGCCTCGGTCTCCAGCGCCGCCGCCAGGTCGGCGAGGTCTGCGGACGGCACGAAGTGGTCCGCCAGCCCCAGGAACAGGGCGTCGGATCCGGTCAGGTGTGCGCCGGTGAGGGCCGCATGTGTGCCCGTCTCCCCCGGCGACCGGGAGAGCAGCAGGGTTCCGCCGACGTCGGGCACAAACCCGATGGTGGTCTCCGGCATGCCCATCCGGGTGCGTTCCGTGACGATCCGGACCGAGCCGTGCGCGGAGATCCCCACCCCGCCGCCGAGGACCAGCCCGTCCATGAAGGCGACGTAGGGCTTGGGGTACTCGGAAATCAGCAGGTTCAGCCGGTATTCCTCCGCCCAGAAGTCGGCCGTCGCGTCGCCGCCGTCGATCATGTCACGATAGATGGCCACGATGTCGCCACCGGCGCACAGCCCCCGGTCGCCGGCGCCGCGGACCAGGACCGCCGCGACGTCGTCGTCGTCCGCCCACAGCGTGAGCTGTTCCAGCATGGCGGCGGCCATGCCGGCGGTGAGCGCGTTGACGGCCCGGGGCCGGTTCAGCGTGACGACGCCGAGCCGGCCGC
Source organism: Pseudarthrobacter sp. 1C304 (assembly GCF_052245515.1). NCBI lineage: Bacteria > Bacillati > Actinomycetota > Actinomycetes > Micrococcales > Micrococcaceae > Pseudarthrobacter > Pseudarthrobacter sp. 1C304. Next base: position 615,950 of record NZ_JBQQCH010000001.1, on the reverse strand, counting down.
GCCGTTCGAAGAGCACTTCCGCGGGTTCTGCGTCCGCGGAGTGTTTGCCCGTCATCAGCTGCCTTCCGGCATGACGAAGCTGGCACCGGTGCGGATGCCGGAGGGCCAGCGGGTGGTGACCGTTTTGGTCTTGGTGTAGAAGCGGAAGGCGTCCGCGCCGTGCTGGTTGAGGTCGCCGAAGCCGGAGGCTTTCCAGCCGCCGAACGTGTAGTACGCGATGGGCACGGGGATGGGGACGTTGATGCCCACCATGCCCACCTGGACCCGGCTGGCGAAGTCGCGGGCGGAGTCGCCGTCGCGGGTGAAGATGGCTACGCCGTTGCCGAACTCGTGCTCGCTGCACAGGCGCAGGGCCTCATCATAGTCCTCGGCGCGGAGGACGCTCAGGACCGGGCCGAAGATCTCCTCCTTGTAGATGGTCATGTCCTTGGTGACGTTGTCGAAGAGCGTGGGCCCGACCCAGAAGCCGCCCTCGTAGCCGTCGACCTTGAGGCCGCGGCCGTCAGCCAGCAAGGTGGCACCCTGGTCGACGCCGGCCTGGATGTAGCCTTCGATCCGTTCCTTGGCGGACGCGGCCACTACCGGGCCGAAGTCAGAGTCCTTGGCGAGGCTGTGGCCAACCTTGAGGTCCGCGATCCGTTCCTGCAGTTTCGCAACCAGGGCGTCGCCGGTGGCCTTGCCGACCGGCACCGCCACGGAGATGGCCATGCAGCGTTCGCCGGCGGAGCCGAAGCCGGCCCCCATGAGGGCGTCTGCAGCCATGTCGAGGTCCGCGTCCGGCATGATCACCATGTGGTTCTTGGCCCCGCCGAAGCACTGGGCGCGCTTGCCGTGCGCGGCGGCCGTGGCATAGATGTACTGCGCGATCGGGGTGGAGCCGACGAAGCCGACGGCCTGGACGCGGGGGTCCTCCAGGAGCGCATCCACTGCTTCCTTGTCGCCGTTGACCACGTTGAAGACGCCGGCGGGCAGGCCGGCCTCGGTGAACAGCTCGGCCAGCCGCAGCGGGACGGAGGGGTCGCGTTCGGAGGGCTTGAGGACGAAGGAGTTGCCCGCGGCGAGCGCCGGGCCGGACTTCCACAGCGGGATCATCGCGGGGAAGTTGAACGGGGTGATGCCGGCGACGACGCCGAGCGGCTGGCGCAGCGAGTGGACGTCGATGCCGGTTCCGGCGCTGTCGGAGAACTCGCCCTTGAGCAGGTGCGGGGCGCCGGCGGCGAATTCGACGACCTCGATGCCGCGCTGGATGTCGCCTTTCGCGTCGAGGAAGGTCTTGCCGTGCTCCGAGGACAGCAGGGTGGCGAGCTCGTCCAGGTTCTGGTTGACCAGGTCGACGAACTTGAGCAGGATGCGGCCGCGGCGCTGGGGATTCATGGCGGCCCATTCGAGCTGGCCCTTTTCCGCGTTGGAGACCACGTTGCGGACTTCCTCGGCACTGGCCAGCGGCACCCGGGCCTGGACCTCGCCGGTGCACGGATCGTAGACATCGCTGAAGCGCCCGGAGGTGCCTTCAACATGCTGCCCGTCAATGTAGTGGGATAGCTCGCGAACCATGGGGAAATGCTCCTTTGCACCGTGTGATTGCCGTGTGGCGGCCGGGCCGCCTGTGACTCACGTCATCTTCCGTTCCTGAATATACTCGGACTTCCTACTAAATTCCAGAGGTGGCGGCCGGGCGCAGCTTCGCCGCGAAGCCAAGTTCGGTAAGTTAGGGACTGTGAAGATAGCTACCTGGAATGTGAATTCGCTCCGTGCCCGTGCCGACCGCGTGGAAGCCTGGCTTCAGCGCACCGACTGCGATGTCCTGGCCATCCAGGAGACCAAGTGCAAGGACGACAACTTCCCCTGGGAGCTGTTCGAGAACATGGGCTACGAAGTGGCGCACTTCGGTCTGTCCCAGTGGAACGGGGTGGCGATCGCCTCCCGGGTGGGGCTCGACGACGTCGAACGCACCTTCCTGGACCAGCCCGTCTTCGGCAAGAACGGCAAGGATGCCGTGCAGGAGGCCCGCGCCATCGGCGCCACGTGCGGCGGTGTCAGGGTCTGGAGCCTCTATGTCCCCAACGGCCGGGCCCTCGACGATGAGCATATGCCGTACAAGATCAGCTGGCTGGACACGCTGCGGACCCACGCCGAGGGCTGGATCAAGGAGGACCCGCAGGCGCAGGTCGCCCTGATGGGGGACTGGAACATCGCCCCGCAGGACGACGACGTCTGGGACATTGACTACTTCCGGGCCAACGCCCTCACCCACGTCAGCGAACCCGAGCGGGCGGCCTTCCACGCGTTCGAAGACGCCGGTTTCCAGGACGTGGTCCGCCCGCACACCCCGGGCCCCGGCGTCTACACCTACTGGGACTACACGCAGCTCCGCTTCCCGAAAAAGGAGGGGATGCGGATCGACTTCATCCTCGCCTCCCCCGCCCTGGCCGCCCGGGTTACCGGCGCCTCGATCGACCGCGAGGAACGCAAGGGCAAGGGCGCCTCGGACCACGCCCCGGTCATCGCAGAGCTGAGTGACTGATGACCGCCCAGGGAAGCGACGGAACGCCATGACGGGAAACCTTTACCGCGGACAGGCGGGACTGCCGTTCTCCTCCGCCCTCCGGATCTACGAACCCCTGGCGGCGTTCCCGGAGGACCAGCAGCAGGGCCTGCGGGCCGCGGGCGCCCGGAGCGCTTCCCGCGCCGCCGTCGAAAACGCCGAACTCCTGGCCTCCCTGGGCCGCATCACCCGCCCGGGCGGGGACCCGTTCCCCACCGGGGCAACGGACCTGGTGCGCGTCCTTGCGGCGCCGCACCCGGCGGCTCCCGCGGCCGACGGCGGCACCCCCTCACCATCCCCCTCCCCCGACCTCCCCTCCCCCGACGGCGGCGCTTCCGCGCCCGCCGCAGCACAGGCGGACAACCTGCTGTACTGCCCCAGCCAGCTGGTGCTCCGGGCCGGGCTGGCCGCCAACGCCCTCATGGAGGGCATCCACGGACCCCTGGCGCAGCTGCTGATACCGGAGGAACAGCGCGACAGGCACCAGGAACGCATCGACGAAGTGCGGGCGCACGCCGGGCTGGGCCGGGTGCACACCCGGGCATCCACCTGGGGCATCCCGTTCAGCTGGTTCTGCCTGTTCCAGGAAGCGGACCCCACGGACGTGGTGGAAGCCGACGGCCACATCGTCACCGTCCGGATCCGCGCGGCCATCGGCGACGCCCTGGAACGGGTCCGCTACGCGGTGGCCCATCTGGCCCTCGCCGCGCCGGACCTGGACATGCTGGAGGACCTGACGCAGCTCACCGAATGGCTGGAGCTCTTCCACCCGGGCTCGGTGGTGGAACTGGACTACGGCGCCGTGGCGGACAAGGTCTACCCGGATGACTCGCCCATGGACGTGCGGCTGGGCATTGAGTGCCTGGCCGAAGGTGACATGACGGGCGCGGCCGCCGCGTACCGCCGGCTGGCGTCCCGCTGGATCCCGATCCGGCAGCTGGCGCGCGCGTCCTGACCGTGGGATCCGGGCCCGGGGCTTAGGCCGGCTGCCGGCCGCCCGGTTCCCCGGCGACGGAGTTGGAGCGATCACTGTGTGAGGCGCTGTCCCTGCGCGGCGGCGCCGTGGTGGTCCGGACAATCAGCTGGTGCGGGGCCACTGTGGACCGCACTGACCCGGCAACGCCGTCCAGCTCGTCCAGCAGCATCTTGGTGCCAAGTTCGGCCTGCTCATCGGGCCGCTGCCGGACCGTGGTGAGGCCCATGGCCTCGGAAAAGTCGTGGTCGTCGATCCCGATGACGGAGAGGTCCCCGGGAACGCTCACTCCGGCCCGGGTGGCCTCGAAGATGACGCCCATGGCCATTTCGTCGGAGGCGCAGAAGATTGCGGTGGGTTTGGGGCCGGGCCGGTTCCAGAGCCGGCGGAAGGCATCCTGGCCGCTGCGGACGGTGAAGTCCCCCCACTCATCCCATTCCTCCCGGACGGCCAGGCCTGCTTCGGCCATCACCTCCTGGAAGGCCCTGATCCGGACCCGGGGGACATCGAAGTTGAGGTCGGTTTCGTCGTCGCCGTGCAGGAGGGCGATCTCCGTGTGCCCGAGGCCGATCAGGTGCCGCACGGCCGTCGCGGCGGCCCCGTAGTCGTCGATCCCGATGTAGGGGCATTCCTCGACGTGCCCGCCGACCACCACCAGCGGGATGTCGATCTTCTGGAGGTGTTCGATTTCCTCGTGCGTCAGCGCCATACAGAGGACCAGCAGGGCGTCGATCTGCTTGTAGACCATGGTCTTGCTGAAGAGCCGCTCGCGGTGGCTGCCGTGGCCGCCCAGATTGAAGAGCGAGAGGTTGTACTGCCGGGCGTGGAGTTCCCGGTCCGCGCCCTCGATGGCTTTGGAGAAAAACCAGCGGCTGACAAACGGGGCCAGCACCCCGATCGTTTTGGTGCGGCCGGTGGCCAGCCCGGACGCCGAGGAGGACGCGACGTAGCCCAGGGCCTCGGCGATGCCCAGGATTTTTTCCCGGGTGGCCGGCGAAACCCTGGGCAGGCCGCGGACGGCGCGGGACACGGTGGCGGTGGACACTCCGGCGGCGAGGGCTACGTCCTCGATGCTGACGCCGGAATGGCCTCCGCGTTGCGCCCTGTCTGTTGTTTTTGCCACCGTGTCCCCTTGTCGACTGTCTGCCCGTTCAAGCAACGCGGGGTCACTTCCCGCCCATAAATCCCCTCGGAATGGGCGTTATGTGACCCCGCATTCATTTGCGCCGGGTTGCCGTCCTTTCGGGGAGGCGGCGGCGCAGCCGGATCAGGCCGTAGAGGGCCAGCACCATGGCCAGCAGCCCCAGCGCCCAGCCGAGGGCCGGCTGGCCGGTCACCTCCATCCAGACGGTGACCACGAACAGGACCATCGCCCAGAAGCCGAGGAGCCCGATGATGATATCGAAGTCCTCGCCCGAGCGGACACGGCGGTGTTCGCTCCGGACGAGGCCTCGCTGTGGTGTGTTCATTGCGCTGCCGTCACTTCACGGCGCCGGCCGTGAGGCCCGCGACGATCTTCCGCTGGAAGACCAGCACCAGGATGACCAGCGGAATCGTAACGATGGTCCCGGCGGCCATGATGGCCGTGTACGGAATCTGTTGCGGCTGGGCCCCGGCGAAGTTGGCAATGGCCACCGTCACCGGCTGGGTTGCGTCGTTCGAGAGCTGGCTGGCGATCAGGAACTCATTCCAGGAGGAGATGAACGCGAGGATCGCCGTCGTGAAGATGGCCGGTGCCGCCAGCGGCATGATCACCTTGCGGAACGCCTGCCCCTGGGTGCAGCCGTCCACGCGGGCTGCCTCCTCCAGCTCCCACGGCATTTCCCTGAAGAACGACGTCATGGTGTAGACCGTCAGCGGGAGCACAAAGGAGATGTTCGGAATGATCAGCGCCTGGTAGGTGCCGATCCAGCCGATGTTCGTGAACAGCTGGAACAGCGGCGTGATCAGGGCGACGCCCGGGAACATGGACGCGCCCAGGATGAAGCCCAGCACCAGGTACTTGAACCGGAAGTTCAGGCGGGCCAGGGCATAAGCCGCAAACACGCCGAGCACCAGCGAAATCAGTGTGACTGTGACGCCGATGAACACACTGTTCAGGAGTGCCTGGCCGAACCTGTTGCCGAACGACGTGTCGAACGCCGTGATGAAGTTGTCCAGCGTTACGTGGGTGGGCAGGAGCGACGTGTCGTAGGTGTAGCCCACGTCGCGGAACGCCGTGACCACCATCCAGTACGCCGGGGCGAGGCACCAGATCAGGATGACGGCGGCGCTGACGTACGTGCGGACGCTCGCCCATTTCTCCCGGTTCTGGGCGGCTTTCCGGCCCTGGTCCTGCTTGGCCCGGAGTTCGGTCGCGGCGGTCATTTCTTCCCCTTACCTGCGCCGGTTTGCTGCTCCACGACGTTCGCTCCGAGGAAGCGGACGAAGATGAAGGCCACAATGAAGATGATGATGAATGTGATGGTGGACAGCGCGGCGGCCGAGTTGAAGCCTTGCCTGATCTGGTTGACCACCAGGATGGACAACGTGGTGGTGTTGTTGGAGCCCTCCGTCAGGATGTACGGGAGGTCGAACATGCGCAGCGCGTCGAGGGTACGGAACAGGATCGCAACCATCAGCGCCGGCTTCACCAGCGGCAGGGTGATCATCCGGAACCGCTGCCAGGCGGAGGCGCCGTCCACCTTGGCCGCCTCGTAGACCTCGGCGGGGATCATCTGCAGGCCGGCCAGGATCAGCAGCGCCATAAACGGCGTCGTTTTCCAGGTATCGGCGATGATCACGGCCCACCGGGCCGGGATCTCGCTGCCCGTCCAGAGGATGGTGGTGTTGAAGAGCTTGTTGCCGATGCCCTCAAAGGCGAAGATGAACAGCCACAGCTGGGCCGTGACGGCGGTGGGAATGGCCCACGGCACCAGCACGGCCGCGCGGACCAGGCTGCGGCCGCGGAAGGTGCGGGCCATGATGATGGCCATCCAGAAGCCGAGGATCGTCTCCAGAGTCACCGTGACGATGGTGAAGTAGAACGTGGTTCCCGTGGCGGACCAGAACTGGGAACCGAGGGTGCCAGGCGGGCAGGCCACGGTTCCTCCGCCCGGGGCGGCGCACTGCTGGAAGATCCAGTTGGTGTAGTTGGAGAACCCGGCCGGACCGCCCGCGGTGAACAGCCCGGTGACGGGGTCGAGGCCGGCGTCCTTCTGGAAAGACATCACAATAGCGCTGATGATCGGGTAGACGATCACGATCGCCAGCGCCACGATGGTCGGCGCAAGGAGCCACGATGCCCACTTGCCCTGGCTCGCTATCGCGTTGTCCTCCCCCACGCCCTTGGGGCCGTGGTGGATCGGGGTACCGCCCGACGCCGGTCCTTTGACCGGCGTCGGGCCCAATTCGGTTGCCATGGTGGGGCTACTGTCCGGCGCTAGCGGACTCGATGGACGCCTGCATGTCGGACAGCGCGGCATCCACGGACTTCTCGCCCTTGATGGCCGAGTAGGCATTTTCCTGGATGGCCTTGGTGACCGCCGGGTAGAACGGGGTTACCGGACGCGGCACGGCATTCTCGATGGAGGTCTTCAGCACCGGCAGGTACGGCAGCTTGGCCACGAGCTCCTGATCGTCGTACAGCGCGCCGAGGACCGGGGCCAGGGAGCCCTGGGTGGCGTAGAACTTCTGGGTTTCTTCGGAGGTGAGGAACTTCAGGAAGTCCAGGGCGGTGGCCTTGTTCTTGGAGTAGACGCTCATGCCGGCGCTGTGTCCGCCGAGGGTCGAGGCGCCGGGGCCGTCCTTGCCGGGCAAAGCGGTCATGCCCAGGACGTCCTTGACCTTGGACGAGCCTTCCGTCACGGCCAGGTTGTAGACGTACGGCCAGTTGCGGTGGAAGAGGAGCTTGCCGTCCTGGAAAGCCTGCCGGCCCTGTTCCTCCTGGAAGGTGATGGCTTCCTTGGGGATGCTGCCGTCGGCGTAGGCCGCGGCCAGATTCTCAAGGCCTTCCTTGGCTTCGGGGGTGTTCAGGTTCGGCTTGCCCTCGGCATCCAGCACCGCGCCGCCGGCGGAGTTGATGGCCTCGGAGGTGTTGACCGTCAGGCCTTCGTACTTGGCGTACTGGCCGGCGAAGCAACCGATGCCGTTCTGCTCGGCCACGGTGCACATGCCCATCATTTCGTCCCAGGTCTTGGGCGCCGTGGGGACCAGGTCCTTGCGGTAGTAGAGGATGCCGCCGTCGGAGTTCTGCGGGGCCGCGTACAGCGTGCCCTTGTAGGAGGCACTCTCTACCGTCGGCTTCAGCATCGCGGAGGTGTCCAGCGCCATCTTGTCCTTGAGCGGCTGGAGCCAGCCCTTGGCGGCGAACTCGGCAGTCCACACGACGTCGACGCTGACGACGTCGTAGTTGGCGTTCTTGGCCTGGAAGTTCTGGACCAGGTCATCGTGCTGCTGGTCGGCCTGGTCGGTCTGCTCCTTGAACGTCACCTGCTCGTCCGGGTGGGCTGCATTCCACTTCTCGATCAGGGGCCGGACCACGTTGCTGTTGTCCTTGCCCTGGACGTAGGTGATGGGACCGCGGCCGTCGAGGCCCTGCTCGGCGTCGGAGCTGGCGGTGGTGCCGCCCCCTCCGCCGCCGCAGGCGGAGAGAGTCAGGGCCAAGACGCCTGCTGTGGCGACGGGAAGTAGGAACTTCGGTGTTTTCATACTGGGGGCTCCTCGCTGAGTACCGGACGAAAAACGGCGGTGCGTTGTGTGGTGCCCCTCACAGTAATCAACAGGCGGTGAGGAATGCAAGCGTTTACATCGAACCTTTACGGAAAGGAGACCCTTGCCCCGGGCGCATTTTTGTGCCCTGATCCGCGGCGATTCGGGCCCGGCGCGCCGTTCTGCGCACCTTGCCGGGCAGTAGAAAATATTGCCGGAAGCTCACAACGGATCAGCGAACCCGCTCCACCCGCCCGAACCTCGAGCGCGCACCGGAGGCGATGTGGATGAGCACCGGGGTGCGCTTGCCGAGCGCGACGTCGAGCGCCTCCACCAGGAGCGAGACCTCTTCGGCGAGCCGGTGCGGGGCCACGCCCTGGCGGGGCTGGATCCGGATTTTCAGGGCCGGTTCGCCGCGGAATGTGTAGGTGGCAACCGTGGTCCCGGCCAGGTCGGGACGGTCCGCCAGGGCGGCCCGGATCGCCTGCTCGGCTACGCCGCTGCCGATCCTGACATTGCCGGGCACGCCGCCAGGGTCCTCCTCGGAGACCAGCAGGCTGGTCCGCCCCTTGCCCTGCTGGGCAACCCAGGCCACCATGGCCCCCACCACAAGAAGCAGTATCAGGACCACCACGATCCAGAGCCAGCTTTCCGGACGCCCCGGGAAGCGCGTGCGCTCAAACAGGTCCTGCCAGAGGCTCCAGACGCCGGCGGCCCAGGTGTTCCACCAGACGCCGGCTGCCGGCACAGTCGCGAGAACGATGAGCAGCAGCCCGATGGCGAGGAGCTTGGCGCCGAGGACGCCGATCAGGAGGCGGTTGAGGATTCTGGGGGTGCCGTTCATGCGCCGATCACCCCTGACGGGGCCACGGTGATCCGCACGTCCGGGGCCGGGTGCAGGCCCATGTCCCGGAGTTCACTCTCGACGGCGGCGCGGACGGCATCCGGTTTCAGCGGCACCCCCGAGGTGGGACGGACACTGACATCGACGTGCTGCCGGGACACCGTCACCATGACCTGTTCCTGGCTCACGTTCACAGCCACGCGTGCCCGGCGCGCCAACGCGGAGGCGATGACTTCGTCGTCCACCACCACGGCGGCCCGGGGGTCCCGCAGGACATGGCGGGCACGCCGCCCGGGGAGCACCGCGTACAGGAAAAAGTACAGGCCGGCCATGGCCAGCACCGCGCCCAGGGCACCCAGCAGGAGCGGTGGGACGCCGCCGGGGAGGGCCACCAGCTGTTCCGCCGCGGTCTCCGGATCCACGAGCCAGGGCGGCTGGCCGAAGGCACGGACGGCGGTTTCCAGGAGGGCATATCCGCACAGCGCCGCCACCAGGACAGCGGCGATGATGGAGGGCACTGCCCGGGAGGAATGGGTTTCACGGCGGAGGATGTCGTCCATGCGGGGGTCTGCCGCCGCCTGCGGCGCCGCAGTGTCAGTGGCTGCAGGGCTAGTGGCTGCAGGGCTAGTGGCTGCAGCGCCGGGGGCGGCACTCGGAGGTGGCGGGACGTTGCTGCCGGGGATGGCGCCGTGTTCGGAGTTGTGCCTCAATGGACGCGCGCCCCTTCCTTCATGCTGGCCCCGCCGATCCGGATGTCCACCCGGCTAAGCCGGGCGCCGCTCAGCTGCGTCACGCGCTCCAGGATTTCGGCCTTGGCGGCCACGGCCCGGTCCCAGATGGAACCGCCGAAGCCTGCGACCCGTCCGGCGCCGCGCAGCACTGTGGCCAGCGGGGGGACGGTAATGGGGGCGACGACGGACAGAGCCAGCAGCCCGTCGTCGTCGGACCAGTCAGCCCGGACGTCGTGCGGCGCGACACCGAGGGCTTCCGCCGCGGCAGCCCTGGCCACGCTGGTGAGCGCCTGGGTGCTGATCCGGTTGTGTCCGGACATCGGGGCGGCGCGGGCGGCGCCGGCGTGGCCGCTCATGAGGAGGAACGCCGGCCCGTGAGGGCGTCGAGCACGCTGCGCAGGTCCAGTTTCCCTTCCGCGGCGCGGCCCAGGAGGGCACCGATTCCCATGAACAGCAGGGCGCCGAGGAAACCCCAGACGCCGAACTGGAAGGACATAAATGCCACAAAGGCGCCGGCGGCGATGCCCACCACGGTCAGACTCACTGGATTGCCTCTCTCGCGGGCCGGGTCTCGGCCGGGGTGCCGGGCTTCGCCGGGCCGGGCACGTAGACGTCGTTGATCTCGATGTTGACTTCGATGACCTGAAGCCCGACGAGTTCCTCGACTGCTGCGTAGACGGCGGCGCGGATCTGGTCTGCCAGTGCGTGCAGGGGTGTGCCGTACAGCGCCACCAGGTCGATGTCCACGGCCACCTGGGTTTCCCCGACCTCGGCGCGGACACCGGCGGCGTGGTCGGTGCTCCCCACCGCGTCACGGAAGGCGCCGAGCGCACGGGACGGGCCCGAGCCGAGGGAGTACACGCCGGGGACGGAGCGGGCGGCGATACCCGCAACCTTCGCGACGGCGGTTTCGGAAATGACGGTGCGTCCGCTGCCTGGCTGCGGCTCGGCCAGGCCGGGTACCGCGGCCGCTGCGGGCTGAGGATCCGGGTATTCCATGAGGCACTCCCCCTTCTGTTTGAGACCACCCTAATACCTGCCGGCGGCAAGATGGCCGGTGGGACCGGAATGCCCAGGCGCATTCCGGTCAGCGCGTCGAGGCCAGCTGCCTGTAACTGAACGATTTAAGCGTCAGGGACCCCCCTGACGTGGCGGCGTTGAGGGCCGGCGCACCTCCGGTCGGAAAAACAAGGGACGTCATGGTCTTCTCCCCACCATTGATGAAAACCTCGACGGAGGAATAGTCGACGAATATCGCCAAGTCCACTTTCCCCTCCCGCGGCGGGCTGGCGGTGCGCCGCGTTTCCCGGTAACCAGGGTGCAGGTCGGCGATGCCGGTGGCGGCCGCGTCCGTGTCCCGGGACAGAAAAGCCGATTCACTCGCGAAGTCGTATCCCACCGTCGCGAACGTTCCATGCTCGCCACCGAGCTCGATCCTGGCTTCAGACCCGTCGTCGTCCGCCGCCCGTTCGAGCGTCACGTCAAGCCGGTAGGCCCCGCCCGGCGGGGCCGGAAGCTCCCCCGCGCCGTCCGGCGTCATCCGGCGTTCCCCGACCATGGCCCCGGGTCCTTCTATGGACGCCATGGCAGGGGTGGGGCTGGACACCAGGGCCGGCTTTCCGGTGACTGTCTTCAGCCTGATGTCGCGCACCATGGAGTCTGCACCGCCGTGCCAGTCCTCTGTGGGCAGTTGACGGGCGTACGACCAGTTGTTCATCCACCCGAGGGCGTGCCGGGAGGACATCCGCTGGCTCTCGGTGAGCCGCGGATCATCCCATGTCACGGCGGCGTAAAAGTCCGAGCCGGCGTCGAGCCATTGGTGTTCCGGATCATCGGCGGTGAAGCGGGAGCCGTCCCACGAGCCCGTCCAGTAGGCGACACCCGTGGTGAATCCCTCCTCGCTTCCGTTGGCGCTGGCAGCCAGCACCCACGTCCGCTTGGATGGATCGCCGTCGAGGTCCAGCTGGAAGAGGTCCGGGCATTCCAGGGTGCCCAGACCGGCAAGTTCGAGGCCGGATGAGTAGTGCCACTCTTTGAGGTCTGTTGAGGTGTACATGCCGATTTTTTCGCCCTCGGCCAGTGCCATCACCCATTGGCCGTGGGCTTCGTCGCGGATGATTTTGGGATCCCGCCAGTCCGGTTGTCCGGGGTTTTCCATGACGGGGTTCTTCTCATACCCGGTGAACGAGTAGCCGTTGTCGGTGGAGTAGAACAGGGACTGCCGCTGGATGCCCTGGTCCTGTTGCGTCATGACCGCGATGACGGCGCCCTTGCCAAAGCCGGCCGAGTTGTTATGGTCCACCACGGCGCTTCCGGTCTCGATGTCGCCCAGGCCGTTTTTGTACTTGGCGATCGCTACCCCTTCGTCTTTCCAGTGCACCAGGTCCGTGCTAGTCAGGTGGTACCACTCGGTGCCGTTTTCCTCCGGATACCCCGCGTTGTAGAGGTAGTAGTAGTGCCACACCCCGTCCAGCAGGATCGGACGCTGCGGATCGTTCATCCAGTTCTTAGCGGGGGTGATGTGATAGCCGGGCCGGTACCCGGAGGCTCCCTCGGGCCGGTCGAAAGCCAGAGCCGACGCCGGCGTCTGCCGGGGCACGCCAAGATCCGAGAGCATGGATGCCACTGCTTCGGAAGTTATGCAGTCCGGGCGCGTGACGTCGCCGTCGCCGGCACGGACCACCCGGTCCTCCACGCTGGACCTGAGCTCGACGCCGTCGCCAACCCGTGCGGCCGCGACCCACCCGCCGGCACATTCGATGCTCCGCAGGTCCGCAACCCCTTCGGCCCGGATCGGATGCGTCAGCTTCTCGAGTGTGCGGTCACCGCCGCTGAGCCAATACGAGCCGTAACTGCCCTGGGATGCCATGGCCGCGGTTTGGGCGTCGGCGATGCCCCGAAGCGCCTGTTCGGCGAGGCCGCGGCCCGGACGGGAACCGACCGTCGTCGAAACCAGCACCACCGCGACAAGGGCTGCAGCGGCCGCTGCAGCCACAACCATCCAGATGGTGCGGGGGCCCGGCGTTCCGGACGGAAACTTTTTCGCGGTATCTCGTCTCACGATTCAACATTCCTGGTTCTGGGCACGCGACGCCGGAAGGTCCGGCGGGCTTTGAGGGCCGGCCGGACCCGGAGGGGGAGGCATCCGGTTTCCCGGGCGCCTCCCCCTGTTACTGCGTCATTGATGCACTGCCTGTTAGTGGCCCACGCCGCCGAAGGTGACATTGGTGGGCAGGTAGCCGAACGGGCCGAGGCCGTTCTGGCCGAAGGTGCGGTCAACCGCTGAAACCCCGTCGCGGAAGTTGATCTTCACGGTGGGCGAGAGTGAACCGCCGCGGACGCCATTGACGTTGTCAATGAAGGACTGCACCAGGCCGCCGGGCTGCACGTAGTGCGAGTAGGCCTGGAACTGCCGGCCGTTCTGGTTGGGGGTGGGGGCCTCCGGGGACTCGGACGGAAGGTTGAGGTCCGTCGGCGAGCCGAGGGCCAGGCCGCTGTTGTTCATCGGCTGGTAGTCGGAGCGGACCCCGTCCCCGACGAAGCCGTAGACACCGTCCGGGCCGCGCATGCCGGCCGCGTAGGTGAACTGGTGGCTGATGGTGAACAGGTAGTACTTGTTCTTGCCACCCTCGTTTTGGATGAAGATCTGCGGGCGTTCGGTCTGGTCATTGACGCAGTTTGCCGACAGCAGGGGCGGGAGGAAGGACCACTTGGTGAGGTCCTTGTTGTCCGCCACGGCCAGGCCCACGTTGGCCGTCTGGAAGTAGGCGCCGCTGCTGTTGACAGTGTCCACGTCCTCGGCGTTGGGATCGCCGGGCCGGTAGCCCAGGTCCTCCTGCTTGCACTCATACTCTCCGCGCGTTCCGCCAGTGTTGCCCTCGAAGACCATGAACGTCTTGCCGGGGTGTGCCGGGTCCGCGAACGTGTACGGGTCGCGGAAGGCGAAGCCCGGGTTTTGGGCCTTGCTCTGGTACATCTTTCCGTCCGGTTCCAGCAGCTTGGTGTGCTGGAAGCCGTCGAACGTGACGCCGTTCCGGTCCGCGTGGATCTTGCCCAGGGCCTTCGCGATGGCTGCATCCGGGGCGATTCCGCCGCCGCCGGCGTTCCGCTCGGCCACATCGTAGAAAGTGGTGGCCGTGTAGAAGACGTTGACCTGGTTGCCCTGCATCAGGCGGGTGGAACCGGACCATTCAGTGTTGCCGATCGAGGCTCCGTCAGCGAAGACGTGGCCGCCGTAGTTCCATTTGTCCTTGGCCGGGTCGGCGTCCGTTTTGCGGAAGAAGTAGCCGATCCGGGCGTTCCAGTGCCGCTGGTCGAAGCCGTAGCCGGCGTCCCGGTCGGCGACCAGGGAGAAGATGACGTCCCAGCCCTTGTAGCTGATCTGGTTCGCGTTTTCGTCGGTGAGGGACCAGGTGTCCCAGACCCAGACGTCCTCATTCATGGTGGGGAAATCTTCCGGGATTTCCGGCATGGTGACGTTCGGGCTCATCGAGTTCTCACCAGGGGTGACCGTGGGGTCACTCTGCGCCATGATCTGCTTGGCGTCGGCGCGGGTCCACTTGGATGTGAAGTCCGACGCCGGATCGTACGCCTGCTGGCTGTGTTGGGTGGGAAGCGGGAAGCCGGGAGTCGGTGCCGGCATCTGCGTTGCCGGCGGATCCGAGGGTTCGTTGGCCTGGGCCGAGGGAGCGGCCAGAAACGCTGAGGCTACGATGGCGGCCGCCAGTGCCGCGGCGGCAGGGCGCCACCGCGACATCAGGGGTGTTGTGGGGTGCTTGTGCATGCTTGCTTCTCTCACGGAGTAATGACGAGGCGTGATTGACGGGCGTGTGCCGTCAATCCCCGAACTCCGACAATCCCGACAACACCTCAGGCGTCATCGAGGACGCCGTTGTGTCGAGGGGCGGGGCTTCGGTAGAGCCCCGGCTGGCGATTCGGAAAGGACTCGCTTTCCGGTGCCGGTTTCCACGCTATGTAAGCCAAAGCCTGCTTATCAAACTGGTGCGGGAAGGCCTGGTAGCCGATTTTCGCCGGCAGCGCGTAAGCGTTTACATTGTCCAATCCGCGCGCGTGGCACAGGACGAATCGCACGTCAAATGTCCCCCAAAAAATCGGATTTAGTGTGAAATGTCACCCGCGGGCGGCGGCGCCAGCGGAGGCACCGGCGTCTGGATGGCAGGGCGAGCCGGTCCTGGTGGTTGACCCGTGACCGCCTTCGGATGGCTTGCCGTCTCCTGGACCGTCTCCGCCGGGTAGGAATCTTGTTCACCCAGCTGCACAGCGATTTAAACAGGCTCGATGTCGCGGCCCCGGGAACACCGCACACCCACCGGCTGAGACCGCCGTCGAGCGTCCCCATGGACCAGAGCGAACGGCACCGCGGCCGCCGCAGAAGAAGGTCTCTGGAGCCCCGCAGGCTGGGCAGGACGCACCTGACACGCCCGGGGTTTACACACGTTTTGTCCTATAACCCTCACATCGGGGGTTAAAAGAAGAAAAGCACCAGTTCATAATGAACTGATGCTTCCCAGTGGTGGCTCCGACCGGCGTCGATCCGGTGACCTTTCGATTTTCAGTCGAACGCTCTACCAACTGAGCTACAGAGCCTAGGTGACTTGTCACCTTGAGAGCCGGAATTTCTTCTGGCAATCAGAGCGACCCTGACGGGACTTGAACCCGCGACCTCCGCCGTGACAGGGCGGCGCGCTAACCAACTGCGCTACAGGGCCTTGCGTTTACTGCTGTTTTCTTGCTTCTTACCGTATCGCTACCGCAATTTTTCAAGGCCTTTAGCCTACCAGACTTTTACATCCGCTTTGACCAGTTCCTTGCGTACCCCCAACGGGATTCGAACCCGTGCCGCCGCCGTGAAAGGGCGGTGTCCTAGGCCGCTAGACGATGGGGGCCAGGACGCCGTCCGGCTGAACAGGGCAAAAATTCAGGGCCGAAGCCTTTCGTTTTTGTCCTTTCGGGTTCCTCCGAACTGGACTATAAAACTATAAGGGCACACCCCGGAATATCCAAAATCAGCCGGCCGGGCGTCCTGCCGGGGCGCAGTGCCTAGGATTTCCGGTCCGGGCGGGCCCGCTCCACATCGTCGGCCGCATCCTGCTCGCCCCTGGCCCGCAACCCCGCGATCACGCCGTCAATGTCGGCCTCGGGCCGGTTCTGGCTGAGCTTCCGCTTCGCCTCGACGCGCGTGATGACAAGTTCGACGCCGACAATCGCCCGGAGCTGCCCGGCAATGTAGCGGGCGGGCGCGTCGTCCACCGCCCAGGGACGGTCCGAGGCTGCTTCGTGCTGCGCGGTCAGCCGCCGCACCAGGCCGTCGACCCACTCCGGGTCGTCGTGGATGACCAGCCGGCCGTAGGCGTGCGCGGTGGTGTAGTTCCAGGTGGGCACCACGCGGCCGTGATCGGCCTTGCTGGGGTACCAGTTCGGGGAGATGTACGCATCGGATCGCTGGATGATGGCGAGGGCCTCGCCCTGCGCAGGCACCTGCCATTGCTCATTGTTGCGGGCAAAATGGCCCAGCAGGGCTCCGTGCTCCCCCACCGCCGGATCGTAGACGAACGGCAGCAAGGTGGCGAGGAGCCCGCGCTCCGTGGACGTCACCAGGTTGGCGGCGCCGGCGTTCGCCAGCAAATCCCTGACGACGTCGTGGTCCGCGGCGAAGTGTTGGGGGACGTACATGGCGGTTCCTTTGTCGAGAAGTTTCACGGGCGCGCTGTCTGCCTCAGGCTACGAGCATGACAGCGAGGGTGACCATCACCAAGGCGATGCCGCCGTCGAGCACCCGCCAGCTGCCGGGCCGGGCGAACCACGGGGCAAGGTACCGGGCGCCGGCGCCGAGCGCGGAGAACCAGGCGATGCTGCCAAGGCCCGCTCCGGCCGCAAACCACCACCGTCCGTCCGCGCCGTGGGCGCCGGCCAGGGACCCCAGGAGCAGCACGGTGTCCAGATACACGTGGGGGTTCAGCCAGGTTAGGGCCAAGCAGGTGCCGAGGGCGGCGGCCCACGACCCCCGGCGGCCCTCCACGGTGAGGGCCGTCTGGCCGCCCCGGACGGCCCGCATGGCCGCCATCAGGCCGTAGGCCAGGAGGAAGGCGGCTCCGGCCCAGCGCACCACCTCCAGGACGGCGGGCGCCCGTTCAATCAGGACGCCCACCCCGGCCACCCCCAGCACAATCAGCACCAGGTCCGACAGGGCGCAGACGGCCACCACCAGCAGCACGTGCGAGCGCTGGACGCCCTGGCGGAGCACAAAGGCGTTCTGCGCACCGATGGCGATGATGAGGGAGAGCCCGCTGGCCAGCCCCGAAGCGAGGGAGTAGATCACGCTTCCAACGGTAGGGGCCGCGCCAACATGAAACCAGTTAATAATTCTTCGACAACATAAGATTGGCTAATGATTGACATCCAGCCGGAGCAGGCCCGCACACTGGCCGCCATCGTGGCGCACGGCAGCTTCGAGGCCGCCGCCAGCCACCTGCGGGTCACGGCGTCGGCGGTGAGCCAGCGCGTCCGCGCCCTCGAAGCTACCGTCGGGCGGCCGGTCCTGAAGCGCACCCGCCCCGTCGAACTCACCTCATCCGGCCAGGCGGTGGTGCGCTTCGCGCGGCAGCTGGACATGCTCTCCGCCGACCTGGCCGAAGAGCTGCAGCCCGGAGCGCAGCCTGCCAGCGTGCGCCTGGCCCTCGTGATCAACAGCGATTCCCTGCACACGTGGGCGCTGCCCGGCCTCGCCGCCGTGGCGGGCAAGGTCCAGCTGGAGATCCTGCGCGAGGACCAGGACTATTCACTCGAGCTCCTCCGCAACGGCGCCGCCGCCGCGGCCATCACCACCACCGCCAAGGCGGCCCCGGGCTGTACGTCCCGGCGGCTGGGCGTGATGCGCTACCTGCCGGTCTGCACTCCGGAGCTCGCCGACCGGTGGTTTACGGGCGGGGCGACGGCGGCTGTGCTCGCCGACGCCCCCGTCATCATCTTCGACCGCAAGGACGACCTGCAGGACCGCTACCTGCGAAGCGTCAGCCGGGCTGCGCTCCACCCGCCGCGGCACTATATCCCGGCCGCCCACGAGTTCGGCGAGGCGATCCGGTGGGGCATGGGCTGGGGGCTGCTCCCCGAGATCGAGGTGCGGGAGGAACTGAAGCGCCGCACCCTGGTCTCCCTGGACCCGGCCGCCCACGTGGACGTCCCGCTCCACTGGCAGCAGTGGCGGCATGGATCGGCCGCCCTCGACGAAGTGGCCGCGGCCATCCAGGCCGCCGCCCGCCCTCTTTTGTGAACGGCCGGGACACTGCCGCACACCGGCTGGCAGGAACTCGTGCAGACGTGACCGATTTCCGCCAGTCCCCGGGCCCCGGCACGGGCTACATTGGCAGCATGGCAACAACCGCCCAGACAGGCTCCCCGCACCTCCGCCCGGCCCGGATCAGCAAACTCGGCATCGCCGCCGTCGTGGCCACCGTGGTGTTGTGGGCGTCCGCCTTTGTGGGCATCCGGGCCGTGGGCCCCAGCTTCTCCCCGGGCTCCCTGACGCTGGGCCGGCTGGCGATTGCCGCCGTCGTACTGGGCCTGGTGGTGCTGCCACAGCTGCTGCGGAAGGGCAGCAGCCTCCCGCGGGGCCGCGAGTGGTGGCCCATCCTGGCCTACGGCGTTATGTGGTTCGGCGGTTACAACGTGGCCCTGAACGCCGCCGAGCACCTGCTCGACGCCGGCACGGCGGCCCTGCTGATCAACGTCAACCCGATCCTGGTCGCCATCATGGCCGGATTGATCCTCAAGGAGGGCTTCCCGCGCTGGCTGATCATCGGCAGCCTGGTCGCGTTCGGCGGGGTGGCAGTGATCGCGCTCGGTTCCGGGCAGCGGTCGACGGCGGACGTGACGGGCGTGCTGCTCTGCCTGCTGGCGGCAGCCCTCGCCGCGGTCAGCGTGATCGTGCAGAAGCCCGTCCTGCGGAAACTGCCCGCGGCCCAGGCCACCTGGTTTGGAATCCTGGTGGGCGCGGTCTGCTGCCTGCCCTTCAGCGGCCAGTTGGCCGCCGAGCTGCAGGCGGCCCCGCTGCCGGCGACGCTGGGACTCGTATACCTCGGCATTTTCCCCACGGCCATAGCCTTCACCACCTGGGCCTATGCGCTGTCCCTGATCGACGCCGGCCGGCTCGCCGCCACCACGTACCTCGTGCCGGGCACCACCATCCTGATCTCCTGGCTGGTGCTGGGCGAGATCCCCACCGTCTGGGGCCTGGTGGGCGGTGCCATCTGCCTCGTGGGGGTGGGCCTGACCCGGCGCCGGTCCCGCTGATTCGGCACTAAAGTTCAGGTATGCCCGCTTTCCTGCCGCCAGGCCTCCCCATCGTCCCGGACGAACCTGACGACGGCCCGGACGACGGCGGCCACGGCCCGTTCCCGATGTCCGAGACCGACTTCGAAGCCGCAGTCAACGACGCCCTGGACCGGATCCCCCCGGAGCTCGCAAAAACCATGAACAACGTGGCCATCTTCATCGAGGACGACTACACCCCGCAGCCCGGCGAGGACCCGGACACGGTGCTGCTGGGCCTCTATGAAGGGGTGCCGCTCACCGAAAGGGATTCGTGGTGGGACGCCGGGTCCCTGCCGGACCGCATCACCATCTACCGGCAGCCCATCCTGGACATCTGCGCATCGCGGGAGGACGTGATCGAGGAAGTCACCATCACGGTGGTCCACGAAATCGCGCACCACTTCGGCATCAGCGACCACCGCCTGCACGAGCTCGGCTGGGGCTAGCCTTGTAGGCATGGGACACAACCACAGCCACGCGCACGGCCTCGGCGCCCCCGGCACAGCCACGGCGAAGCACCGGAAGCGCCTGGTGGCCGTCCTGGCCATCACCCTCGGCGTCGTTCTGATCCAGGTGGTCGGCGCGCTGGTGTCGGGGTCCCTGGCCCTGCTGGCCGACGCCGGGCACATGCTCTCCGACGCGGCCGGCGTCTCCATCGCCCTCCTGGCCGCCTGGATCGCGTCCCGGCCGGCAAGTGACCAGCGCACGTACGGCTACCAGCGCGCCGAGGTGCTGGCCGCCATGGCGAACGCCCTGGTGCTGATCGTCATCTCCGTGGTGATTTTCACCGAGGCCATCCGCCGGCTGGGTTCCACACCCGAGGTGCAGACCGACGTGATGCTCTACGCGGCCGTCCTGGGCGCGGTCGCCAACCTCGTGTCCCTGCTGATCCTGCGCGGAGCCCAGAAGGAAAGCCTCAACGTCCGGGGCGCCTACCTTGAGGTCCTGGGCGACCTGCTGGGTTCCTTCGCGGTCATCGCCGCCGCGCTGGTCATCATGGTGACCGGATACCAGGCGGCGGACACCATCGCCTCGATCGTTATTGCGCTGATGATCCTGCCGCGCGCCTGGCACCTGCTCCGCGACGTGGTGGACGTGCTGCTCGAGGCAACCCCCAAGGGGGTGGACGTGCAGCTGATCCGCGAGCACATCCTGGCCGTGGACGGTGTGGTGTCCGTGCACGACATCCACATCTGGACCATCACCTCCGGCGTGCCGGTCTTTTCCGCCCACGTGGTCGTGGAGGACGCGGCCCTGGACGCCCGCGGCGCCGACCAGATCCTGGACAAGCTGGTCAGCTGCCTGGGCTCGCACTTCGACACCGAGCACTGCACGTTCCAGCTGGAGCCGGTGTCCCATGCGGAGCACGAGTCGCACCAGCACGCCTGATGTCCGGGAACGTGCCGGCCAGCCTCAGGACAGCACGTCCTTGGTGATGAAGCGGCCGTAGGCGAGCGCCCCGAACACGGCAACGTAGCCGCCCTGCAGCACCAGGTTGGTGAGGAAGGAATCCCAGGCGATCGGCTGCCGGAGCAGGTCCGCGAAGTCCAGCCAGTAATGGGTGAACAGCCACGGGTGCAGCCATTCCAGCTGCGGCAGGGCGTCAAGAACCTGGGACACAACCGACAGCACCACGGTCGCCGCCATCGCCCCCACCGGGACGTCCGTGAGGGTGGACATAAACAGGCCGATCGCCGACAGGCCCATCAGCGAGACCGCGAGGTAGGAGGCGATCAGGAGCAGCCGGAGCAGCGCCTCAGCCGCGCCGATCGAATCGCCGGACAGCAGGGTCACCGGCCCCACCGGAAAGAGAACCGCCCCGATCCCGGCACCCACCAGCGCCACCACAAGCGGGGCGGTGAGGGCGAATACCACCGCGCCGGCGTACTTGACCAGCAGCAGCCGGACCCGGCCCGCGGGTCCCACCAGCAGATACCGCAGCGTTCCCATCCCGGCTTCCCCGGCCACGGTGTCCCCCGCCACCACGCCTACGGTGAGCGGAAGGAACAGGGGAACGGAGACAAGCATCGCGGTCACGCCAACGAACAACCCGTTCTGGGAGATCCGGTCAAGGAACGCCGGGCCGCGGCCTGGCGGTACCGCGGAGGACACCCGGACGGCCACGGCGATCAGGATCGGAATGGCGGCGAGCGCACAGAGCATGGCCCAGGTCCGGCGTCGGCGGAACAGCACGCCCAGCTCGGACGCGAGCAGGCCGCGGCCCCACCGCCGTCCGGCGGGCCCGCCCGCCGGACAGTGCACGCGATTGCCGGCGGCGTCCCCCGGGACGGTGTCTCCGCCGGTCCGCTCCCGGGAGCCGGATTCCTTATTGGACAACGTCAAAGCCCTCCCCCGTCAGCGCCACGAACCGTTCCTCCAGGCTGACCTCTTCCAGGGCGAAGCCCCGGACCCGGACGCCTGCTGCCACCAGCGCGGCCACCACATTCTCCGGCGCCACTTGGCCGTTACCGGCCGCGGCGGGAAGCTGGGCATACACCACCTCACCGGCTCTGGTGATTGACCTCCCGGCAGCATCGGCGCCCGGCACCGCTCCCGGACCGGCTGCAGCCGTCCCGCCGCCGGCCGCGCCCAGGCCCAGCCGGGCCAGCACGTCGGCCGCGGCTCCCGGGTCCGGCGTCAGGACCCGGATCCTCGACTGCCCGTCCTGGCGCAGCCCTGAGAGGGTCCCCTGCGCCACCAGCCGGCCGGCACTCATGATGGCTGCGTGTGTGCAGATCTGTTCCACCTCCGCCAGCAGATGGCTCGAGACGAAGACGGTGGCGCCGTCGGCCGCGAGCGACCGGACCAGGCTGCGGACCTCCCGGGTGCCCTGCGGGTCCAGCCCGTTGGTGGGCTCGTCCAGGATCAGGAGATCGCGGGGCGCCAGCAGGGCGTTGGCAATGCCGAGCCGCTGCTTCATGCCCAGCGAATAGGCTTTGACCTTCTTATCCGCGGCGTGCGTCAGGCCTACCCGGTCCAGCGCCGACTGCACCCGCGCCTTCCGGGTGGCGGCGGAAGCCGCCGGATCCGCGGCGTCGAGGCGGTGCAGGTTGGCTGCGCCGGAGAGGAAGGGGTAGAACGCCGGCCCCTCGACCAGGGCGCCCACGCGGGGCAGGACACTGCGCAGCCGCCCGGGCATTTCCTCGCCCAGCAGCCGGACGGAGCCGCTGGTGGCGGTGGCGAGCCCCAGCATGACCCGGATGGTGGTGGTTTTGCCGGAGCCGTTGGGGCCCAGGAACCCGAAAACCGAGCCCTTGGGCACGGCCAGGTCCACACCGTCGACGGCGAGTTGGTGGCCGAAGCGCTTGCTCAGACCGGAGGTCTCGATGCTCAGTTCCGTCGCCGGCCCGGCGGCGGTCACCCGGCGGTCACCCTGCGCTCACTGCTGCGCTGCCGCGGCCTGGAGCCGCTCCAACGGCACGGAACCGGCGAGGATACGCCCGTCCTCCAGGATCAGCACGTTCACCAGCGACGTGGACACCAGCCGCCCGCCCGGGACGGCCACCGCGGCCTGGTCCAGGAGCGAGGCCGCACCGGACCGGGGTTCGTCAGCGGCTGGGGCCTTCATGGCCCCGGCCGGGAACTCGAGGACCGTTTCCCAGCCCGTTCCGGTGACAGTGGGCCGCTTGGCGGCCTTCGCCTGGGCAACGTCCGACGGCGGTGCGGCGGCGGCTTTGCGCTCCGGCAGCGGCACTTCCTCCACGGTGGCACCGGGCGGCGGGGTGAAGTCGAAGAGGGCGGCATCCGGGGCACCGAGGGTCAGGTTTGTGTATTCCACGCTGAACGCGGGCTCGGACTGCCCCCGCGCCCTCAGTTCAACGCCGAGCGGGAGCCCGCTTTCGCCGTCGACGGCGATGGCGACCGAATCCACCAGAGTGGTGCCGGACTTCGGGGTGAGCACCAGGTTGTAGGCTGCCCGGCCGGCCACCTGGGTGTCCGGACCCACAGCCACCTCAGTGCTGGAGTCGAGTTTGGCGAGGAGTTTGTCCGCCAGGTCGCCAGGGGTCGCGGTGGAGGGGCTGTCCTGGTGGCGGGCGGCCGCATCGGCGGGAAGCTGCATATGCGCGGCCGTGTTGTCCTTGGAGTTGTAGAACCAGAGCTCGTCGCCGTTCCGGACCGCGTTCCGCTCAGCCATCCGGTCCATGACCTGCACCCGGGCTTTATCCGGCCCGTCGAGGTAGACCCGTGCCGTGTGGGGGCCCGTCAGCAGCTCCAGCCAGGCGGCTTCCGGGGCGCCTGCGCCGGGGCCGGACGCCGGGAGTTCCGGCAGGCCCAGCGCGGAGGTTTGTGCCAGCGTGCCGGAAAGGGACTCCTCGCCGTGCTGGGCGAGCATCAGCAGGACCTGCTGCGGCGTCTTCTCCGGCAGCGGATCGCCCGCGCTTGCGGGCAGGGAACCGGACAGGACGCCGGCCGCGATCACGGCAGGCACCACCACGGCGGGCATCCAACGCAACCATTTGCGCGTCATCGCGACCGCGCTCCAACCTTGCAGCTCATGGTTCAACAGTACGCCTGGAAGTGCTCCTCTTCACCTCCTCGGCGGACATTGCCGGCACGACGGTGCCGGCGGCGCCGTCGACCGTGATGCGTTGGCCGGTGCTGATCAGGGTGGTGGCGTCCGGGACCCCGACCACCGCGGGAATCCCGTACTCCCGGGCGACCACCGCACCGTGCGAGTTGGGACCGCCCATTTCCATCACCAGTCCGCCGGCGGTGAGGAACAGCGGCGTCCAGCCCGGATCGGTGGAGGGCGCCACCAGGATCTCGCCGGGCTCCAGCCGCGCACCCCGGGGTTCGAGGATGACGCGGGCCGGGGCGGTGGCTGTGCCCGCCGACGCGGGTGCGCCCGTCAGCAGTCCAGGGGTTGCGGGCCCTGTCCCGGGGCGGGCGGCGTGCACCGCTTCGGGCTCGGTTCCGTCCGAGAGCAGCACCCGCGGAATGTGCCGCCGGCCCAGTTCCTGCGCGTAGTCGCCGCGGCGTTGCGCCACGAGGTGCTGCAGCGGAGTCCCGGTGAGGCCTTCCCGGGCCTCCGCCAGGTCCAGGAAGAAGACGTCGTCCGGCGCGCTGATGCTGCCGGCGGCGGCCAGTGCCGTCCCGACGACCAGCAGTTGGCCACGCACCGCGGCCAGGGCCTCGACGATGTGGTACTTCGGCAGTTCGCGCAGCCCGGCGAACAAACGGGTGCGCTTCAGTGCTGCCCGGACCAGCGCCGCGCGCAGCCTGCTCCGCTCCCCCGCGGCCCCGGCAAGCCGTTCCACCTGCGCCTCGGCTTCTTTGGCCGCCTTGGTGAACAGCCCGTCGGGGGCCTGGCCGGGGTCCTCGAGCCGGAGGTAGTTGGCGAGGACGCCGAGGATATGGGACGGGTCGTCGGACCACCGGGGCATCCCCACATCGATTTCGGCCACCGCACGGTGCCCGTACCTGCCCAGGAATCCGGCCAGCCCGGACTGTGCGACGGCGGGAAGCTTCCGGGCGCGGTACCGGCCGGCCAGCTCCGCCAGCACCCCGTCGTCGGGCCCTTCGCCGTCTGGCCCCGCCCCGTCGACAGCAGACCCGTCAAACAGCGCTGCCGCGGCGTCATCGGCCCGGATTGCCGATGCGAGCTGCCACAGCGCCAGGTCCATTTCGGTGGTCACATTGTGGGGCAGACCCCGCAGCACCGTCTGCAGCGAACCCGGGCCCGCGCCGGAGCCCAGCAGTTTGCCGGCTCCGGCCAGCAAGGCGAAGCCGAGGGCCGGCAGCGGGATGATGCTGGGGACCACGGCGAAGAGTTCCTTAGCCAGGATGCGCTCCACGTGGTCCAGCCGCTGCACCGGTGTGGACCCTGCCGGCACCGCCAGCGCCGCCCTGAACCGTTCGCCGAACTTCTCCACGCGGCGCAGCGCCGCCTCCGGCCGGACCAGGCCGCGGAGCAGTGTTTCCGGCACCCGGGCACGCGCGGCCACCGGCGCAACGTGGCGGAGCACCGGCCACGGGGACCGCACCGTGACAGACAGGCGGGGGTCCTCGAACAGGCGCCGCAGCACGGCCGCGGAACGGGCCTCCATCACGTCGAACACGCGCGGCACCACGGCCCGGCCGACGCTGCTGCGGACCACCGGGGTCAGGTCGAAGAAGATCCGCTGGCCCGCCTCCGCGTAGGGCGGCGGACCGTCGCGGGGCACCGGCACGTCGAAGTGCGCCGCCCGCGCCACGGACGAGGCAATCAGCCGGAAGCAGGCCAGCCCCATTGGGGTCAGCGGGCGGGTCAGGCCCTGGGCGAGGCTGAAGCAGAAGTAGGCCCGGGGTCCGTCCGGGACCCGGCGGCGGGAAGGCAGCGGGTACAGGGTGGTGATGGGCCGCGACTGCGTCAGCCACAGCGTTCCCCTGCCGTCGATGGCCCATTCGAGGTCCTGCGGCGCACCGAAATGCAGTTCCGCGCGGCGGCCGAGCAGCTCCAGCTCGGCGAGCTGGGCATCGTCGAGGCAGGGCCCCGGTCCGGCGCCCGGCACGCTGACCTGTTCGGTCCCGCCGCCGGGCCGCGGCCGGACGGCTACCCCCTTGCTCCCGATCCTGCGCTCCGTGACCTTGCCGGTGGCGCTGTCGACAACGAAGCGGTCCGGATTGACCGCCCCGGACACCACGGCCTCCCCGAGGCCCGGGCTGGCGTCGATGACGGCCTCGTGCCGCCGGCCGGTCACGGGATTAGCGGTGAACAGGACACCGGCCACAGCCGCGTCCACCATCCGCTGCACCACCACGGCAAGTGCCACCGCGGACGGCGCGATTCCGTGCGTGGCACGGTAGCTCACGGCACGGTCCGTCCAGAGCGAGGCCCAGCAGCGCCGCACCGCCTCCACTACGTCGTCGGCGCCGGCCACGTTGAGGAACGTGTCCTGCTGGCCGGCGAAACTGGCGAACGGCAGGTCTTCGGCGGTGGCGGACGACCGCACGGCGACGGGCGTGTCCGGTCCCAGCGCCGCACAGGCGGCACGGACGGCGTCGGCGATTCCCGCCGGGACGTCCGAGGCGAGGACCCGTTCGCGGGCGTCGGCGGCCAGCGCGGCGAGGCGCGGCAGGTCATCCGGCGCGGTCGCGGCCAGGGCGGCATGAACGGCGTCGAGCCCGGCGGCCGCTGTGGCCTGCCGGTACGCCCGGGTGGTCAGCACGAAACCGGCCGGAACCCGCAGGCCGGCCCGCATCAGCTCGCCGAGATTGGCTGCCTTGCCGCCGACGTCGGGAACGAGAGCGGCGCCAGCCAGCTCCAGGGCAAGCACCGGGCCTGGCTGGTGCGGCTGCTGTTCCACCCGTCGGCCCTCCCGTCACCCCGCCCGCGGCCATGAGCCGCCCGGCGCTACGAATCGCCCAGGACGGGCCCGAAGTTCACCCGGTCCGCCAGCCGCGGGTCGTCGTGGTCCGGAACCACCATCACCGGGCCCTTGGCATGGTGCAGGATGCCGTCCGACGTGGAACCGAGCAGCATTCCGGTGAAGCCGCCGCGGCCGCGGGTGCCCACGACCACCAGTTCCACATGCCGACTGGCTTCAACGAGGATGTCCACGGGAGAGCCGTCCACCAGCTGCGACTCCACAGTGAGGCGAGGGAAGTGGCTCCTGATCCAGGCCGTGCCTGCGTCGAGCTGGGTCCGGATGTCGGCGAAGAGCGCTTCCCGGTCCATCGGGGCGGGGACCCACGCCAGCGATCCGCTGTACTGCGGAACGGCGCAGACCACCCGCAGCGGCGCCGAGAGCCGCTCGGCCTGCTCTGCCGCCTCCAGGACCGCCACCCGGGCCTGTTCGGAGCCGTCCACGCCCACCACCACAACGTTTTCAACCGGGAGGTGCCCGGCCTTGGCGCGTTCCGCCAGGACGTGCTTGTCGTCGGTGGTTTCGCCCAGCCGGTCGGAGCAGATCAGGGGCACGGTGACGGTAGGGCACTTGGCGTGGGCGGGAAGGGCGCTGCTGACGGAGCCGAGCAGCCGGCCGACAAATCCCCCCCGGCCCCGGGTGCCGAAGACCAGCAGTTCGGCGGTCTCGGACATTTCCAGCAGGACGCCGGAGGCATCCCCGTTCTCCACCGACGCGTCGACGTCGATCAGGTAGCCGGACACCTTGTTCACAGCCTGGGCAAGGATGGCCTCGGCCCCCTCGCGGATCACCGAATCATCCACGGTGGCGTACCCGCCGTCGAGCCCGGACGCGGCGAAAATGGGGACGGAGTAGGCGGTCACGATGTGCAGGGGACGACGGCGGCGCTCGGCCTCGCGGGCCGCCCACACCAGGGCGCACTTGCTGTGGTCTGAACCGTCGACGCCGACCACGATCCCCCGGGGAGCCGCGGGCCCGCCGGGGATCTCCCCTGCCGGATCCGGATGCACCTGTTCTCGGCCCATGGGGTCCGCCTCCTCGCGATTCTTGCCTGATGTTGCGGCTATTCTGCCAGACGTATCCGCCCGCAGCGTCCACCGGCAACGCGCCCGAGGAAGCTGCGGGCTGCACCCCTGATTTTCCCAACTATTCTCGGTTTCGCGGGAACAATCAAGCGGCCGGGGCGGCCGCCGTCGGGCATGTTTTACCCAGTGTTTACATGGAAACGCGGGGCCCGGGCGACGCCGGATCCGCGCCCTCCGGGGCGCCGGAACAGCCCGGAAATCAGCGGCCCGGACAATGTTGGACGCACTCTATCCAAGCCGGAGAATGTTAGGTATTCTTCGATGCGTTGCTGAACCGAGACTCGTGTTTCAGAACGGCGTTCACACCATCCAAGGAGGGACACTGCAGTGTCGAGCATGCCTTTGTCCGGGGGAATCGAGCGGACCGCTGCCGTCGTGATCGGCACCGGCCTGTCCGGCTTGGCGGTCGCCAGCGAGCTGCAGCGGCGCGGCGTGGACGCCATCATTGTGGACGGACTCGACCTGCTGGGCGCCGGCCATCCGGCCAACACCTCCTCGCTGCAGCGCTGCGACGCAGCCGACGCCGCCACCCTGCGCGAACGCAATGAGATCCTCCGGCACCTGCGGAACTACGCCACCAGCCACAAGCTCGATGTCCGGAACAACATTCGGGCCCTGCAGCTGGACCACCTCGACGCCGGCGTCACCGGACCCACCCAGCAGTGGGCCGTCCGCACACCGGGCGGCGTCCTCCTGGCGGACCACCTTGTCCTCACCCGCTGCGCCCACAGCCAGCTGCGCCGCATGCTCTCCGAACTCGGCATGGCCGCGGGCCAGAACCTGATGGCGGCCATGCACGCCCTCGGGATGTACCTCGTGGGCGTGGGTGAACTCATCACGCCTACGCCGAAGGAAGTGCTGCGGCAGGCAAAGGTGGTGGGCCAGGCCATCTCCGCCAAGGTCAACGCCGACGGTTTCCCCGCGGTCCTGTCCGGCGGCTACGCCCTTGCGGCTCCCGCCTAGCCAAACCAACGCGGGGTCACTTTCGGCCAGTCAGAGGGGGCTATTGGGCGGGAAATGACCCCGCGTTGCTTTCGTCAGTCCGCGGTGCCGGGTCCGTCGGTGCCCTGCCGTTCCTGGCCTGCGAGCCGGCGCTTGGCCATCAGGCCCAGGACCACCACGATGCCGATGCCGGTGCCCACGAAGATCACGATGCTCCAGGGGAAGGGCTCGGAGGAGTCCGCCGGCTGCGCCGGCGCCGGGGTAATGCCGGGCTGCGCGGTTCCCATCGTCGGCACCGCGGCAGCCGCCGTCGAACCTGCCGCTCCCGCGGTGGCGGTGAACGTAAAAGTCCCCTCGATCGGGTGCGAGTCGGAACTGACCACCCGCCACACCACCGTGTAGGCGCCGGCCGGGGCTCCCTGCTTGAGCTTTTGCGAGGCGACGTTGTCCACGATCTCCACCGCGCCGTCGGCCCAGTTGGTGCCGCCGGCATCGGTGACCACCATCTGGGAACCGAGCCCCAGCGGCTTATTGTTGAACGTGACCGAGACCTTCTCCGGCGGCGTCGCCACGGTGGCGCCCGAGGCCGGAGCGGTGGACTCGGCGGCGTCGTGCGCCGATGCCGGAGCCGCGATGCCCAGGAGGGCCGCGGCGAAGATCATGGCGCCCAGCAGGGCACTCCGAAGCTGTCGGATGAGGCACATGGAAAGAGCTGCTCCTAGTGTTGGCTTCCTTACAGACTAGGCGAAATCGGCAGGCTCCCCGGCGCCCGGCTAATAAGATGCAAGGAACACCCCCACGTCTCCCGGAGGACTCATGCCAGACCTGATGCTCAAGCAGGGCTCTGCACTTGATCGATATTTCAAGATCACCGAGCGGGGGTCGAACCTTTCGCGCGAGATCCGCGGCGGGTTCGCCACGTTCTTCGCCATGAGCTACATCGTGGTGCTGAACCCGTTGATCCTGTCAGGCCCGGACTCCACCGGCGCCACCCTTGGCTTTCCCGCCGTCGCCGCCGTCACCGCCTTCGTGGCCGGCATCCTGACAATCCTGATGGGGGCCTGGGCCAAGCACCCGTTCGCCCTGGCCACGGGCCTCGGCGTCAACGCCTTCGTCGCCGTCACGGTGGCCACCAACCCCGGGCTGACCTGGCCGGACATGATGGGCCTCGTGATGCTCTCGGGCATCACCATGCTGATTCTGGTCCTCACCGGCTTCCGGACTGCCGTCTTCAAGGCTGTCCCGGAGGGGCTGAAGACCGCGATTGTGGTGGGCATCGGCCTCTTTATCGCCCTGATCGGCCTGGTCAACGCCGGCTTCGTGCGCCGCATCCCCGACGTTGCCGGCACCACCGTCCCGGTGGGTCTGGGCTTCGACGGCAAGCTCCTGGGCTGGCCCACGCTGGTGTTCGTCTTCGGCCTGATCCTCACCATCGCCCTCGTGGTCCGCAAGGTCAAGGGCGCCATCCTGATCGGCATTGTCGCCTCGACCATCCTGTCCGTGATCCTTGAATCCACCCTGCGCATCGGCCCCAGCTTCGACGGCACGACCTACAACCCGCAGGGCTGGTCCCTCGTGGCCCCGAAGTTCTCCGAATGGGCGGCCCCGGACCTGTCGCTGATCGGCAGGGCCAACCCGTTCGGCGCTTTTGAGCACCTGGGCTTCGTTGCCGCGACCCTGCTGGCGTTCGTGATCCTGCTGAGCATCTTCTTCGACGCCATGGGCACCATGGTGGGCCTGGCCACCGAGGCCGGCAGCATCGACAAGGACGGCAACATCCCCAACGTGGACCGGGTCCTGCAGGTGGACGCGCTGGGTGCGATCGTCGGCGGCGGCGCCTCGGTCTCCTCGAACCAGATCTACGTAGAATCCGGCGCCGGCATCGGCGAGGGTGCCCGCACCGGGCTGGCCTCCATCGTCACCGGCTTGCTGTTCCTGGTGGCGATGTTCTTCACCCCGCTGATCAACCTCGTGCCGTTCGAGGCCGTGGCCCCGGCGCTGGTGGTGGTCGGCTTCATGATGGTCTCGCAGGTGGGCAAGATCGACTGGCAGGACCTTGGCATCGCCATCCCGGCGTTCCTGACGTTCACGCTGATGCCGTTCACCTACTCGATCGCCAACGGCCTGGGCGCGGGCTTCATCATGTTCGTCCTGATCCGCACCTTCCAGGGCCGGGCCCGCGAGGTGCACCCGCTGATGTGGGCCGTGGCCGGGGCGTTCCTGCTGTTCTTCGCGATCGGCCCCATCGAGGCGGCCCTGGGGATGCACTAGTCCCCTCCCTTCCCCGCCGAGTTCACACTTCGCGGCAGTGTTTAACGGAATACATTGCCGCGAAGTGTGGACTCGGCGGCGTTTAAGGGCAGGTTCCGGGATTCCGGACAGCCCGACGGCGGCGCGGCTGGTTTTCCGGCTCTGGCTGGGGTGAGCTAGGACCATGGCTTCTCCTGCGCTCTCCGTTGATGTCCCGCCGCAGCCCTGGACCGGGCGGTTCGACGGCGACGGGCCCGAGCACCGGCGGTGGTGGCAGGCCGTCACCCCGTACACCCCGCCCCGCAGCCCGGCAGGGTCGGCCGGGCCGGCCGTCCGCTCCGCTGGCGCCCGCCCGGCCGTGATTCTCGGTTTCGGCAGCGACGCCGGGGTGCGGCGGAACAAGGGCCGCACCGGCGCCGCCGCCGCCCCCGCAGCGATCCGCGCCGCGCTGGGTCCGCTCGCGTTCCATCTGGACCGGGACGTCCGCGACGCCGGCGACGTCACGGTGGCCGGCGACGCCCTGGAGGCAGGGCAGGCCCGGGCCGGGCTCGCCATCACCGGACTGCTCGACGCCGGCCAGCTCCCCGTGGTGCTGGGCGGCGGGCACGAGACCGCGTTCGCGAGCTATCTGGGCGTGGCCGGTTCCGCGGCGGTCCGTGAGGGCCTGCGCGTGGGGGTGCTGAACCTGGACGCCCACTTCGACCTCCGGGACGAGGCGGTGCCAAGCTCCGGCACGCCGTTCCTGCAGATGGCCCGCGCGGAAGCCGCCGCGGGCCGCGGACTGCAGTACGCCGTCGTCGGCATCTCCGAACCGAATAACACCCGGGCGCTGTTCCGGACCGCCGACGAACTGGGGGTGGACTACCTGCTCGACGAGGATTGCACGGCGGAGGCCGCCCGCGTGTTCGTGGCGGCGTTCCTGGCGCAGGTTGACGCGCTGTATCTGACCATCGACCTGGACGTCCTGCCGGCGTCCGTGGCGCCCGGCGTCAGCGCCCCGGCCGCGTACGGCGTGCCGCTGCCGGTCATCGGCGCGGTGTGCCGGCAGGTGGCTGAGAGCGGGAAGCTCCTGCACCTGGACGTCGCCGAGCTGAACCCGGAGTTCGATATCGACGGCCGGACGGCCAAGGTTGCGGCCCGGCTGATCAGCACGCTGCTGGGGTAGCCGGGGGCGCCAAGGCCACGTCAGATGGGTGTTTTCGGGGCCTTGCCCTCGTCGCCGTGCTGTTGCACGGCTTTCCGTTCCCGGAGCCGGTCCAGCCGGTTCATCACGGGAGCAGTGGTGGCCCCGTGGAGCACGATGGACATTGCGACCACCAGGCCGATGAATGCCCACAGCTCTTCGGCCTGGGCACCGAAGTCGCCCTTGCTGAGGGCGTACGCCAGATAGTACAGCGACCCGATGCCGCGGATGCCGAAAAAGGCGATGGCGATCCGCTCCCGCGGACCGGTCTTGCCCCTGGCCAGGCCGATCCAGCCGGCCAGCGGGCGGACGAGCAGCAGGAACAGCAGGGCCACCAGGATTTCCGCCCAGCCGATGCCGGCCAGCAGGCCCCGGGCAATCGCACCGCCCAGGAGCACCAGGATGACCACCGTCATGAGCCGTTCGAGCTGCTCCACGTAGGAGTGCATCACGCGGTGGAACCCGTGCGTCCGTTCCGCGGCCCGGATGGTGACGGCGCAGACAAAGACGGCGATGAACCCGTAGCCTTCCAGCATTTCCGCCGCCCCGTAGGCCAGGAAGGTGGCTGCCAGCGCCACGAAGCCCTCGGAGTGGTTGGACAGCCGGATGCTGTCGCGGGCGGAGAAAAACAGCAGGCTCAGCGCTTTGCCGGCCAGCCAGCCGATGCACAGTCCGACGGCGATCCGCCACAGCACGTCGACGGCGAACCAGGAGACGAACCATTCCGAGGGGTCAGGACCCACCAGGCTGATGGCGATGGCCAGGTAAACGAAAGGGAAGGCCAGGCCGTCATTCAGGCCTGCCTCGGAGGTCAGGCCGAAGCGGATCTCATCTTCGCCCTGTTCGGTTTCGTCCTCATCATCGGCGGGCTCGCCCACCTGGACTTCGGAGGCCAGCACGGGGTCCGTCGGCGCGAGCGCCGCCGCGACCAGCAGTGCGGCTCCGAGCCCCAGGCCCAGCAACCCAAGCCCCAGCAGGGTGAGGGCAACGATGCAGATCGGCATGGCCAGGCCCAGCATGCGCCAGGTGGTGGACCACCGGCGCAATCCCACGGGGCGGTCCAGCGCGAGGCCGGCGCCCATCAACGAGATGATGACGCAGATTTCGGTCAGGTGGGTGGTGAACTCCCCGTGCTGCAGGGGATCCGGGTCCGGCAGTGCCGGGATGAAGGTGAACGCCAGCATGCCGGCGGCGAGGAACACCATCGGCATGGACAGCGGTGCATTGCGCAACACCTTGGGAAGCAGTGCGGCGGCAAAAACGGCCAAACCCGCCGCCGCGAAAATAATACTGGGAGCCTCAAACACTGCGTAGTCCTTCTGCCGGGGCCCGGTAGCCCGGGGACGAAGGAGGCGCCGTCCCATCGGAACGGCGCCCCCTCCTCCAAAGATACGCGCTGACTGCTCGAAACGCGGTGCCGGCTAGCTGCGCCGCACCTCCACGCCGTCGGACTTCAGGAAGAGCTCCGTCTCCGACGGCACCGCCGGCACCAGCCAGAGCACGTTGCCGCTGAGTGAGACTTCCTCGACCTCGCCGGCAGCCAAAACCTGTGCATGCTTGAGGATTTCGACCCGGTCGCCGGCCTTGAGGCTGCGCCAGTCGGAAACCGCCGTGGCCGACGCCAGGCGCCTGGACATAACCGTCCCGCGTGCTTTCATGAACTTCTACCCCTTTGTATATGTTCTGTATCACAACGTCATTGGTGCGACGTTCCCTTTGTACTACACTTCCGGCGCCTCCGAAGGCCGTGTTGCCCACTATTTCGGAGGCGCCGGAAATTGTTTATTCGAACTGCATGTTGTTTTCCCTCAGGCGAGATTTCCGACGGCGGATTCGGCCGCCGCCCGGACGGTACCTGCTGCGACCAGCCGGTCCGCGGCCTCCAGTTCCGGGGACAGGAACCGGTCCGTGCCGGGCCCGTCCACCACATCGCGCAGCGCCGCAATCACGGCAGTGCCCGCGGGTCCGGGGGTGAGTTCCCCGCCGGAGAGCTGGGTGCGGATGTCGAGCGCCCGCGCGGAGGTCACCAGCTCCACCGCCAGGACGCGGCGCAGGTTCTCCACTGCGCGGCGGAGCTTGCGGGCCGCGTGCCAGCCCATGGACACGTGGTCCTCCTGCATCGCCGAACTCGGAATCGAGTCCACCGACGCCGGGACGGCCAGCCGCTTGTTGTCCGAGACCAGCCCGGCCTGGGTGTACTGGGCGATCATCAGGCCGGAATCGACGCCGGGGTCCGCGGCGAGGAACGCCGGCAGCCCGTGCGAGCGGGCGGGGTCCAGCATCCGGTCGGTGCGCCGTTCCGCGATGGAGCTCAGGTCCGCGACGGCGATGGCCAGGAAGTCCAGCACGTAGGCCACGGGGGCGCCGTGGAAGTTCCCGTTGGAGCTGACCCGGCCGTCGGGCAGCACCACGGGGTTGTCGATCGCGGCGGCCAGTTCGCGGGACGCCACCAGGGCGGCATGATCCACGGTGTCGCGGACGGCGCCGGCCACCTGCGGGGCGCAGCGCAGCGAGTAGGCGTCCTGGACCTTGGTGTCATTGATCCGGTGCGAGGCCACGATCGGGGAATCGGACAGGACGCGGAGCATGTTGTCGGCGGAGGCCGCCTGGCCCGGGTGCGGGCGGAGTGCCGCGTGCAGCTCAGGCAGGAACACCTGGTCCGTGCCGAGCAGCGCCTCGACGCTGAGCGCAGCGGTGATGTCCGCCGTCGTGAGCAGCTGGCGGATGTCCGCGATGGCCATCAGCAGCATGCCCAGCATGCCCTCGGTGCCGTTGACCAGGGCGAGGCCCTCCTTTTCGGCGAGTGTGACGGGTTCGATCCCGTGCGCGGCGAGGAGCTCCGCGACGGGGCGTGTTCCGGCGGCGCCGTACAGTTCGCCGTCGGGGCCGGTCGCTTCGCCTTCGCCCATGAGGACCAGGGCGCAGTGGGACAGCGGTGCGAGGTCGCCGGAGCAGCCGAGGGAGCCGAATTCGCGGACCACCGGGGTGATGCCGGCGTTGAGGACGTCCACCATGGTCTGCAGGACGACGGGGCGGACGCCGGTGCGGCCGGAGGCGAGGGTCTTGGCGCGCAGGAACATGATGCCGCGGACCACCTCGCGCTCCACGGCCGGACCCATGCCGGCTGCGTGGCTGCGGATCAGCGACTTCTGCAGCTGGGTGCGCAGCTCGGTGGGGATGTGCCGGTTGGCCAGCGCCCCGAAGCCGGTGGAGATGCCGTACGCCGGGACCTCGCTGTGCGCCAGGCCGTCGATGTGGGCGCGGACCTTGGCGACGGCGTCGAGGGCGTCCTGGGAGATGGTCACCTTTGCGTCGTGGCGGGCGACGGCGACGACGTCCTCGGGGGTGACGCCGCTGGAGCCGAGGGTGACGGTGAGCGGTTCGTGGGTCGTGACAGACATGATGTTCCTGCTTCATTCTCGTCGAGTGCTCCGTAAGTGCCCTTTTGGTGGCTCAAAACGGCAGTTACGGAGCAGTCGATGTGGGGTGGGGAGCTGGTTAGCGGTTTTCTGACATGGGGATGCGGACGCCGCGTTCCTTGGCGACCTCGAGGGCGCGGTCGTAGCCGGCGTCGGCGTGGCGGATGACGCCCATGCCGGGGTCGTTGGTGAGGAGGCGCTCGAGTTTCTGCGCGGCGAGGTCGGTGCCGTCTGCGACGGAGACCTGGCCGGCGTGGAGGGAGCGGCCGATCCCGACGCCGCCGCCGTGGTGCAGGGAGACCCACGTGGCGCCGGAGGCGGTGTTGAGCAGGGCGTTCAGCAGCGGCCAGTCGGCGATCGCGTCCGAGCCGTCGGCCATGGCCTCGGTCTCCCGGTACGGGGACGCGACGGAGCCGGAGTCGAGGTGGTCGCGGCCGATCACGATGGGCGCCTTGACCCTGCCGTCTTTGACGAGCTGGTTGAACAGCAGCCCGGCCTTGGCGCGTTCGCCGTAGCCCAGCCAGCAGATGCGGGCGGGCAGGCCTTCGAACTCGACCCGTTCCTGGGCGGCGTCGATCCAGCGGTGCAGGTGCTTGTTCTCCGGGAAGAGCTCTTTGATGGCCTCGTCCGTGACGCGGATGTCCTCGGGGTCGCCGGAGAGGGCAACCCAGCGGAACGGGCCGAGGCCCTCGCAGAAGAGCGGGCGGATGTACGCCGGGACAAAGCCGGGGAACTCGAAGGCCCGGGCATAGCCGCCCTTGCGGGCCTCGTCGCGGATGGAGTTGCCGTAGTCGAAGACCTCGGCGCCGGCGTCCTGGAACTCCACCATGGCCTGGACGTGCCGGGCCATGGAGGCTTGGGCTTTCTTGGTGAAGCCGTCCGGGTCGGCGGCGGCCTCGCGGTGCCATTCCTCCACCGTGATGCCCTCGGGCAGGTAGCTCAGCGGATCGTGCGCGGATGTCTGGTCGGTGACAATGTCCACGGTGAGTTCGCCGGCGTTGTGGCGGCGCAGGATCTCGGGGAAGACCTCCGCGGCGTTGCCGACGTAGCCCACGGACCAGCCGCGGCGCTCTTCCTTGGCTGCCAGGACCTTGGCGATGGCGGCGTCGAGGTCGGTTTCCACCTCGTCGAGGTAGCGCTTGCCGGCGCGGCGGCGCAGGCGGGTCTCGTCGACGTCGACGATCAGGCAGGCCCCGTCGTTGAGGGTGACGGCGAGCGGCTGGGCGCCGCCCATGCCGCCGCAGCCGCCGGTGAGGGTCAGGGTGCCGGCGAGGGTGCCGTTTTCGTCCCCGGTGAGCTTGCGGGCGATCGCGGCGAAGGTCTCAAAAGTGCCCTGCAGGATGCCCTGGGTGCCGATGTAGATCCAGGACCCGGCGGTCATCTGGCCGTACATCATCAGGCCCTCGGCCTCGAGCCGGCGGAACTCCGGCCAGGTGGCCCAGTCACCCACGAGGTTCGAGTTCGCCAGCAGCACCCGCGGGGCCCATTCGTTGGTGCGGAAGACGCCCACCGGCTTGCCGGACTGGACCAGGAGGGTCTCGTCCTTGTCCATGGTTTCCAGGGTGCGGGTGATCGCATCGAACGCGGCCCAGGAGCGGACAGCGCGGCCGGTGCCGCCGTAAACCACCAGGTCGTCCGGGCGCTCGGCGACCTCCGGGTCCAGGTTGTTCATGAGCATGCGCAGCGGGGCTTCCGTCTGCCAGCTCTTGGCGGTGAGCTTGGTGCCGCGGGCTGCTTTGACCGGGCGGGCACCGGTGGTGAAATCGGCGGGTGCCATGGTGGCTCCTTTTGTGTCGTGGTGGGTGACGGCTGGGCCGGCGGGAATGAGGTTCTGTATCAACTAAAGCCTGTCCGGAGCCGTGTAAACAGGGCCTCAAGACGGGTGCTGTCCGGTATTCCAGACAAGTCCTGCAGCCCCTCCCACCCGGCGTTGCCCTATCACTTTTGGCACCCAAAAGGCCTGAATGGCCACGCAAAGTGATGGCGCAACGGGCGGTCAGCCGGGCTGCGGGCGGCCGTGGATCCGGGTGGAGAGATCGTCCGCGACCTTCTGCACCCGGGCGGCCAGGGCGGGCCATTCCTCGGCCGGCAGCTTCTCCTCCAGGAAGGTCACGGCGACGGCGGCAGTCGGCCAGCCCACGTGGTCCGTAACGGCGGCGGCGATGGAGCCGAAGCCCGGCGTCACCTCGCCGTGTTCGGTCGCGTAGCCGCGCTGCCGGACCTGGTCCAGGTGCGAGGACAGCGCCGAGTACTTCATGATCGGAAACTCGGTCTCGTGCCGGGCGGTGAAGGCGGCCGCATTGGGATACAGCGCCCGGACCTGCGACTTGGGCAGCGCCGCCAGGATGGCCCGCCCGCTGGCGGTGAGGTGGCTGGGCAGCCGGACCCCGACGTCGGTCACCAGGGACGGCCGGTTCTTGGCCCGCTCCTCCACGATGTAGAGCACATCGCGGCCGTGCAGCACGGCGAGGTGGGCACTCTCCCCGATCACGTCCACCAGCGAGGCGAGGAGGGGCCGGCCCAGCCGGGACAGCGGCTCCTGCCGGGAATAGGCGGAGCTGAGCTCGAAGGCGCTGATTCCGAGACCGTACCGCTGCTCCTCATGCAGGTGCAGCACGAATCCGTTGGCCTCCATGACGCCGAGCAAGTGGTAGACGCTGGAGCGCGGCAGCCCCAGCGCAGTGGCAATGTTCGACGCCGCCATGGGTCCGCGCTTGGAGGCCAGCAGTTTGAGGATCCGCAGGGTATTTTCTGCCGCCGGCACCTTGGAGGCCGACTTTGCAGGGGCGGCCTGCGGCGCCGCGGCGGGTGCGGTGTTGCTGGTGGCTGGCATGAACCTCTTCTGTCCTTGGTGTCCGGGATCCCGTACTTAAGCATGCCCTGCCGGGCCGGGGCCCGGGCCAGCCCGGGGGTGGCTAGGTATCTGGGATCCCGGACAGCCGCCGCAGGCGCCGCAGGGGCGGGCTGGCCGTCGGGAGTGTCTGAAATGAAAGACACCGCTTGCCCGTGAGTCTCATCACAGCTCCGCCCCACATGGTCTGCTGGATAGCGGTCCCCCTCCCAATGACGAGAAGGTATTCGCATGCAACAAACCACGACGGACATCAAGCCAACACCTCCTCCGGGACCCAGCGGCGCAGGCGGCACCGCCGGCAGCGCGGTCAGCGCCGCCGTCGGCACCGTCCTGAACCGCGGACTCAACGTCCGCCACATCCGCTTCATGGCCTTGGGTTCCGCGATCGGCACCGGACTGTTCTACGGCTCGGCCTCCGCCATCCAGAAGGCCGGCCCCGCCGTCCTGCTCGCGTACATGATCGGCGGCGCCGCCGTATTCATGGTGATGCGGGCCCTGGGTGAAATGGCCGTCCGCCACCCCGTCTCCGGGTCGTTTGGCCAGTACGCCAGCCGCTACCTCGGCCCGCTGGCAGGATTCGTGACCGGCTGGACATACGTCTTCGAGATGGCGATCGTCGCGATCGCGGACGTCACCGCGTTCAGCATCTATATGGGCTTCTGGTTCCCGCAGGTGGACCGCTGGATCTGGGTGCTGGCGATCATCTTCTTCCTGGCCGCGCTGAACCTGCTCAGCGTCAAGGTCTTCGGCGAACTCGAATTCTGGTTCTCGCTCATCAAGGTTGTGGCCATCATCGCCATGATCGCCGGGGGCGCCGCGATCATCGTCTTCGGCTTCCAGGCCGGCGGCGCCACGGTGGCGCCCGGCGTCGGAAACCTCGTGGAGCACGGCGGACTGTTCCCCCACGGCTTTGAAGGCCTCCTTGCCTCGTTCGCCGTCGTGATGTTCGCTTTCGGGGGCATCGAAACCCTGGGGATCACCGCCGGTGAGGCCGCTGATCCGAAGAGGGTCATCCCGAAGGCCGTCAACACAGTCCCGGTGCGGGTGCTGCTCTTCTACGTGCTGACCCTTGGCGTCCTGATGAGCCTGTTCCCGTGGAACGAGATCGGCACCAATGGCAGTCCGTTTGTGCAGATCTTCAGCGGCCTGGGCATTCCGGCCGCGCCCCACATCCTCAACGCCGTGGTCATCACCGCCGCGCTCTCCGCGATCAACAGCGACATCTTCGGCGCCGGCCGGATCCTCTTCGGGCTGTCCCGGCAGGGGCACGCCCCCGCGAGCTTCGGCAAGGTCTCCCGGCACGGCGTGCCCTGGATGACCGTGGTGATGATGGCCGGCATTCTGCTGGTGGGCGTGGTCCTGAACGCCGTCATCCCGGAGGACGTGTTCCTCCTGATCGCCTCGATCGCGACCTTCGCCACCGTCTGGGTGTGGGTGATGATCCTGGCCTCGCACGTCGCGATGAAGCGCGAGATTGCCCGCAAGGGCCTGCCGGCGTCGGAGTTCCCGTCGCCGTGGTGGCCGGCCGCGTCGGTGGCCACCATCGTGTTCATGGCGCTCGTGATCGCCATCCTCGGCGCCTTCGAGGACACACGCGTGGCCCTCTACGTCGGCGCCGCCTGGCTTGGACTGCTGGTGGTGGGGTACCGGCTCTGGGTCCGCGGCCACGGCCGGGTCCGGGCCGAACTGGCGGACGAGACAGCACCGGGCGCCTCGGTTCCGGCGGCAAAGTAGGGGCCCCCGGGGGGACTACTTGGCGGCCGCCGGGCGGCAAGTAGTGGGCCCCAGGGCCTAGGTGGTGCCCCGCGCGACGGGGGTAGAAGTTACTCGTGTGACGAATGGGGCGGGCGGCTACAGTTGCCTCACGGCGTATCGGACCGGCCAGGGCACTGGCTGGGGAGTCCTTCCACAGCTGGTCCGGAACCGCCATTATTCCGTGTGGCGCTCATCCCGAAGGAGTGGTTCCGATGGAGTTTCCAGCACCTCCACAGGCTCAACGTCAACGACGCCGTGTGGCCTCCGTCTGGTCGGACCGGATGAGCCGCGCCAGAGCACCCCGGATCCCGTTCCGGGTGGGGCAGGTCCTGATCGGGGATGATCCGTTCAACGGCCGGCGGGTGGGGACGGTGGCCGTGATCGAGGCGCCTTATGTGGGCCTCCGGACAGCAGACCGCGCACCCGGCGACGTCATCTTCTACGACTACCGGCAACTCCGGTACCCCGACTAGTGGAAGAGCAAGAAGACATGGGCGCAGCGAACGTATCCTCCCACTTCCTGACCATTGCGGAAGTCGCCGCGGCGATGCGGGTCTCCAAAATGACCGTGTACCGCCTGGTCAAGGCGCACGCCATCGCGGCGGTTCGCGTCGGCCGTTCGTTCCGGGTCCCTGAGGAAGCTGTTAACGACTACATCCGCCGCTCCACCGAACCCGCCACGAGGGACCAGGACGACTACAAGAACGGTCCGGCCGGCTGACCCGTCCCGCCCGACCAGGGGCAACGCACCAAAAGCAACGCGGGGTCACTTCGCGCCGATCCCGGGGCCCGGGATGGGCGCGAAGTGGCCCCGCGTTGCTGTGTGGGAAGTCAGCGGGCGGACCAGCCGCCGTCCATGGTGTAGCTCGCGCCGGTCACCATGCCGGCGTCGTCGGAGGCCAGCCAGGCCACCAGCGAGGCGACCTCTTCCGGCTCGACGAGCCGCTTGACGGCAGCTTCGGTCAGCATGATCTTGCTGAGCACCTCGGACTCGGGGATGCCGTGCACTCTGGCCTGGTCGGCGATCTGGGATTCGACCAAAGGCGTCCGGACGTAGCCCGGGTTGATGCAGTTGGACGTGACGCCGTGCGCGCCGCCCTCCAGCGCCGTCACCTTGCTCAGGCCTTCCAGGCCGTGCTTGGCCGAGACGTAGGCGCTCTTGAACGGTGACGCGCGGAGCCCGTGCACGGATGACAGGTTGATGATGCGGCCGAAGTTGTTGGCGTACATGTGCGGCAGCGCGGCGCGGATCAGCAGGAACGGCGCCTCGAGCATGAGGGTGATGAGGCGGCGGAAGTCGGCCGGATCGAAGTCCTCGATCGGGCTGATCCGCTGGATGCCGGCGTTGTTGACCAGAATGTCGCAGTCCAGGCTGACGGCCTGCAGTGAGTCGACGTCGAGCAGGTTCACCGCCCAGGAGGTGCCGCCGACCTCGTCGGCCAGGGCGGAGGCCGCAGCCTCGTCCACATCCGCGATCACCACCTTGGCACCCCGGGCCGCGAGGGCGCGCACACTGGCCGCGCCGATCCCGCCGGCACCGCCGGTCACCAGGGCCTTGCGCCCGTTCAAGCTGCTCTCCATGTGTGCACTCCTCAGTTCGCTGTTGTCCACGGGCCCAGGGAAGGTGCAATGCACGACGCCGGGCAGCTTCACTGAGTATTGCCGCACAAAGTTGGCGTTTCAATGGTCAAACCGGCACCCCTTGTGTGCAGAATTGCAGATATGAAGGCTAATCCCGATGACCTGCTGGTGCTCCTGGCCGTCTCCCGCTCCGCGAAGTTCACCACCGCGGCCCAGGCCCTCGGGTTGAACCACACCACCGTTTCGCGCCGGATCGCAGCCCTGGAAAAGGCCCTGGGCGGGCGGGTGCTGTCCCGCGCTGCGGGCGGCTGGGAGCTCACCGACCTGGGGGCGGAGGCGGTCCAGGTGGCCGAGCGGGTGGAGGCGGCGGTGCGCGCCCTGGAACAGCCGGGCAGGACCCCGGACCCCATCACCGGTGTGGTCCGGATGACCGCGACGGACGGCTTCAGCGCCTACATCGCCGCCCCCGCCGTGGCCAGGCTGCGCCGGGACCACCCGGGCCTGAGCGTGGAGATCATCACCGTCACGCGACGCGCGCTGCAGCAGCGCTCCGGCCTGGACATCGAGGTGGTGGTGGGCGAACCCCAGGTGCACCGGGCCGCGGCGGCCCGGCTCGGCGAATACATGCTCGGCATGTACGCCTCCCGCGACTATCTGGCCGAGTACGGCACGCCGACGACGGTCGAGGAACTGACCACCCATTCCCTGGTCTACTTCGTGGATTCCATGCTGCAGGTGGACGACCTGGATGCCCCGCGGCGGCTGGTGCCCACCATGCGGGACGGCCTGAGCTCCACCAATGTTTTTGTCCACGTGGAGGCGACGCGCGCGGGCGCCGGGATCGGGTTCCTGCCGTGCTTCGCCGCGGACCTGCACCCCGACCTGGTCCGGCTGTTGCCCGGGGAGTTCGCGGAACTCCTGCCGTACTGGATGGTCCTGCGGCCCGATTCCATGCGCCGCCCCGCCGTCGCGGCCGTGGTGCAGGCGCTGCGCGAACAGACGGAGGCCCACCGGGCGGCGCTGATGGGCCGGGGCGGCCCGGATACCGGCCCTGCCAGCGGACGTTGATGGGCCCCTAGAGGTCAGCCGACGCCGGGCCCACCGTTTTCGGGTCATGGCGGACCGGGGCGCCGGCGACGAAGGCCCGCACCCGGGCATCGTCCCAGATGTGGGCGGGCACTGCGCCGCCCAGCAGGCGCCGCGCCAGCCCGGCGTCATCGCCCAACGGGACATCACTGCCGGCGATGATCATGTTTCCGTAGCGCCGGCCCTTGAGCATGGCCGGGTCCGCGATGATCACGGTGTGCCTGAAGGATGCCGCGATGGTGGCGGCGTCCTCACGGGCGTTCTTCAGGTCCGGCGCGTCACCGGAGTTCACGACGTACAGTCCACCCGGGGTCAGGACGCTCCGGACGTGCTGGTTGAACTCGAAGGTGGTCAACGGCCGCGGGGTCACCGAACCGGCGAAGACATCGCGGATGACCAGGTCCCGGGTCTGCGGCGTCAGGCTCTCGGTCACGGCCCGGGCCTCCCCCACCCGCAAGCGCAGGAGCGGCGCCTTGGGCAGGTCGAACCAGCCCCGGACATACTCGGCTAGCTTGCCGTCCAGTTCCACCACCACCTGGCGCGCGTCGGGGTAGGCGGCATGGAAGTAGCGGGCCAGGGAGCATGCCCCGCCGCCGAGGTGCAGGGCGCGCAGCTTCGGCCGGGAGTCCGGGGGCCAGTGCGACTCCACGAGGGCCGAGATCCAGCGCATGTACTCGAAGTCGAGGAACAGCGGATCCGCTACGTCGATGTGCGAGCTCATCACGCCGTTGATCCGCAGCAGCCAGCCGGTGGAGTTGTCCTGGTCTGCGATCAGCTCGCAGTCGCCGGTATCGATGTAGTAGATGCCCTCCGCGGGCCCCTCCGGCCGGCTGCCCTTCGGGACCTCCACCACCCCTGCGGCCTTGTCGGCACCGTTCCTGCCGGCGGCCCTGCCCCGTTTCGCCATCAGCCGTCCACCGTCTCACCCATCCTCCAAGCCTAAATCACCGCCCGGCGTCGGCCTTCCGGCGCGTCATGGGACGGCGTTCCCGAAAAATTAAGCAAAGGGTACTTACTATTTATTGATAATCATGCTTACTATTTATGTCCCAGTTATTGCTGGTTCGTGATCAGCAGCCGATCTTGAAAGAGAGCGAAGATGACAGAGAACCAATGGCCCCAGGACGGCAGCTACGGCACGGCCGCAGCCGCCCAGCAGACCCCGCTGCGGCCGGAGAGCACGTTCCCGCCCGCGGCGAACGGCAACGGCACCTTCGACGGCGGCAGTGCGTCGCGGACCGACGCGGCCAAGGACGAGGCCGCTGATGTAAAGCGCCAGGCCGCGGAATCCGCCCAGAACGTGGCTGAGACCGCCAAGACGGAAGCCGCCAACGTCGCGGCCGAGGTGAAGACCAACGCCAAGGACCTCCTGTACCAGGCAAAGTCCGACCTGACCGACCAGGCCGGCGCCCAGCAGCAGAAGGTCGCCGAAGGCCTCCGCTCCATTTCTACGGAGCTGAGCTCGATGGCTTCCGCGTCCGACCAGCCCGGGGTGGCCAGCGACTTGGTGCGCCAGGCCGCCGAACGGTCGTCCGCCGTCGCGTCGTGGCTGGACGGTCGCGATCCCGGATCCCTCGTCACGGAGGTCAAATCCTTCGCGCGCCAGCGTCCCGGCACCTTCCTGCTGCTCGCTGCCGGTGCCGGTGTGCTGGCCGGCCGCCTCAGCCGCAGCCTGAGCGCCGGTGCTCCCGGGACGGACGCTTCCGCCCCGCACACACCGGCCCGCGTCGCCGACACGGGAATGGCCGTCCCGCCGC
Organism: Pseudarthrobacter sp. 1C304; assembly: GCF_052245515.1. Classification (NCBI taxonomy): domain Bacteria; kingdom Bacillati; phylum Actinomycetota; class Actinomycetes; order Micrococcales; family Micrococcaceae; genus Pseudarthrobacter; species Pseudarthrobacter sp. 1C304. The sequence continues at coordinate 571,580 of NZ_JBQQCH010000001.1, read as the reverse complement.
CGCCCGTGCAGATGCCGGCTCCGGAAACCACGACGGCGGGTCTCGCCGACACCTATCCCCCGAGCCCGCTGGGTGATCAGGACCGGTGGGATGCACCCACCCCGGGAACCGACCCGCTCCGCCAGGATCCGCTCGGCACCGCGGCCCCGCTTCGCGATGACCCCTTTGACGGTGGCCGTCGATGACCAGCGAAGTACCTCCGACGGCAGCTCACGTGAAGGCCGAGACATCGTCTCTTGGCGATCTTCTGGGTGACGTCACGCGGGACATGTCCACCTTGATGCGGCAGGAAGTCGAGCTGGCCAAGGTTGAGCTCAAGCAGTCCGCCACCCGGGCCGGCAAGGGCAGCGGAATGCTCGCCGGCGCTGGGGTGGCTGGCCACTTTGTGCTCCTTTTCCTCTCCCTGGCGCTCTGGTGGGCGCTCGGTGAGCTGATGGGGCTCGGCTGGTCCGGCGTCGTCGTCGCCCTCATCTGGGGCATCGTCGCTGCAGTCCTGGCCTCCATGGGCCGCAAGGAACTCAAAGCGATCAAGGGCATGCCCCAGACCGCCGAGACGCTGCAGGAAATCCCGCCCACGCTCAAGCCCAACTCTTAGATCCAGCGAGGAAAACACTATGAGTGAAAACCCGGATGTCATCCGAGCAGATATTGAAGCGACCCGCGCACGGCTCGGCACCAACGTCGACGCCGTAGCGGACAAGGTCACCCCGTCACATGTCGTCCAGCGCCAGACCGACAAGGTCAAGGAAAGCGTGAAGGACGCCGTGTTCGGAGCGAAGGAGAAAGTCATGGGAGCGGCAGACCACACCGCAGGGAACGTCCACTCCGCCACCGGTTCGGCCGGAGCCCACCTGGGCGACGCCGGCGCGGCGATCGGGGACGCCCCGGCCCGGGCCAAGACCAAAACCCAGGGCAACCCGCTGGCCGCAGGCCTGATCGCCTTCGGCGCCGGACTGCTGGTGTCCTCCCTGATCCCGGCCAGCCAGAAGGAACGCGAAGCGGCGGATGCCCTGAAGTCCGCGGCCGAACCGCTCACCACGGAACTGACCGAGGCTGCGAAGCACGTTGCCGAGGGCCTCAAGGAACCGGCGCAGGAAGCCATGGAAAACGTCAAGGCCACGGCCGCAGACGCCACCGAGCACGTCAAAACGGAGGGCCAGGGCGCAGTAACGGACGTCAAGGACCGCACCGCCGAAGCCAAGGACAACGTCCAGCAGGCGTAGCCCGCTGGACCCGGCCGGCCGCCCCAGCGCACCCGCGCCCGGGCGGCCGGCCAATGCGCTTTAACCCGAAGAAAGAAGATCTCCCATGGCCCAGAACCCTGCCAAGGCAGAAAATGACACTATGGCTGACGCCGAATCCGCAGAGAGCAGCACCGCCAAGGCCCGCACCGCGCCCGCCCCGGACGATTCCCGGAAGCCGGACAGCCCCACCGACGTCGCCAAGCCCTCGTGGAAATACATCGCCAAGAAGACGCTGCGCGAATTTACCAAGGACCAGTGCCCGGATCTCGCCGCGGCACTGACCTACTACTCGGTCCTGTCCATCTTCCCGGCCCTGCTGGCCCTGGTGTCACTGCTGGGGGTCTTCGGGCAGGCCGAGAAGACCACCTCCGCGCTCCTGGACATCGTTGCCGGCTTTGCGCCCGCTGAAACGGTCGAGGCCGTCCGCCAGCCCGTGGAGCAGCTCAGCAACTCCTCCGCTGCAGGATTGACCCTGGTGCTCGGCATCCTCACGGCCCTGTGGTCCGCGTCGGGCTATGTGGGGGCGTTTGGCCGGGCCATGAACCGGATCTACGAAGTCGATGAGGGCCGGCCCTTCATCAAGCTGCGGGGTACCATGCTCGCCGTCACCATCGCCACGGTCCTGATCGTGCTCGTGCTCTCGGCCATGCTGGTCCTCAGCGGGCCGGTGGCCGAGTCCGTGGGCGGCGCGATCGGCCTGGGCGACGCCTTCCTGACGGCGTGGAACATCCTCAAGTGGCCGGTGATCCTGCTGCTGGTCATCCTCGCGGTCGCCATCCTCTACTACGCCACGCCCAACGTGAAGCAGCCCAAGTTCCGCTGGATGAGCCTGGGGTCCTGCATCTTCCTGGTGATCTTCCTGCTCGCCTCCCTGGCGTTCGGGTTCTACGTCGCCAACTTCAGCAGCTACAACGAGACGTACGGCACCATCGGCGGCGTCATCATCTCGCTGCTGTGGCTGTGGATCCTCAACATGTCCCTGCTGTTCGGGGCGGAGTTCGACGCCGAGATGGAACGTGGCCGGCAGCTGCAGGCCGGCATCGAAGCCGAGGAAACCCTCCAGCTCCCGCCCCGCGACACCAAGCAGAGCGACAAGCTGCAGGCCCGCGAGGAGGAAGACATCGAGCGCGGCCGCGAACTGCGCGAGCAGTACAGCAACGGCCCTGAGGCAGGCGCGCACGCCGACCGCGCGCCCGGTCAGGAGCCGCGGAACCCGCGGGACCAAAGCCCCTAGCCCTTTCCGGCAGGGAGCGTTCTACTGGGGGCAAAGTACCGCCCGGACGCGGGCATGGCTGACCGGGAGGACGGATGACTGCACCGGCCGCAGGGCACGGACGCACCACGGTTGCAGTCGGCTATGACGGGTCCGAGGCCGCGCAGGGTGCCGTCCGGTGGGCTGCGGAGTACGCCGCCGCGGGAAAGTACCGGCTCCGGGTGGTGCACGCCTGGGTGTGGCCCCTGTTCACCAAGAAGCTCGGGCCGGTGCGCGGCGTCGAGGGCAGCGGGCTGCGGCACGCCGCCGAGGCGATCCTGGCGGAGGGCGTCGAGCTGGCGCGGACGGCCCACGCCGCCGCCAGGAACGCTGCGCCGGGTCCCCCGGAACCGGACGCCGCAGCCGGCGGCACGGCCCCGGCAGCCGACACCCCGGCGGGCGCCGAGCCGGAATTCGCCGTCGAAGGTGTCATCGAAGCCGGGCTCCCGGCTCCGGTGCTCCGCGGCGCTGCCGGCGACGCCGCCCTCCTGGTGGTGAGCAGCCGCGGGCTTGGCGGCCTGCTGGGGCACGTTGCCGGATCGGCCTGCCTCGCCCTGGCCGGATCCTCGCCGTGCCCGCTCATGGTCATTCACCGCCCCCGCGGCCCCGGCGAGCCGCCGGGGCCCGTGGTGGTTGGCGTCGACGGGACGTCCCGGAGTTCCGCGGCGCTGGCCGCCGCCGCACGGCTGGCAGCGATGTTCGGGGCACCCCTGCAGGTGGTCCATATCGACAAGACGCGCGGCAGGGCCCGTGCCGTGCACGGCAAACACGTCCTCCACGGCCAGGAACTGCTGGACCACGCTGTGGCGGACGCCAAAGTGCTGGCCCCGGAGGTGCCGGTCTCCGGCTCCCTCAGGGAAGGCCACGCCGCGTCCAAGGAACTCCTGGCGGCCGCCGCGGACGCTGATGTCCTGGTGATCGGCGCCCACAACCGTGAGGGCGGCCCCGGGAACACCGTCACTGCTGTTCTGAACAAGGCGCGGTGCAACGTCCTGATTACGCGCTGACCCCATCCACCGGACCACCGCCTTCAGAGGGGAGCTGAAGGTTTTAGCAGAGGAGGCGCCCGTGCGAGCCTGGCGGGTAGGACAGCCCGGACCGATGAAAAACGGCCCCCTGGTGGAGGATGAATGCCCCGATCCCCTGCCCGGCCCCCGGGAGGTGCTGTTGCGGGTCCGGACGTGCGGCGTCTGCCGCACCGACCTGCACCTGGCCGAGGGGGACCTCGCCCCGCGGCACGCCGGCACCATTCCGGGCCACGAAGTGGTGGGCGAAGTCGTGGGTCGCGGCACCCGCGCAACACGGTTCTCCCCCGGCGACCGGGTCGGGGTTGCCTGGCTCGGCGGGACCTGCGGCTCCTGCCGCTTCTGCCTGCGCGGGGAGGAAAACCTGTGCCTCACCCCGGTGTTCACCGGCTGGGACCGCGACGGCGGCTACGCGGAGCTCATCACGGTGGCCGAGGACTTCGCCTACCGGCTCCCGGCCTTGTTCTCCGACGAGGAAGCTGCGCCCCTGCTGTGCGCGGGAATTATCGGTTACCGGGCCCTCGCCCGCGCGGAGCTGCCCATCGGCGGGCGGCTGGGGATCTACGGCTTCGGCGGATCCGCCCACCTGGCAGCCCAGATCGCCCTGTACCGGGGCGCCCGCGTGTACGTGATGACGCGGTCGGAGGAAGCCCGCAGCCTGGCCCTTGAGCTGGGCGCCACCTTCGCCGGCGGGGCCGACGAGCAGCCCCCGGACCCGCTGGACTCGGCCATCCTGTTTGCCCCGGCGGGCGGCCTGGTTCCGGTGGCCCTGCGGGCCCTTGACCGCGGCGGGACCCTCGCCGTCGCTGGGATCCACCTGAGCGACATTCCCCCGCTGCACTACGCGACGGACCTGTTCCAGGAACGCCAGCTGCGCAGCGTCACGGCCAACACCCGGGCCGACGGCGAGGAGTTCTTCCGGATCGCCGCGGAGGTTCCGCTGCGTCCCACAACGGTGCCCTACCCGTTCTCCGCCGCGGACCGGGCACTGCTGGACCTGTCGGAGGACCGGGTCACCGGCGCCGCCGTCCTGCGGATGGAATCCCCGTAACCGGCGCCGCGCCGGGGGCAGGCCAGCCGTCCCTGCGCAGGAACTCGTGCACTCGCCCGGGCCGGAGCAGTACCCGGTGGGTTCCTACCCGCACCAGCACCGGGGCGGCGTCCCCCGGGGCCGCCGACACCGTCAGCCGGTCGCGTTCCAGCTGGACGGCGAGCAGCTGGTCCCGGTAGCGGACATGAAACTTCAGGCGGTCAAGCTCTACAGGCAGCCGGGGCGCGAAGTCGAGGGCGTCCCGCGTGATCCGCAGCCCGGCGAAGCTGCGCTGGACAACGTCGATGGTCCCGGCCATGGCGCCCAAGTGGATGCCGAAGCTGGTGGTTCCGCCCTGCGTGTCATCGAGGTCCGCATCCAGGGCTTCCCGGAACACCGCCCACGCCCGTTCGGGGTCCCGCTGTGCCAGCACTGATGCGTGCGCCACCCGGCTGAGCGTGGACCCGTGCGCCGTCCGGGCCAGGTAGAAGTCCACTGTGGCGGCCATCTGCGCCGGGCTGACCGGATACCCCAGCCGGGCCAGGAACCGGAGGAGCTGGTCCTCGCCCAGGACGTACAGCAGCATCAGCACGTCGGCCTGCTTGGCCAGCCGGTAGTGGTTGGTGCTGTCCCCTTCCGCCTCGAGAATCAGGTCCAGGCGCTCGATGAGCCCGTAGCTGCGGCGGTAGTGCTTCCAGTCCAGCTCCTGCAGCGCGCTGTAGCCGTCGAACTGGCTGATGACGCCGTCGTCGTGGAACGGAACGAACATGCGCCGGCTCAGGTGCTCCCAGACCTCGATTTCGGCGCCGGTCACCAGCAGCCGGGCGCGCAGCTCCTCCATGTCGAACCCGCGGACTGACTCCATGATCCAGACGGCCTGGTCGAACACCCACGCGGCCATGACGTTGGTGTAGGCGTTGTCGTTCAGCCCGCCGCCCGGGTCACCGGGGTTTCCCGTGTGGTACTCGTCCGGGCCCATAACGCCGCGGAGGTGGAAGCGGTCCTCCGCCGGGTCGAACTCAGCCATGGATGCGAACAGGCGGGCGACGTCGACGATGATTTCCGCGCCGTGCTCGGTCAGCCAGCCGCGGTCCTGGGTCGCTTCGAAGTACTGCCAGGCGTTGTAGGCGACGGCGAGGCCCACGTGCCGCTGGAGCCGGGAGTAGTCCTGCATCCAGTGCCCGGACCGCCGGTTGAACAGCAGCTTCGGCGTCTGCTCCGTGCCGTCGCTGCCGCTTTGCCACGGGAACAGCGCCCCCTCCAGGCCCGCGGCGCGCGCCGCGTCCCGGGCGGTGCCCAGCCGCCGCCACCGGTAGTCGAGCAGCTCCCGCGCGAGCGACGGCAGCCGCGAGTTCAGCACCGGCAGGACGAAGAGTTCGTCCCAGAAGATGTGCCCCCGGTAGCCCTCGCCGTGCAGACCCCGGGCCGGTACGCCGGCGTCGAGTTCAGCGGTGTGGGTGGTGAGCGTCTGCAGCAGGTGGAAGACGTGCAGGTTGAGGATGAGCTGCGCCTGCGAGCTCGCGTCGAACTCGATGGTGAACGGCTTGAGCAGGATCTCCCAGGCGGCCTCGTGCTCGGCCTGCAGGGCTGCGAAGCTGCCCGGGGCGCGGGCCAGCGCTGCCCGGGCGGCCGCCAGCGGCGAGGCGATGGCGTGGTCGCGGGAGGACGCCACGGCCACGGTTTTGAGCACGGTCAGCGGCTCCCCCGCCTCCGCGGACAGCTCGAAGCGGTGGGTGTGCAGCCCGCCCAGCTGTTCGGGAATGGCGGTGCCGGCCGGTCCGCCGGCCCCGGACACCTCCGTCCGGAGCGCCAGGGCGATCCCGATTCCGCTGCTGACGGTGCGGACCTCCACCGTGAGCCCGGCCGCTCCCGGGCCGGGCCCGGAGGCGCCAGCTGTAACAGACCCCAGGTGCCGGCTGGACAGCGACGCGTCCTCGGGGACATTGGCGTTGGTGACGTCCGTGTCGCAGCCGCTGCGCACGCTGATGCCCCCGCTCCAGCCGACGGCGGTGATGACGGTTTCCAGGGCGGCGAGGTTCGGTGTGGCCATGGACACCAGTCGGCGTTGCAGCACCTGGAGCTGACGCCCGGCGTCGTCCTCCAGTAGTGCCTCGCGGCTCAGCACCGCCCGTTTCAGGTCCAGCGTCCGCCGCTCGCTCCGGAGCGCCAGGCCGCCCTCGGACCACCAGCCGCCGTCGCCGATCCGCAGGTCCAGGGGCAGCCAGTCCGGGATGTTGACCAGGTGTTCGTCGTCGGATTCCTGGTCCAGGACCACGCTGTGCAGGCTGTTATAGACGCCGGCCAGGTAGCTGCCGGGATAGTGCACGGCCCCGGCGCGGTGTTCCGGGGCGGCTCCGCGCGTGGCCAGATAGCCGTTGCCCAGGGTGGTGAGGGCTTCCCGGTGGCCCTCGTGCGCCGGGTCGAAACCCTCGTAGACCAGCAGCCACGGGTGGGTAATGACCAGGCCGATGTCCAGCTGGCTGACGTCCTCGACGACGACGTCGGCACCCGCCGCTTCCAGCCGCTCCCGCCGCCCGTCCCGGTCGATGCCGACCACCAGCCCGAACCTGCCGCGGCGCCCTGCCTCCACCCCGGCCTCCGAGGCCTCGATGACCATCGCGCGGGCAGGAGGTATTTCCAGCCGACGCACCGCTTCCAGCGGCAGTGCCGGGGCAGGTTTTCCCGCGACGCCGCGGTCCAGGGCCGTCCGGCCGTCGATCACGTGGTCGAAAGCGTCCCCGAGACCGACGGCAGCCAGCAGTGCGCCGGCATTCCGGTCGGAGGTGGCAAGCACCACGGGAACGCGCCCGGCCTTCAGCCGGCCGAGCAGGTCCGTGGTGCCGGGGTAGGCCCGCACGCCGGTGGTGCGGAGCAGTGTGTCGAACAGTTCGTTCTGGCGAGCCGCGAGGCCGAAGGCGGTCCACTCCCCGGGGCCGTCCGAGGGTTTTCCGTCCGGGATGCGCGCCCCGCGGGAGCGCAGGACGGCGCACACCGCGTCCTCACCGGTCCGGCCGGCCACTACATCCAGGTAGTCACCGGAGCTGAACGCGTCCCTGCGGGTCCCGGCGGGAAGCCGCGGGTCCTGCAGGAGGTCGTCGAAGAGCTCCTTCCACGCCGCGGCGCGGAGTTCCGCCGTGTCTGTGACCACCCCGTCGAGGTCAAAAATTACAGCGTCGACGGGCGCCAGCGCGGCGGCCAGGGTGGGCGACTCCGTCATGCCCCAGTCGTACCAGCCATCGGGCCCCGGCGACAGGGGCGTACTGCCACAATGTCGGGGCAGTTGCCGGCTTCGGGACCTGAGTCAGCGCAGCAGCGCATCGAGGGTGGTGAAGCCGTAGCCGGCCGCGCGGATCCGCGCGATCATCCCCGGCAGGGCATCGGCGTCGAGGGTGGTCCCGTCGTCGGGGTTGGAGCCGATGTGCATCAGCACAATCTCCCCGGGCTGGAGCCGGGCCAACACCCGGTCCGCCACGATCTGCGCCGTGATCCCGCCGCTGGTGCCCTTCCAGCCGAGGGTGTCCACGGTCCAGCGGACGGGCAGGTAGCCGTAAGCGTTGACCGTGGCGATGGTGCGGGCGTCGCGTTCGCCGAAGGGAAAACGGAAGAGCGGCCGCGGGTCCCCGCCGCCGGCCCGGATGGCCTGCTCGGCGCCCTGCAGCTGTTGCCGGATGTCGGCGTCCGGCAGGCCGGTGAAGCCGGGGTGGGTCATCGAGTGGTTGCCCAGCCGGTGGCCGCCGGCGGCGATCGCCGCGACTCCCGCGGGGTTGGCGGCGGCCCAGTTGCCGGTGAGGAAGAACGTGCCGCGCACTCCGGTGGCGGCGAGGGTCTGCAGGATGCGCGGCAATCCGGCTGAGTTCGCGCCGGCGTCGAACGTCAGGGCCACCACGGCGCCGGCCCCGGGGATCACCTCGAGGTCGCGGCCGGCGAGCGCTGCGGGAAACGGGGCGGCCGGGGCGGGCGCCGGGGGTTCAAGGGCTGGCGGCGCAGGCGGTACCGGGACCGGGACCGTGAGCAGTGGGGCGGGCCCGGCCGGAGCCGTTCCGCCGGGAGCGGGAACCGGACTGTCCGGCGGACCCGGCGTCGAACCGTCAGGCGTCGAACTGTCAGGCGTCGGGCTGTCAGGCGTGCCCGACGTCGAACTGCCAGGCGTGCCGCCCGCGGCCGGAGCCGACGGTGACGGTGGTGGCCCGGCCGACGGCGGCCCAGCGGCCAGGAAAACCGCCAGCACTACCCCGGCGGCCAGCAGCAATACCGCGCCCCCGGCCGCCAGCCAGCGGCGCCGGCCGGACAGGATGGACCACATGCCTCACTGTGGCACCACCGGTCACAGCCGGGCTAGGGCTGAAGTGCCCGGGCCAGCCGAAGCAACGCGGGGTCACTTGGCGCCCATGATGGCCACCCGGATGGGCGCGGTCTGACCCCGCGTTGCCTTGTTCCGCGGTGGCCGTAGTGCGGCGCTCCGTAACCTGGGCTCGTACGGGCCTTCACGGGAGTGGCCCGCAGTAGGATGCAACTAACCGAAAATGATCATCCCGACGCCGAGACTGAGGCGGCCCGCCTTGAAACTTATGCTCCGGTATCCGCTCGTGGCGGGCACACTTGCGGCCCTCCTGGCGGTGATTGTCCTGCTGCTGTCCGGGCAGCCGGTGGTTGCGCAGGTCTCGGCCAGTATCTACGCGCTGGCCGTGGCGGCCTACCTTGCCGTCGGCATGGCCCGCCGCCTGATGGGCGGCCAGTGGGGCATCGACATCCTGGCGGTCACCGCGATTGTCAGCACAGTGCTGGTGGGCGAGTTTATCGCGTCCATGATCATCGTCCTCATGATGGCCGGCGGAACCGCCCTTGAGGACTACGCCGCCGGCCGGGCCAAGAAGGAACTGACGTCCCTGCTCGAACGCGTCCCCCAGACGGCCCACCGCGAGCGGGGCGGAAGCTCCGCAGCCGGAACAGACACAGGCGGAACCGGCACAGCCGGGCCCTCCGCAGCCGGAACAGACACGGCCGGCACTGCCAACACCGCCGGCAGCACTGACGGCCAGCATGAAGATGTGGCCGCCACCGACGTCGGGATCGGGGACATCCTGCTGGTGCGGCCGGGAGAGGTGGTGCCGCTGGACGGCATCCTGCTCTCGGACTCCGGCACCTTCGACGAATCCTCGCTGACGGGCGAAAGCCTCCCGGTGGAGCGGGCGGCCGGGGAGCCGCTGATGAGCGGTTCCCTCAACGGCGAGGCGGCGGTCCGGATGCAGGTGACGGCCCGGATGGAGGATTCGCAGTACAGCCGCATCGTGGCCTTGGTCAAGGAGGCCTCGGAGAGCAAGGCGCCCATGGTCCGGCTTGCCGACCGGTATGCCATCCCGTTCACGGCCCTGGCCTACACCCTGGGCGCCGCGGGCTGGATCATCAGCGGAGACCCGGCCCGGTTCGCTGAAGTGCTGGTGGTGGCCACCCCCTGCCCGTTGCTGATTGCCGCTCCTGTGGCGTTCCTGGGCGGCATGAGCCGGGCCGCCCGTTCCGGTGTGATCGTCAAATACGCGGGCGTCCTGGAACAGCTGAGCCGGATCAAGACCGCGGCGTTCGACAAAACGGGCACCCTGACCTACGGCCGGCCCGCCCTGGTGGGCGTGCGGACGTCGGGGGCGTTTACCGAGGACGAGGTGCTCGGCCTTGCGGCCTCGGCCGAGCAGTACTCCTCCCATGTGCTCGCCGCCTCGGTGATGGATGCCGCGCGCACCCGCGGGCTGGTGTTCGAGCCCGCCACGGAGGCGACCGAATTCGCCACGCACGGCGTCCGGGCCCGCTTCGACGGCCGCGACGTGGTGGTGGGCAAACCCAATTTCGTGGCGGAATCTGCCGCGGGCGTCGTGGAAGCGGAGCTGGCCAGCGGCGAACTCGCGATCTACGTGGGCGTGGCCGGGAAGTTCGCCGGCGCCTTGGTGATGAGCGACCCCATCCGTGGGGAAGCCCGCCGCACCCTGGCCGAGCTCAGGGAGCTTGGTGTCACGCAGACGGTCATGCTGACCGGCGACGCCCTCGCCACCGCCGAGCACATCGCGGCCGAAGCAGGGCTGACCGACGTCCGGGCCGAGTGCCTGCCGCCGGACAAGGTGGAGGCCGTCCGGTCCCTGCCGCTCCGCCCGGTGATGATGGTGGGCGACGGCGTCAACGACGCCCCTGTCCTGGCGGTCGCCGACGTCGGCATCGCGATGGGCGCCCGTGGCTCGACGGCGGCCGGCGAGTCGGCCGACGTCGTGATCATCCTCGATGACCTGTCCAAGGCCGCCACCGCTGTGCGGATCGGCCAGCGCACCGTCAGGGTGGCGCTGCAGAGCATCTGGATCGGCATTGCGCTGAGTGTGGCCCTGATGGTTGCCGCGGCCGCCGGCTATGTCCCGGCCATCGCCGGTGCCCTGTCCCAGGAGCTGGTGGACCTGGCCACCATCCTCAACGCGCTGCGCGCGCTCAGCGCGGGCAAGGACACTGCCGGCACGGGTGCCGGAAGAAAGGGTGCCGGAAGAAAGGGTGCCGGAAGAAAGGGTGCCGGAAGGAAAGGGTCCGGGGCGAGGGGCGCCGGCGTTGGAGGCCCCGGGCTGCCGGCGGCCGGGCGCGCTACCGGGGCGGTTGCTGGTTCTCGGCTTCCGCGATCCGCGGAACAGTCCTGAGGTAGCTGTCCGGGTTCAGGGAGATCGAATCGATCCCCTCCCCGACCAGGAACGCCGCGAACTCGGGATGGTTGCTGGGGCCCTGGCCGCAGATGCCGATCTTGATCCCGGCGGCGTGGGCCTGCCGGATGGCCTCGCTGATCATGGCCATGACGGCTTCGTCCCGTTCGTCGAAGAGTGCTGCCAGCTGCGCCGAGTCCCGGTCCACCCCCAGGACCAGTTGGGTGAGGTCATTGGAGCCGATGGAGAAGCCGTCGAAGCGCGTGGCGAACTTGGCGGCGAGGACCACGTTGGACGGGATCTCGCACATCATGTACACCTGCAGGCCGTCCTGGGCGCGGACAAGGCCGTGCTCCGCCATGACGGCCAGCACCCGGTCCGCTTCGTGCGGCGTGCGGCAGAAGGGCACCATCACAATGACGTTGGTGAACCCCAGCTGCTCGCGGACCCGTTTGAGCGCGGCGCATTCGAGGGCGAATCCCGCACGGTAGCGGTCGTCGTAGTAGCGGGAGGCGCCGCGGAAGCCGAGCATCGGGTTTTCCTCCGGCTCCTCGAAGGCGGAGCCGCCGATCAGATGCGCGTACTCGTTGGTCTTGAAGTCGCTGAGCCGGACAATCACGGGCCGGGGGTAGTAGGGTGCGGCGATCTTGGCGATGCCCAGCGCCAGGGCGTCCACGAAGTAGTCCTTCGGGTCGGGGTAGCCGCGGGTGAGGTCCCGGATCTGTTCGGCTTCCCGGGGGTCGGTGACCCGGTCGGGATGGACCAGCGCCATGGGGTGGACGCGGATCAGGCTGCTGATGATGAATTCCATCCGGGCGAGCCCGACGCCGTCGGCCGGCAGCCGCCACCACTGGAAGGCCGCCGCGGGGCTGGCGATGTTGACCATGACTTTGGTGCGCGTCTCCGGCAGGTCGCCGAGGTCCACCTCCTCGGTGTCGAACGCGAGGGTTCCCTCGTACACCCGGCCTTCATCGCCCTCGGCGCAGGAGAGGGTCACAGCCCGGCCTTCGGCCAGGACCGCGGTGGCGTTGCCGGTGCCGACGACGGCGGGGACCCCGAGTTCGCGGCTCACGATCGCCGCATGGCTGGTGGGGCCGCCGTGGTCCGTGACGATGCCGGCGGCCCGTTTCATGATCGGAACCCAATCCGGGTCGGTCATTTCGGTGACCAGGATGGCGCCGTCGCGGAAGTTCTCGATGTCCCCCGCGCTCCGGATCACGCAGGCGGTGCCCTGCGCGATCGAGTCGCCGATCGCGGCGCCGGCGGCCAGCACGGTGCCGGTTTCCCGCAGGTGGTGGAGGGTGAACCGGGAGCCTGATTTCTGCGATTGGACGGTCTCGGGCCGGGCCTGGACCATAAACAGCTCCCCAGTGACGCCGTCCCTGGCCCATTCCATGTCCATCGGCCGGGCATAGTGCTCCTCGACGCTCACCGCCCAGCGCCCCAGGGCGAGGATTTCGGCGTCGGCCAGGACGAAGGTGCGGCGTTCGGCGTCGGAGGTGTCCACCATCCTGGTCCGCGCATGGCCGCCCCGGCTGTAGACCATCTTGCGCTCCTTGGAGCCGAGGGTCTTCTCGATAATGGGACTGAATTTGTCCGCGTCCGCGGCCGGCGTCAGAAGCGGCTTGAACACAAGGTATTTGTCCGGGTTGATGGTGCCCTGGACCACGGTTTCGCCCAGGCCCCACGCGGCGCTGATCACGGCCGCCCGGGGAAAGCCGGAATCCGTGTCGATGGAGAACATCACGCCGGAGGCGCCGACGTCGGAGCGCACCATCCGCTGCACGCCGATCGAGAGTGCGACGTCGAGATGGTCAAAGCCCTTGACTTCGCGGTAGCTGATGGCCCGGTCCGTGAACAGGGAGGCGTAGCAGCGGCGGCAGGCGTCCAGGAGTTCCCGCTCCCCCGCGATGTTCAGGAACGTCTCCTGCTGCCCGGCAAAGCTCGCGTCGGGCAGGTCCTCGGCGGTGGCGCTGCTGCGGACCGCGACCGAGAGCCGCTCCAGTCCGGCGCGCTCGCCCAGCTCCCGGTAGTGGGAGCGGATGGAATCGGCGATGTCCGCGGGGAACTCACTGTCCAGGAACAGCTCACGGATGGCCTCCCCGGTGGCGCGCAGGGAGGTTTCGCCCGAACGGTAGGACTTGATCCGCGAGCGCATTGCGGCCTCGATCCCGTTGGCCTCGAGGAACCGGCGGTAGGCGTCCGCGGTGGTGGCGAAGCCGTCCGGCACGCGCACGCCTTTGGCTTTCAGGGACTGGATGAGCTCCCCGAGGGAGGCGTTCTTGCCGCCCACCTGCGGGACATCGCCCATGCCGATCTCTTCGAACCACAGCACCGGGGAGTCAGTCATGGACCCATCCTGTGGCGGCGGGCTGTCCGGGGTCAGAGTCTTTGGACCTTTGTGGCCGGTACGGCCGCCGCGGCCCGGCGGTGGCGGGCGATCTTGTAGAGCCAGTCCGCGAGCAGCACGGCGGGAATGGCGGCGAGCGCCACGGCCAGGCCGCCGGGCGACGGCGGGGCGTGGCCCAGCAGGGCGGCCAGCGGCCCGAGGAACAGGAACACCGCCAGCAGCCCCAGTTCTGCCAGCACTGCCCAGACCAGCAGCCGGTTGGTGAACCAGCCGAGCCGCCACGGGGGGACGGAGGCGCTGCGGCAGGCGAAGGCGTTGGCGAGCTGCGCCAGGACCACGGTGGTGAACGCGGCGCCGGAGGCGGCCATCAGCACGTCCGACGGTGGCAGTTCCGCCCCGGGGGTCCAGCCGGCCCCGACCAGTACCGCCGTGTACGCCGTCATTTCGAAGAGTGCCTCCACCGGGCCCAGCAGCCCGAATACCCGGAACATCAGCGCCCGGTCCATCAGGTGCCTGCGCTCCGGCGGGCGCTTCAACGTTCCCTTGCTGGGGGCCTCGCTGCCCAGCGCCAGCGCGGGCAGCAGGTCCGTGCCGATGTCCAGCGCCAGGATCTGCAGCACGCTCAGTGCCAGCGGGAACCGCCCGCCGGAGAGCGCCCAGATCACGAAGGGGGTGAGCTCGGCGACGTTGTCCGTCAGGTGGTAGGTCAGGAAGCGCCGGATGTTCGCGTACGTGGCGCGGCCCTGCTCCACCGCGGCGATGATGGTGGCGAAGTCGTCATCGAGCAGCACAAGGTCCGCCGCCTCGCGGGCCACGTCCGTGCCGCTCAGCCCCATGGCCACGCCGATGTCGGCCTGCTGCAGGGCCGGGCCGTCGTTGACGCCGTCGCCGGTCATGGCCACCACGTGGCCGCGGCCCTGCAGCAGCCGGGCCACCCGGAGTTTCTGTTCCGGGGTGACCCGGCTGACCACCACCCCGTCGCGGTCCAGCAGCGCGGCCAGGACGGCGTCGTCCTCGGGCAGGTTGTGGCCTTCGAGCACCAGCTCGGGTGTTCCGATCAGCCCGGTTTCCCGGGCGATGGCGGCTGCCGTGAAGGCATGGTCGCCGGTGACCATGGCGACTTTGATGCCGGCCTCGCGGGCCGCCTCGAGCGCCACGCGGACCTCGGCGCGGGGCGGGTCGTGCAGGCCGATCAGCCCCAGCAGCGTCAGTTCGCTCTCGGCCTCCTCCAGCTTGAAGCTGGCGCCGGGCGGGCCGGGCAGGGTCCGCTCGGCCACGGCCAGCACCCTGAGCCCGTGGGAGGCCATCTGGTCGACTTTCTCCCGTGCCCGGGCGGCGCCCGCCGCCTCACCGGCGTCGCCGCCGCCGTGCACGCACAGTGGAATCACGGATTCCGGGGCGCCTTTGACGTACAGGGTGGTTCCGACGATCGCGGACTCCCGCAGCCGGCGGGGGTCGAAGGCGAAGCGGTGGGACACCGCCGGCTCCTCTGCACCCCACCGGGGATCCGGCCCGGGATCCGGCCCGGGGCCGGCCAGTCGGGCGGCCAGCGCGGCGATGGCGGCCTCCATCGGGTCCCCCTCGGCGATCCACTTGCCCTCATGGAGCACCGCACGGCCCACCGAGGCAGCCAGCGCGGCGGTGCTGAGGTGCTGGGCCTCCCCGGTGCCCGTACCGGTGACCTCAGCCTCCGGCCCGTACCCGGCGCCGATGACGCTGAGCACCCCGGCCGGGGTCCAGACCTCGACGGCGTTCATCCGGTTCTGGGTCAACGTGCCGGTCTTGTCCGTGCAGATGAAGGTGGTGGAGCCGAGAGTTTCCACCGCTTCCAGGTTGCGAACCAGTGCGTTGCGCTGTGCCATCCGCTGCGCCCCGACGGCCAGGGACAGCGTGACCGTGGGCAGCAGGCCCTCGGGCACCAGCGCCACCATCACGCCGATGGCAAACAAGAAGGCGTCCCGCCAGGAGATTCCAACCAGCAGGGACAGCACGAAGAACAGCACGCCGATGCCCAGCGCCATCGTGGCTGTGATGCGGACGATTCGTTGCAGTTCCCGCGCGAGCGGGCTCGGCGGCGCCTCCACTTTCCCCGTCAGGGCTGCGATTTCCGCGAGCCGGGTCTTCCCGCCCGTTCCCGCGACCACACCTTCGGCCTGGCCGTTGACCAGGAAGGTCCCGCCAAAGACGGTGTCGCCCGGGACCTTGGCGAGCGCCTCGCTTTCACCGGTGAGCATCGATTCGTCCACCGAGCAGCCTGCCGCCATGACCAGCCGGAGGTCCGCCGGGACCCGGTCGCCGGCAACCAGTACGACGGCGTCGTCAGGCACCAGCTCGGTGGTGTGGACCTTGATGACGCGGTTGTCCCGGCGGACGGAGACCATTGCCGGGAGCAGCTCGCGGAGCTTGGAGGCGGCGTGCTGGGCTCGCTCCTGCTGGATGTAGGCGAAGATCCCGTTGACCAGGATCACGACGACGATCGCGATCGCCAGCTGCGGCATTCCCGCCAGGTAGGCCAGCACGGAGGCACACCACAGCAGGATGGCGAAGAAGTGGGTCAGTTCGCCCAGCAGCTTCCGCCAGCCAGGGACTGTGCCGGCCTCTGGCAGTCTGTTTGCCCCGAATTGCGTGAGCCTGCGCGCCGCCTCGGCGGAGCTCAGACCTTCAACGCCTGGCAGGGCCCCGGCGGTGGGCCCCCCGGCGGGAGCCTCTGGTGTCACGGCTGGCCGGGGCCGCTTAGGCGCAACACCGCAGACCGGCCCGGGTCAGGTAGCTCATGGATCGAGGGTGCGCCCGGGTCCCGGCCAGCGGTTAGGGCCAAAGGTCACGGCGGAGCGAGGCGGCCCTCACGCGGAAGCGAACCGGACCGTCTCACCCGGCGGTGATGCGGATTCCGGCCACCGCCCCGGTCCAGGCGCCGGCCGGGTCGGCGCGCCTTGTCAGCTGGGCACCCACGTACCCCTGGCGAAGCTGCACGGTCTGCGTCCGGGTCTGGGCGCAATCGACGTCGATCAGCTGGTGTTCGCTGCCGCCGATGGTTTCCTGGGAGAGGCTGATCTGGGCCCGGGCAGTGCCCACGCAGGCCGCGGTGACCGTGTAGGGGCCCGCGGCGTCCACGGTGGCAGCCTTGCTGAAGCCGACGCCGGGACCGTCGGCCGGGCCCGAATCGGCCAGAAGCTCCGGCCCGGACGCCCCGGACAGCCGCTGCTCAAGGTCTGCGTAGTTGCGCTTCTCCAAGGCCAGCACATCCGGGTCCCTCGCAGGGAGAGTCGGTGCGGGGCGCGGGGACGTCCGGGCAGCCGTGGGCTGTGGACTGTCCTCGCCCTCATAGGCGCAGGCGGACAAGCCGCCGGCCAGCGACGTGCCGATCATGAGCGCTGCAAGGCAGTGTGCTGTTGTGGTTCCCCCGGGACCAGACATGGGCCGAGTCTACGGCCCGCCTGCGCAGCACGGCTAGGACGCGGCCCCGGCTTCACGGGCGCGGCGGGCCCAGCGCGACCCGCCGCCCTCTTCCGCGGCGGCGTCGTCGGGGTTGATCAGGGAGCACCGGCCCAGGGACAGGCACCCGCATCCGATGCAGCCCTCAAGGGAGCGTTCCAGGACCTGCAGTTCGCGGATCCGCCGGGCCACAAGCCCGGCCCACCGCCGGCTCATGGCGCTCCAGTCGGCCTGGGACGGCGCCCGGTTCGCGGGGAGTTCGTCCAGGGCCGCCTTGATCTGGTCCAGCGACAGGCCCACACGCTGCCCGGCGGCAACGACGGCCAGCCGGCGCAGGGACAGCCGCTGGTACCGGCGCTGGTTGCCGGCGGTGCGCTGTGAATGCACCAGGCCCCGTTCCTCGTAGTAGCGCAGAGTCGGCACGGTGATTCCTGCCCGGGAGGCGGCTTCGCCGACGGTCAGCAGGGAGTCGCGGGAGGTGTGTGGCACCGGAGCAGTCTGCCACGCCGGCGATTTGACCTCAAGTCAGCTTGAGGTTGTTGAGTGTTGTCTGACAGATTCCCTACCGCTCGAAAGCAGGACCGTGAGAAATCCCCGCAAAACCCGTTCCAAGGACCCTCTGCCCGGAGAGCCTCTCCGGTCCGACGACATGCCCCGGCGTGGGCAGCGGCCCTGGGAAACCCGTTCCTTCGACGCCGCCCTGACGTCCCTGTCCCAGTTCCGGTGATCCCTGGATGGCGGCGGGCTCAGGGGCGCTCCAGCAGCTCCTTCAGCCTGGCCAGGGCCTTCTCGTCGTCCCGCTTGAAAACCCGTGTCAGGAGCGGCACGGCGAACCCGGCGGGCCCGGCCACGTGGAAATCCACGGTGCTGGTGAGCCGGCAGGTGGCGGCCCCTGTCGGCTCGACCAGGTAGGAGGCCACCCCGGTGATCCTGCCGGACGGAATTTCGAACGCTACGTAACGGCCCGGTTCAAAGGCGATGAAGCGGTTGCGCCCAGGTGGGCCGGCCTGGCGGGTCCGGGTCAGTCGCCTGCGGGTGCGCGGTGCCGGCCCAGCGTCCGCAGGTATGCACCGAAGCCGTGCGGCGCCCTGGCGTGGGTCCGGCCCGAGGTCAGCACGCGGATGCTGTCCGTGGCCGTGACGGTGAAGGCACGGCTCCGGAGGTTCTGCACCAGGGTGCGGTCCTCGTGCGAGGCGAGTTTGGGGAAGCCGCCGGCGGCAAGGTACGCCGAGGCCCGCACGCCGAAGTTGGCGCCGTAGATGTGCGGGTGGTCCTCCTCAAACGGATGGCGTTCCCGCCAGCGGCGGAGCAGTTCCGGGTCCATGCCGTCCGGGTCCGGCTCCACGGAACCGAGGACGGCGTCGGCTCCGGCCGCTGCGAATTCCAGCTGGCGGATGAGCCAGTTCTGCGGCACCTGCGAGTCCGCGTCAGTGTTGGCCAGCCAGGTCCGGCCCGCCCAGGGCGGGGGCGTCCAGCGCTTGCCCGGTGGCCGCAGCCGGGCCGCGCCGACGCCGGCGGCGCGGATGCCGGCTTCCCGGCTGGCTCCGGCGTTGCGGAACCCCGTTTCGAGGACCTGGAAGCGCCGGTCCGCGGCAGCGTAGCGGGCCGCGATGCCCGCCGAACCGTCGGTGCAGCTGTCCAGCACCACTGTCACTTGGACGTCCACTGCGTCCTGGTGCCGGTGCAGGGCGTCGGCGGCGCGCTGCACCGCCAGCAGGGCGCGGTCCAGGTGCGCGTCCTCGTTGTGGGCGGGGATGACGACGGCCACCCGGTCGATACTGTGTCCGCGGGGCAGCGGCAGGGCGAGGGCGGCCATTCAGAGCACCGGGCCCGGCGCGGCGGGCGGCTGGTCCGGGCCGGCCTTGGGGGCGACCAGGATCTCCAGGAGGAAGTCCCGGTCCCGGTAGAGCCCGGCGTCGGCCCAGCCGAGCTGGCGGCGCGCGGCGGCGTGGACCGAGTCGCCGTCGAGTTCCCAGCCGTCGATGGGGTGCCGCCAATGGCACAGGGCCAGGGTGCCGCCGGGCAGGAGGGCGGACTCGACCCGTTCGAACAGCCGGGCCAGTTCGTCCGGGGCGAGGTAATAGCCCACTTCGGAGACCACCACCAGGTCGAACTTCCCGTCTGGCCAGTCCTGCGGGACGGTCAGGTGCCGGGTCCGGGCCGCGGGCAGGTGGGCCAGGCGGCGGGATGCGTGGGCCAGCGCGGCGCTGCTGGCGTCGACGGCGAGGAAGGTTCCGCAGCGTTGCGCAAGTTCGGCGCTGAGCGTCCCGATCGAGCAGCCGATCTCGAGCCCGGCGGCGTACTTCAGGCCGGGCAGGGCGGCGAGGGTGAGGGAGCGTTTGCGGCGCTCGTACCAGCTGGTGGTGTACTGCCAGGGGTCGTCGGTGTCCGCGTGGACGGCGTCGAAAACACCTTCGGCGTCGGCCGCGGCGTAGGAGCCGGACGCGCCCGCCGTCCCGGGCCGCTGCCACGCGAACGTCTCGTACGGCCGTTCAAAGTGTGCCAGGACGTGCGGCGGAAGCAGCACCTCGTCGCCGGGCTGGCCGGAGAGGGGCCGGACCTGCGAGGTGTGGGAGGCCATGGCCGCCGCCTTCGCCTGCCGGTCGGCGGGATCCAGGGGCAGGCGCAGCCACGTTTGCCAGGCCGTGTCACCGGCGTCCGCCCAGAGCCAGTACCAGATGGGGTACTCCAGCAGCCCGTGCCCGCCCGCGCCGGCGACGTCCGCCGCAGCGGCGCCAAGGGCCTCGTGGTCCGTGTGCCCGTCGTGCCGGTAGGGTGCCACGAACGTGATCCGCTCGGCCGGCAGCCCCTCGGCGATGAGGCCGGCGACGGCGCGGTGCAGGGCCGCGGCAACGTCAGCCCGGTGCTGGGCGAGCCGGCCGTCCGGCAGCGCGAGGAAGTGCCAGTCGGGGGCCGCCAGCAGGTGGGCGAGGGCACCGCCGAACTCCTCGAGCCGGACGGCGGCGAGCTGTTCCGGCGTCGTGGTGGGCGAGTCCGGGTGGGAGGCCTCCCCGGCCGTGCACAGCAGCACCGTCACGCGGGCGCCGAGCCGCCACAGCCGTGCCATCAGCCCGCCGGCGCCGAGGGATTCATCGTCCGGGTGGGCGGCCAGGACGATGAACGCCTGGCCGGCGAGCTCCCCCGCGTCGAGCGGCAACTCCGGGAGCGCGGCGAGTCCGCTGGCCGCCCACGCGTCCTCGCTGGTTCCGGCGTCCTGGTGCGTGAAGCTCACCATGGGAGGTCTCCCTTGAGCGTGAGGGCGCCGAGCTGGGCGTCGTCGCGCATGCCGTGGTGCTGGCGGATGTAGAGGGAGAGGTCTGCCATGCGCTTTCCGTAAACCGGGTCGAAGGCCAGCGGTGCGGGCCCGAGGTTCTGGCTGACCAGCGCCTGGATACGTTCGACGGCGGGGGCGACGTGGCCGCGGACGCGCAGGGCCTCGCGCCAGGCGCCGGGGCCCGAGAGTTCCCCGGCGTCGATCCGTGCGGCGGTCCGGGCGAGGTAGCCGGTCAGGGCGGTGAGGGTCCGGTCGATTTCGCCAAGGTGGGCGAGGGCCAGCTGGTCCGGTTCCCGTCCGCCGTCGGCCGCTTTGGCCAGGGAGTCCCTGAAGCCGCGGGCCACCGCGACGGCGCCGCCCAGCCAGCAGGCGGCCACGCCCATGCCGCCCCAGGCGAAGCCGGGCCGGCGGTAGTACCACCCGGCGTCGCCCAGCGGCACGGCGGTGACGGCCTCGAAGTGCACGGTGCTGCTGGGGATTTCCGTGAGGCCGCGGCTGGTCCATTCCGGGTCCGCGAAGGCCACCCCGGGGGCGTGGAGGTCGACGGCAAAGGCCGCCCGGCCGCCGTCGGCCAGGTGGGCGGTCACGACGGCGTGGTCCAGTTGGGAAGCGAGCGAGCACCAGGGCTTGGAACCGTGCAGCTCGAAGCAGCCGTCCACCGGTTTCGCCTCAAGGCGCAGGCCGGCGGCCTCGGCGGCGAACACACCCCACGCACCATCGAAGTGCACACCGCCGAAGTCCGGGCAGTCCCCGCCTTCCAGCACCGCGTGGCCGGCAGCCTGGGCCAGGATCGCTGCGGCATCCAGGTGCGGTTCGATAGCCCGGCCGGCGGCGACGTCCACGGCGGTGACGGACGCCAGGATCTCCCACAGCAGGGCTGTGCGGCCCTCGCCGGGTTTGGGGGCGGCCCCGCCCGCGGACTTGGCGAGCTCCAGCAGGGCCGGCACGTCACCGACGGCGGAGCGGGCGGATTCCAGCAGCGGGCTGAGCCGGGCCAGGTCCTCCGGCGCAGAGCTGATCCGCACGGGGAGGGGCCGCAGGGAATCGGGGGTCCGGTTCATTCGGTGGCCTGTTCTCCTTCGAAGTGCGTCTGCTGCGCCCGGCATCCATACCGGTCCGGCGGGCTGCCGCCCGGCGCTTGCCGCACAGTAAATCTAAGCACACTTAGCACTTTGCGCCCCGGCCTTCGCGCCTGAGCCGGCCCGGGTGCGCCTTCCCTGCTCCACCATTCCCGTTCCGCAGTTCCCGTTCCGCAAGCGGGTTACAGCACCCGCGCCAGCGCGAACCCGTCCCAGCCTTTGGAGCCCACGGTCTGGATCACGGTGCCGTCCAGCCTCGGGTCCTCCCCCAGCATCTGCAGGGCGCTGATGATGCCGGGGGCGTTGACGGTGTCCACCGACGGGTCCAGCACGGCACCTTCCCAGACCACGTTGTCCATCACGACGGCGGTGCCGGGGCGGCCGAGGCGGATGGCCCAGTCCAGGTACTGCGGGTTGTTTTCCTTGTCCGCGTCGATGAACACAAAATCGAAGGGTCCGGCTCCCTCGTCGGCGAGCGCTTGCAGCGTGTCCAGTGCGGCGCCCACCCGGATCTCCACGAGGCCGCCCAGCCCGGCGGCGTCCAGGTTGGCGCGGGCCACGCCGGCGTGCTTGGGGAGGTATTCGCACGTGACCAGCCGGCCGCCGTCGGGCAGCCCCTGGGCCATCCAGATGGTGCTGAACCCCGCCAGGGTCCCGATCTCCAGCACGCGGCGCGCGCCGGAAAGCTGGACCAGCAGTTTTAGGAGTTTGCCGGCGTTCGGGGCCACCTCGATGGGCGGCATGCCCGCTTCCAGGGCGGTGGCCACGGCGCGCCGGAGCGAGGCGTCCGGGCGCACCACGGTCTCGGAAAGGAAGTCTTCGACGGCGATCCAGCGGCCGGTGGGCTGATGCTCAAACATGCCCCCAGTCTTCCAGCTGGCCCGTCCCGGCGGTAGGCTCCGGGCCGGGTGCCAGCTGAGTACAGCTAGCCCGCGGACCGCCCGTCGCCGAGGGCCTGCTCCAGGCGGTCCAGCTTCCCGGTGAGTTCGCCCGCATAGCCCGGGCGGATGTCCGCCTTGATGACCAGTGAGACCCTGCTGCCGTAGCGGGCCACGGCCTCGGTGGCGCGTTTGACGACGTCGAAGACTTCATCCCACTCGCCCTCGATCGTGGTGAACATCGAGTCGGTGTGGTTCGGCAGGCCGGACTCCCGGACGATCCGCACCGCTTCGGCGACGGCGTCGTGGACGGAGGCCTCGTCCGCGGGGACGCTGGCGGCACCCGTGGACGAGTCATGGGCAGCGGCCGCGGGACGGCCCGAAGGAGCGACGGAGAAGGCAAGCAACATGGCACCAGTCTGCCATGCGCTCCGGCGGGTTGGCGGCGCGGCCGGAGTCCGGATTCTTCCGCCTGAAGAGGCTAATTCCGGGGCCGGAACCGTCACATAGATCAATACCCGGTAGTAACCTCCCGGCTACGGCTCAGCGTTGCTAATCTGAGCAAATGAACCGGGTAGCAGACCGCAGGCCGCTCCGCGCCGACGCCGCGCGGAACGTGGATAAGATCATCACCGCCGCCCGCCAGTGCTTCCGGGAGCACGGGCCGGAGGTCCCGCTGCAGACCATCGCCGTGACCGCCGGCGTCGGCCCCGCCACGCTGTTCCGAAACTTCGCCGACAAGGAAGAACTGGTTCTCGCCGCGCTGCACCGGCAGCTGGGCCTGCTGGTGGATCCCGTCATCGAAGAGGCCCTCGCCGGGCCCGACGCCGCCGACGGCCTCTTCCGGGTCATCGAGGCGCTGATGGGGGTCGCCAGCGAAGAGGCCAACCTGTTGGGGGCCGTGGCCGGCCGGCGCGGGCTGCTGACCGGCATCACCGGCGACCTGATCGAGTCCGTGGCCGTGCTCCTGGGCCGCGGACAGGGCCAGGGAACCCTGCGCAGCGACATTTCGATGACGGACATGATCCGCCTGCTGGCCATGCTGATCGGCGTGGTGGACACCATGGAGGCCGGGTCCGACGCCTGGCGCCGTCCGGTGGCCCTGGTCGAGGACGCCATCCGCACGGAGCGTCCGGACCGGCCGCTGCCGCCGCAGGCACCCCTGCCGGGCACCGCTTTCGACTCCGTCCTCGGCTAGCCCGGGGTGTCCTGGGAAACCCTGGCGGGCGCCGTCGGCGGCGTGCTGGCCCTCTATGCGCTCCTGCTGTTGCTCCTCTGGGGCTACGCCCGCCGGCACCCGGAAACGGTGGCGATGAAGGACGCATTGCGGCTGCTGCCGGACCTGGTGAGGCTCCTGCGCCGGCTGCTGGCCGACAAGTCCCTGGGCGCCGGGGTCCGGACCCGGGTGGCCCTGCTGGTGGTGTACCTGCTCTCGCCGATCGATCTTGTACCGGACTTCCTGCCCGTGATCGGTTACGCGGATGACGTCATCATTGTGGCCCTCGTGCTCCGCTCGGTGGTGGCCCGCGCGGGCGTGGACGCGGTGCGCCGGCACTGGCCGGGAACACCTGCAGGGCTGGAACTCGTCCTCAGGCTCGCAGGCCTGGAAGCGCGCCGCTAGGAGCTCAGCCGCTGACGGCCGGTCCGGCCGGACTGCCCTCAAAGCGCCGGAGGATTTCCACGGCGACGACCCGGAGCTTCACGTTCCGGTTGTTTGAGACCTTCGTCAGCAGCTCGAAAGCCTCCGACTGCGAGCACCGGCTCTGGGCCATGAGGATGCCGGTGGCCAGGTTGATCACGGACCGCGACCGCATGGCCTGGAGCAGGTCCCGGTTCACGCCCTGGGCGGAGTCGATCCGGACTGCCAGCCGTACCGTCCAGGCCGCCCTGGCGGCAAGCGCCTCGCAGGCGGCGACGGCGCCGCCGTCGAACGCCCCGGACGACGGCGAGAAGAACGTCAGGGTGGCGGCTGCGTCCCGGTCCTCCAGCAGGGGAAGGGTGAGCGTACTGCTGCTTCGGTGCGGGTCCGCGTCCGGCGGTCCGCCGCTGGCCGCCAGCACCGCGGGCCGGCGCCGCCGGGACAGGCGCACCGAGCACACGACCGTGCGGCCGGTTTCGGCCATGGCAAATTCTGCGGCGAACACGGCAAGTTGATGGAGGAAGTCCTCCAGCAGGTCAGTTTCGAGCAGGAGGTCCTGCAAACGCTCCGAGAGCCGCGTTCCCGGCATCAATCCTCCGCGGGCTTCTCTTTGACTTCCTGCAGATGGTGCTGCAGTTTTTCCTCTGCCTCCCGGCGACGGCGCGACACGTCGCGCAGTTCCCTGGTGGACTCGGGTCCCGGCGGGACGAACGGCTCATGCTGTTTGGGATGCTGGCCCTTTCCGGGCGCAGCAGCCTCAGGATCGTCCTTGTCGCTCATATCCGAATGCTTTCACGGGGCACCGGACCCAAGTAGGGACTAAAGACCGTTGTGGCCCCGCTAGCTCCAGCCCAGCATGCGGAGCCCGGCAGCCGCGGCTGCTCCGGCAAGGACCACCACCAGAAAGGGGGCCCGGAACAGCAGTGCCAGGCCCGCCGCCGCCAGCGCCCCGAGGCGCGCGTCCAGCGCAAGCGCCTGCCCTGAGGCAACCGTGTTGAGGATGGTCAGGGAGGCCAGCAGGCCAATGGTCATGGTCCCGGCGATCCGGGACATCCGCGGGTCACGGAGCGCGCTGGCCGGAACGAGGTAGCCCAGCAGCTTCCACGCGTAGCCCAGGGCGCAGGAGACCAGCAGCCACATCCACAGGCTCATGCTGCATCCCCCGACGGGCGCGGATGCTGGTGTTCGGCATACGGATCGACATCCGGCTCCAGGCCTTCGTCGCTGCGTCCGTGGCTGAACCAGCCGATGGCCGCCGCGACCACCGCGGCGACCAGGATGGGCACCCCGGCGGGCACAAACGGTACGGCCAGCACCGTGGCCAGGGCGCAGACGACGGCGATCGCCACAGGTTCGCGGCCCTTGAGCCGCGGCCAGAGCAGGCCCAGGAACGCCGCAACTGCCGCGCCGTCGAGTCCCCACTGCTTTGGATCCCCGAGGGACCCGCCGGCCAGCGCCCCCACGGCGGTGAAGAGGTTCCAGAGGATGAAGATACCCACCCCGGCAGTCCAGAAGCCGCGTTTCTGCTCCAGCGGATCCGTCTGCCCGGTGCTGGTGGCGGTCGATTCGTCGATGGTGACGTGGGCCGCGGCGAAGCGCCGCCAGCCGCGCGGCTGCAGCAAGGCGTTGATCTGCATTCCGTAGATTCCGTTGCGCATGCCCAGCAGCGTGGCCGCCCCCATCGCGGCGACACCCGATCCGCCCCCGGCCACCACCCCGATGAAGGCGAACTGCGAGCCGCCGCTGAACAGCAGCAGGCTCAGGGCCATGGTCTGCCAGAAGTCGAGTCCGGAGGTGACTGACAGCGCCCCGAAGGACACGCCGTAGAGTCCGGTGGCGATGCTGATGGAGATCCCCACCCGGACCGCCGGCGACTGCAGGAGCTTCACGCCCGGACCGGGTTCCGCAGGCTCCAGGCCCAGGCAATCAGCGGCGCCTGCAGCGGCAGCCGCAACGTGTGCACACGGCGCTGGCCGGGCGTCCCGTCCGGACCGTAGGCCTTGCGCAAGGCATCGAGGTGTCCGGCCAGGAAGAGGGTGAACATGACTGCGATTCCGCCGGCGGCGGCGCGGCGGGCCGCCGGAACCAGCAGCCCGACGGCGGCGCCAGCCTCCAGCAGGCCGCTCAGGGCCACCCATTCATCCCGGGACAGCGCGGCAAGCGGGCCGTTGGGCTGCTCACCGGAGTCGTCACGGCAGATAAGGTCCGGCACCACCGGGCCGAAGAAGGCCGGGTCCCGGAAGTGCTTCCCGGCGCTGGCGAAGAGCAGGGCACTCATGGCCAGGGCGGAAAGCGTCTGAGTGTCCCGGCCGGACCAGCGAGATGGCATGGCACCACTCAACCACAGCCGCGGCCGCCTCGCTAAACCGCGGCCCGGGCCCGGAAAGCAGGACTTTCCGCAGGGGTCCCGGCGCGGAAATCCCGCGTAACTTGTTGACCATGGGCAACGTTGTGGAGATGACCGGTGTGGTGAAGCGTTTCGGGGCCGTAACGGCCTTGGATGGCCTGGATTTCGAGGTGGCCGCCGGCGAGGTTCACGGATTCCTCGGACCCAACGGGTCCGGCAAGTCCACCACCCTGCGGCTCCTGCTGGGCCTCCTGCGCTGCAGCGCAGGTTCCATCAGGGTGCTGGGGCTGGACCCCTGGCATGATGTGGCCACCCTGCACCGCCGCCTGGCCTACGTTCCCGGGGACGTGGCACTGTGGCCAAACCTCACGGGCGGCGAAGTAATTGACCTCCTGGGCCGGTTGCAGGGCGGCCACGACCGCGCGCGCCGGGACCGGTTGCTCGAACTGTTTGAGCTGGATCCCAGCAAAAAGTCCCGGACGTATTCGAAGGGGAACCGGCAGAAGGTAGCCCTTGTCGCTGCCCTGGCCACGGACGCAGAGCTGTTCCTGCTGGACGAACCGACCAGCGGGCTGGACCCGCTGATGGAGGACGCGTTCCGTGGCTGCGTGCGGGAGCTGCGCGCGCAGGGCAGGACGGTGGTGCTGAGCAGCCATATCCTCAGCGAAGCCGAGGCCCTCTCCGACCGGGTCAGCATTATCCGCGCCGGGAAGGTGGTGGAGACCGGCCCGCTGGAGCAGCTGCGGCACCTGACCCGCACCTCCGTCAGCGCCGATCTCGCGGCTGTCCCGCCCGGGCTGGACGTGCTGCCCGGCGTCCACGACCTGGTGGTGACGAACCACCGGGTCACCGCCCAGGTGGAGCCCTCCGGGCTGGGTCCGTTCCTGGGCGCGCTGACCGCTGCTGGCCTGCAGTCGCTGACCAGCCAGCCCCCGACGCTGGAGGACCTGTTCCTGCGGCACTACGGCGACATCTCCGCCGGAACGGCCGCCGCGGCCGTCGGAACCTCGCCCGGACGGCCCGGACAACCCGGCGCCGCGGAAGACAGCGGGCGGCGGTCCGGCGATGCGTGAAACCCTGACCGGCACAGGGGTCATGATCCGGCTCGGTCTGCGGCGGGACCGGTGGCTGCTGCCGTTCTGGATCTCCGGCTTCGCCTTGATTTCGTATTCGACGGCGGTGGCCGGCGCCGAGTTGTACCCGGACCTGGGCAGCCGCGTCGAGGCCGCCACCGCGCTCAACTCGACCGCGTCCATGGTGGCCCTCTTCGGTCGGATCTACGATCCCGCCTCCATCGGTGCGCTGTCGCTGATCAAATACACCGCCTTCATGACCGCCATCCTCGCCGTCCTGATGGCCATCCTCGTCATCCGGCACACCCGCGCCGACGAGGAGAGCGGACGCCTGGAGCTGCTGGGCGGCGGCAGGCTGGGCCGTGACGCGCCGCTGGCGTCGGCCCTCACCATCAGCCTGGGCGCCAACGTGGCCCTGGGGCTCCTGTCGGCGGCAGCACTGACGGCCGGCGGGCTGCCGGCCGGTGGCTCCCTCGCGTTTGGCCTGGGCTGGGCCGCCACGGGGATGGCGTTCAGTGCCGTGGCAGGGGTGGCGGCCCAGGTGACCGCCAGCGCACGGGCCGCCACCGGTCTCAGCATCGGGTTTATTGCCGTCACCTATGCGCTGCGTGCGGTGGGCGACCTGGCCGAACCGGGCCCCTCGGTGCTGTCCTGGCTGTCACCCATCGGGTGGAACCAGCAGATCCGGGCCTTCGCCGGGGACCGCTGGTGGGTGCTGGCGCTGCCGGCAGCCCTGTGCCTGGTTCTGGTTCCGGCCGCCTTTGCCCTCCGGGCCGCGCGCGATCTTGGCGCGGGGCTCCGCGCGGAGCGGCCCGGGCCGTCCGCCGGTTCGCTCGCCGGTGTCTGGGACCTAGCGGTGCGGCTGCAGTACCGGGTGCTGCTGGCGTGGGCTGTCGCGTTTGTCCTTTTCGGCGTGGTGATCGGTTCCCTGGTCAGCAACGTGGGCGACATGCTGAATTCACCGAACGCCCAGGATCTGATCCGGCGGATCGGCGGCCAGGCGGCCCTGACGGACGCCTTCCTGGCGGCGGAGATCAGCATCATGGGGGTGCTGGCGGCCGCCTACGGGGTCTCCGCCGCCAACCATCTGCGCAGCGAGGAAGCCGCCGGCCACACGGAGGCCCTGCTCGGCACGGCCACCACACGCATCCGCTGGGCGGCCAGCCACTTTGGGTTCGCCCTGGCCGGGGTCACCGTGCTGCTCCTGCTGGCCGGGGTTTCGATCGGCGCCGGCGCCGCCTTCGCCGTCGGCGACGCCGGGCTCGTGGGCCGCAGCATGGTGGCCGCGCTGGCGCAGGTCCCCGCCGCCTGGGTGCTGGCCGGCGTGGCCCTGGCGGTGTTTGGCTGGGCGCCCCGGCTGGCCGGGATGGTCTGGGTCTTCCTGCTGGCGCTGGTGGCACTCGGCGAATTCGGGGTGCTCTGGAACGCCCCGGAGTGGCTCATGGAGCTCTCGCCGTTCCGGCATTCCCCGCTGCTCCCGGTGGACTCCGGCGCGGTGCCGGCGCTGGCTGCCCTCACGGTGGCCGCCGCGGCCCTCGCGGCGCTTGGTTTTGCCGGCTGGCGCCGCCGCGACCTCGCGTCGTAGACGCGGGTAGTCACGACGCGGGTGGTCCCAGCGCGGGCGGTCCCGGCACAGCTGCTCCAGGCGCGGCCGGTCGGCCGGCGTCGGGCTAGGGGCCCGTCATCCCCTGCCACTCCACGGTTGAGTCAGCCAGGTCCGCCCGGCACAATTTCCGCCCCGGTTTCGCATCGTCGTTTCCCATTTTGTACATGTATTCGATGCCAAGCTCGTAGCCGGTTGTGCTGCCGGGAAGCGCGAT
The DNA here is from genome assembly GCF_052245515.1 of Pseudarthrobacter sp. 1C304. Lineage (NCBI taxonomy): Bacteria > Bacillati > Actinomycetota > Actinomycetes > Micrococcales > Micrococcaceae > Pseudarthrobacter > Pseudarthrobacter sp. 1C304. The sequence continues at coordinate 542,472 of NZ_JBQQCH010000001.1, read as the reverse complement.
CTGCCTGGTCTCGCCGAGAAGGGCCACCTTGACCAGCCTGACTTTTTGCGGGCGCAGTTGTGTGGGCCCGGGGGCCTTGCCGGAGGCCTGCGCCTGGAGTTGTTCAATGCAGAGGTTCTTCACGCGTTGGTGAACCGCCGGATCGACCGCGGACACGGCATCCGCCGGCGCCTTGAGGACCATCGCCGCCTCCGGGGAGGCAGCGATGGTCCCCGGCAGCTGGCTGCAGGAGACCAGCAGCCCCGCCAGCAAGGCGCAGATCAAGGTTGTACCGGTCCGATGCATAGCTCCCCCACGAATTTTTCGTCTGTTCCGTGAGCGCATGCTCCCGGACCATCCCTGGGAAAAGCTGGAGCTTAGGAGGCCCGGCTAGCGGCTCCGGGAGCCGGCTAACAGCTGGGCGAGGACCTGGGCGGGCCGGTTGGTAGTGATCTCGTGGACCCCGAGTTCCTGGCAGAGCGCGACGTCGTCCTCGGAGTCCACGGTCCACACCCGGAAGCGGCGGCCTGAGTTGAGCCAGCGCCGGACGGTTCGGGAGTGGCCGCGGACGTAGTCGATGCCCGGCCCGGCCAGCCCGGTCTCGCAGTCGTCCAGGATGCGCTCGGCCTCGGTCTGGGCGGACCGCATCAGGTTCGCGAGCGCCCCGCCGGTCAGCGCGCCCAGGCCAAGCTCCTCGCGGATCTCCTCGACGTCGACGTCGTCCACGAGCTGGCACACGGCGGAGGCCGGGACAGACTTCAGGAGGTGTTTCACCGAGTCCGGGCTAAAGCTCATAAAGGACACGCTGATATTGCCGAGCCGGGATGTCGCCGGGTCCCAGCCCTGGGACCGGAGAACCTCCAGGACCCGGTCCTCCAGTTTGAGCTGGAACGGGCTGGGGTGTTTGAGCTCAATCGCCAGCCCGATCTCCCGGCCCGCGGCCTGCAGCAGGACCAGCAGCTCCGGGAGGGTCAGCAGCTGGGTGGACCTGGCACCGTACGCGTCCGGAATCCGGGCGCCCTTCCAGGAGGAGAAGTCCAGCTGCCGGAGCTCGTGGAGGGTGCGGTCCGCCACCGGGCCGGTGCCGTCGGACGTACGGTCCAGGGTGGCGTCGTGCAGGAGCACCGCGTGCTGGTCCCGGGTCAGGTGGATGTCGCACTCGACGCCGTCGGCGCCGTCGGCGATGGCCTGCAGGTAGGCGGCCCGGGTGTGCTCGGCGTAGGCACCGCTTGCACCGCGGTGGGCGTAGACCAGCGGACGGGCTGTGGCGGACTCGTCAGTCGTCATGCTGCCACGTTAGCGGACGGCCCGGCCCGATGCGGGACTAGGCTGGGCACATGCAGGTGAATACTGAGACAAGTACCCGTCCGGAAGGCCCCGGCGGCGCCGGGGACCGCGCTGCCGGGGCCGCGTCCCGCCGCCAGCGGATGGCCGCGGCCGACGCCGAGAAGGCCTCCGCGCTGCGCAGGATGAAGCTGCTGGCGCTCTCTCTCCTGGTCCTGATGGCGGTCGTTTTTGTGGTCGCTTTTGCCCTGCAGGACCAGTACCCGTGGCTCCAGTACGTCCGCGCCGCCGCCGAGGGCGGCATGGTGGGCGCCCTCGCCGACTGGTTCGCCGTGACCGCCCTGTTCAAGTACCCCATGGGCGTGAAGATCCCGCACACGGCCATCATCCCGCAGCGCAAGGACCAGATCGGCGCCTCCCTGGGTGAATTCGTGGAGACCAATTTCCTCTCGGAGGAGGTGGTCCACGAGAAACTTGCCTCTGTCGACATCGCCCGCAAAGCCGGAGCCTGGCTCTCCGGGCCGGGCGGCGCCGAGCGCGTCGCCAAGGAAGGCGCGGCCGTGATCCGCGGCGCTTTTACGGTGCTCAACGACGACGATGTCCAGGCCGTGATCGAGGGCATGGTCCGCCGGCACCTGCTGGCCCCGCCGTGGGGTCCCCCGGTGGGCCGGGTGGCCCAGCGGGTCTTCGAGGACGGCCACCACCACGCCCTGGTGGATGTCCTGGTGGACCGCACGGTGGACTGGGTGCGGGACAACCAGGAGACGGTCAACCGGCTGGTCACGGACCGCTCCCCCACGTGGGTGCCGTCGTTCGTGGACGGGCTGGTGGGCGACAAGGTCTATATCGAGATCCTGAAGTTCACCCGGGCCGTGCAGGCCGATCCGCAGCACCAGATCCGCCTGTCGATCGACAAGTACCTCAAGGACCTCGCCCAGGACCTGCAGCACGATCCGGTGATGATCGCCCGGGCCGAGGGCATCAAGGCCCAGCTGCTCGGCGATCCCGAGATCAGGGAACTCGCGTCCCGCACGTGGGGCACCATCAAGGCCGCCCTGCTCTCCGCCGTCGACGACCCCCAGAGCGAACTCACGGTGCGGTTCAAAGCCGCAGTCCGCGATTTCGGCGCCCGGCTGGTATCCGACGCCGAGCTGGCCGGCAAGGTAAACAAGTGGATCGGCGACGCCGCGGGATACCTCGTGCGGACGTACCGTTCGGACATTGCCGGGGTGATCACCGATACGGTGGCCCGCTGGGACGCCGAGGAAACCTCGCAGAAGATCGAGCTGCAGATCGGAAAGGACCTGCAGTTCATCCGCATCAACGGCACCGTGGTGGGCGCCCTCGCCGGGCTGGGGATCTTCACGGTGGCGCACCTGGTCTTCGGCTAGCGGCGCCTGACCGAACCAACAGCTCTCCGCTAGCCCGCCGGCCGCAGGGAGGTGATCATCCGCCTGATGGCCCTGTACTCGGCGGTGCTGGCGTACAACTTTGCTTTCTCCAGGTACGGCAGCGCAGGGTCCCCCGGAGTGAGATTGATCTCCGGGTCGTAAAACGCCCCGAACATGGCGGAGTTGGGCGGCCACAGGAAGAAATGGAACATGTAGCAGGTTGATTCCCCTTCGGGCAGGGGTAATGCCGTAATGCCGTAGGCCGCTGCCGGGGTGTCGGGCGGCCCGGGGGCCATGGTGTTGCCGCGGGTTTCGAACATGTACCGCGGCACCCACCCGGGCTGCGCCAGCTGCGGCATTTCCTGCGAGTCCAGCACGGCGTACGGGTACTTTTCGATGCATGTGGAACCAGTTGCCATGTTGGTGCGGAGCGTCGCCATAAGCCGGCCGTCCCCGGTGGTCACCTCCGCGAACGCGCCTCCGCCTTCGGCCAGCTCCCCGGCCGGGTCGCGGACCCGCCAGGTGGAGGGAAGATCGAACGTCAGGTCGCCGGCCGCCGTGGTGTACGTGGTCCAGTTCTCCGACGCCGGCGGGCTGCCCGCCGTGCCGGACGGGCCCGGTGAGGCGGGCGCTGTCGCCGGTGCCGCCGTCGGGGTTCCGGTCGCTGCAGGAGCCGGAGCCCCCGGGCTGGACGGGGTTGAAGGCCCGGCCGGTGTTGCAGGCCCGGCCGGTGCACCACAGGAGCAGGCACTCAGCAGCAAGAATGTGAGGACCGCGCCTGACCAGGCGGACGCCCTGGCGGTCATGCCGTGACCTTCGCCTTCGTCCTGCCCGGCACGGCGAAAATGGTGAAGACCAGGGCGGCCAGCGCCGTGACCACCAGCAGCAGCAGCCCGATCGAGTAGCTGCGCGACGCGGCGTCGTAGGTCGCTCCCATGATCAGCGGCGGGAAGTAGCCGCCCAGGCCGCCGGCCGCGCTGACAACTCCGCTGATGCTGCCGACTTTCCCTGGCGGGGCGAGCACCCCCACCCACGCGAACACGCCGCCCGCCCCGAGGCCCAGCGCCGCCGCCATGGCGACGAACGTCAGGCCGGCCGGGACCTCGCCGTCCGGCTGCAGGTTCACCACCCAGGCCAGGACGGCGACGCCCGCCAGTGAGGCGATGACGATCGGCTTGGGCCCGAACTTGTCCGCCAGCACGCCGCCCAGCGGCCGGGCCAGGACGGCTGCCAGCGCGAAACCTGCGGTGCGCGCCCCGGCCCCGCTCGGATCGAAACTGTAGACGTCGCGGAGGTAGGTGGGCAGGTAGGTCGCGAAGGAGACGAAGCCCCCGAAGACCACGGCGTACAGGAAGCACATCTTCCAGGTGACGGGGGTCTTGACGGCGTCCAGCAGCTTGGGCATGACAGGCTGCTTGCTGCGGGTCCAGCCCGGTGCCTCCTTCATCAGGAACCAGACCAGCGCCGCCATGACAGCCAGGATCCCGGCAATCAGCAGATGCGTCGGGAAGTAGCCGATCCCGGCCACCAGCCGGGGATTGAGGAACGCCGCGAGCGCGGTGCCGCCCATGCCGGCGCCGAACACGCCGGTGGCAAACCCGCGCCGGGACGGCTCGTACCAGGCGCTGACAAAAGGGATCCCGACCGCGAAGACCGTTCCGGCGACGCCCAGCAGCAGCCCCGCACCCAGCACGAGGGCGAAGGAACTCAGGAGCCCGCCGACCGCCACGAGCAGGATCGGGAGGATGGACGCCAGCAGCACGAAGGTGAACATGGCCCGGCCGCCGTGCTTGTCGGTGAGGGCGCCCACCACGATCCGGCCCAACGAACCGACGAACACCGGCATCGCCACCAGCACACCGGTGGCGGCCGGGGTCAGCTCGAGGTTCTGCGTGTAGAAGGCGCCGAGCGTGGCCACCGAGTTCCAGGCCCAGAACCCGGCCACCGAGGCCGAGGTGGCGAGCACCAGGTTAAGCGTCCGCCCGGCGGGGGCGGCTGAAGGAACGGGCTCGGATCCAGCCACTGGTCTTCCTCTCGGTTAGGCGTCGGCTCGACAGATCGGTCGCAGTGTTGCTCAGCGGTTCCGGGTGTCCCGGTCCCGGGTTCCGACGGCGGACCAGCCGCGGCGGGCGGGGACGTTCGACGCGCGGCCGGCAGCGGCGCCGGGCCTGCCGGAGCCGGCTTTGGCGCCGCCGGGCTGCCGGTCCCGGGAGCGGTAAACGATGTAGGGGCGGAACAGGTAGTGCAACGGCGCGGTGAAGGCATGGACCAGCCGGGTAAAGGGCCAGATCACGAAGAGCGCCATGCCCACCAGCGTGTGCAGGTGGAAGGAGAACGGCGCGGCGGCCATGGCTGCGAGGTCGGGCTGGAAGATGAACAGGGAACGGAACCACGGCGCCACGGTTTCGCGGTAGTTGTGTCCGTGTTCGCCCTCGAACACACTCGCCAGGGTGGTCCACAGCCCGAGCACAATCGCCCCGGTCAGCACCACATACATGGTCTTGTCATTGCCGGTGGTGGCCATAAAGACCGGGCCGGTGGTGCGGCGGCGGTAGATCAGCAGGATGATCCCGCCCAGGGTGCCCACCCCCGCGATGCCACCGACGAAGAGGGCGTTGAAATGGTAGAAGTCCTGGCTCATGCCCACCGCCTGGGTCCAGGCCATCGGAATGACCAGTCCGAAGAAGTGGCCCGCGATCACGGCGAGCAGCCCGAAGTGGAACAAGGGCGAGGCGATCCGCAGCAGCCGGGATTCGTACAGCTGCGAGGAACGGGTGGTCCAGCCGAACTGGTCGTATTTGTAGCGCCAGACCAGGCCTCCCACCAGCACCACAACCATGACGTAGGGCAGCACGCCCCAGAGCACGATGTCCAGGGCACTGAGCTCGACGGCGGCTCCGGGCTCTATTTCGGACGCCAGCATGGTCAGGCCCCCTTCACGGGCAGCAGCCGCGGATCGTAGGGGTCCAGGCCCACCGCTTCGGTGGGCGGCCCGTAGCCGGCCATCCGCATCACGGCCTGCTCGTCCGCGGGCGATTTCCCCGGCAGGGTGGCGCAGACGGCCTGCAGGATCCGGGCGTGCGGAAGATTGTCCCGGAGCAGTCCGAAGCGGAGCATCTCCAGGCTGGCCCGGTACCTGGCCAGCAGCCCGCGGCCCGCGGCAAGGTCCACCAGGGCAGCGAATTCCAGCACCATGGGCAGGTAGTCCGGCAGCTCCCCGTGGGTGTCCACCAGGACGTCGCTTTGCCGGTAGGTCTTCTTGAAGTTGCCCAGGACTTCGCCGCGGCGCCGGGTGTCCCCGTCCGTCCAGTAGGACAGGTGGAGGGCGTGGCGCTTGCCGAGGTCGAACTCGCGCACGTAGCCGGCCTGGCTTTCCATCAGCGGCGTGGTTTCCAGGGCGTCCAGCACGTCTTCGAAGTCGACGACGGCGTGGGGGAACTCCGCGAGCGCGGCCCGCATCAGGGGGATCTTGCCCACCAGGTCCTCGTCCGGGTAGGACAGGCACCATGCGGCGGCGAGATACAGCACCTGATCGCGGCGGCTCACGGCTGGTCCTCAGCCGCCAGGGTGCCCGGTTCGGGGCCCTTTTCCGGGCCTCTCTCCGGAAAAAGCGCTCTTTCCGGAAAAAGCCCCGGGGGTGACCCCGTGCCGTCCCAGTTCAGCAGGTTCACCCGGCCGCGCAGGGTGGCCTCGCCCGGCGCGGAGCCGGACGTCTGCCGGTCGCGCAGCGCGTTGAAAGTCTCCACCGCCACGGGGACGGGCCTCCCGCTGGCCTCCCCGAACGGTGCGGAATCCTGCATGCCAGGCCCGCCGTCGAAGTCCAGGGAACAGCCCATTTCCTCCAGGTCGTGGGCCTGCTCCACGTGCGCCTTCGGGATGACGTAGCGTTCCTCGTATTTCGCGATCGCCATCAGCCGGTACATCTCGTACATGCTCTGGCCGTCCATCCCGACAGACTCGGGGATGGACTCGTCCGGGTCGTTGCCGAGGCTGATGCCGCGCATAAAGGAGCGCATCGCCGCGAGCTTCCGCAGCACCCCCGTGACCCGGCCGGCGTCCCCGGCGGTGAAGAGCTCGGCCAGGTACTCCACCGGGATGCGGAGCGCGTCGATCGCGCCGAACAGGTTGCCGGCGTCCTCGCCGTCGTGCCCCTGGTCGCGCAGCAGGTCCACCACCGGGGACAGCGGCGGCACGTACCAGACCATGGGCATGGTCCGGTATTCGGGGTGCAGCGGCAGCGCCACCTTATAGACCTTGGCCAGGGCGTAGACCGGCGAGCGCCGGGCCGCGTCGATCCAGTCCTCCGGGATGCCCTGCGCCCGGGCCTCAGCCTGCACAACGGGGTCGGCCGGGTCCAGCAGCACATCCATCTGCGCGTCGTAGAGTTCCTGCGGGTCGGTGACCGCGGCGGCCGCGGTGACGGCGTCGGCGTCGTACAGGAACAGTCCGAGATACCGCAGCCGGCCCACGCACGTCTCCGAGCAGACCGTCGGGAGCCCCACCTCCACCCGGGGGTAGCAGAACGTACACTTCTCGGCCTTGCCGGTCTTGTGGTTGAAGTAGATCTTTTTGTAGGGGCAGCCGGTGACGCACTGCCGCCAGCCGCGGCACCGGTCCTGGTCCACCAGCACAATCCCGTCCTCCACCCGCTTGTAGATGGCCCCGGAGGGACAGGAGGCCATGCAGGACGGGTTCAGGCAGTGCTCGCAGATCCGCGGCAGGTAGAACATAAAGGTCTGCTCGTAGGCGAACTTGATCTTGTCCTCGGACTCGCGCCGGACCTTCTCCACCAGCGGGTCCAGGTGGCCGTGCTCGGCGGAACCGCCCAGGTCGTCGTCCCAGTTCGCGGACCACGTGATCTTCGTGTCCTCGCCGGTGATCAGCGACTTCGGCCGCGCCACCGGAAAATCATCGCCCAGCGGCGCGTCCACCAGGGTTTTGTAGTCGTAGGTCCACGGCTCGTAGTAGTCCTTGAGCTCGGGCTGGACCGGGCTGGCAAAAATCCCGAGCATTTTCCTGACCCGGCCGCCGCCTTTGAGCACCAGTTTTCCACGCTTGTTCAGCACCCATCCGCCCCGCCACTTCTCCTGGTCCTCGTAGCGGCGCGGATACCCCTGGCCGGGGCGGGTCTCCACGTTGTTGAACCAGACGTATTCGGTACCCGCACGGTTGGTCCACGCCTGCTTGCAGGTCACGGAACAGGTGTGGCAGCCGATGCATTTGTCCAGGTTCATGACCATGCCCATCTGAGCCATCACTCGCATCAGTACTGCACCTCCTGGGAACGACGCCGGACGGTGGCCACCATGTCGCGCTGGTTTCCGGTGGGGCCAAGGTAGTTGAATGCGTAAGCCAGCTGCGCGTAGCCGCCGATCAGGTGCGAGGGTTTGACCAGCAGCCGGGTCACGGAGTTGTGGATGCCGCCGCGCCGGCCGGTGGCCTCGGACTTGGGCACGTCGATGGTGCGTTCCTGCGCGTGGTGGACGTACACCACGCCGGCCGGCATCCGGTGGCTGACAATCGCCCGGGCCACTAGGACGCCGTTGATGTTCTGGCACTCCACCCAGTCGTTGTCCCGGACCTGGATGGCGTCGGCGTCAACGGGGCTCATCCAGACCGTCGGGCCGCCGCGGGAGAGCGAGAGCATCAGCAGGTTGTCCTGGTATTCGGAGTGGATGGACCATTTGGAGTGCGGGGTCAGGTAGCGGACCACCACCTCCATGGCCCCGTCGCGGCCGAGTTTGGGTTCGCCGAAGAGCCGGTGCATGTCCAGCGGCGGACGGTAGATCGGCAAAGCCTCGCCGATGTCCCGCATCCAGTCGTGGTCGAGGAAGAAGTGCATCCGCCCGGTCAGCGTGTGGAAGGGCTTCAGCCGTTCGATGTTGATGGTAAAGGGTGCGTAGCGCCGGCCGCCGGTCTCGGAGCCGGACCATTCCGGCGACGTGATCACGGGAACCGGGGCGGCCTGGGTTTGCGCGAAGGTAATGAACTTTTCTTCTGACCCCTCGGACAGGTCGGCCAGCTTCTTCCCGGTGCGGACCTCCAGGTCCTTGAAACCCTGCACGGACAGCGCGCCGTTGGTGGTGCCGGAGAAGGCCAGAATGGCCTCGGCCATCTTGGCGTCGGTGTCGATCGCGGGGCGGCCGTCCGCGGCGCCGCCCAGCATCACGCCGTTGGCGCGGCTCAGCCGGTCCAGCGCTCCGGCCAGTTTGTAGGTGACGTTCTTGACCGTGAAGCCGAGTTTGTCGGCCAGCGGCCCGACGGCGGCCAGCTTGTCCGCGATGGCGGTGTAGTCCCGCTCCACAACGGAGAAGACGGGCATGTTCTGGCCCGGGACCGCGGGAATTGACGCGTCCCGCCAGTCGCGCACGGTCCCGCCGGGCTGGGCCAGCTGCCCGGGTGTATCGTGCTGCAGCGGCACGCTGACCAGGTCCCGGCGGACGCCCAGGTGGGTCTTGGCCATCCGGGAGACCTCCTGGGCGAGGAGGTGGAACATGTCGAAGTCCGTTTTGGTCTCCCACGGCGGGTCGATCGCCGGGGTGAAGGCGTGCACAAAGGGGTGCATGTCGGTGGAGGACAGGTCGTGCTTCTCGTACCAGGTGGCGGCCGGGAACACGACGTCGGACAGCAGGGTGGTGGACGTCATCCGGAAGTCCGCGGAGACCAGCAGGTCCAGCTTTCCTTCCGGCGCCCGCTCACGCCACTTCACGTCCCGCGGTTTGAGCCCCGCGGCGTGGTCCTCTCCGAGGACGTTGTTGTGGGTGCCCAGCAGGTTCCGCAGGAAGTACTCATTGCCCTTGGCCGAGGAGCCGAACAGGTTGGAGCGCCACAGCACCAGGGTCCGCGGCCAGTTTTCGGGGGCGTCGACGTCCTCGATCGCCGGATTCAGGGTTCGGTTCTTCAGCGCGTCCGCGATGTAGCCGGGGGTGTCCTTCGCGGTCCCGGCGGCGACGGCGGCTTCCGCCTCGTCGGCGAGGTCCAGCGGGTTGCGGTTGAACTGGGGGTAGAAGGGCATCCAGCCGAGACGGGCGGACTGGGCGAGGGCGTCCGCGGTGTGCATGCCGTCGAGGTTTCCGGTGGAGAGCGGGGATTTCAGCGCATCGGCGGAGTAGCCGTCCTGCCGCCACTGGTCCGTGTGCATGTACCAGTAGCCGGTGCCGATCATGGTCCGGGGCGGGCGGGACCAGTCCAGGGCGTTGGCCAGCGACAGCCAGCCGGTGACGGGCCGGGTCTTTTCCTGGCCCACGTAGTGCGCCCAGCCGCCGCCGTTGCGGCCCAGGCAGCCGGTCAGCATCACCAGCGCCAGCACCGCCCGGTACGTGGTGTCCCCGTGGAACCACTGGCAGATCCCGGCGCCCATGATGATCATGGACCGGCCCTGGGACTGCTCGGCGTTGCGGGCGAATTCGCGCGCCACCCGGATGCAGGCCCGGGCCGGGACGGAGGTGATTTCCTCCTGCCAGGCCGGGGTGTAGGGAGTGGCGGCGTCGTCATAGCCGGCGGCCCACTCCCCCGGGAGCCCGTCGCGGCCTACGCCGTACTGGGCCAGCATCAGGTCGAACACAGTGGTGACCAGCTGGCCTTCGACGTCCAGGACCGGCACGCCGCGCCGGAGCACGCTGCCGTCCCCGCCGGCGTCCTCGAAGCACGGCAGCAGGATCTCGGCGCTCTCCCCGGACACCTCGCGCAGGGACAGTGCGGGGTCGATCCCCTCGAGGTCCAGGTTCCATTTGCCCTCGCCGCTGCCGGAGTAGCGGAACCCCAGGGAACCGTTGGGGACCACCGGGCTGCCGGTCGCCTTGTTGAACAGGACGGTGCGGAACGCCGCGTCCTCCGCCCCGGCTTCGGCGCGGAGGTCCTTGGCGGTGAGGAACTTCGCCGGGGTGAGGGAGCCGTCGTCGCGCCGTTCCAGCCGGACCAGGAACGGCAGGTCCGTGTACTGGCGGACGTAGCCGGTGAAGAACGGCACCTCGCGCTCGACGAAGAACTCCTTGAGCATGACGTGCCCCATCGCCATCGCCAGCGCTGCGTCGGTGCCGGCCTGTGCGGGGAGCCATTCGTCGGCGAACTTGGTGTTGTCCGCATAGTCCGGGCTGACCGTGACCACCTTGGTTCCCCGGTAGCGCACCTCGGCCATCCAGTGCGCGTCCGGGGTGCGGGTGACGGGGACGTTGGAGCCCCACATCATGAGGTACCGGGCGTCCCACCAGTCCCCGGATTCCGGGACGTCGGTCTGGTCCCCGAACACCTGCGGGCTGGCCACGGGAAGGTCGGCGTACCAGTCGTAAAAGGACGTCATCACCCCGCCGATCAGCTGCATGAAGCGGGTTCCGACGGCGTGCGAGACCATGGACATCGCCGGGATCGGCGAGAAGCCGGCGCAGCGGTCCGGCCCGTAGTTCTTGATCGTGTTGACGTGCGCGGCGGCGGCGATCTCGATCGCCTCCTGCCAGGAGACACGGACCAGCCCGCCCTTGCCGCGGGCCCGCTGGTAGCGGCGGCGCCGCTCCGGGTCCCCCGCGACCTCGGCGAAGGCCAGGACCGGGTCGCCCAGCCGGGCTTTCGCCTCGCGGTACATCTCGACCAGGACACCGCGCACGTAGGGGAACCGGACCCGGGTGGGCGAATAGGTGTACCAGGAGAAGGCCGCCCCGCGCGGGCACCCCCGGGGTTCGTATTCCGGGCTGTCCGGTCCCACCGAGGGGTAGTCGGTCTGCTGGGATTCCCAGGTGATGATGCCGTCCTTGACGTACACCTTCCAGGAGCAAGAGCCGGTGCAGTTCACCCCGTGCGTGGAGCGGACCACCTTGTCGTGGCTCCAGCGGTCCCGGTAGAAGATATCGCCCTTGCGGCCGCCTTCCCGGAACACCGCCCTTCCGTCGTCGGTCTGGTCCCATTTCGTGAAGAATCGGCCCAGCTTCAGCATTGCATCCGAGGCGGGTCCGTCCAACCCCGCGGCGCCTCCGGCAGTCATGCCCCTCAAACTAGGGGCCGCCGCAGGGGCCGGATAGGGCCTTACGGCACTGGCCAGGCGCGGGACGGCTGGCGCCGGGTCCGTCTAGGCGAAGGACTCCAGTTCGACGCCGGCCTTCTCCAGGGCAGCGCGGACAGCGGCGGCCACCGCCACCGAGCCCGGGGTGTCGCCGTGCAGGCACAGGGAATGCGGCGTCAGCGTGAGCACCGTGCCGTCGACCGCCAGGACTTCGCCCTTGAGGGCCAGGCGGAGCGCCCGCTCCACTACTTCCTCGGGGTCGTCGATGACGGATTCCTCATCCCCACGCGGCACCAGCGTGCCGTCCGGCAGGTACGCGCGGTCGGCGAAGGCTTCGTGGAACACCGGGCTGCCCGCGTCCCGGGCGATCCCCAGCAGGGCGGAGCCCTCCAAGGCCAGGACAGGAAGGCCCGGATCGTAGGCCTGGATGGCGGCCACCACGGCGGAGGCCTGCTCGGCGTCGCGCACTGTCCGGTCGTAGAGCGCCCCGTGCAGCTTGACGTAGTCCACCGAGGCGCCCACGGCATGGGCCACCCCGTCCAGGGCGCCCAGCTGGTAAAGCACGGCGCCGAAGAGGTCATCGAAGGTGATGTCCATGGCCCGGAGCCCAAAGCCGGCCAGGTCCGGGTAGCCCAGGTGGGCGCCCACCCGGACGTCCAGCTCGTAGGCCGCCCGGCAGGTGTCCAGCATGGTCACGGGGTCCCCGGCGTGCAGCCCGCAGGCCACGCTGGTGCTCGTGACCAGGGGGAGCATCGCGGCGTCGTCGCCCATGGTCCAGGTCCCAAAGGACTCGCCCAGATCGGCGTTCAGATCCAAAACGTGCCGCCTTCCTGCCGGGAATCGTCCTTGGTGCCTCCGGCGCTTGCGCCCTGGGCGTGTGTGCCGTTGGCCTCCGGTCCCGGGTATCCGCGGTCGATGCGGGCGGCCTGCGGGCCCGGAGCAGCTCCTGGGCCCCCGAGCTCCCCGGGAATGACGAGCGGCAAGGGGCCGAACGCTTCCTTGGCGTTCGCAACGACGGCCCGGCCCATGACCCGGTTGCCCACCCCACCGACGACGGCGCCGATGCCGAACGGCAGGGCCCGGCCCAGCCAGGCGGTGCCCTGCTGCTTCAGCAGGGTCCGGAGGAACATGGTCTGGATCCGCTCCCGTACGGTGCCGAAGCCCGAGAGCGGTACCTTCCGGGAGAAGAGGGATCCCCAGGCCTGGGTGGGACCCTTGCCCTGCCCGGCGGCCTGGCCGCTCAGTGAGCTGAGCAGCGCCGTACCCTCCTCGCCCAGCATGATCGCCATCACCAGGGTGCTGGCCTTCTCGGGATCCACCAGCCGCACGCCGTGCAGTTCCGCGAGGGAGGTGGAGAACAGCGCGGTCGCTTCAAGGAAGCCGACGGTGGCGGCGGCCGAGAGGCCCAGCGCGGCGGCCGTTCCCACGCCGGGGACCACTGCAGCGCCGCCAACCAGCGCGCCGCCGCCGGTGACGGCGATGAGGTAGTCGCGTTCCAGTACCGCTGCAAGCTGCGCCGCGGTGGCATGCGGATGTTTCCGCTGAAGCCGGCGAAGGTTGGCCAGCACCAGCGGGCGCTGGACTTCGACGGCCCGCAGGAGCACGTTGTGGACCCCGGGCTTGGGCTTACCCTCGGCGTCGAACATCGCGTTGTGTGCCGATTTCTGCGCCATCTTCATTGCCGGGTTGCTGCGCTTGGCCATCGTCGCCTCTCCGTGAACCGTAAGTGTGCTGAGTTTCGTCCTGCGTTAACACTAGGCCACTTGCCCGCCTGCGCCCCGCCCGGCGCCCGCCCGGAGGGAGGGCGCCGGGCGGGGCCGGGATTTAGCGCGGGGTGCGGATGAGCTTCTTGTTGACGAACTCGTCCATCCCGAACCGCGCCAGTTCGCGTCCGACGCCGGAGCGCTTCACCCCGCCGAACGGCAGGTCCGCCTGCGTTTCGGCCACAGAGTTGATGAACACCATGCCGGTGTCCAGCTGGTCTGCGACGGCCTTGGCCTTCTCGACGTCGGAGCTGAACACTGCCCCGCCGAGGCCGTAGGGGGAGCCGTTGGCCAGTTCGATGGCTTCTTCCACGCTGGCCACCTTGTAGATGACCGCGGCCGGGCCGAAGAGTTCCTCGGAGAACGCCCGCATCCCGGGGGTCACGCCGGTCAGCACCGTGGGCTCCACGTAGGCGCCGGGGCCGGGGACGTGACGCCCGCCGGTCCGCAGCATGGCGCCCTTGTCCACAGCGTCCTGGATCTGTTCGATGAGGCCGTCGGCGGCACTCTGGGAGGACAGCGGGCCGAACCGGGTGTCGGCCAGCAGGGGGTCACCCGGCTTGATCGCGGACATCCTGGCGGTGAACTTTTCCACGAATTCCTCGTAGAGGTCCTCGAGGATGATGAACCGCTTGGAGGCGGTGCAGGCCTGCCCGGCGTTCCCCATCCGCCCGCTGACCGCGGCCTTGACGGTGGCATCCAGGTCGTCGGAGTCGAGGACGATGAAAGGATCGCTGCCGCCCAGTTCCAGCACGTACTTCTTGAGGTTCCGGCCGGCCACCTCGGCGACCGCCGACCCTGCCCGTTCGCTGCCGGTCAGGGAGACCCCCTGGACGCGGTCATCGGCAATGACTTCGGCAACCTGGTCGTTGCTCAGGAACAAGTTGGTGTAGGCGCCTTCGGGGAGCCCTGCGTCCTTGAAGATCTGCTCAATGGCGAGGGCGGACTGGGGGCAGCTGCCTGCGTGCTTGAGCAGGATGGTGTTGCCGAGGATCAGGTTGGGGGCCGCGAACCGCGCCACCTGGTAGTAGGGGTAGTTCCACGGCATGATGCCCAGCAGCGGTCCCACCGGGGCGGAGCGGACGATCGCCTCGCCGCCGCCCTTGACGTCCAGGAGCTCGTCTTTGAGGAACGCCGGCCCTTCCTCTGCGTAGTACGCGTAGATGTCAGCGACGAGGCCCACCTCGCCGCGGGACTGGGCCAGCGGCTTGCCCATTTCCGTGGCAATCAGCCGGGCCAGCTCATCCCGGCGCTCCCGGTACAGCTCGGCCACCCGGGCAATCACCTTGGCCCGGGCCTCCACAGGCGCCGCCTGCCACTGCGCGAAGGCGCTTTTTGAGGCTGCGAGCGCGTTCTCCACCTCGGCCTCGGTGGCGAGCGGGAACTCTTTCAACGTTTCTCCGGTCGCGGGGTTCACTGTCTTGTAGGCAGTCATAAATCCACCATCTCCGTTTCTCAGTTAGTGGGAGCGGGGCGTACCGGTGGGTTGCCCTTCCCATCAGGCGGCAACCCGCGGCCGCGGCAGGCTATTCCATCAGGGCCCCGGAGGAGTGTGCCGGCGACGGCTCGGGCGGGACCGGCGAGGGGTCCTAGACTGGACCCATGCGTTCGCTCAGGGCCCTCCGTCCTTTTGCGCACCGGGAATACCGTGTGCTGATTGCGGCCCTGGCCATCTCCATCTTTGGCTCCGGGATGTGGGCCGTGGCAATGGTCTACGAGGTGATCCACCTGGGCGGGGGCCCGCTGGAGCTCTCGCTTGTGGCTGCGGCCGGCAGCGTGGGCCTCGTGGCGTTCGTGCTGGCCGGGGGCATCGCGGCGGACCGGTTCCCGCAGCGGTTGCTGATCATCGCGGTCGAGGCGGCCAACCTTGCCGTCATTGCCGCCATCAGCGGGCTGGCCATGCTGGGCTGGCTGCAGCTCTGGCATCTGGCGGCGGGAGCGTTTGTGCTCGGCGTTGGGGCCGCGTTCTTCTTCCCCGCCTACTCCGCGATCCTTCCCCGGATCCTGCCGCCGGAAGACCTGCTCGCGGCCAACGGCATGGAGGGGACCATGCGGCCCATCCTGCAGCAGGCCGCGGGCCCCGCCGTCGCGGGCATCCTGGTCGCCTCGCTGTCCCCCGCGCACGCCGTGTCCGGCGTGGCGGCCTGCCACCTGCTGGCGTTCTGCATCCTGAACCTGCTCCGGCGGGGGCCCCTGCCCGCGGCGGGCGCGGCCGGCGCTGATGCCGGCCCGCGCGGCAAAACGTCCGTGCTGCATGACCTCCGCGAGGGTGTCAGCTATACGGCCCGCACGCCCTGGCTGCTGTGGACGCTGCTGTGGGCCTGCATTTCCGTGCTGTTCCTGATCGGTCCCATCGAAGTGCTCCTGCCGTTCGTGGTCCGCGACCAGCTCGGCGGGGATTCCCGGATGTTCGGCTTCCTGCTCGCGGTCCTGGGCGTCGGCGGTGCCGCGGCCTCGCTGGCCACAGCCTCTTTCCCGCTGCCGCGCCGCTACCTCACCGTGATGATGGTGAGCTGGGGTGCCGGCACCCTGCCGCTGGCCGCCGTCGGCATCATGGACAGCTTCTGGGCGCTGGCCGCCGCCCTGTTCATTTTCGGTGCCACGGGCGGAATGGGCATGGTGATCTGGGGAACCCTGCTGCAGCGCCGCGTGCCGCCGCACCTGCTGGGACGGGTCTCCAGCCTGGACTTTTTCGTGTCGCTGGCCCTCATGCCGGTCTCCATGGCCCTTGCCGGGCCGGTCGCCGAGGTTGTGCCGGTGGGGCTGATTTTCCTGGTCGCCGGAACCGTGTGCCCGGTCATGGCCGCCGTCGCCATGGTCGCCGCGCGGATGCGGTCCGATGAACGTGCCCATCCCCTGGCTGACGGCCGCGAGGAAGCCCAGGCGGACACCGCAGAGGACACCGCTACCTCCGGACCCGCCCAGCCCGGCCCAAAGCAACGCGGGGTCACGTAGCGCCCATCCCGGGGGTGATGATGGGCGCGGAGTGACCCCGCGTTGCTTTGAGGGGTGGGTCAGAGCGCTGCGCGCACCACCGGGATCGACGCCGTCGGAAGTCCGCTGGGGAAGATGGTGGGCTCGGGAGCTGCGACCGGTGCCAGCGGAACCCGGACCGGGTCGCCGTCGGCCGTGAACAGCTCGCCGCGCACGTCCACCTCGAGCGGCGCGCCCTCCCGCACCGTCAGGGTGAGGGCGTCCTTTTCCAGCTCCAGCTGCAGCAGCCGGCCCTGGATCTTCAGGTGGAAGGACAGCCCGTCCCATTCGGCCGGCAGCCGCGGGTCGAAGTACGGCACCGTGCCCTGGTCGCGCAGGCCCGCGAAGCCGCTGACCAGCGAGCTCCAGACTCCTCCGGTGGAGGCGATGTGCACGCCGTCGATCGTGTTGCCGTGGGTGTCGTCCAGGTCGATGAACACGGCGTGGGTGAAGTGGTCCAGCGCGGCCTGGCCGTAGCCCACCTCGGCCGCCATGATGCCCTGCACGCAGGCGGACAGGGTGGAATCGCCGGTGGTGATCGGATCATAGAAGTCGAACGCCCGGCGCTTCTCCTCGGCGGTGAAGTCCTGCCACTGCAGGAACATCGCCAGGACGCTGTCCGCCTGCTTGAGGACCTGGTGCCGGTAGATCACCAGCGGATGGAAGTTCAGCAGGAGCGGGTACTTGGAGCGCGGCGTGCTCCAGTCCCACGGCTCCAGGGTCATGAAGTCGTTGTCCTGCGAGTGCACCTGGAGGTCCTCGTCGTAGGGCACCTGCATCCGGCTGGCGGCCTGTTCCCAGAACTCCCGTTCGGCGTCGTCGATGTCCGGGTGGTCCAGCGCCGCGGCGGCGCGCAGGTTAAACCGGGCCATGACGTTGGTGTACAGGTTGTCATTGACCACGGCGGTGTACTCGTCGGGGCCGGTGACGCCGTGGATGTGGAAGAGCCCGTCCTTGCCGAAGAAGCCCAGCGAAGCCCACATCCGGGCGGTCTCGATCAGCAATTCGGCGCCCAGGGTCTCCTGGAACGGCTGGTCGCCGGTGGCCCACATGTATCGGTTGGTCGCGAACGCGATGGCGGCGGCGATGTGGAACTGGGCCGTGCCGGCAGCGTAGTAGGCGCTGGCCTCCAGCCCGTTGATGGTGCGCCAGGGGAACAGGGCGCCGTCCACGCTCAGCTCCTTGGCGCGGTCCTTGGCGTCGGGCAGCATGGCGTGGCGGAATTCAAGGACCTGGCGGGCGTTACCGGGGTTCGTGTACGTCAGGTAGGGCATGAGGTACACCTCCTGGTCCCAGAAGTAGTGCCCGTCATAGCCCGACCCCGTGACGCCCTTGGCCGGGATGCCGGCGACGTCGGCGCACGCCGTGGCCTGCGCCAGCTGGAAAAGGTTCCAGCGGACGGCCTGCTGCAGCTCGTCCTGCCCGGCGAGGACGATGTCGCCCGTGGCCCAGTAGCTGCGGTAGTGCGCCACGCTTTCGGCGAAAATGTCCCTCAGCGGCCGGAGGCCCGCCTCCGCGTCGTCGGCCAGGTCCTCGGAATCCTGTCCGACGGCGTAGCTGACGCTCTTCTCCAGCACGAACGGCGAGTCCGCGCCGACGGCCAGGACGTAACGGACGCTGCTGTCGTCCTCATGGACCTGGGTGTCGAACGGCAGAACTCCGGCGCTGGTCCAGTGGTCCACGGCCAGGCCGATGCGCTGCTTCGACTCCGCGGTCTCCCACGACAGGCGCAGCGAACCGTCGCCCCCGTCGAGGCGCACAGGCAGCAGGACGCGGCCGGCGTGGCGGCCGGCGCGGCGCGGGTCGTGCGCCGAGTGGTCCTCGACCGGCTGGTCCTGGCGGTTGATGACGGAGGACGTCACGTCCGCGGAGATGTCCCGGTCCGCCGCGACCTCCAGCGAGATGCCGAGCGCCCCGCGGGATTCGTAGCCGACGGCGCGGCGTTCCGTGGTGGTGACGGTGGCGCCGGACCGGCACTGCCAGACGATCCGGCACTCGTAGATGCCGGTGGCGAAGTCGACGCTGCGGCGGTAGTCCAGCACGGTGGACTCGGCCAGGGTGAGCGGTTCGCCGTCGATGATCACGGTGAAATTGTTGGCGTCCGGGATGTAGAGGATCCGCTGGCCGGTGCGGGCAAAGCCGTAGGCGTTCTCCGCGTGCTTGATGTCCCAGGTTTCGTGGAAGCCGTTGATGAAACTGCCGGGCAGGTCGACGTCGGCAGCGGCCCAGTGGGCGCCCCGGATGCCAAGGTGCCCGTTGCCCAGGCTGAAGAGCGTTTCCAGGGAGCCGGCGTTGCCGGGGAGGTGGACAGTCTCGACCAGCTGCCAGGGGTCATTGGGGAACCGGGCGCGGTCCGAGGTGATAAGTGCCATGGTGGTTTCCTTGTGGGCTGTGAAAGGTTCTGCGCGGGGAAGGGTTCGGGGCGGAGCGCTAGAGGAGCTCGTCGAGGTCGTTGACCACCAGGGTGGCGCCGGCGGCCAGCAGGGTCTGCCGGCCGGCGCCGCGGTCAACGCCGATCACGGAGTGGAAGGCTCCCGCGTTTCCGGCCTGGACCCCGGAGACGGCGTCCTCGACCACGACGCACTCGCTGGAAGGCAGCCCCAGCAGCCGGGCGGCGTACTCATAGGTTGCCGGGCTGGGCTTGCCGGGCAACCCCTCGGCGACGGCGACGACGCCGTCGACCACCACCGGGAAGTAGTCCGAGAGCCCGGCGGCCTTGAGCACGGCGGGGGCGTTGCGGGAGGAGGAGACGACGGCGACCTGGAGCCCGCGGGCCAGCGCGGCGTCGATGAACCGCACGGAGCCCTCGTAGGGCTTGACGCCGCCGGACGCCACGATGTCGTTGAAGACCTTGTTCTTGCGGTTGCCCAGCCCGTGGACGGTGTTGTGCGCCGGGTCGTCGTCCAGCGGGCCCTCCGGCAGCACGATGTTGCGGGAGGCCAGGAAGTCCCGGACGCCGTCGAACCGCGGTTTGCCGTCGATATGGTCGAAATAGTCGCTTTCGCGGTACCCAGGGGCCCCGGGGACGGTCGCGAGGAACCCGTCGAAGAGTTCCTGCCACGCGCGCTCGTGCACAATCGCGGTGGGCGTCAGGACGCCGTCGAGGTCAAAGAGGATGGCGGAGGCGGTGGTCCAACCCGGCGCGGCGCTGTTGGCAGTCTCAGTCATGGATCGATGGTCCTTTCAGGCGGGGCGGTCGGTGGTGTGGCGTTGGGGGGCGGCAGCCGTGCGGGCGGATTCGGCAATCGGCGGCGGGGTGCCGGTCAGCGCTGGCGGCGGGGATTCCGGAGCGCCCGCGGGACGGCACCGAGGAAATTGAGTGAATGCCCGGAGCGGGCGGCGATGTCCTGGATCGTGGCGTGCGGCGCCTTGGCCTGCTGCACGGGCTCAGCCCTTTCTTCCCCCAGGTCGTGGGCCGGAATCATGGCCTCGTCGAGTGTAAACGCTTGCAAAATTCGCGCGCAAGTGGAAAAACACAGATCGGGCCGTTTGACCCTAGCGGTGCCGGGTCAGGCGTCCCTGAGCACGTAGTGCCGGAGGAAGGCGCCGACGTCGACCATTTCTGCCGCGGAAATGGCGTGGCCCATCCCGGGATAGGTCCGCGCGGTGAGTTGCGTGTGCTCGTGGAGCCACTCTTCGGTGTGCTCCGTGGCGGCGTCGTTGATCACCACATCGTCCCGGTCGCGGCCCCAGAAGAAGGGCGGCCGGGACTCGAACGTTTCGCTCATGGCCAGCAGTTCGTTTTCCAGGACAAAGCCGGACAGCCCGACGGCGGCCCGGAACTGGGCGGGCCGCAGCCGCAGCAGGGTGGTGGCCATGGCCATGCCCTGCGAGTAGCCGAACAGGCTGACGCTGCTGTGCTGGGCCTTGACCGATTCGATCCAGCCGAACACGGCATTGCTGGAGGAGATGACGTCGGCGAAGTCATGGGTCAGGAAGTAGTCCAGCAGGAACCAGCCGTAGCCGTCGCCAATGATCTTGGGGGCGCGGAGCGCCGCACAGGTGAACTCCGTCGGCACGGCGTCGAACAGCTGCGCCATCCGGGATTCATCCCGGCCGTAGCCGTGCATCATGACCAGCAGCGGCGTGCCGGCGCGTTCATGTTCCGGCTTGGACCAGACCACTGTCTCCATCGGAACAGCCTAGCTTCCGGTGATCACCAGCGCGGTGCTGTGCCCGCCGAACCCGAACGCGTTGGCGATGCCAGCCGTCGCGGGCAGGCCTGAGGCGGTCGCCCGGACGAGGTTGAGGTCGATCCCTTCGCCGGGTTCGTCAAGGTTGGCGGTTCCGGGAACCGAACCGGTCCGCAGCGCCTGGACCATAACAACGGCTCCGAGCGCGCCCGCGCCGCCCAGAAGGTGGCCGGTGAGGGACTTTGTGGACGTGACCGGAACCTGGTTCCCGAGCACGGCGTTGATGGCTTCCGCCTCCAGGCGATCGCCCACGGGGGTGGACGTCGCGTGGGCATGGACCAGGCCGATGTCCTGCGGTTCCAGGCCCGCGGCCGCGATCGCTTTTTCCATGACCCGTCGCTGCATGGCGGGGTCGGCAGCGACGATGTCGACGGCGTCGGACGTCACCGCAGAGCCGGCCACCACGCCGAGGATGTCGGCCCTGCGGGCCAGCGCGTGGTCTTCACGTTCGAGGACCAGGACAGCGGCGCCTTCCGCCAGCACGAATCCGTCCCGGTCCCGGTCGAAGGGCCGGGAGGCGGACTGCGGGTCCGCGTTGCGTGTGGACAGGGCCCGGATCTGCGCGAACCCGCTGACGATCAGGCCGTTGATGCAGGAGTCCACGCCGCCGGCAATCACCACGTCCGCGGCGCCGGAACGGATCATGTCGGCCGCCTGGGAGATGGCTTCCGCGCCCGATGCGCAGGCACTGACCGGGGTCCGCGCCCCGCCTTGGGCGCCGACGTCGATGGACACCCAGGCGGCGGGCGCGTTGGTCATGATCCGGGTGAGCGTATGCGGGGAAACCCTGCGGGGGCCGCTGGCGTCCAGGGTCCGGGCCTGGTCCAGGGTGGTGTCCAGGCCGCCGTAGCCGGAGCCGATCACCACGGCCAGGCGTTCCGGGTCAGCCTGTGGACGGCCGGCCTGTGCCCAGGCTTCCCGGGCGGCCACCAGCGCCAGGTGCCCGCAGCGGTCCATCCGCTTGAACTCGGGGATGGTGAGCTGGGCGGCGACGTCGGCCAGCACCCGGCCGGCCACGCGGACGGGCAGATCCTGCGCCCACTCCGCGTCGAGCACCGCGATTCCGGAGCGGCCGGCCAGCATCGAGTCCCAGGTCTCCGCCACGGTTCCGCCCACAGGGGTCACCGCGCCCAGTCCGGTGACAACAACTCTCGGGGAAGCTTCAGGCATGGGTACCGGCATTTCTGTGTGGCCGCCGGGGGCCGCAGGCAGTGCTCGCCGGGCGGGGAGGCGGTGCTGGGTGGGGCTGGCAGGTCTGGTGCGGGCCGCTCTGAGAGGGCGCACCCTTCAAGGGTACGTGCCCTCCCCCGGCGCACACCCGCCTGTGTCCGCATGCGACGATCTGCTGCGGAAACGGACGGTCGCACCCGCGATTGGCGCCGCAGCTGTCCTGAAGTGCTGCGAAAAACACTCTGACGTGCGAAAACTGGCCGGAGTGGCGCTGCCCAAATCGTTGAATCAACCTGCACCGGGCTGTAGCCTGACGCTGGACAGCATGCTTAGCAATACCTATCCGTCCCATCGGACACAAGGAGCAAGTCATGAGAATCGGTTCCTCCATCTTCCTCATCGCCCTCGGCGCCATCCTGGCCTGGGCCATTGCCCCCGGGCTGATCCCCAACGTGGACCAGACCATGGTCGGCTACATCCTGATGGTGGTGGGCGTGATCGGACTCATCGCCTCCCTGGTCCTGGCTTCCCCGGGGCGCAGCCGCACCCGCCGGGTCAGCGAGACCCGCTCCGTCGTCGACCCCAACACCGGCGAGACCATCACCCGGAACGAGAGCCGCGACGCCGGCATCTAGCCCCCAACGCGGCAATGCACCACGATGCGCCGCAGCAACGACCCGCACGCCGGGCCGGACGTCACGTCTGGCCCGGCGTGCGGCGTTTCCCCCCTCCCCACACCGGCCCGCGGCACATGCCCAGCGTGCGCGGCCGTGGGCGGACATAGTGCCACCATGCGCGCTCCACGGCGCGGAAAATGGGCATGTCCCCTTGGCGGCGGCGCAAGGCTTCTGCGTTCATGTTGTTTTTCATTGACAAACCCACAGATTCAAAGATAAAGTCAATCAACGCCACTCCCTGTGATGACTATCACGGAGGCGGCGGGAAGGCCCGCAGTTCTGACCCAAGGGAGAGCCAGTGTTCGCCGAGGAACGCCAACAGCTGATTGTCGGGCTCATCACTGCCAGCGGCCGCGCCAGCGTCACGGACCTCGCCGAACGTTTCAGCATCACCACCGAGACGGTCCGCCGGGACCTGGCCGCCCTCGAAGCCGCCGGCAGTGTGCGCCGGGTCCACGGCGGCGCGGTGTCCCCGGACCGCTTCAGCACCTCTGAGGAGAGCATCCTGGTCCGGACGGACCAGCGGCAGCCGGAGAAAACCAGGATCGCCGAGGCGGCCCTGGCGCTCATCCCGCAGGACGGCACCGGCAGCATCCTGATCGACGCCGGATCCACCACCGAATCCCTCGCCGAACTCCTCGCTGCCCGGACGGCGGCTGCCACCGCCATCTCCGGGCGGGCCGCGGAACTCGTGGTCATCACCCATTCCCTGCCCGTCGCGGCCAGGCTTTCCGGCGAACCCGGCATCGCCTTGCACCTGCTGGGCGGGAAGGTCCGCGGCATCACCCAGGCCGCCGTCGGCCAGTCCACCGTGGAAGCCGCCCGCCGGATCCGCCCGGACATCGCCTTCATTGGCACCAACGGCATCCACGCAGCCTTCGGGCTGAGCACTCCCGATCCTGAAGAAGCCGCTGTCAAGGCTGCCTTCGTCCAATCAGCGCGCCGCATCGTGGTGCTGGCTGATGCCTCCAAGCTGGACACCGAGACCCTGGTCCAGTTCGCCTCGTTGAAAGATCTGGACACTTTGATCACTGACACGAAACCCAACCCGGACCTGGCCGACGCCCTGGCGGACGCCGGCGTCGAGGTGGTGGTCGCATGATTGTCACCCTGACCGCCAACCCGAGCCTGGACCGTACCGTGGCGCTGCCCGGCCCGCTGCTCCGCGGCGAAGTCCAGCGTGCCGTCTCCGTCCGGCAGGAGTCCGGCGGCAAGGGCGTCAATGTCTCGCGGGCGCTCGTCGCCTCGGGCCTGACCACCGTTGCCGTGCTCCCCGGAGCCGAAGCCGACCCGGTGCTCGCCGGGCTCCGCGCCGGCGACGTCCCGTTCTCCGCCCTCCCCATCGGCGAGCCGCTGCGCAGCAACGTGGCCCTCACCGAACCCGGCGGTGTCACCACCAAGATCAACGAACCCGGCCCGGTGTTGAGTGCGGAGCAGCAGGAGGCCCTGATCGGGCTGCTGCTGGACCGCTCCCGCGGCGCCAGCTGGGTTGTCCTGGCCGGATCGCTCCCACCCGGGGTCCCTGCCGACTTCTACGCCACCGTCACCCGGCGGCTGCGCACCATGGATCACGGCAGCGAGTCCCCCCTCATCGCCGTCGATTCCTCCGGCGAACCGCTCGCCGCTGCCATTGCCGGCGGCACAGACGGGACTCCGGACCTCATCAAACCCAACGCCGAGGAACTGGTGGAACTGGCTGCCGCAGCCGGATTCGCCACGCACAAGTCCGCCGAGGAACTCGAAGCGGATCCGGAGGCTGCCGCGGTGGCCGCAGCCGCCGTCGTGCGTTCCGGCGTGGGCGCCGTGCTGGCAACGCTCGGCTCCAAGGGTGCGGTGCTTGTAACGGCCGACGGCGCGTGGCTGGCCACGCACCCGCCGGTCACCGCGGTGAGCACAGTGGGCGCCGGCGATTCGTCGCTGGCCGGCTACCTGCTCGCCTCCAGCCAGGGCGCCGCCCCGGCCGATTGCCTCCGTCAGGCTGTGGCCCATGGTGCCGCCGCCGCTTCGCTGCCGGGCTCCACAGTCCCGGCAGTCCACCAAACCACCCCTGATGCCGTAACCATCACGGCCCTCCGGAAGGATTGACAGTGTCTCAGCTCATAACTACCGAACTGGTCGAGCTCGACCAGAACCTGGGCAGCTCGCCCGAGGACGTGATCCGGCACCTGGCAGGCAAGGTTGCGGCCAACGGACGCGCCACCGAGGTCGAGGGCCTGTTCGCCGACGCGTTCGCCCGCGAGTCCAAGACCGCCACGGGCGTGCCCGGCGGCATCGCCATTCCGCACTGCCGCTCGACGGCGGTCACCGAGCCGACGCTCGTGATGGCCCGGCTGTCCCAGCCGGTGGACTTTGGCGCCAAGGACGGCCCGGCCGACCTGATCTTTTTCATCGCAGCGCCTGAAGGCGCGGACCAGGAGCACCTTAAGCTGCTCTCCAAGCTGGCCCGTTCCCTGATCAAAAAGGACTTCACCGCCTCCCTGCGTGCCGCCGGCTCCGAGGCCGAAGTGGTTGAACTAGTCGAGGGCGCCCTCGCGGACAAGCCCGCAGCAGCAGCTCCGGCAGCCGCTGCCGCCGGTGCAACCGCTGGTGCTGGTGCAGCCGCTGCCGGTGCTACCACCGAGCCCGCAACGGCCGGGGCACCCCGCCCCAAGCGCCTCGTCGCTGTGACCGCCTGCCCCACCGGCATCGCCCACACCTACATGGCCGCCGATTCGCTGGTGGCCGCGGCCAAGGAAGCCGGCGTCGACCTGCAGGTGGAAACCCAGGGATCCTCCGGCGCCAAGGCGCTGGACCCCGCTGTCATCGCGGCCGCCGACGCCGTGATTTTCGCCGTGGACGTGGACGTCCGGGGCAAGGAGCGGTTCGCCGGCATGCCGGTCATCAACGCCCCGGTCAAGCGCGGCATCGATGAGCCGGACAAGATGGTCCAGGAGGCCCTGGCCGCCGCGGACAACCCCAACGCCCGCCGGGTCCCGCACTTTGGTGAGGACCAGGCCCAGCAAGAGGCCGAGGAAAAGGGCGAGCACTTCGGCACCAGGCTGAAGAAGGCGCTGCTCACGGGTGTCAGCTACATGATCCCGTTCGTGGCAGGCGGCGGTCTGCTGATCGCCCTCGGTTTCCTTCTGGGCGGCTACGACATCACTGCGTACGCCGACAAGATCCTGACGGAGAACACGCTCACCAACCTGCCCACGGAGTACCCGGAACTGGCCTGGGGCCCGTTGGGCGCCTTCCTGGGTGCCGTGATGTTCAAGATCGGCGCGCTGTCGCTCGGCTTCCTCGTCCCGGCGCTGTCCGGCTACATCGCTTTCGCCCTGGCTGACCGGCCCGGCATCGCCCCCGGCTTCGTCACCGGCGCCGTTGCAGGGTTCATGGGCGCGGGCTTCCTCGGCGGCATCGTCGGCGGTCTGCTGGCAGGCTACACGGCACACGCCATCGGCCAGATCAGCGTGCCCCGCTGGCTGCGCGGCCTGATGCCGGTGGTCATCATTCCGCTGGTGGCATCCCTCGTAGCGTCCGGCCTGATGTTCCTGGTCCTGGGCGGCCCGATCGCCGCGATCACCGTGGGCCTTAACGACTGGCTGAACAGCCTCACCGGCGCCAGCGCCATCGCCCTCGGCGTCATCCTCGGCCTGATGATGTGCTTCGACCTCGGCGGACCGGTCAACAAGGTTGCCTACGCCTTCGCCGTCGCCGGCCTCGGCGCAGCAACCATCGACAACCAGGCCCCGTGGCAGATCATGGCGGCCGTGATGGCCGCGGGCATGGTCCCGCCGCTGGCCATGGCCCTCGCCTCCACGGTGCTGAACAAGAAACTCTTCAGCCTCGCGGAGCAGGAAAACGGCAAGGCCGCCTGGCTGCTGGGCGCCTCCTTCATCTCCGAAGGCGCCATCCCCTTCGCCGCGGCCGACCCGCTGCGCGTCATCCCCGCCAGCATGCTTGGCGGTGCGGTGACGGGCGCCATCTCGATGGCGGCCGGCGTGGGGTCGAAGGCTCCGCACGGCGGCATCTTCGTCTTCTTCGCCATCGACAATTTCCTGATGTTCGTCGTCGCCATCGCGGCCGGTACGGTGGTCACCGCCTTCGCCATCATCGGCCTCAAGCGCTACGCAGTCAGGAAGCCGGTTGATACGGTGGAGCAGGTGCCCGTAGCCGCCTGAGCCGTCTGCAAAACCGTCCTCAGCTGACAGTCCCCACGCACAACCAAGGAGCAACAATGACCGAACGTAACGCCACCATTGCCAGCCGCGTCGGGCTGCACGCCCGCCCGGCCGCCATCTTCGCCGAGGCAGCGGGCGAGTTCGATCTCGAGATCACCATTGCCCGGCTGGGCGAACCGGTCGACGAGGCCATGGACGCCGCCAGCATCCTGTCCCTCATGAGCCTGGGCGCCTCCCACGGTGAGGTTGTGGTGCTGCGCGCCGAGGGCGACGGTGCCGACGCTGCCCTGGAGCGTCTGGTCCAGATCCTCGAAACGGACCACGACGCCGAATAGCGTCACCGCCCGCGGCCCTGCCGCCGGCACCGAGGCCCGGCTGCATCCTGGAAAGGGTGCGGCCGGGCCTCTGCGTTTTCGTGCTGGCTCATCCTGCGACGCGGTTCCGTTCCTGCGCGGCGCCAAAGACCTGACGCTGCGGGTATACGGGCGCGTCAGGTAAGTCGCGCGTCGCAGATCAAGGAGCGCATCGCAGGGCATATCGCGCATCACCCGGCACGGAGTGCGTCGCAGGGCAGGTCGCGCGTCACCCGGCACGGACCGCGTCGCCACGCCCCTCGCCGGCCTACCTGACTCATCCTGCGACGCGGTTCCGTTCCTGCGCGGCGCCAAAGACCTGACGCGGCGGGTATACGGGCGCGTCAGGTAAATCGCGCGTCGCAGATCAGGGACCGCGTCGCGAATCACGATCGGTGTCGCAGGGCACGTCGCGCGTCACCCGGCACGGACCGCGTCGCCACGCCCATCACCCGCCTACCTGACCCATCCTGCGACGCGGTTCCGTTCCTGCGCGGCGCCAAAGACCTGACGCGGCGGGTATACGGGCGCGTCAGGTAAATCGCGCGTCGCAGATCGAGGAGCGCGTCGAAGATCAGGGACCGCGTCGCGAATCACGATCGGTGTCGCAGGGCACGTCGCGCGTCACCCGGCACGAACCTGCGTCGCCACGCCCCTCACCCGCCTACCTGACCCATCCTGCGACGCGGCGCGGCTCCCGCGGCGCGGACTCCCGTAAATGCTTGTCACCGCCCGGCGGCGCGGATAGTTTGGAAACCGCGGCACTACCCACCGGGGCCTGCCGCCGGACGTGTTCCCAACCGAAGGAGACCCCCGTGGCAACCGTGCAGCACAGCATTGATGCCGATGTTCCGGCGTCCACCGCGTAGCCATGCCGACGAAGAACAACGCCCCCCGGGGCTCCGAGAACCCCAGCATCAAGGACCCGAAGGTCTATGAGGCACTGCTGGAGGACGGCGCGTCGAAGCAGAAGGCCGCCCGCATCGCCAATGCCGCTGCCAAGAAGGGCCGGTCCGCCGTGGGCCGGAAGGGCGGCAAGTCCGGCGACTACGAGGACTGGACTGTGGCCCAGCTGAAGGAACGCGCCAAGGAGATCGGCCTCAAGGGGTACTCGGCGAAAAAGAAAAGCGAGCTCATCTCCGCGCTCAGGAACTCCTGATCACGGTGGCCGCCGGCCGGACCCGGGGCTGCTCAGGCCTGTTTCCGCGCGCTCCTCGCGGGGGTCTTGGTGCCGGCCGTCTTCGCCGCAGTTTTGCTGGTGGTTTTGGCGGCGGTCTTCGGGGCGGCCTTGGCGGCCGTCGACTTCGCGGCGGACTTGCCGGCAGCCGCGCCGGACGAAGTGCCCGTCGATTTGCCGGACGGCGCAGCCTCGTCCTCTCCCGACGCCGCCCCTCCCCCGCGCTTCTTCTCCAGGCTTCGCTTGAGGGCTTCCATCAGGTCGATCACCTCGCCGCTGCCTGCCTCGGCAGCCGGAGCGCCGAAAGTCTCCTCCGTGTCCAGAGACTCCCCCTTCTCCAGCTTCGCCTCGATGAGCTGGCGCAGCTGGTGCTGGTAGTCGTCCGTGAACTGGTCCGGTTCGAAATCCGCCGCCATCGAGTCGACCAGCGCCGCGGACATCTCGCGTTCCTGCGCGGATATGCGGATGCTTGTCTCAAGCGAGGGGAAGCTGGCCTCCCGCACCTCGTCCGCCCAGAGCAGCGCCTGCAGCACCAGCACGTCCCCGCGGATCCGCAGGGCGCCCAGCCTGGTCTTGTCCCGCAGGGCGAACTGGACGATCGCCACCCTGTCGGTGTCCTCCAGCGCCCGGCGCAGCAGGACGTAGGCCTTGGGAGATTTGGAGTCCGGCTCAAGGTAGTAGCTCTTCTCGAACATCATCGGATCGAGCTGTTCGGCCGGGACAAACTGGACGACGTCGATCTCATGGCTGTTTTCAGCCGGGATGGACTTCAGTTCCTCGCGGCTGAGGACCACCGTGCGGCCGTCGTCCTCGTAGGCCTTGTCGATGTCCTCGTAGTCCACGATCTTGCTGCAGACCTCGCAGCGGCGCTGGTACCGGATCCGGCCGCCGTCGGCGTTGTGGACCTGGTGCAGGCTGATGTCGTGGTCCTCGGTCGCGCTGTAGACCTTGACGGGCACGTTGACCAGCCCGAACGCTATGGCGCCTTTCCAGATGGCTCTCATGGATCTAGTGAACAGCACAGTTGCGGGGAGGTGAAGCCTTTTGGCTGAAACCACACCGCGCGGCGGGAGGGAGCGGGTCCGGGTCGGCGGCCGCGAACTGGTAGTCACCAGTTTGGACAAGGTCCTGTACCCGGAAACGGGAACCACCAAAGCCGACGTGCTGGCCTATTACGCCGTGGTGGCGCCGGTCCTGATCCCGGCCGCCGCGAACCGCCCGGCCACCCGCAAACGCTGGGTGCATGGGGTGGGTACGGAAGCGGCCCCCGGCGAGATGTTCTTCCAGAAGAATCTGGACCATTCCACGCCCGGCTGGGTGCCGCGGGCATCCATCACGCACAAGGAACGGACCATCCAGTACCCGCTGGTCAACGACCCGGCCACGCTGACCTGGCTGGCGCAGATCGCGTCCCTTGAGATCCATGTGCCGCAGTGGCGCGTGGATTCCCACGGCGAGCAGATGCCTCCGGACCGGCTGGTGCTGGACCTTGACCCCGGGGAGGGCGCCGGACTGGCCGAATGCGTGGAGGTCGCCAAGCTCGCCCGCACCATCCTGCAGGACGTGGGGCTGGAGCCCGTGCCCGTCACCAGCGGCAGCAAGGGCATCCATCTCTACGCCGCCCTGGACGGCACGCAGAGCTCCGAGCAGATTTCCGAGTTTGCCCACGAACTGGCGCGCGCGCTGGAGGCCGACCATCCGGACCTGGCCGTCAGCGACATGAAAAAGTCCCTGCGGACCGGCAAGGTCCTGGTGGACTGGAGCCAGAACAGCGCCGCGAAGACCACCATCGTCCCCTATTCCCTGCGCGGGCGGCTCCGTCCGACGGTCGCGGCGCCCCGGACCTGGCGTGAACTGAGCTCGCCGTCCCTGCACCAGCTGGACTACCGGGAGGTCATGCAGCGGGTGAAGGCGGGCAAGGATCCGTTTGCTGCCATCTCCGGCAGGGGCCGGGCGGGGTCCGGGCCGGAGGGCCACCCGGGCGGCGCCGCGGAAACAGCGGGCGACGGCGGCGCCACCGACCCGCGGCTCGAGACGTACCGCGCCAAGCGGGACGCGTCCGCCACCCCGGAACCCTTCACGGCGGAGCGGCACGGCATGGACGCCAGCGGAGGCGCCGGCGGCACTACACTCCGCGAGAGATTCGTCATCCAGGAACACCACGCCAGCCGGCTGCACTTCGACCTCCGGCTGGAGCGCGACGGCGTGCTGGTGTCCTGGGCGCTGCCCAAGGGTGTCCCCGCCACCAAGACCAAGAACCACCTCGCGGTGCAGACCGAGGACCATCCCCTGGACTACCTCGACTTCGAAGGCACCATCCCCAAGGGCCAGTACGGCGCCGGAACTATGAGCATCTGGGACAGCGGCTACTACGAGTGCGAGAAGTGGATCGCCGGCAAGGAGGTCATCGCCACCCTTACCGGCCGGGACGACGGCGGCCTGGCCGGGGTCCGCAGGTTCGCCCTGATCCACACCGGCCGGGGCGATGACCAGTGGCTCATCCACCTGATGGACCCGCCTGACGCGAAGCTCGCGACGAAGGGGAAGGGCCGCCCGGCCACGCCGCCGGACGAAGATCCGGCATCCGCCCCGGACCCGGGCGGGCGAGCCTCCGCGGAAGGCCAGTCTGAGGCCCTGGACCCGGCCGGCGTCACCCCGATGCTGGCCACTTCCGGCACCGTGGCGGACCTGCCGGACAAGGACTGGCAGTTTGAACTCAAATGGGACGGGGTGCGGGCCCTGGTCTTCGGGAACGCCGGGCGGGTCCGCCTGGTCAGCCGCAACGGCCTCGACATGTCGGCGGCGTACCCGGAGCTGACGGACCGGTCCTGCTGGCCGGAAGGGGACTTCATCGCCGATGGTGAGGTCATCGCCGTCGGGCCGTCCGGACGGCCGGACTTCGGGCTGCTGCAGGGCCGGATGAAGCTGACCAGGGCCGCCGACATCGCCAGGGCTCAGGCCTCGACGCCGGTGCGGCTGATGCTGTTCGATCTCCTGTCCGAGCGCGGCAAGGACCTGCGCAGGCTCCCGCTCAGCAGGCGCCGGGACCGGCTGGAGGCATTCTTCACCCCGTCCGGCTGCCCGGTGGAACTCTCGGGTGTGATCGACGGCGATGTCCGGCACATCCTGGAAAGCGCCGAGGAGCTGGGGCTTGAGGGTGTGATGGCCAAGCGCACGGACGGCCGCTACGTCGGGCAGCGCAGCCGGTCCTGGCTCAAACTCAAGTTCGAACGCACCCAGGAGGTGGTGGTGGGCGGCTGGCGTCCGGGTAAGGGCGGGCGCGGGCAATCCGTGGGTTCCCTCCTGCTGGGGATACCGGACGGTTCCAGGCTGCGCTACGTGGGGCGGGTGGGCAGCGGTTTCAGCGCCCGCGAACTGACGGAACTGCGCCAGCAGCTCGATGCCCTGCCGCGGAAGACGTCGCCCTTCCAGGACGTTCCGGCTGCCGACGCTGCGGATGCGCACTGGGTGACGCCACGGCTGGTCGGGGAGGTGACCTTCGGGGAATGGACCGGAAGCGGGAAGCTCCGGCACCCCGTCTGGCGGGGGTGGCGCCTGGACAAGGCGCCGAAGGATGTGGTGTGGGAGGACGCGGCGCCGGAGGATATGGTGCCGGCCGGCCCCGGACAGTGAGAAACCCGGGCGGCCGGTGGCGGCCGTCCCGGGTTCAGGCCCGGCGGACGTGCGCCGGGGATGGTTCAGGCCGAGTGCGGGGTGTCCGGCGGGGTGATCCGGTGAACCGCGTTCACCGCGGCCCCCTGGGCTAACCTGCCGTGCTTGACGTCGTGCTCCTTGGGATGGCGGTGCTTGCCATTGCCGTCCGGCCACTGTTGGCCCTCAGCCGCGGACGGCGGTGCGGGGCGTTTCGTTTCGGGACCAGGCGCCTCATCCATGGACTCCGCCAAATGACTGGCGACCTCGGGATTGATGTCGTCTCCGGACTGGTGTTCCGCCATTGCTCTTCCTTCCGCTGTCGAATTGCGCCGTCGAAATACGCTGTGAAATGAAGTGTCCAACTATCGTAGGTCGGCCCGTCGGCGATGTCTGCAGGGCTACCAGCGGACCTTTTTCTCCGTCGGGCCCTGCTTGCCGCTGGCGTGGGTGGGCTTGTGGCTGTGGCCGACGCTTTGTGAGGCGGTGCCGCCGCGGGACTTGCTGGCGAGCATCTCCTTTTGGGCGTCGGTGAGGCGCGACTTGATGCCTCTACCCTGCCCCTTCGGCGCCTGCCCTTTCGCCGCTTCCGGCTTCCCTGCCGGGTCTGCGCCGGCGGTGCTTTTCTCGGTCTCGTCGCCAGTCATGGATTCTGCTCCTTGTGTGGCCTTGGTGATCAGCGGTGCGCTGGATTCCACCTTAGGCGCTGCCCGGATCCGTGGGTATCCTTTAGCGCCGCAGGGGCACGCTTCTGGCCCGAAAACCGGGTGAGGACGGCACTCCGGGGAAAATTTTTACGCGGGCCGCCGCGACGGCCGGGGATTCCCAGTATTGGCGCGGTGAAACGCCGGAAAAGAAATCCCTAATCCGGGCCACGATCGGGGCCGAAATGCAGGATGATACGGCACCAAACTCGGAAGCACCAGAGAAATCACGTAAAATTGAAGGCCTGCCCAGAGCGGGGCAGCTACAAGTCGCAAGCAAATGACCTCCCTAGGAGCGGCCCAAATGCCCACAGACCGAAGCACGACCGACTCTTCAGCAGGCGTTTTGAACGCCGGCGGAACCAACCAAGTTGCACCCCCGGGTGCCAAGAAGCCAAAACTGCGCATGCGCCGTCGACTCAAAGAGTCCGACGTCAACGTCGTTGACAAGCCGATGCTCAAGAAAGCACTCGGCGGCACCATCGTGGGTAACACCATGGAGTGGTACGACGTCGGCGTGTTCGGCTACCTGATCACCACCATGGGGCCGGTGTTCCTGCCCGAGGCGGACAAGAGCGTGCAGACCCTGTTCCTGCTCGGAACCTTCGCCGCCACCTTCATCGCCCGCCCCCTCGGCGGCGTCGTCTTCGGCTGGCTCGGCGATAAAGTCGGCCGCCAGAAGGTTCTCGCCTGGACCCTGATGCTGATGGCCGCGAGCACCTTCGCCGTCGGCCTGCTGCCCGGGTACGCCCAGATCGGCATGTGGGCCGCCGTCCTGCTGGTCCTGCTGAAGCTCGTCCAGGGCTTCTCCACCGGCGGCGAGTACGCCGGCGCCACAACCTTCGTGAGCGAATACTCCCCGGACAAGCGCCGCGGCTTCTTCGCCAGCTTCCTCGACATGGGCAGCTACCTCGGCTTCGCCCTCGGCGCCGCCCTGGTCTCCGGCCTGCAACTGACCCTCGGCCAGGCCACCATGGAGGACTGGGGCTGGCGGATCCCGTTCCTGATCGCCGGCCCGCTGGGCCTGATCGCGGTGTACTTCCGCAGCAAGATCGAGGAATCCCCCCAGTTCCAGGCCACCCTGGACGCCCAGGAAAACCAGGCCAAGGACGCTGTTGCTTCCGACGCTGCGGCGTCGAAGGGCCCGGTGGGCATTGTGAAGGCCTACTGGCGTTCCCTCATTGTCGCCATGATCCTGGTGGCTGCCGCGAACACTGCAGGCTATGCCCTGACCTCCTACATGCCGACGTACCTCACCGAGTCCAAGGGTTACGACCCCGTGCACGGAACGCTGCTGACCATCCCCGTGCTGGTCGCCATGAGCCTCTGCATCCCGCTCACCGGTAAGCTGTCCGACCGGATCGGCCGCCGGCCCGTGCTGTGGATCGGCGCCCTCAGCACCGTGGTGCTGGCCGCCCCGGCGTTTATGCTGATCGGCATCGGCGCCGTGTGGTCCACCCTCCTGGGCCTCGGCCTGATCGCCTTCCCGGTGACGTTCTACGTGGCCAACCTGGCCTCGGCCCTTCCGGCGCAGTTCCCGACGGCGAGCCGTTACGGCGCCATGGGCATTGCGTACAACTTCTCCGTGGCCATCTTTGGCGGCACCACGCCGTTCATCGTCGCCGCCCTCATCGGCGCCACCGGCAACGACATGATGCCGGCGTACTACCTGATGGCCACCTCGGCGATCGGCGCCGTGGCGATCTACTTCCTCAAGGAATCGGCCCAGCGCCCCCTGCCGGGTTCCATGCCGAGCGTGGATTCCGAGGCCGAAGCCAAGGAAATCGTCGCGACCCAGGATGAGAACCCGCTGATCGACCTCGTGGAGATGGACATGCCCTTCACCACGTCCGCTGATCCGGCGGCGCCGCGGGACACCGATAAGGTGCCTGCTAGAGCCTGAGCTTGCCCTTCGTGGCAGTCCGGCCCGGTTCAGCCTGAGCCGGCCGGCTCACCCAGGCTCCGTAGCTAAAAGCCCCGCCCGTTAAGGCCTGCTGTGCGTGATTACCCATTGGGGGATTCACGCACGGCAGGCCTTAGGCATGCCCGGTCGGCTGCCGGCAGGGCCCTGAATTACCCGGCAGAACCAGTCGCGCCCGAAAGGGAGGCACCCATGCAGTCGCTGAAAGCGCATC
Organism: Pseudarthrobacter sp. 1C304; assembly: GCF_052245515.1. Lineage (NCBI taxonomy): Bacteria > Bacillati > Actinomycetota > Actinomycetes > Micrococcales > Micrococcaceae > Pseudarthrobacter > Pseudarthrobacter sp. 1C304. The sequence goes on along the minus strand of NZ_JBQQCH010000001.1, from coordinate 507,870 downwards.
TCCGCACCCTCCACAGCCTGGCGCCGGCGAACAAGGACAACGTCTCCGCTGCGCGGGTGGCATTCAGCGTGGCTGTCCCCTCTCTGGTTCTCCTCGGCGTGGGCCGCCCGGAACTGATGATCTACGCGGTGTTCGGCGCCCTGACCGGCATGTACGGCCGGACGGAGCCGCACCAGCTGCGGCTCAGACATCAGGGCCAGGCCGCCGTGCTGCTGGTCGGCGGACTGTCCATTGGCGTGTTCCTCTCGGTCAACCACCTGCATTCCTGGACACTGGTGGCCACCGAAACAGTAGCCGCAGCGGCGGCGTCCCTGTTCGCCGACAAGGCCGGGCTGAAACCTGGCGGACCGTTTTTCGGCATCCTTGCCCTGGGCGCGTGTGCATCCGTCCCCACCACTGTGCACTGGCATACGGCAGTCCTGATCGGCGCGCTGTCGGCCGCATTCTCTATGGTGGTGGGCTTTGGCGGCTGGCTTCGGGGCCGGGCTTGGGACCCTGGTGCGGCCCGGGACATCCCCGCGCTGCGCGGGGCGCTGGGCCGGGCGGCCGGGATCCATGCCGCCCGGTATGTCACCGCCGTCGGCGCGGCCGGCGCCGTCGGTGTCCTGAGCGGAAGTGGCCACCCGCACTGGGCGATGGCCGCCGCCGCTGTCCCGCTGGCGGGCGCCGACATGCCCAGCAGCGTTTACCGCGGACTGCACCGGATCGTCGGCACCCTGATGGGGCTGGTGGTGGTGGCCGGAGTGCTGTTCCCCTGGGGGTACTCGCCGCTCCGGGCGTTCCCCGGCCATGAGACGGCAGTGATGGCCCTCCTGGTGATTGTCCTGCAGTTCACTACAGAGCTCTTTATGACCAGGCACTACGGCCTGGCCATGGTTTCCTTCACACCGGTGATCCTGTTGATGACACAACTGGCCTCGCCCGCCGACCCTGAACTGCTGGTGACCGAGCGGGCCGCGGAGACCATCCTCGGGGCGGGGCTGGGCATCCTTGTCGTCGTCCTGACCCGCCGACGGCGGTGAAGCCTGCGACCTGATTTCTACCTGGCGCGCCGGGGCGGCCCGGCGACCAGCCGGTCCGGGAGGATCCGTGCGGCGGCAGTCAGCACCTTGTACCGCCTGGTCGGAATGGAAACGGCCCTGCCGTGGGCGTTGTCGGCCAGGGCTTCACGGACCACGCGCTCGGCCTGCAGCCACATCCACCGCGGGGCGACTGTTTTGTCCATGCCCATCCGGTCGTGGAATTCAGTGTTCGTAAAACCAGGACAGACCGCAGTCACGTTGACGCCGCGTTTGGAGTACGCCAGATTGGCCCACCGGGAAAAGCTCACCAGCCACGCCTTCGCCGCCGAATAGCTGCCGCGGGGAAGGAAGGCGGCCACGCTTGCGACGTTGATGATCCTGCCTGACTGCCGGCGGAGCATGCCCTGCAGGGCGGCGTGAGTCAGTTGCATGGCGGTCTCGACGTGCAGCTTCAGGTGCCGGGTTTCCTCGGCGATGTCGTTGTCCTCGAACGGCAGGAGCAGGCCCATTCCGGCGTTGTTGACCAGAATGTCCACCGGACGCGCCGGATCAGTAAGACGGGCGACGGCGGCGGCCACCCCGGCGTCGTCCGTCAGGTCGGCGGGGAGCACCTCGGCACGGATCCCGTACCGGTTCTCCAGCTCCGCCGCTCTGGCCTTGAGCCGGGCGGCGTCGCGGGCCACCAGCACCAGGTCGTGCCCCTGTTCGGCGAGCTGGCGGGCGAACTCCGCCCCGATCCCGGCGGTTGGTCCCGTGATGAGGGCGGTGGTGCGGTGCGTTGATGCGGCGGGGGCAGTCATGGCGCCAGCCTAGCCTGTCCGGGCCTCAGGCCAGCCCGGCGGCCAGTTCGTCTTCCGCCGGCCCGCCGGAGACGGCAGCGTCGCCGGAGATGTCGGCACCATCGGCTCCGTCGGCATCGTCAAGATGGCGGTTCTGCAGTTCCTCAGTGGCCAGCTCGTACCAGGTGTGCGCGCCGAAGGACGGGTTGTTGGTGTCGAGGTGCCGGTACAGTGCGTCGGCCAGCTGGCCCAGTGCCAGGTCGGACAGCGCCCGTACCGTGGCGGCAGGGTCCAGGGTTCCCTCGAAATACTCGGCGAGCTCGAGCCCATTGATGGTGTTGAGCCCGGCCGGGTTCGGGCTGTTGGCCTCGTCCAGACCCAGATCCAGAGGGGCTGCCACTGCGAGGCCCGAGGCGTCGCCGGCGGTCAGGTCCGCGGGGCTGCCGGCCGGGATCGCAGGGGCGGCCTCCTGCAGCGGCACCGCCGTGAGCTCGCCCTCAAGACCGGCGAGGACTTCGCCCTCGGACCCCACGTGCAGCAGGCAGATCGGCAGCTCCGCGGGTTCCGCCAGGGTGATGCGGAAGGGCTCGCCCTGGGCAGCGCTGCCGGCGGCGAGGGATCTCAGCTCGAGGAGGACCTCCGGATCCAGGTGGGACGCGGCGTTCAAATCGATCACGACGTCGTTGCCGGCACCGAGGCGGCTTGCCCGCCGCGTGATGTGCAGCAGTGCGGGGAAATCTGAGGGGGTGAGGCAACCTGTGACTTCGAGGGTCACGCGTCCGGGGTCAACATCCACACGGACAAGCACACGCAGTTTGTGGTTCACGGGGTTCTCCAAAGGGACACGTCCAAGAGCCAACTGCATAACTCTGCACTGAACTCTACGGCGGTCGCGTCCCGCCCACAAGCCGTATGCCCGCATGCGGGGGGCGCGGACCGGTCAGCCGTCAGGCTCCCGCCGGGGGGCGCTCCGGCCAGTCGATGTACTGGTTGTAGGCATCGTGCCTGCGCAGGTACCGGTACATAAAGGGGCAGTTGGGGATGATCCGCTTGCCGGATGCCACCACATCGTCCAAAGCGAAGTGGGCCAGCACCTTGGCGAGTCCCTGGCCCTGGAATTGTTCAGCCGTGTCCGTGTGGATGAAATCCACGTGCCCGGGCTCATCGAGAAAGCGGATCTCAACAGCCAGCTTTCCGCCGACGTGCAGCTCATAGCGGTGCAGCTCATCGTTCCGGGTGGTGGAGACGTTCGGACTGAACGTGTCTTCCATGGCTGCAGAGTTCTCCGTCATGGTTCGACATTGGCACTTAACGGCGGGTGTGGCAATGGCGGGTTCGGTCCGCCGGCGCCCGGATCGGAGAGGAGCCTGGCCGGAATCCGGCCCAGCAGCAGCACGGCGAGCGCGAAGCACGCCGCTCCCCCGCCGAGCAGTCCCAGCGTCAGCCCGCCCAGCGCGGCTTCGGCTACGGGGATAAAAACGACGACGGCGGCGGTCACCACAGCAGCCGCCGGACGGGAGCCGGCGGTGACGGGCGCCGTCGGACGCTCTTCGAGCCGGCCGAACATAGCGAGGACGGGCAGGAGCAGGCCGATCACGGCGAGCAGCACCAGGGGCCGTCCCCACCACCAGACGGCGGTTCCGCCGGCCGGCTGGGGGAAATCCGTCAGCAGCAACAGCCCGGACATTGCCGCGAGCAGGGGCAGGTGCCACAGGTAGACGGTCATGGACCGCCGTCCGGCCAGCCCGATGAACCGCTGCACCCGGGGAGCGGCAGCGACCCTTCCCAGCCCGGGCCGGAAGAGCTGCAGGGCGGCGGCCTGCGAGATCCCGAGGAGCACCAGGGTCAGGTTAGGCGGATTGAGGTTCACGAGCATGTTTCCGGAGTAGAGGCGCAGCCACACAAGGAGCCCCAGCACCAGGTTGCTGGCCAGGATGATGCCCGCCAGTGCCGGGCGCCCGGGAAGCGGGCCGTCGTCGACGAGGAAGAATCCCAACTGCTGCACGGCGCACCAGACGAACACCATGTTGAGGTAGGCCAGCGTCGGCATCATGCCCCGCAGGCAGTCCACCGTCACCACCAGTGAAATGAGTCCCAGCACCGTCAGCCAGGGCGCCCGGGCGTGCAGGCGTGCCAGGAGCGGGAGGTTCAGCTGCGCGGCCAGGTAGGCGGCGAGGAACCACAGCGGCATGCCGGCTCCGGACACCAGCAGCTGGACCACCTCCGGGTCCACCCCGAACAGTTGCGCCGCCCAGAGCCCGGCGAACATGACGGCAAGCAGGACGGCGGCCGGGCGGATGAGCCTCAGCATCCGCGCCTGCATGAAATCGAAGGTGGAGCCGCCCCGGGCGCTGAGCCTGCGCCAGGACTGCAGCCCGGTCATGCCACCGGCGACAAAAAACAGCGGCATCACCTGCAGGACCCAGACCACCGGTTCAAACCAGCGCTGGTTGCCGAGGGTGTTGTCGGAGGTGACGGTGCCGTCAGGATGCAACACGGGACTGACCATCATGGTGTGCGCCACCACCACGATGGCAAGGCACAAGAACCTGACGAGGTCGATCACCAGGTCGCGGTCTGGGCTCGTGGCCTGGCCGTTTTCCGCCCGTTGCCGTGCAACCATGGGGCCCCCTAAGGAACCGTCGAACGCGCCTGCGTGGGCTGCCGGGCGCCTGCTTTGCTGTGTGGCTCCATTGTGGCCCCGGGCCGGGTCCGCGGCCAGTGCCCGGCGACCCCAAAAAACAACAGAAGGCCAGGACCTGTGACAACAGATCCTGGCCTTCTGTGGTTCCGGCCGGGCGTCAGCGCGAGAGGGTGGCCAGCGCCGTGGCCGCGAACGTCCCGGCCGAGGCGTCCCATTCGGCCAGCAGTCCCTGCAGGTTCTCGCCGTCGCTGCGGTGCGCGCCCGTGCGCGCCTCAAGGGTTTCCAGGACGCCGGTGCGCAGCTCGGTGTTGAAGTTGACCTTGCCCACGTTCATGGCGGCGGCCTTGACCAGCTCAGCCGCGGGTATTCCCGAGGCGCCGTGCAGCACCAGGGGGATGTGGGTCCGCACGGCGATGTCCTGCAGCACGTCCCACCGCAGCTCCGGTTCGCCCTTATAGCGGCCGTGGACGTTGCCTACGGCCACGGCCAGCAGCTGGGCTCCGGTGCGGGCCACGAAGTCCTCCACCTGCGCGGAGTCGGTGAGTCCGGCCGCGGGGACGCTGCCTGCGGCGTCCGTTCCGAAGGCACGGTCCTCGTCGCCGGCGAGGCCGCCGAGTTCGGCTTCGATGACGGTCTGCGCCGACCCGCCGTCGTCGAGCATGGCACGGGCCGCACGGACCAGGGCGATGTTGTCCTCGTAAGGCAGCGACGATCCGTCCACCAGGACGGAATCCGCCCCGGCGGCCACGGCGTCGGAAATGACGCCAAGGTCCGCGGCGTGGTCGAGCTGCACGGCGACCGGGACGGCCGCGGCGTCAGCGAGGCCGCGCAGGGCCGCGATCAGCCGGAGGCCGTTGGCTGTGGCCGCGGTGCTGGGGGAAACCAGCAGGATGGCTCCGCGGCCGGCGTCCTCCGCCGCCGCCACCACGGCGAGCGCCGTGGTGAAGTCGTAGCAGGTGAAGGCCGGAACGGCCGAGCCCTGCTGGAGGGCTGAAGCGACCAGGTGATCGAGGCGGGCACGCATCAGACGCTCAGGCCTCCCACCATGATCCAGACGAGGAACGTCAGGGCGAAGCCGGCGACGCCGAGGATGGTGGTCAGCACGGTCCAGGTCCTGAGGCCGTCGGCCACGGACAGTCCCAGGTACCTGGTGACGATCCAGAAGCCGGAGTCGTTGATGTGGCTCAGGCCGAAGGCGCCGAAGCCGATCGCCACCAGGATCAGGGCGGTCTGCACGGGCGAGTAGCCGCCGTCGGCGACGGATGCGGCCAGCAGGCCGGCAGTGGTGATGATTGCGACCGTGGCGGAGCCCTGGGACGCGCGGAGCACGGCGGCGAGGATGAAGGCCATGAGGATCAGCGGAAGGCCGATGCTCTGCAGGCCCTCGGCGAGTGCCTTGCCGATGCCGGAGACGGTGAGCACCTTTCCGAAGACACCGCCGGCGCCGGTCACGAGGATCACGATCGCCGTCGGGGCGAGGGCGGAGTCCATGACTTCGCCGGTGTGCTGGGAGGACCAGCCGCGGCGGATGCCCAGGAAGTAGTAGGCCAGTCCGAGCGCGGTCAGCAGTGCAATCAGGGGCGCACCGACGAAGGCGGCGATGTCGGCGGCCTGGCTGCCCTTGGGCAGGACGACGGCACCTACGGTTCCCACCATGATCATCAGGATGGGGAGCACGATCAGGGTGATGATCATGGCGGGGCTGGGTGCGGTCTTGGCCGTGGTCTTGACGGCCACGCCGCCGCCGCTGCCGTTGCCCGGGGCGGTATCCTGCTCGACGTCGGACTTGCCGGTGCCGAAGAGGCGGAACTGCTCGGCCGTGCCCGACAGCATGGGGTATTCGCGGCGGTTCATGCGCTTCGCGACGAAGTATCCGAGCACGCCGACGGGGATGCAGAGCAGGAGGCCGATGATGGTGGTCCAGCCGATGTCGGCCTTCAGGATGCCGGCGCCGCCGACCACGCCGGGGTGCGGCGGAACAACGACGTGGATCGCCAGCATGATGGCGGCGACAGGGAGCCCGATCTTGATCGGGTTCACGCCGGCGGCCTTGGAGAAGCCGTAGATGATGGGGATCAGGATGATGAACCCGACGTCGAAGAAGACCGGGATCGCCAGCAGGAACGCTGCCGCGGTGAGCGCCGCGATGACCCTGCGCGGGCCCAGCAGCTGGGTGAACTTGCCGGCGAGGGCCTGGGCTCCGCCGGAAACTTCGATCATTTTGCCGAGCATGGCACCGAGGCCGACCAGGATCGCGACCGAGCCCAACGTTCCGCCCATGCCTTCAGTGACGGTCTTGACGATGTCCGGGAGCGGGATCCCGGCGACCAGGGCCACCAGGACGCTGACAACCAGCAGCGCCAGGAAGGCCGGGATCTTGAACTTGATGACGGCCAGCAGCAGCAGGGCAACGCCTGCTGCCGCTATGGCCAGAAGAGCGAGAGCGCTCATCGGGTGTCTCCTTTGACGAGCCGGTCGGGGGGGACCGGCGGTGTGGGTTCAGCGGCGACGGCGGAGGGGGGAGCCGCCGTCGCCGGGTTTTGGGGAACTATAGGCGCAGCCGGGGGCGTCGCCTAGGTGGTGCGACTAGGCCGTGCGCCTGGTGGGTGCGACCACCTTGATGACGGCGGAGTCGTCCGCTGCGGCGAGGCCCTGGGCCTGGCCGAGGAGGTACAGCTGTTCGGCTGCTGCGGCCACGGGGGCGGCGAGGCCCGCAGCGCGGGTGGCCTTGCCCACGATGCCCATGTCCTTGACGAAAATGTCCAGGCGGCTAAGGACCTCGGCGCCGTCTTCGGTGTAGGCCTCGAGGATGCGGGGACCGCGGTTGGAGAGCATAAAGGACCCGGCGGCGCCGGCTTCCAGGGCCGCGAGGGTCTTGGCCTGGTCCAGGCCGAGGGCGTCGGCGAGGGCCATGGCCTCGGCCGCTGCGGCGATGTGGATGCCGCACAGCAGCTGGTTGACGGTCTTGAGGGCTTGCCCGTCGCCGGGCTTGTCGCCCACGACGGTCAGGGTGGAGGCGAGCAGTTCGAGCACCGGGCGGGCCGTCTCCAGTGCCTGCGGTTCGGCGCCGACCACGATCAGGAGGTCGCCTTCGCCGGCGCGCTTCGGTCCGCCGGAGAGCGGGGCGTCGACCAGGGCAACACCGAATTCCGCAAGGCGGGCAACGGTGGCCGGGATGGCCTCGGTGCCGACGGTGCTGCCGAGGATCACGACGGCGCCCGGCTTCAGAACGGAGGCGACGCCGTTTTCGCCGAACAGGACGTCGTCCAGCTGCTCGCCGTTGCGCACGGCCAGCAGGAGGGCGTCCGCGCCCTCAGCGGCCTTGCGGGCTGAGGAAAAGGTGCGGATACCGGCCTCTTCGGCCAGTTTCAGCCGGGGCTCGGCAATGTCGAAACCGTGCACGGTCAGCTGGGTGGCCAGGCGCGCGGCCATGGGCAGTCCCATGGCGCCCAGGCCGAGGACGGTGACTTGGTAGTTCATGGTGTTCTCCGTTGAATGAGGGTTGGGAGCTGGCTAGGGGGCAGCGTGGGCCTAGAAGGTGTTGCTGAGCTTGCGGGTGACCTGGGCCAGGGACTGGTCGTCGCCCACGTTGCCGGCGAACACGATGTACGGAATGCCCTTTGCGGGCCCGTCCACCGGCTCCCACAGGCTGACGATGCCCGGCAGCATGGGGCCGCGGACGATCGCGTGGCGGATTTCCAGGCCGTGGGCGGCCACGTCCGAGGAGGTGATGCCTCCCTTGGCGATGACGAACCGCGGCGGGAAGGTCTTCAGGGTCCGGTTCACCACGGCGACGACGGCGGCGGACACGGTGCGTGCGATCCGCAGGCTTTCGGCGGCGTCGTCCGTCTTGATGAGCAGCCGGCTGGTGTGGAGGATGACGTCGGCGCTGCGCAGGGACTCCACAACGTCCCGGACGATCTCCGCCAGGTACTCATCGGGGTTTCCGCCCAGCAGCTTTTCGACGTCGATCTCAACAATGCGCGCGGCGCTGTGCTGGTCGACGAGGGCCTTGAGCTGGCGGGTGGTGACTCCGACGTGCGAGCCGACCACGATCAGGCCGCCGGCGGCGGAGGGCGTGTTTCCCGCATAGGCTTCCGCGCCGCTGAGTTCGGTGCGGATTTCCTGGCCGATGCGGCCGCGGACAAACGGCGGGCCCACCCGGTAGAGGAGCTTTTTGCCGCGGCGTTCGGCTTCCTCGAGGCCCAGGGCGAGGGCACGGAAGTCGTTCTCGGTCACGATGTCGGCGACGATCGGGGTGGAGTCGGTGGCGGGGCCGATCGCATCCGCGATGGCCTTCGCCGAGATCAGGGGGTCGCCGTCCGGGCCGGCTGCGCGGATGGTGGCCAGGTCCAGCACAATCACGGTGTCCGCCGGGAAGCGTCCCCCGGACTTCTCCTCGACGTACTTCGCCAGTTCGGAATTGGCGAAGCCGAAGCTCGCATCCCGGGCGAATTCAGTCTCGGCAACGGGGGTGAGCCGGCCGGCGGCGTCGCCGGTGCCGCGCATGTAGTGCACACCGCCGATTGTGACGCGTCCGGCGTCGGGGAAGGCCGGGACGATCACGACACCGTCCGTCGCCTCGCCGCTGACGGCCGTGACGGTCGCCGCGATGGTGTCCGGCTCCAGCGGGTAGTGGCCGCGGAGGGTGGAGTCGCTGCGGCTGACGAAACCCAGGCGCAGCCCGGCGTCCGCCTCGAGGGCGGCCGCGGCGAGGGCGTTGCGGACCACTTCCTCGTTGCGGACGGCGGCCTCGGCCGGGTCCAGGCTCCGGGAGTTGGTCAGGACGTAGACGGCGTCAGGCCGGCGTCCGTTGATGCGGTGGGAGAAGGCCCAGGTGAAGTCGGCGACATCCCAGCGCGTCAGGACAGGCAGGTCCGCGACGGACTGCGTGCCGGTCGGGTCGTCGTCGAGCACCACGAGGATGCGGGGGGAGGATTCGGACGAGGCCTCGACGGCGGCGGCCACCGTGCGGGCGGGAATCCGGACCTCTGCGGGGAAGGCGGCCAGCACATCTGCTTCAAACAGGTCTGATTCAAAAGACACTTGCACTCCATTGTGGGGAACTCTGCTGCGTGGGTGGTGATTTGTAAGATGTCTGACATCTAACATTTGAATGCTAGTGTGGCATACGGCACAAGGACGCGCAAGTAGACTGGGCCATCAGGAATGCCGATAACACCGATTGGGGAAATTTGGCTAGGAAATCGCTGGTCGGCGTTGTGGCCGACGAGCTGCTGGACCGCATCATTGCCGGCGAGTTTCCGCCCGGCGCAGCCGTCCCCGGCGAGCTGGAGCTCAGCGCCCGCCACGAGGTGAGCCGCATGACGGTCCGCGAGGCGATGAAGACCCTTGAGGCCCAGCAGATCCTGAGCGTGGAACGCGGCCGGGGCACCTTCGTGAACCCGCTGAGCCGGTGGGCGTCCCTGGAAGCGGTGCTCCGGGCCGCCTCAGAGGGGAAGAACGATGCCGCTGCCGCCGTCCAGCTGATCGAGCTGCGCCGGATGCTGGAGTCGGGCGCGTGCGAACTGGCGGCGCTTCGGATCAGCGACGCCGACCTCGAGACCCTTGACGGCCAGCTGGAATCAATGCGCGCGGCGCACAACAAACATGACGTGGCCGCGTTCGTGGCGGCGGACCTGGCGTTCCACGACCTCATCCTGCGCGCCTCGGAGAACGTTTTTGTGGCGGTTCTCTTCGCGCCGCTGCACCGGGTGCTGGAAAAGCGGCGGACCCAGACGTCAGAGGTGCGCGAGATCCAGGCGCACGCGATCGGACACCACCAGAAAATCGTCGATGCGCTGGCAACGCGGGATCCGCACCAGGCCCGGGACGCCATGGACGCCCACATGCAGCAGACGCTCGATGACCTGAAGACCTACGTCCTGGCGGACCGCCCGGCCTGACGGGGCCGGACCGCCGCAGGAACTTCCGGGCGCCTGCCCGGGTGCCAGTCCGGGGCGGAAGCCCGGCTCAGGCGAGGGAGAGAAAGAGCTTTTCGAGCTCGGCCCGGTCCAGGGTGGGGTCCTCCTGCTGCATGCACTGCTGCAGGCCCGTGGCGATGATCGAGAACCCGGCCTTGTCGAGGGCGCTGGAAACGGCAGCCAGCTGCGTGACCACGCTCTTGCAGTCGCGGCCCTCTTCGATCATCCGGGTGACGGCAGCCAGCTGCCCCTGGGCGCGGCGAAGTCGATTGATGACGGGCTTCATGTCAGTGGGATCGAGTTCCATGGGTTCCTCCGGGATCAACAGGGCTACATTCCATGATATACCCCCCTGTGTATCGGTTTCCCCTCTGCCGGCTATGATCTTGCTCGCTTGCACGCCCCCTGGGGACCGCCCTCCTGCTAGGGACCTAAGTACCTAGTGAACCCGGCATTTCGGGCGTATTGCTGGGAGTGTGAACGCCGCCGGTTTCCTGGATGCCGGCGCCGGCGGTGCCGGCGCCAGGGTCCCCGGCCTGCGGCAGGGCACGGACCCGGGTCTGCGCCGGGGCGCGGGCCTGGCTGGAGGGCTCCGAACCGCCGGGGCGTGGGGCCGCTACGTTGCGATGGGGGACTCGTTTACGGCGGGCATGGGGGACCCGGAACCGCTGAGCCCGGGCGGCATGCGGGGCTGGGCCGACCGGATAGCCGAGGAGCTCAGCGGCGCGCGGCCGGACTTCCGTTACGCCAACCTCGCCGTCAGCGGCCTCGTCATGCGTGAGATCCTGGACCGGCAACTCGCGCCCGCCATCGCGCTGCAGCCGGACCTGGTGACGCTCTCGGCCGGCGGAAACGACATCGTTTTCCACCGCAGCGATCCGGACCGGCTGGCTGCCACCCTCGACGCCGCTGTGGGCCAGCTCAGCGCCACCGGCGCCACCATCGTTTTGTTCACCGGCCCGGACTGGCGCCACACGCCCCTGTTGGGCCACAACCGGGGCAGGGTTGCGGTCTACAACGAGAACATCCGGGCCATCGCCGCCCGCCATCACGGCGTGATTGCCGACCTCTGGACGCTGCGGCAGCTCTCGGACCCGCAGATGTGGGATCCCGACCGCCTGCACTTCTCGCCGCTGGGGCACCACACCATCGCCGCCATGGTGCTCGAATCCCTCGGCGCCCCGCACACGCTGATTCCGCTGGCACCCAGGCCCCTGCCCGCCGGAACCTGGCGGGACAGCAAAGCGGGCGACCTCGCGTGGTTCACCAACTACCTGCTTCCGTGGATGGTTCGCCGGGTTCGGAAACCCGCTGACGTCCCGCCGCAGACGCCCAAGCGTCCCGAACCGGGGCCGGTGCACGGGTCCGCCGGAGCAGCATCGCTCCCCTAGTCCCGCGGCGGTCTGTCCGCTAGTGTGCAGGAACGGCCCACTGCCGGGTATCGATGGCGATCATGAGGAGCGAAGTTGTCTAACCACACCTACAGCATTTCTGAAATTGTCGGAACCTCGAACGAGGGCGTGGACGCCGCCGTCCGCAATGGCATCGCCGAGGCGGCCAAAACACTGCGGCACCTCGACTGGTTTGAGGTCAAGGAAATCCGCGGGCACCTCGAAAACGGCGAGATCGCCGACTGGCAAGTCACCATCAAGCTCGGATTCCGCCTGGAGCGCTGAACGCGCCGAAGAATATTCCAGCCCGTCCGAATGGCCCTTTGATACTAAGCATGATTAGTATTGAAGCAGAAGGATGTAGCGCGCCCGGCAACCCGGGTGCCTCCTCAATGAAGAAGGAACGATAAAAATGGGTTTTTTCGCATTTCTGATTCTGGGCCTTATCGCCGGTGCAATCGCTAAGGCAATCCTCCCCGGCAAGCAGGGCGGTGGCATTCTCATCACGCTGCTGCTCGGCGTCGTCGGCGCCATCCTTGGCGGCTGGATTGGCGGACTGCTCTTCGGTACGGGCATCAACGAGTTCTTCTCCCTGTCGACCTGGCTCCTGGCCATCGGCGGTGCGATCATCGTCCTGCTCGTTTACGGCATGATCACCAAGCGTTCGGCCCGCTAAAGCCTGCGCGACCGGAGAACCGGTCTCGGGAATCTTCCCGGGGCCGGTTTTTTGGCTAACGCCCCATAAACATCTCACCGAGTATCACCCAGGAACAGGAGCACAGCATGAAGAACAAACTTGTTTTCGGAGCAGGAATCGCAGCAGGCTACGTTCTCGGGTCACGGTCCGGGCGGGCCGCCTACGAGAAACTCAAGGCACGCGCGGCCGCCCTCTGGGAAAGCCAGCCCGTCCAGGACAAAGTGGCCGCAGCGACCGACGCCGTTAAGGAAAAGGCCCCCGAGGTGTCCGGACAGCTCGGCGAGGCCGCCCGGCGTGCCGGGACGGTCATCGGTTCCGCCGTCCGCCGCGACAGCTCCACCGCCGCGAACGCCGACACGCCGGGCGATGATGCGGCTGCCGCCGGCATCCCCGCGCACAGCACCCATCCGGAGACCGTGAACCTTGGCACGTCGGCGGCGGAGGCCGCTTCCGCTGCTGCCGACGTCGAATCCGACCCGGCCTTGAACGACAAGAACGGCCAGGACTGGTCCGACGAAGGCGGGGCCACCCCCGCCGGAGCCGCCACCAACGTGGACCCCGAAAGGCTCCGCGGCTAAAGGCGACCTGCCGGCAGGGCCGCCGCTGTTCCGACCACCACCGTGGCGTCCAGTTCCCCGGAGCTGGCCACCCGGGCGGAGAGCCCGTGGCGGACGAACAGTCCGGCGGTCCGCGCCGCCTGCCGCCGGCTCGTCTCAAGCAACAGGTGGCCGCCCGGAGCCAGCCACTGCAGCGCCCCGGCGGCCACCCGCTGCTGCACCTGAAGCCCGTCTGTTCCGCCGTCGAGGGAAACCCGCGGCTCGTGCAGGCGGGCTTCCTGCGGCATGGCGCCGATTTCCGCCGAGGGAACGTACGGGGCGTTGACCGCAAGGATGTCGACCCGGCCGCGCAGCCGCTCCGGGAGCGGCCCGTAGAGGTCCCCCTCGTGTACTGAGCCGCCGAGCGGAACGATGTTGCGGGCAGCGCACCGCACGGCGCGGGGATCGATGTCCGAGGCGTGGAGCTCCAGGGGACCGGCCTGAGCCGCGAGCGCCGCTCCGACCGCCCCCGATCCGCAGCACAGGTCCACGACCACCGGCGTCCGTCCCGTCCCGGTCCCCGCCAGCAGTCGGGCAGCCTGCCGGACAAGGAACCCGGTGCGGCGGCGGGGTACAAAGACGCCGGCATCCACGGCGATCCGGAGCCCGCAGAACTCTGCCCAGCCCAGGATGTGCTCGAGCGGCAGACCGGAAACCCGCCGCGCCACAAGAGCTTCGAGCTGTTCCGGGGTGGCCGCGGCGCCGGCCAGCAGCCGGGCCTCCTCCTCCGCAAAGACACAGCCGGCCGCCCGGAGCCGTTCAACGATGGCGGGCCGTGTGACAACCGCGGCCCGGGGCGCAGGAGGAGCTGCCATGCCAGATCACCCTTTTTTCGTCCGTGGTGCCGGAACCCCATGCTATCCAAGTGGCAGGATGGCACCATGGCCACCCTCCGAAATGCAGCCCAGACGTCCCAGCCGCTTCCGGCGGCCGCAGTCCCCGCCGAGGACCTGATCTGGACCGGCTGTTACACCGCGGACAACGGTGGCCAAGGAACCGGAATCGGGGCGCTGCGTGCCGCGGCCGACGGAACGCTGGGATGGCTGGGCGTCGCCGCCACGGCGGACTCGCCGTCGTTCCTCGCCGTCCATCCCACCCTTGGCATGGTCTATGCCGTGGGCGAGGCGGCCCGGACGGTCACGGCGTACCGCCGGTCCGGCGGCTTTGCGCTGGAACGCACCGGCCCGGACTGGCCGGCCGGCGACGCCGCCTGCCATGTCGCCGTCGACCCGCGGGGCCGCTTCCTGGTGGTGGCCTGCTGGGGCGACGGCCAGGTGCTGCTGTACGAACTGGACGGCGACGGCGGCATCTCGGCACGGTTCGCGGCGGCCCCCTCGACGCTGGCGGGGCGGCCCAGCCGGGCCCATGCCACCCTGATGCTCGACGACGGCAGGGTGATGACCACCGACCTCGGCCACGACCTGCTGCGGGTCTGGAACTATGTGCCCGGCCAGGGGCTGCAGCTGGACCACGAAGTGGCGCTCCCCCGGGACAGCGGCCCCCGGCACCTCGTCCAGCACCCGGGCGGAGACGTGCTGGTGGTGACCGAATACTCGGTCGAGGTTGCCGTGGCGCGGCGTTCGTCCGGGTCGGGGACGTTCAGCCTGGCCGGGGTCTTCCCGGCAACCCGGGCCGGCGCGGCGGCTGGGGACTCGGCCGCGGAGATTGCCCTGTCCGCGGACGGGAGGCACGCCTACGTGGGCGTCCGCGGTTCCAACCGGATCAGTGTGCTGGAGGTGGACGCCGACGCCGCGCGGCCCGTGGCGGACTTCCCCAGCGGCGGCGACTGGCCGCGGCATCACCTGCTCCGGGGCGCGCGGCTGCATGTGGCGCACGAACGGTCCGGGGATGTGGTGACGTACCCGCTGGACCCCGAAAGCGGCCTCCCCGGTGAAGCCATGGGCAAGGTGGAAGTGGCCTCCCCCGTGGCGCTGGTCCCGGCCGGGCTGAGGGCAGGGTCCGCCGGGCAGCCCTGACAGGGGGACATGCCCATCCTTCGCGCCGTGGACTGCGCATAGCGGCACTATGTCCAGCTTTGCCCGCAGCCGGAGGGCATGTCCCGCCGTCGTGGAGCGGTGCCGGCCACCACGTGGCGATGCAGAAAATGGCCACTCGCTGGAAAAACCCCCGTGCAAGCGCTTACAGTTGTGACTTGGCTCTCAGTAGCCGGTCTCCCCGCATCCGTCCTTCGTCGAGGCAACGTCGCTTACCGGAAGGTCCACCATCGTGTTACTCCGCAGTTCCCGCGCGGCCAAAAAGCCCGCGCCCAGCCACCGGCAGTGGCGATCCGCATTATTCCGCGCCGGAACTGCCGGGGCTGCGGCGGTCGTTACCGCGGCAGCCGCCGTCGTGCTCCCGGTGCCGGCGGCCCAGGCCGTCCCTGCCCCGGATGATCCGTCGGCCGTCCATTCGCTCCGCGGGCCGGTGACGGACGAACGGTTCTACTTCGTCATGGCAGACCGCTTCAATAACGGCAGCAGCGCCAACGACGACGGCGGCCTGGGCCCGGACCCGATGGTGTCCGGGTTCGATCCAACGAAGAAGGGCTTCTTCAACGGCGGGGACCTCAAGGGCCTGCGGGAGAAGATCGACTACATCCAGGGCCTGGGCACCACCTCGATCTGGCTGACCCCGAGCTTCAAGAACAAGGCGGTCCAGCCGGAGGACAAGTCCGCCGGCTACCACGGCTACTGGGTCACCGACTTCACCCAGATCGATCCCCACTTGGGCACCAACGAGGAACTCAAGTCCCTCATCGACGAGGCCCACGCCCGCGGCATGAAGGTCTACTTCGACATCATCACCAACCACACCGCCGACGTGATCGGCTATGAGGAAGGCAACCGCACCGCCTACAAGTCGAAGGACGCAGCGCCGTACCTGACCGCTGCAGGGGACCCCTTCGATGACCGCGACTACGCGGGCACGGAGGACTTCCCGGAGCTGGACGCTGCGACGTCCTTCCCCTACACGCCGGTGCTGGCGGCCGGGGAAGAGAACCTCAAGGTCCCCGCCTGGCTCAACGACCCCACGCTCTACCACAACCGCGGCGACACCACCTTCGAAGGGGAAAACTCCTTTTACGGCGACTTCTTCGGCCTGGACGACCTCTTCACCGAACACCCCACGGTGGTCAACGGAATGATCGACGTCTACACGAAATGGATCGGCGACTTTGGTGTGGACGGCTTCCGGATCGACACCATGAAGCACGTCAATGACGAGTTCTGGCAGGAATTCGGCCCGCAGGTCCTCGACTACGCCAAAGCCCACGGCAAGGACGAGTTCTTTATGTTCGGCGAGGTCTTCGACACCTCCAAGAGCTTCACCTCGCAGTTCACCACCCGCAACAAGATGCAGGCCGTGCTCGACTTCCCGTTCCAGGACGCTGCCCGGAACTTCGCCTCGCGCGGCCAGGGCGCCGGGGACTTGGCGTCCTTCTTCGCCGGGGACGACTGGTACACGGATGCGGACTCCAACGTCTACGAACTGCCCACCTTCCTGGGCAACCACGACATGGGCCGGATCGGCAGTTTCATCACCGCGGACAACCCGGACGCGGACGACGCCGAACGTGTCGCCCGCGACCACCTCGCCCATGAGCTGATGTACTTCTCCCGCGGCAACCCGGTGGTCTACTACGGCGATGAACAGGGCTTCACCGGCCCCGGGGGTGACCAGGACGCGCGCCAGACCCTGTTTGCCAGCGAAGTCCCGGACTACCTCGACGATGATCTGCTCGGTACCGGCGCCACCCACGCGAAGGACAACTTCAACCCGGCCCACCCGCTCTACCGCGGGATCAGCGAGCTCGCCGCCCTGACCACGGAGCACCCTGCGCTGCGGAACGGCGCCCACCAGAACCGCTACGCCTCCGACGGGCCGGGCATCTACGCCTTCTCCCGGACCGACGCCCGCGACCAGCGCGAGTACGTGGTCTCCATCAATAACAGCGAACAGCCGCAGACGGCCGCCGTGCCGACCTACGTGGGCAAGCGGGTGTTCAGCCGGATCTACGGTGATGCGAGCGCCGAGGTCAAGACCGCGGCGGACGGGAAACTCACGGTCACGGTGCCGCCGCTGTCCGCCGTCGTCTACCAGTCCGCCGGCAGGATCCCGCACTCCAAGGCGGCCCCCGCCGTGACGCTGCAGGAACCGGCAACGTCCGCCGAGGACAACAGCCGCATCCGGGTGGCAGCCGACGTTGACGGCGGCTCCTTCTACGAGGTCACCTTCCAGACACGCACCGGTGGCGGCGCATGGACCTCCATCGGCACGGATGACACCGCGCCGTACCAGGTCTTCCACGACGTCTCCGCGCGGCAGGCCGGCACCCCGGTCGAGTACCGTGCCATGGTGCTGGACAACGGCGGGCACACCTCCGTGAGCCAGCCCCGCAGCGGCACCGTTCCGGCGCCCGTTCTGACCCTGGTGTCCCCCAAGGAGGGCAGCAGCGTCAAGGGCAAGGTGGAACTCAGTGCAGTCGCCAGCCCGGAAAAGCCCGGCTACACCGTCCGGTTCGAGCGCAGCGTCAACGGCGGGCCCTGGGCCGAAGTCGGCCGGGACAGCTCCTCCCCCGCGTACACCGCCGTCGATGACCTGGGCACGCTGGACCTGGCGGACGGCACCCCGCTGAGCTATAGGGCCCTGATGGACGTTCCTGGCGTGGGCGAGGTGGCCAGCGGGACACGCACCGTGGTGGCCGGGGAGCTTCCCCAGCCTTCGTCAGTCACGGTCGCCGGGAGCCTCAACTCGGAAATGGGCTGCCCGGGCGACTGGCAGCCGGACTGCCGGGCCGCCTTTATGACGCTGGATCCGGCAGATAAGGTCTGGCGGTTCACCACTGATCTGCCCGCCGGCAGCTACGAGTTCAAGGCCGCCCTCAACGGGGCGTGGGACGAGAACTACGGTGCGGATGGAGCGCTCAACGGCAACAACATCATGCTGGAGCACCCTGGCGGCCCGGTGACCTTCCGCTACGACAACACCACGCGCCTGCTCAGCGCCGTGTATGCCTCGCAGCAGCCGGGGGCCGTCGCGGCCGCGGGTGACATGAACTCGGAGTTCGGGTGCGCGGGCGACTGGATGCCGGACTGTGACGCGGCCCAGCTGGCCCTGGACCCCACCGATCTGGTCTGGAAGCTGACCACCACCGTGCCGGCCGGCAGCTACGGGTTCAAGGCGGCCCTCAACCGCGGCTGGACCGAGAACTACGGGGCGGGGGGCGCCCCGGGCGGCGGCAACGTCAGCGTCACGCACGACGGCGGGCAGATCACCTTCCGGTACGACCACTTCAGCCACCTCATCAGCGCCGGCTAAGCACCCCGCACCGCGGGACATGCCCCTTCCCCGCACCCAGGACCGGACATAGCAGCACTATGTCCGGTGCTGGGCGCGGCAGGAGGGCATGTCCCGTGGCGGGCCCGCCACCGGCGTCAGCGCCTGGAGGCAGCCCACTCCAGCAGGCGGTCCAGGGGCCAGGTGGTCACGATCCGTTCCGCGGGCACGCCGTGGCGTTCGGCGCGCTCGGCACCGTACTGCAGGAAATCCAGCTGGCCCGGGGCATGGGCATCGCTGTCGATGCTGAAGAGGCAGCCCGCGTCGAGCGCCAGCTTGATGAGGTCACCCGGCGGGTCCTGGCGTTCGGGCCGTGAATTGATCTCGACGGCGACGTTGTTCTCAGCGCAGGCCGCGAACACCGCACCGGCGTCGAACTCCGACGCCGGGCGCGTCCCCCGCCCGCCCTGGACCAGCCGGCCCGTGCAGTGGCCGAGCACGTTGGTGTGCGGGTCCGCGATGGCGCCGAGCATGCGCCGGGTCATGGTGCGTTTGTCGGAGCGAAGCTTCGAGTGCACGCTGGCGACGACGATATCCAGCCGGTCCAGCATCTCCGGGGTCTGGTCCACCGTGCCGTCCTCCAGGATGTCGGCCTCGATGCCCGTCAGCAGCCGGAAGCCGCCGCCGGCGTTGAGTTCCGCGACGATGTCGAGTTGCTCCGCGAGCCGCTCGGTGCTCAGCCCGTTGGCGATTTTGAGGTTCGGTGAATGGTCGGTCAGGGCAAGGTACTCGCGGCCCAGCAGCCGGGCCGCGTCCGCCATGTCTTGGATCGGGGACCCGCCGTCGGACCAGTCGCTGTGGCTGTGCAGGTCACCGCGCAGCGCGGCATGAAGTTCGTGGCCGCCCGGCACCAGGGGCTCGGCACCCCGGCTCCGCAGCCCGGCCAGATAGTCCGGCACGCCGCCGTCGAGCGCTTCCCTGATGACCTGGAACGTCCGGTCGCCGATCCCTTTGGTCCTTTTCAGCCGGCCGTCGGCGGCCCGGGCCGCCAGTTCCTCCGCGTCAAGGCCGGCGATGATCCCGGCGGCTTTCCGGAACGCTTGGACCTTGAACGTGGGTGCGAGCTCGCGTTCAAGCCAGAAGGCGATCTCGTTGAGGGCGTCGACGGCTTCCATGGCACTATCTTGCACCCCTTCCGCGCACCGGGCGCCGGGGACGCTCGTGCCGCGCCGCTGCGGGCGGCGGCGGTCCCGTTCTGAGAGACTTGACCCGGCCGGGGGCTGATCCGGCGGGGAACTACGCCGACGGTCCATGGGGAGGCCGGGCTGGCAGCTGGGAATCGTCAACATATGGTGCTGCTCGACCGGTCAACGCTCATGGTGGTTTTCGCCGTGACGACGCTGACCATGCTGGTGCTCTTCTACTTCGACACCTACCGCAAGAGCCGGGCGCCCTTTGCCGGCTGGTGGTGCATCGCCGTCGCATCCTTCTTTTTTGCCGCCGTGTTCTACTTCCTGGCCGAGGTGCAGGGCGTCGGCTGGTCCGGGAGTGCGGGAAACGGGGTCATGGTGCTGGGCTCCGGATGCGTCTGGGCCGGCACCCGCTCGGTGGCCGGGCGGCGGGTCCGGCCCTGGCTGCTGGGAATCCCGGCCCTCGCGGCCGTCGCCATTGACGCGGCAGTCCGCTACACGGAGCACGCCCGGATCGGCAACATTGCCCTGCTGGCCCTGATGGGCACGGCGGTGGGCCTCGCATCGGTGGAACTGTGGCGCGAGCGCGCACACTCCTGGCACCTGGTCCGGTCCCTCGCCGTCGCCACGGCGTTCTGCGCCGCCTACTACCTGAGCAGGATGGCCGGGCTGGCGCTGCTGGGGCCCGCGGACCCGCTGTTCCAGGTCCTTTTCGGCACGGGGGTGACCCTGCTGATGGCCATCGTCCTGCTGGTGGTGGTCTCCTCCAGCATCACCTCGCTGAACTACGCCCGCCGCACCGAGGATTTGCAGGAGCTGGCCTCCCGCGACGGGCTCACCGGGCTGCTGAACCGCGGGGAGTTTATGCACCAGGCCCAGCGCCGGCTCCGGGCCAACGTCGCGGCCGGGATCAGCACCGCCGTGGTGATGGCGGACCTGGACCGCTTCAAGGCGGTCAATGACCGGTTCGGGCATGACGCGGGCGACGGCGTCATCCGGGCTTTCGCCGATGCCTGCCGCTCGGTGGCGCGGAGCGGGGACCTGGTGGGCCGGTACGGCGGCGAGGAGTTTTCCTTGCTGCTTGAGGGCGCCGACGCGGAGGAGGGCGTCCGGATCGCAGACCGGATCAACGCGGCGCTGGCCGAATACCGCGTCCTGCCCGGGGGCGCGGGCGCCCCGACGGCCAGCTTCGGCGTGGTGGATACACGCGACCGGACCGCCGGGCTGCAGCGGCTCCTCCGGGAGGCCGACCGGGCACTTTATGAGGCCAAGGCGGCCGGCCGGAACAAGGCAGTCATCGGGTTCGCCGCCGCCGGTGACGCCGCTGAGCAGCGCCGGTAAACTCAGGGCGCTGAGTTGAGTTTCGCCGCCCGGGCCGCCGCCGCAGCAGCGGAGGGCCTGGCGGCAGGGTCCATCGCCGTCATGTCCGTCAGCAGGGCAACCCATCCCGTGCCCAGCCGGGCCGGAACTTCCGGGTTGCGCAGGGTCCGCGCCACCAGGGATTCCACCAGCGCTCCCGGGAAAGCCTTGCTCCCGGTGAGGCATTCGAGCAGCACCAGCCCCAGGGCATAGATGTCGCTGGGCTGGCCGGGAGGGCCGCCGGCGGCCTGCTCCGGGCTCATGTAGTGCACGGTCCCGGATGAGTCGCCAGGCTCCAGCTCGGCGCCGGCGGGCGTGGCGATGCCAAAGTCAGCGATCCGCACGGCGGAACGCCGCAGCTCGCTGAGGAGGATGTTGGCGGGCTTGATGTCCCGGTGGACCAGTCCCCGCGAATGCACGTGCGCCAGCCCGGACAGCGCCGCGGTGGCCCAGCGAGCCACTTCGGCGCCGCCGGCCGGGCCGCGGCGGATCCGCTCGGCGAGGCTTCCGCCATAGACGAATTCTTCGACGAGGAACGGGCGTCCTGCCCACGGGTCACCCGCCGGCACCACTCCTTCGGCGATGAAAGTGACAATCGCCGGGTGATTCAGGGACGCCAGGACGCGTGCCTCGGCGTGGATCCGTTCCGTCTGCCGCAGGTCGGGACCCTCGGCCACCTTGATGGCGACGGGCCGGTTGTCCAGCAGGTCGGTTCCGCGGAACACCGTGGCAGTGGCGCCCCGGCCCAGAAGTTCATGGACGAGGAAGCGGCCGGCCGGGGCGTCCGGAAGGCACAGCACCCGGGCACCGAGACCTGCGGCGGTCAGGTCAGGGGCGGCGGCGGGGCGTTCCGCCAGCGCCAGGGCGGGGGGCGGGGTCACCGGCTGAGCTCGGACAGGATGCCGGCCGTGTGGACAGTCCCGTCCAGCTGGAAGCCGCAGCCGCAGCGCCAGAGCGGCGGCAGCTCTGGCGCAGCATCGGCCGGAGCGAAGGAGTACACGGACATGGTGGCCGAGGCCGGGGCCTTCCACTCCATCGGCGTCCCGCAGTGGCTCGGTGCGGCCAGGGACTGTGCGGCGGGGACGGCGGTGTGCCCCATCTCGGCCACGGCGCCGCCGGAAATACGAATATCAGACATAGTTGGTAAGCATACATATAACTAGTCTGACTAGCTAGTTGCCGGGCCGATCCCCTTTAGTGAGCTTCCGGCGGCTCGGCAATGGCCTCACTCATCCGCCGCAGAAACCTGACCACGGTCCTCGCCTCCTCTTCGGTGAGCTCTTCCGCCACGGCCATCATCCGGCGGTGCATCTCCCCCAGCGTGGCCCGGACCTCAGTATCCGTGGCACCCGTGGGGACGATCACCAGCGAGCGCCGGTCGGTGGGATGCGGCTCGCGGCGCACATGGCCGCTGCTTACCAGCCGGTCGATCAGCGACGTGGTGGAGGCGGTGGTGATGCCCAGAACACGGCTGAGGTCCTTGGGGCCCGCCTGCTCGCCCGCCGCCTGGGCGCGCAGCAGGTACCTCAGCGCAAGGAGGTCCGTCTCCCCCATGCCCATGGAATCCCTCGTGGAGCGGCGCCGGGCGACTTCCACGTTGCGGTACTCGCGCAGGGCCTGAAGGACGGCCCCGGGCGGATCGAGCCTGTCGTCAGGTCCATACCAATAGCCGGAACCGGTGGCGCTGTGCGAGTTCATCCGGCAATCCTAGCCCACCTGATTACTAGTTAATCGTGGGGTTTCGCCCCGGCCGCGCCGGACGACAAAAAACCCCGGCATCCTGTTGTCAGGATGCCGGGGTTTTGTCACTCTTCGCTAAAAGAGTGGGCCCTGTGGGGCTCGAACCCACGACCCACGGATTAAAAGTCCGATGCTCTACCAACTGAGCTAAAGGCCCCAGCCAAATGGCCCCGGAACCGCGGAAAGTCCGCTGTTCCAAGGCTGATCAGCCCAGTCCATTTCTGGACGTTAACACTGTACCTCAGACCCTGGCCTGTTTTGGGCACGGGCGGGCACCCCGTCGGGCGCGGGGCGGAACCTCCGGGAGCGGCCCCCGGCAGCCCCGCTCCCCACGCTCGATTCCCCGCCAGCACTGGAGTAGCGTGGTGGCATGAGCGAGCAAGCAGGATCCAGCACCCCCGGACCGCCCCGGCACCACAAGCCGAAGCCCTTCGCCCCCACCGACTTTGAGCCCTTTGCGGGCGGGGCCGATCCTGCCCGCATCTCCGAGGCCGCCCATCTCGCTGCCCAGGCCCTGGTGCGCCGCGGCCGGGACAGCGACGACCCCGTGGTGACCAAACGCCTGGTCAAGCTCGCCGACGAACAGGGGCTGGATGCCATCGCCGAAATGTGGGCCGAAAGCCCGGCCCGGTCCCTCCCGGGCGCACTCTGGCGGCTGTACGCCATCCGCGCAGCCACCATCCAGGACCCGGAGCGGATCTCCGTGTACTTCAAAGCCGGCAAGGACACCGCCCAGGTCTCGCACGTCGTCGCCGGCGCCGCAGAGCCGCCCGGAGCGGACGAGATGAAGTCCATGGCGGACGCCATCCTGTCAGGTGCGTTCGACGGCGAGTTCGACGTCGCGCTGGAACGCTCCGCAGCGTTCTGCCGCGTCGTGGCGCTCGGCCAGGCCACCCTGGCCGACGGTGCGGAGCACGGCAACGAGCTCCACGCGAGCAAACTCACCCGCAATTCGCACCTTCTGGTCAAAACCGCCGAGGATCTTGAGCACGCCGCCAACGCGTGGCGCCTGGGCGAACTGGACTGAGCCCGGCCACCCTGCCGGATCCCGGCACGCATGCCTCCCCCCGGGCTGTCAATGTTGACTTGTCCCCGGCCACATAGAAAACTAAAAGCGGTGCCGAACCGCGAAACCCCCGGGCTTCAACATTTAGCCGCCTAGAGCGGCCTACCGCCGAGAGGCGTATCCGGTTCGGCACCATTTTCATGCCCTTCTGCCCGGAGGTCAGTCCCGGGTGCGCCGTGAAGCGACGACGGCGATGGCCGCCGCGGTTCCGGCGGCCACAGCCATCGCGTACGCCATAGCCGTGTAGGTGCCGAGACACGCGGCAAGCAGCGGACCTGCTGCCGGGGCGATGGCCGTGACAGCTGTCAGCGGGGCCGCGAAGGTTCCCTGCAGGACGCCCAGATCCTGGCTCCCCCACCGGTCCCCCACGATGGTGGCCTGCAGCAGGGTCTGGCAGCCGCGGACTGCGCCGGCCAGCATTCCCGCGGCGATCAGTACCGGCGCCGGGCCGGGCAGGACAGCCAGCAAGAGGACGGCGGTGGCACCGGTTCCGGTGATGACCGGCAACCGGGCGCCTGCCGGGATAGAGCCGAACAGCAGCCTGCCGCCAACCTGGCCCGCGCCCACCAGACCCAGCCCAAGCGCGGCCGTGGCGTAGTCGGCGCCTTTTTCGATCAGGAGGGGGATGATGTTCAGCGTCACGGTGTAGAGGCCGAGGCAGAGCAGGACCATAAGGGCCTGCAGGCCAAGGAATTCCGGACTGTGCCGGGTGGCGCGGATACGCTTCCGCGCCGCGGCCGCCGGCTCCTTGTGCGGGGTGCGGGTCCACGAGCTGTTGAGAAACCGGGCGTGCAGCGGCACGGTGACCAGGCCCAGCAGTGCTGCCAGGACCAGGAACCCCACCCGCCAGCCGAGCCAGCCGCTGAGGGCTGCGGTCAGGGGGGCGAAGATGGTGGACGCGAACCCGGCGACGAGGGTCAGGACGGTCAGCGGACGGATGCGGGCGGGACCGTACCAGCGGCTGATTACGGTGAAGGCCGGCTGGTATAGGACCGCTGCCTGCGCCGTGCCGGCCAGCATCCAGGCCGCAAAGAACACGGGCAGGTTCGGTGCCGCCGCCACTCCGCCCAGGGCCAGCACCCCCACCAGGGATCCGCCGATCATCAGGGTGCGGGGCCCGGTGCCGTCAAGGATTCTGCCCACGACGATGCCTGCCACCGCAGACACCAGCAGGCCGGTGGAGAAGGCCCCCGTCACCAGGGCCGGGTCCCAGCCGGTGTCCTCGCTGATGGGCCGGACCGCCGCGATCAGCGCGTAGTAAAGCACGCCCCACCCGGTGGTCTGGGTGATGCACAGCGCGGCGAGCCCGCCGCGTGGTGCACCTTCCGCGGCGAGAATCCGGATGGGAGCCGGCGCGGGCACGGTCAGTTCCCGGCGAGCTCCGCGTACAGCTTCTGGACGCGGGCCTTGATGTCGTCCCGGACCAGGCGCATGCGTTCCATGCCTTCGATGCCGCGCTCGGAGGGCTCGTCCGTGTTCCAGAGCTCGAGCCGCTTGCCCTCGGGGGCCTCGACTTTTGCCTCGGTGCCCAGGACGATGACGACGTCGACCGCGTTCAGGACCTCGTCGGTGACGGGCTTGGGGTGTTCCCCGGTGATGTCGATGCCGAGTTCCGACAGCGAGTCCACGGACTGCGGGTTCAGCGACTTGCCGGGTTTGGTCCCGGCGGAGTGCACCGTGACGGTTCCGTTGGCGATCTGGTTCATGAGTCCGGCGGCGAGCTGGGACTTTCCGCCGTTCTTGCTGCAGACGAACAGGACGCCAGGCTTCTTCGTGGTGTGGGTCATGCGCTTGATCCTTCCCCGTCGGCGTCGGTGTTGCCGAGCAGTGATGCCGCCAGTACCCTGACCCGGTCGTGGATCTCATCGCGGATAATCCGCACGGCGGCGACGGGCAGGCCTGCCGGGTCCGCCAGTTCCCAGTCCTCGTAGCGTTTGCCCGGGTAGATCGGGCAGGAGTCGCCGCAGCCCATCGTGATCACGACGTCGGCGGCGCGCACCACGTCGTCAGTGAGTGGCTTCGGGTACTCACGGGTGACGTCCAGGCCCATTTCGGACATCGCCGCGACGACGGCGGGGTCCAGTTCGGCCGCCGGCAGGGAGCCGGCCGACCGGACGTGGATCCTGCCCTTGGCCTCCACGGTGAGCAGGGCGGCCGCCATCTGCGAACGCCCGGCGTTCTGCACGCAGACGAACAGCACCTCCGGGACGTCGGAGGCGACGGCGCCCTTGGACTTGGCCAGGGCGTTGAGCCTGTCAGTCGCGAAGCGCTCGGTCGCGGATGGCAGGTGCGTCTTAATCTTCGCGGTCCGCGCCAGGGCCGCGTAGGACTCGAAGACGTAGCGCTCAACCGTCTCCGCCGCGAACACGCCGGCAAAGCGGTCGGCCAGGCGCGCGCTGATCCGGTGCAGGAGCTCGGTGTTGTCCTGCAGGCCCAGGCCGCGCTCAGGGTGGTCAGTCATGTCAGCACTCCGTTTGGTCGGTGGAAGAAACCGGGGGAAGGTGTCTAGTTTTCGGCGGAGCGGCCATGGGCCAGCCCGGTGGGGAATCCGACAAGGACCGGTTCGGGCGCTCCGCAGCACCCGCCGGAGGTTTCGGCGACGAAGTCGGCGGGCGCGGCGGCAGGCACGTCGCAGCTCGTGCCGATGTCGGAGGAGCAGACGCCCGTCTCCGGCAGCTCGAGCTGGACAGTGTCCGCGGCCTCGCGGTCTCCGGCCAAGGCGGCGGCGACCGAGCGGACCTGCTCGTAGCCGGTGGCCAGCAGGAACGTCGGGGCCCGGCCGTAGGACTTCATACCGACGATGTAGAAATCCTGCTCCGGGTGGGCCAACATCCTGGCGCCGTGCGGCTCCACGGTCCCGCAGGAGTGGAATTCGGGGTCGATCAGTGGACCCAATTCGCGCGGGGCCTCGACACCGGGATCCAGTTCCAGCCGGAGCTCCCGGAGCATGTCAAGGTTCGGGCGGAAGCCGGTGGCCGGGACCACAACGTCGCCCTCCAGGGTCCGGCCGTCAGTGGAGGTCAGCGTGACGGCGCCGGCGCCTGCCGTGAGGCCGGCGATCCCGAAACCGGTGTGCAGCTCCACGGCGCCGCTCTCAACCAGGGCGCGGAGCCGGCTGCCGAGCTGGCCGCGCGCGGCGAGGCCGTCGGCGTCGCCGCCGCCGTAGACCTTAGCCGCCGAAGCGCCGCGGATGGCCCAGACGATCCTCGTCCCGGGCACCTGGTCCGCGAGCTCGGAGAGGTTGATCAGGGTGTTGGCGGCCGAATGGCCTGCGCCAATCACGACGGCGGTGCGCCCGGCAAACGCTTCCCGGTCACGGCCCAGGACGTCCGGCAGCGGAGAAGAAACATAGGCAGCGGCGGCCGTTTCGCCAACAGCGGGCAGGCCCGAGGTTCCGAGCGGGTTGCGGGTGGACCAGGTGCCGGAGGCGTCGACGACGGCGGCGGCCTGGTAGTCGCGCACTTCACCGTCGGTGTGTTCGACCCGGACCACGAACGGGGTGGTGTCGCGATTCCGGCTGTGGGTCTTGTCCATCCCCTGCCGGGTCACTGCGATGACGCGGGCGCCGGTGTGCAGGCGGGACGCGATCGCGGGGAGGGCGGCGAGCGGGGTGAGGTACTGGTCGATGAGTTCACCGCCGGTGGGCAGCGCTGTCGGCTCCGGTGATTCCCAGCCGGTGGCGTCGAGCAGGCGGACGGCGGCGGCGTCGGTGTTGTACTGCCACGGGGAGAACAGGCGGATATGGCGCCACTGCTCGATGGCGGCGCCCGCCGTCGGGCCGGCCTCGAGGATGAGTGGCTCCAGGCCGCGCTCGAGCAGGTGGGCTGCCGCGGCGAGGCCGATGGGCCCGGCTCCGATGACAGCTACGGGAAGGGTGGTGGTTGCATCCATGGTGTCCTCTGTTTCATCCGGTGGTGGCGGTTCGTTGTCGGGGTGCCTGCCGGACCGGCAGGCGGTAAGCCGGGGTCAGGAGTGGGTGGGTTCCTCGACGAGTGCGGTGGCGATGCTGTCGGCGTCGTCCAGTGCTGCGAGGTAGCGTTCAGCGTCCAAAGCGGCGGCGCAGCCGGTGCCGGCGGCGGTGATGGCCTGGCGGTAGCGGTGGTCCACGGCGTCGCCGCAGGCGAAGACACCGCTCAGGTTGGTGACGGTGGTGGGTGAGTCCACCTTGATGTAGCCCTCGGCGTCGAGCTCCACCTGGCCGTGCAGAAGTTCTGTGCGTGGAACGTGGCCGATCGCGACGAAGATTCCGGTGGCGGCTTGCTCCCGGGTTTCGCCGGTGCGGGTGTCGGTCAGGGTGACACCGGTGACCTTGGTGTCGCCATGGATCGCCGTGACGGCGGAGTTCCAGGCGAAGCTGATCTTGGAGTTGTCCTTGGCACGCTGGGCCATGATCCGGGAGGCTCGGAGCTCGCCCTTGCGGACCACCACCGTGACGGACTTCCCGAAGCGGGTGAGGAAGGTTGCCTCCTCCATCGCCGAGTCACCGCCGCCGACCACGATGATGTCCTGGTCGCGGAAAAAGAAGCCGTCGCAGGTGGCGCACCAGGAGAGGCCGTGGCCGCTGAACTTCTTTTCCTCGGGCAGGCCCAGTTCCTTGTAAGCGGAACCGGTGGCGAGGATGACGGCGGGTGCCTCGTGCGTCTCGCCGGCTCCGGTGACGACGCGCTTGAGGTGACCGGTCAGCGTTACTTCGGTGACGTCGTCGAACACCACCTGCGCGCCGAATTTCTCGGCCTGCTGCTGGAGCCCGTCCATGAGCTCGGGGCCCTGGACGCCGCCCGGGAAGCCGGGGAAGTTTTCCACCTCGGTGGTGTTCATCAGGGCGCCTCCCGCGGTGACCGCTCCGGCGATGACAAGTGGCTTGAGTCCGGCGCGGGCGG
This sequence comes from Pseudarthrobacter sp. 1C304, assembly GCF_052245515.1. NCBI lineage: Bacteria > Bacillati > Actinomycetota > Actinomycetes > Micrococcales > Micrococcaceae > Pseudarthrobacter > Pseudarthrobacter sp. 1C304. The sequence continues at coordinate 479,305 of NZ_JBQQCH010000001.1, read as the reverse complement.
CGTAGATGGCGGCGGTGTAGCCGGCGGGGCCGGACCCGATGATGATCAGCTGTTCAGTCATGGCTGTGCTCCTACTTGGCTGCGGGGGTGAGGGAGGCGATGAGGTCCTCGATGCGGGCCTTGATGTCGTCACGGATCGGGCGGACGGCGTCGACGCCCTGGCCGGCCGGGTCTTCGAGCTCCCAGTCCTCGTAGCGCTTGCCGGGGAAGATCGGACAGGTGTCACCGCAGCCCATGGTGATGACGACGTCGGATTCCTTGACGGCCTCGGTGGTGAGGATCTTGGGAATTTCGGCGGACATGTCGATGCCGAGTTCGGCCATGGCCTCGACGGCGGCCGGGTTGACCTTGTCGGCGGGTGCGGATCCGGCGGAGCGGACCTCGATCCGGCCCTCACCCAGGGTGGTGAGGAACGCGGCGGCCATCTGGGAGCGGCCGGCGTTGTGGACGCAGACGAACAGGACGGACGGCTTCTTGGCGGTTTCGGTGGTCATGGTGTTCTCCTGAAGTTTGTGGGAGTCAGACGGAAAGGGTGTTTGAGGTGAAGAAGCGTTTGCGCGCCCAGAGGGCCACGTAAACCAGTGCAACAAGGACGGGGACTTCGATCAAGGGACCGACAACGCCGGCCAGCGCCTGCCCGGACGTGACGCCGAAGGTGCCGATCGCCACGGCAATGGCGAGCTCGAAGTTGTTGCCGGCTGCCGTGAATGCGAGCGTGGTGGTCTTGGCGTAGCCGAGGTCCAGCCACTTGCCGATCAACATCCCGGCGCCGAAGACCACGAGGAAGTAGACCAGCAGCGGCAGGGCGATCCGGACGACGTCGAGCGGCCGAGACGTGATGGTGCTGCCCTGCAGCGCGAAGAGCAGGGTGATGGTGAAGAGCAGACCGTAAAGCGCCCACGGGCCGAGCTTCGGCAGGAACGTGCCTTCGTACCAGTCCCGGCCCCTGGCCTTTTCGCCGACAGTGCGGGTGAGGAATCCGGCCAGCAGTGGGATGCCCAGGAAGATCAGTACCGAGGCGGTGATCGCCCAGAAGGAGAAGTCTGCGCTGGTGGTGGGCAGGCCCAGCCAGGACGGCAGGAGCTGCAGGTAGAACCAGCCGAGCGCACCGAACGCGATGACCTGGAAAACGGAGTTGATGGCCACCAGCACGGCCGCAGCTTCCCGGTCACCGCAGGCCAGGTCGTTCCAGATCATCACCATGGCGATGCAGCGGGCCAGACCCACGATGATCAGGCCGGTGCGGTATTCAGGCAGATCCGGGATGAAGATCCAGGCCAGGGCGAACATGAATACCGGAGCAAGGACCCAGTTCAACACCAGTGAGGTGACCATCAACTTGCGGTCCCCGACCACGCGGTGCGCCTGGTCGTAGCGGACCTTGGCGAGCACCGGGTACATCATCACCAGCAGCCCGATGGCTATTGGCAGCGAGACTTCGCCGACCTTGACCGCCTCAAGGGCAGTGTTCAGGCCCGGGATAAAGCTGCCCAGGAGCAGTCCCAGGACCATGGCGGCGATGATCCATACCGGCAGGAAACGGTCCAGGGTGGAGAGTTTGCCGACGACGGCTGCCCCGCCCTTCAGAGTGGGCGATGGATCAGTCTGGATACTCACGGGACTCCTGTGCTGCTCAGCTTTAGATTGACGCTTGTCGATATGAAGTATTTCCAACTATATCGATAAATGTCAATGTCTGTGCATAATAGACCTATGAATTCTCTGCAAACTGTTGAGCCGGCCCTGGACAAGGCTTGCTGCGCACCGTCCGCCCAGCCCGTCCTCAGCGCGGAGGATGCCCAGCAGAAAGCGCTCGTGTTCAAGGCCCTCTCGGATCCCAACAGGCTGCGCCTGCTTTCAATCGTCAAGGCGGAAGCCTCCGGCGAATCCTGCGTGTGCGATCTGACCGAGCCGCTGGACCTGGGACAACCCACCGTGTCCCACCATCTGAAGATCCTCGTCGACGCCGGCCTGCTGCACCGCGAAAAGCGCGGCACCTGGGCGTATTACTCCCTTGTTCCCGGAGCCATCGAACAGACGGCCGGCCTCCTGGCGTCCCTGTGAGCCAAGGCCCGGCGCCCGACATCACGGTCCGGCCGATGCGGGAATCGGACTGGCCTGAGGTGCGGCGGATCTACCGCGAGGGCATCGCGACCGGGGAGGCAACATTCGAGGCCGAGGCACCGGACTGGCGCCGTTTCGACAGCGCGCGGCTCGCTTCGCACCGCCTGGTGGCGATGGCGCCGGACGTCGGCATTCTCGGCTGGGCGGCAGTCTCCGCCATCTCCGCCCGCCCGGCGTACGCCGGCGTCGTGGAACACTCCATTTACGTTTCCGAGTCGGCCCGCGGCCAGCGGATAGGGTCCGCCCTCCTCCGGTCCCTGATCTCTTCGACCGAGGACGCCGGCATCTGGACCATCCAGGCAAGCATTTTTCCGGAGAACGAACCGAGCCTGAAGCTGCACCTCGCCCACGGCTTCAGAGTTGTGGGGCACCGGGAAAAGATTGCCAGGATGGCCCACGGCCCCGCGGCCGGGAAATGGCGGGACACGGTACTGATCGAACGGCGCACACCGGCTCGATAATTCCGGCAACGGACGTCGGCAGAGCCGCACCACGGACCCAACATCAGGACCGCGTACAACGACGAGGAGGACACCATGCACACCGAGGCACGCACCACAGAAGACCGGCTGCACGCGATGCTGGAGAACATCAGGACGGCGACCGCCAATACACGCCAGGCGATGGACTCACCTGCCGACGAGAACTGGGTGCTGGACGGCGAGTCCGACGCGGAATATCTCCGGGCGCTCCAGCGGGACACGATCGCCAAGCTGGACGCCGCGGCCCGCGACCTCGAAGCGCTGCTGGCTCAGCGCCTGGATGGCTAGCCGCACGGGTCACAGCTTCCGCCGCCCAAACGTCGGCGGGAGCTGGATCCAAGTCAGGCAGGGAGGGAGCTCAGTGCAGTCAGGGCCGACAACTTCTCTTCGCCGATAGGCTCTTCGGGTAGCAGCGGAATGAGAGCAACCCGGTCCGTCAACGTGCGTACCTTCGTGATCTGTTCGATTTCGTTCGCGGCGCGGGCCCGCAGGAACGGCGTTTTCGGGTGTGCGGCGGCGATCGAGTTGTTGATGACCCACGCCCACGGGTGAATCCCGGCCCTTTCCAGGTCACTCTTCAACTCTTCGGCCTCCAGTACCGGGGTGGTTTCGGCCAGCGTGACGAGCACAACCTTGGTCTGCGCCGGATCCTGTAGCCGCATAAGAGGCGTCACGAACCCCATAGTGTCGCCAACCTGGCGGGCGATCTCGCGGTGGTACGAACCCGTGGCGTCAAGGAGCAGCAGGGTGTGGCCGGTTGGTGCGGTGTCGATCACCACGAAGTGCCGGCGGGATTCCTGGACCACCTTGGAGAACTGCCGGAATACAGCCACCTCGTCGGTGCACGGGGACATCAGATCCTCAGCGAGGGCCGCGCGTCCGTCATCGTCCAGGCTCCGGCCCTTCGTCTCCATCACGTGGCGTCGATACTCCTCAATGGCGTATTCCGGATCGATGCGCGACACCGTCAGGCCGGGGATGGAACCCGCGAGTGTTTCGGTGAGGTGGGCTGCGGGATCGGTCGTCGTGAGGTGGACCGCATGCCCGCGTCCGGCCAGGGCGACCGCAATAGCGGCAGCGACGGTGGTCTTCCCGACGCCGCCCTTTCCCATGCACATCACCAGACCGTGGCCATCGGGCTCCATTTCGTCCACCAGGGCAGCCAGCGGAGCGTCCTCAGTCTCAGCGACCAGCGCCGCATCCGGCGCGACACCGGCATCAGGAGTGGCCGCGAACAGGGACTCAAGTGCTGGAATGCCTACCATGTTGCCCGGCTTCAGTTCCAGAACATCGAGGGGCAGACCGGCGATCGCCGAGGGAATGGCTGCTATTGCCGCCGCTTCCCGGGCACGCAGGGCCAGCGCCAAGTTCTCCCCGCCGGCCGCCTCCGGCAGGACGCCGTTGACGATGACGAAGCCGCCGCCGATGCCGATCTGATTGAGTTCGAAATAGGTCCGCTCGATCTCGCTCAAAGATGATGTTTGCGCGCGGCTGACCAGGACAAGCCGGGTCCTGGCCGGGTCAGTGAGGGCCTGAACGGCTTTGGCGTAAACCTGTTTATGTTTCTCAAGTCCCGAGAGGGGGCCGAGGCAGGACGGATCCCCCTTGCCCGCAGCGAGGAAGTCAGTCCACGAACCGGGGAGCTGCAGCAGGCGGATGGTGTGACCTGTCGGAGCGGTATCGAAAACGACGTGGTCATACTCCCCATAGGAGCTGTCCTCGGCGAGCAGGTTGGTGAACTCGTCGAATGACGCAATCTCCGTGGTGCAAGAGCCGGATAGGCTCTCGGCGATCCCGGCCAGCTCCGAATCCGGAAGCAGCCCGCGGACAGGAGCGATAATCCGCTCCCGGTACGCCTCGGCCGCCTGCTCCGGGTCGATCTCCAGCGCAAAGAGGCCCGGGACATCCGGGATGGCGGTGACGGTGTTCCCGATGGTCTCGCCGAAGACCTGTCCGACATTGGAGGCCGGGTCGGTGCTGACCAGCAGCACCAGCTTGCCGGCCCTTGCCAGCGTCAGGGCGGTCGCACAGGCCACCGAGGTCTTCCCAACCCCACCCTTGCCTGTAAAGAAAACGAACCGTGGGGTGTTCTCGAGGAATTTCACGCCGGACCTAGCAGCAGCTCGTGGAGCCGCCGCAGCAGCCGCCGGACTTCGCTTCAGTGAGGCCCAAGTCGGGGCGAGACGTCGGCTCAGCTCCGGCTTCGCCCAGACCGGCCAAACCCAGCAGTTCCACCCTGCTCGGGTAGGCGCCGGCTGCGACCGTGACGCCGTCGACGATAGTGAGCGGCAGACCTTTGGACCCGACCAGGCGCATGAAGCCGCGGACCGTCTCGTCTTCGGCGAATACGGTCGGTTCGCTGGCCAGGTTGTGGCGCACAATGTCCGCTCCGAGGCCCTGGAGATGGCGCACATCCGCTGTCACATTCACCAGGGACTGGTCCACGTCGGGGCCGCAGACACCGGCGTCACAGCAGAGAGCGGATTCGTAGATTCGAATAGCAGGCATGTGGTTCTCCTTGGCAATTGCAGTGGTTCGATCCAGCACCGAAACCCCCGTGCCACATTTGGTCCGGCGGTCACCGCTGGTACCGCGCGACTTCCCGGGTGTGGCCCTTCTGAGTATATCGATAATTGTCGATGCAAGCTAGGGGTGCCGAGAACGCGGTGAAGACGGCACGCGACCGCACCGGTCGCCGGCCCTCCAACCGCGCTTCCGTCACATTCCGGCGGACCTTTTCCGCAGTTTCCCGGCCGTTTCGGGCCGGGCGGTAAAGTAATTCCATGCGCGGGTCATCGCTACGCACCACGCCCCGCAGACACCGCCCCAGGCCCTCCTCCCGAAGACCGGTAATCACAAGTGAAGCTGCGCCTTTTCCCCCAGGAACCCGCCGGGCTGAACCTCCTGGCCCAACTGGCACGCCAGCTTGTGCTTGCCACGGGCACCCTCTCGGAGATTCTGGGTGCGCCGGCCAGTGAGAACGACCGGCTGGTGGAGGACATGCACAACCACGAGGCAAAGTGCACAGAGCTGCATTTCGCACTGCTGACCCATATGCGGACCACGTTCGTCAGCCCGCTGCCCCGCGAGGACATGTACGCACTGTCCCGGTTCCTCAACGAGGCGATGGAAAAGCTCGACGCCGCCGCGGAACTGGTGTCGCTCTACAAGCTGGATCGGCTGCCCAAGCGCGCCGCCGATCAGCTGGAGATCATCAGCCGGCAGGCGGAGCTCACCGTGGACGCCATGCGCAAGCTGGACAACCTGGACGAGCTCGAGGATTACTGGATCGAAGTCCTCCGCCTCGCCAAGCGAGCGGAGCGGTCCCACCGGATCTGGGTGGCGGACATGCTCAACGAGATGAAGTCGACGCGGTACGCGCGAAACCGGGACATCGCCGAACAGCTGGTCGGCGTCACCCGGGACATGCGCCGGGTCGCAACGCAGGTGGGCAGCATCATCGTCAAGGAATCCTGACGTGGCACAAGTCCTGTTTGCCCTGGTGGTGGTCTTCGCCGGGGCATTCGCCTTCCTGAACGGCTTCCGGGACGCCTCGGCGTCGGTGGCACTGGCCGTGCGGACCCGCGCCCTCACGCCCACCGTCGCGGTGCTGCTGGCCGGCTTCTTCAATTTCATCGGCGCCGGGCTCAGCGCCGCCTTAGCCCTCGCCGTCAGCCGGACGTGGGTGCAGCTCCCCAGCGGGGAGAACGGGCTGGCCATCCTGGTGGCGGGTCTGGTCAGCGCTGTGCTGTGGGGGGTCTACACGTGGTGGCGGGGCATTCCGTCGTCCTCGACCCACGCGCTGGTGGGCGGGCTGGCCGGCGCGGGGGTCGCAAGCGTCGCTGCCGGCGGGAACGCCGTGGGCGGTGTGGACACGTCCCTGCTGGTCCAGGTGGTGCTGCCGCTGCTGCTCTCGCCGGTGCTTGCCTTCGCCGGCGCCTACCTGATGGTCTGGCCCGCGATCTGGGCGGCCCGGTACACGCCGCCGAACGTGGTCAACGGCCGGTCCCGCGGCGCTCAGAGCGTCGCCGCGGGCGCCGTGGCGTTCGCCCACGGCCTGCAGGACGGGCAGCGCACCAGCGCGGTGCTGATTCTGGCGCTCCTGGCATCGGGACTGTCCGACGGCGGCGAGATGCCGGTCTGGGTGGCCTTGTTCACCGCGATCCTGCTGACCGCTGGGACCCTGGCCGGGGGGTGGCGCATCTCCTACACCATCGGCTACCGGCTGATCCGGACGGATCCGTTGCGAGGCTCAGTGGCGCAGCTGCTCAGCTCGGCCATGCTGCTGGTGGGTGCGATCGGGCTGCACCTGCCCCTCTCCACCACGCACACGGTCACTTCGGCCGTGCTGGGCTCAGGCTCCAACCAGAGGTTCCCCGCCACCAACCGGAAGGTGGTGATCCGGGTGCTGATGTTCTGGCTTCTCACACCGCTTGTCACCGCGGCAGTGGCGTTTGCGCTGGCCCTATTCCTGTCGCCCCTCGCGGCGCTTTAGGGACACGTCTCTTGTTCCGGGATTCTTCCCGAACCTCGCGGAATCGCCGGCGCCCGGTTGAATCACCTCCGCGCCGACTCCTGACTTACATCAGCTGCACAGGGAGGGGCCGAGCCGGTATCCGACGCCCCGGACAGTCCGGATCATGTTCCCGTGCTGGGGGTCGTCGCCCAGTTTCACGCGTACGCGCTTAACGTGCACTGCCACAGTGTTTGTAACTGATCGCTTTCCCCACACGGCATCGCTGATCTCTTCGGTACTGGCGACCCTGCCGCCCTGCCGGATGAGGTAAGCAAGCAGCAGCAATTCCCGGTGGCTGAACACGATTTCCCGACCGTCCAGCCTGGCCTCATGCCGCTCAAGGTCGACTCTGATCGGGCCCGCCACCAGCACTGAGTCGCCCCTGTTGCCCGGCCGTTCGGTTTCAGTCTGCTCTGACACGACTCAAGGCCCATTCACCACTTAATCCCGTTTACCCGAACCGGCCCGAGATGTAGTCCTCGGTTGCCTTCTCCGTCGGGTTGCTGAAGATCTTTTCCGTGGAGTCGATTTCGACCATGCGGCCGGGCTGACCCACGCCTGCCAGGTTGAAGAACGCCGTCTGGTCGCTGACACGCGCGGCCTGTTGCATGTTGTGTGTCACGATCACGATCGTGTACTTCTCTTTGAGTTCCGTGATCAGATCTTCGATGGCGAGCGTGGAGATCGGATCAAGTGCCGAGCATGGCTCGTCCATCAAAAGGACGTCCGGCTCGACGGCGATCGAGCGGGCGATGCACAGACGCTGCTGCTGCCCGCCGGAAAGGCCTCCACCGGGCCTATCGAGCCTGTCTTTGACTTCGTTCCAGAGGTTCGCGCCCCGGAGGGACTGTTCAGCGACTTCGTTGAGCTTTTTCTTGTCTTTCTCCCCCTGCAGGCGCAGACCGGCAACCACGTTGTCCCGGATGGACATGGTGGGGAAAGGGTTCGGACGCTGAAAGACCATGCCGATGGTCCGTCGGACCGACACCGGGCTGACGCCGGGGTCATAAATGTCAGCACCGTCGAGGAGGACGTGCCCTTCGACGCGGGCGCCGGGGATGACTTCGTGCATGCGGTTGAGCGTGCGGAGGACCGTGGATTTACCGCAACCGGAGGGCCCGATCAGTGCGGTGACACTTCGGGGCTCCACCGACATGCTGACGGACTCCACCGCGTGGAATTTGCCGTAGTAGACATTGAGTTCTTTGACATCAAGGCGCTTAGCCATTCAGGGTTCCTTGCAGATTAAGATTTTTTGGGCGCCACGAGGCGTGCGGCAACGGTGGCGATGACGTTCAGGATGCCGATCAGGATGATCAGCGTCAGTGCGGCACCCCAGACACGGAGCTGGCCCGCGGGCTCGGGGTTGATCAACTCCGTGTAGAGCAACAGCGGAAGCGAGGCCATGTTGCCGTCCATGACGTTGTAGTTGATGGACCGGCTGTACCCGACCAACACGAGGACCGGGGCCGTTTCGCCCATGACACGGGCCACCGCCAGGATGATGCCGCTGATGATTCCGGACATCGCCGAGGGCAGAACGATGCGCAGGATGGTGATCCATTTCGGCACACCGAGTGCGTAGGACGCCTCGCGGAGTTCGTCCGGAACGAGGCGAAGCATTTCCTCGGTGTTGCGTACCACTACGGGCAGCATCAGCAGCACCAGGGCCAGCGACACAGCAAAGGCGCTCTGGGGCTGCCCAAGAGTTCCGATCCACAGGCTGAACACGAACAGGGCTGCGACGATGGACGGAATCCCAGACATGATGTCGACCATTTGGGTGACCAGGCCGGCCAGCCACCCGCGGCCGTACTCGACAAGATAGATCGCAATCATCAGGCCGAGCGGAACGGCGATGAGGGCAGCCATCAGGGCCTGCACGATTGTTCCGTACAGCGCGTGGTAGACGCCACCGGCAAACTGCTCCGGCAGGACGCCCTGAAGTGACTTGGTCCACCAGTCCGCGTTGAGGATGGCCGGAAGGCCCTGGGACACGACGGTCCAGAGGAGCCACAGCAAGGGCACGAGGGCAACGAGGAAGGTCAGGGTGACCACACCCCTGACGAACTTGTCCGTTACCCGTCGACGGCGGCTGATCGGCCGGAACGCACGTTTGGCTTTCAGATCGTCTTCCGTCGGCAGGGGACGGGGCCCCGGCTGCTGGTTGCCGGTGAGACTGGGCAGACGACTCATCCGTTGACCTTCTTTCCAACCACGGAGCGTGCGAGCGCATTGACGACGAAGGTCAACGCGAAAAGCACGAAGCCGGCCGCGATGTATGCCCCGGTGGGCAGCGGGGCGCTGAACTCAGCGGCGGCCGACGCAATTTTGGAGGCGAACGTGTAGCCGCCGTCGAACAAGGTAAGGCTTGCCGGCTGAGCCGATGCGCGCAGAATGATCAGGACGGCGACCGTTTCGCCCAGGGCGCGGCCAAGGCCAAGCATTGAAGCCGCGATCGTTCCACTACGGCCGAAGGGCAGGACCGTCATTTTTACGACTTCCCACTTTGTGGCGCCCAGCGCCTGGGCAGCTTCGATGTGCCCACCGGGTGTTTGTTTGTATACCTCGCGGGTAATCGCGGTGACGATCGGCAGGATCATAACCGCCAGGACGATACCGGCCGTAAAGATCGTGCCGCCGCCGTTAAGGGAGACGTTGCCGGTGGCGAACAGCGGGAACCATCCCAGCGTCGAGTTAAGAGTTTTGGCCAACGGCTCCAGCCAGGGTGCCAGGACGAAGATGCCCCACAGTCCGAAAATAATCGACGGGACGGCGGCGAGGAGGTCCACAATGCTCCCGAACCAGTGCGCCAGGCGCTTGGGCGCGTACTGCGTGAGGAAGATCGCAATGCCCACGGAGACCGGGACGGCGAGCAGCAGGGCAAAAGCCGAGGAAAGAACAGTCACGATGAAAAGGTCGCGGATGCCGAATGCGAGGTTGTTCTCATCGGTGGTGTTGAACTCGCTGCTGAAGAAGAAGTTGACAGTGTTGGCTTGCAGCGACGGTATGGCCCGGACCAGCAGGAAGACAGCGATCAGGGCGATCACGACGATAACCACGATGCCGGACAGGGTGCTTACGGCGCTGAAGATGCGGTCGCCCAGCACACTGCCATGCTTAAATACCGACGCGCCGGAAGTTTTTGAGCCGGGCCGGGGGGCCGGGGTGCTTGCGCTGGGTGTTTGGTCAGGTGCGGCCTTCGGCCCCGAGCCTGAGCTCGGGGCCGAAGGTTCGGTCACCTCGGGTCGTGGAGACGACATGAGTTGAGTCCTAGGAGATTGCGGCGATGGCCGTCTTCAGCTTGGCCTTGAAGTCCTCGGGGACGGGGATGTACCCGTTGTCCGTGAGGCCGTTCTGGCCCGCGCCGATGGTGGATGTCAGGAATGCCTTGACTGCGGTGGCGGTTTCGGCGTCCTTGTACTTGGAGCAGACAATTTCGTACGTGGCCAGAACGATCGGGTAAGCACCCTTCTCGCTCGGCGTGTAGAAGGAGCTGGTGTCCAGAACCAGGTCGTTGCCTTCGCCCTGGATCTTGGCGCCGGCGATGGTCTTGCCGACCGTTTCGGTGCTGATCTCGACCGGAGTCGGATCCGCTGACGTGATGATGCTGGCAACAGACAGGTTCTGGCTCTTCGCGAAGGACCACTCGTTGTAGGTGATGGATCCTTCGGTCCCCTTGACGGCGGCAGAAGTGCCTTCGTTGCCCTTAGCGCCCTCGCCTACGCCGCCGGCGAATGTCTTGCCAGCGCCCTTGCCCCAGGCGCCGTCGGAAGCCGCATCGAGGTACTGCTGGAAGTTGTCCGTGGTGCCGGACTCGTCGCTGCGGTAGATCACGTTGATCTTCTCGTCGGGCAGACTGACGCCGGAGTTCAGGGCGGCGATGGCGGGATCGTTCCAAGTAGAGATCGTGCCGTTGAAGATACTGGCAACAGTCGGGCCGTCAAGGTTCAGCTTGTCGACACCCTGAACGTTGTAGGTTACGGCCAGGGGACCGAACACAACCGGCAGATTCCAGGCTTCACTGCCGCAACGCTCCTCAGCTTTGACGGGTTCACCCTTCTTCTCGCTCAAGGGAGAGTCCGAGCCACCGATGTCGGTCTGTCCGCCGAGGAATTCGGAGACGCCAGCGCCGGAGCCGTTGGAGGTGTAGTTCAGCGTCTGGCCGTCGCAGGCCGCTTCGTAGGCCGCGACAAATCGGGTCATCGCATTGGCCTGGGCGCTGGAGCCGCTGGCCTTCAGCGCTTCCTTGCCTCCACACGCAACGTCGGATGCAGCCGCGCCGGACGTGCCGGTAGCGGCAGTGTTGTTGTCGCTGCCACAGGCCGAGAGCAGCAGGGCGCCTGCTGCCAGTGCTGCGAGAGCGCTAGATCGCTTGAAGTTCACTTAGATCCTCCGGTGTACACGGCAGTTGATGCGGACTGCCGGAAAGCTAACATGCGGAACGAGCCGCCGGGCAACAAGTAGCTGCCTTTCATTCAAGGTAGGGAACGTTCGTGAACACAATGATCTGTCAACATGAACAGAACATGAACGTCTGCCCTGCTACCTGCGGCTTTCGCCCCGGCGGTCCGCCCGAGACTGGACTCCAAAACAAATAGACTGGAGCGCATGGCCCCCGCCCCTGGACTCTCAGCAAGCGCCCGGTTCCTCCGCGGCCGGGTCCGCACCGGCCTGGTCCGGAGCCGGAACTCGCTGGTGCCGGCCCTCCAGATGACCGCCTGCGCCGTGGGCGCCTATGCGTTTGCCGAATACGTGCTGGGCCACAGCGGCCCGCTGTTCGCCGCCACCTCCTCCCTCATTTCGCTGGGTTTCTCCCGTGACCCCCGGCTGCGCCGCGTCATCGAGGTGGCCCTGGGCTGCACCATCGGGATTGTGGTCGGCGACCTGCTGCTGCACTGGCTGGGCGCCGGCATATGGCAGGCCGCCGTCGTCCTGCTGTTCTCGATCCTGCTGGCCCGGTTCCTGGACAGCGGCACCATCTTCACCACCCAGCTGGGCCTGCAGTCCCTCCTCGTGGTGCTGCTGCCGGCCCCGGCCGGGGGTCCGTTCACCCGCAGCATTGACGCGATCGTGGGCGGGGTGTTCGCCCTGCTGGTGACCATCCTGATCCCGAAGGACCCGCGCCGGGAACCCCGCAACGACGTCAAGAAGCTCCTGCACGAGCTTGCCGAGGTGCTCCGCGAATGCGCCTCCGCGCTCAGCTACAGCGACTCGACCCAGGCGTGGCACGCGCTCATCCGGGGGCGGAACTGCCAGCCGCTGGTCGATGCCATGCGGCAGTCCCTGCGGGCCTCAGGCGAGGTGGCCACGCTGGCGCCCGCCTACCGCCGGCACCGCGAGGAGCTGGACCAGATGGAGCAGTCGCTGGACTACATCGACCTGGCACTGCGCAACAGCCGCGTCTTTGCCCGCCGGCTGACCAGCGCCATCAACCACGCGGCGCTCTCCGACGAGGCCACCCAGAACATCGCCGACGTCCTGCAGGACACTGCCGACGCCGTCGACGAACTGTCCCTGGGCATCGCGGAAGTGCACGACGGCGTCCGGCGCGCCCACCTGCGGACGGCCCGGGCAGACCTGCGGGAAATCGCCGGCCGGCTGCATCCGCGGCTGCTGGACGTGCAACGGCTGGAGGGCGAAACGGTGGTGATGCTGTTCCGTCCGCTGATGGTGGACCTGCTCGAAGCCGCGGGTGTGGATTCCCGCGAGGCGCGGGACATTCTGCCCCCGCTGTAACCTCTGTGCCGCATCGCGGTGCCCGGCTGGCGCGTGGTGTCGTACGGCGCAGATAGTGTGGAGCAATGGCTACCAAGACTTCCCGGGCCGCCAAGGCGCCGGGCTATAAATGCGCGGAATGCGGCTGGACCACGGCCAAGTGGGTGGGCCGCTGCGGCGAATGCCAGGCCTGGGGCAGCGTCGAGGAGACCGGCGGCGCCGTCGCCCGCACGACGGCGGCCACCACCGTACTGGAGCCGGCCCGCCGGATCGCCGAAGTCGACGCGACCACCGCGGCGTGCCTGCCCACCGGCGTGGACGAACTGGACCGGGTGCTCGGCGGCGGGCTGGTTCCCGGCGCCGTGATCCTGCTGGCCGGCGAACCCGGCGTCGGCAAGTCGACCCTGCTGCTGGACGTCGCGGCCAAGTTTGCCCGCACCGCGCAGGATGTCCTCTACATCACGGGCGAGGAGTCCGCCGCGCAGGTCAAGATGCGCGCGGACCGGATCGACGCCGTCGCCGAGTCCCTGTACCTCTCCGCCGAAACGGACCTGGGCCAGGCCCTGGGCCAGGTGGAGGAGCTGGAGCCGCGCCTGCTGATCGTGGACTCCGTGCAGACGCTGAGCAGCGCCGACGTCGAAGGCAGCGCCGGCGGGGTCTCGCAGGTCCGTGAGGTGACGGCATCCCTCATTGCCGCGGCCAAACGCCGCAACATGACCACCCTGCTGGTGGGCCATGTGACCAAGGACGGCTCCATCGCCGGCCCCCGGCTCCTGGAGCACCTCGTGGACGTGGTGTGCCAGTTCGAGGGCGAGCGCCACTCCCGGCTGCGGCTGCTGCGGGCCGTCAAGAACCGGTACGGCCCCACCGACGACGTCGGCTGCTTCGACCTGAACGAGGACGGAATCGTGGGCCTGGCCGATCCGAGCGGCCTGTTCGTGTCCCGGACCAAGGAGCCGGTGTCCGGAACCTGCATCACGGTGACCCTGGAGGGCCGGCGGCCGCTGCTGGCCGAAGTGCAGGCGCTGCTGGCCGAAAGCGCCAGTTCCCAGCCGCGCCGGGCCACCAGCGGGCTGGACAGTTCCCGGGTGGCCATGCTGCTGGCCGTCCTACAGCAGCGGGCCGGCTGCCTGCTGAACAAGGACGATTCCTACGTGGCCACCGTGGGCGGCGTGAAGCTCAGCGAGCCCGCCACCGACCTGGCCGTTGCGCTGGCGGTGGCCTCGGCGAAGTCCAAGAAGCCCCTGCCGCAGCGGCTCATCGCCTTCGGCGAAGTGGGCCTGGCCGGGGAAGTCCGCCCGGTGCCCGGCATCAACCAGCGGATCCAGGAGGCCCACCGCCTGGGCTTCACCCATGCCGTGGTGCCGGCGAGCCCCAACGGCACAGGACCGGTGCCCGCAGGTTTCTCGGTACGGGAAGTAGGGCACCTGGCCGAGGCGCTGGGGTTGCTGATCAGTTGAGTCTGGAATTGGCGCCGGCTGGTTTCCGGCGCCGGACAGCTCTGGCGATCACCCACACCACCAGCACGGCCACGGCGGCGTAGACGGCGTAATTGAGGTACCGGGAATACTGCTCGATGAGCTTGTATTGGGTTCCGAGCAAAGCGCCCAGTCCCAGCAGAAGTCCGTTCCAGAGACCGCTGCCGCAGAGGGTGAAAATGCTGAAGCTGAGCATGTTCATCTTTTCCGCACCTGCGGGCAGGCTGATGAGGCTCCGCACGCCGGGGATCAACCTGCCGAAGAAGATCGCCGGCTTACCGTGGCGCTCGAACCACCCCGCTGCTTTCTCGAAGTCTTCCCGTTCCATCAGGGGCACTTTGGATAACCAGCGGATGGAACGTTCCAGCCCCAACCGTGCGCCCAGCCAGTACAGCAGCAGCGCACCTATATAGGCTCCCAGCGTGCTGGTAAAGAAGACGAGCGCCAGATTCATGGATCCCTGCCGGGTCAGGTAGCCGGCCAGCGGCAGGATGACTTCGCTGGGGATCGGCGGAAAGATTGTCTCCACGAGGGTGAACAGCCCCACGCCCCACTCCCCCAGGGCGTCGATCGCCTCGGCCGCGAACCCGACGATGCCGTCCAGATCCTCGGTAGCGGAGGCAACGGTCACCGGCGTAGGCATGGTCATCACTCGAAATCCTTCGGGTAGGCGGGACAGGGGGCACCCCAACCTGCCACAACGACTCGCAGCCGCAGTTCGTCCCCGAACTTCGTGGGCGGCAAAGGCACGCTCTACAGCCCTCCCGCAAAGGCGTCGGCACAGCCGGCCACCTCGTCACCGCCCTCACCGTCGGGGCTGCTGACGCCGCACCTCCGGAACTAACCTCAAACGGTTAGCGAACCGTGATCTCGCAGGGTTCCTTGCCGAGGGAGTACGCACTACTGTCAACTGCACCATCGGGAACGACGTAAGAGGCACAATGAGCATCGACATCGGGCTCACCCTCAGCAGTGAGGACGAGGCGTACTTTGCAGCCCAGACTGAAGCGGTCACCGCAGCGATGCAGCAGGTACGAAGACTGCACCCGGCATACAACTGGGTGCAAACCGACGAGATCCGATGCAGGGGATGTAACGGCAGCCTCGGCATACCGCCGCTCGCCAGCACGAACGCCAATGCCGACAAGGCCTTTCTGGCACACCGGGCGGCCCAGGTCGACGCCATACTTTACGCCGCTGACGCACAACGGGACGGGAACCAATGAAGCCGCCCTGCAACTGGGTGGCGTCGGTTTGACGTACTAGTCCTTGATTGTTCACAGTGAGTCAGTGCTGGCCAACGTTGAAGAAGTCCCTCCGCTCCCCGCGCTGGTGGGCGATCGACCCTGGCAGCGCCAGAGCATTGCTTGCCTTCGTGGCGGTCTCCTGGCTGGTGTCGCTGCTGAGCTCCCTGCCGATCCGGCTGAATGGTACTTGGTACGCCCTGGCCGACAAGGCACCGTGGACACCGCCCGGGTGGATGTTCAGCTCGGTGTGGCTGGTGCTATACGCGGCCGTGGCCGTTGCCGTGTGGTTGGTGTGGCGGCAGCGGGACTTCCCGCGCAGGTCCGCGCTCACGGTATACGGCGCTCTCCTGCTGTTGAACCTGGCGTGGCCGCTGATGTTCTTCGGCCTGTACCCGATGCTGGGAACCTCGGCGCTCTGGCTGGCCCTTGCTGTGCTCGGCGCCCACGCCGTGGCGGCAACCCTGGCTGTCCTCCACTTCGGGCCGATCAGCAGGACAGCAGGGCTCCTGATGCTTCCTTACGTTTCCTGGTTCGTGTTCTCCGCGAGCCTGAACCTGTTTGCGGCCGTCAATAACTGATCCGCCGGCCGGCAAATCGCGACTAATGACCCTAGACCGCCCCGCGGTACCGGCGGATCATGGTTTCCACAAACCGCATGCGTGAAGGGAACTGGCCATGATGGGCTACTACGGCAACGGCTTCGGCTGGATGTGGCTCTGGGGTTTTCTGCTGCTGGTGGGGATCGCTGTGCTGGTGCTGCTGGCGGTCCGCCTCTTTACGGGTGGAAACGGCCGCGGCCGCCCCGAAAACTACGGGTCCTACGGCGCCCCGCCCTACGGTCGGCCGGGGCCTCCCCCGGGCGGCGCCGGATTCCCCGGGGGCAAGAGCCAGGCCCGTCTGATCCTTGATGAACGCTTCGCGAGAGGCGAACTCACCGCGGAGCAATACCGCGAGAACGTGAAAGTGCTCGGCGAGGAGCCCTGATGCGGCCGATCAGCCGCCGCAATGCCCTGCTTATAGGCGGCCTCGGCGCAACGGCCACCGTGGCCGGCGGCGCCGGGTTGTGGTGGTCCCTGGCGTCCGGTCCGCCGCAGGGCGCCGGGCCGGGGCAGGGGGCGGGGCCGGGCCAGCCCGCCGGGCCGGCCAGCTCCTCGGACTTCCGCAGCCCCGCGGAAGTCCGCAGTGCAGACGGCCGGCTGGAAGTGACCCTGGCGGCAGCCCCCGGGAAGGTGGAGCTGGGCGGCCTGCAGGCCGGCGCGCTCTGCTACAACGGCACCGTCCCGGGACCGACCCTCCGCCTGCGGCCCGGCGATGAGCTCAACGTCAGCCTTATCAATAACCTCGGCGAACCGACCAACCTCCACGTCCACGGCCTGCACGTATCCCCGCAGGGCAACGCGGACAATCCGTTTGTGGCCGTCCTGCCGGGGCAAGGCTTCGACTACCGCTACCGGCTGCCCGCGGACCACCCGCCCGGCGTGTACTGGTACCACCCGCACCACCACGGCATGGTGGCGGGGCAGATCTTTGCCGGGCTTTTCGGGGCGATCATCGTCGAAGACCCCGAGTCCATCCCGGTCAGCACCGAGCGGGTGCTGCTGGTCTCGGACACCACCCTGGACAGCTCCGGGAACATCGCCACAGTGTCCCTGATGGAGCGCATGGCGGGCCGGGAAGGTGACCTGCTCCTCCTCAACGGGCAGAGCAACCCCGTCCTCAGCGCCCGCCCCGGCGACCGTGAGCGGTGGCGGGTCGTCAACACCTGCGTGGCGCGCTTCCTGCGGCTCCGGCTGGACGGCCAGCGAATGCAGCTGCTGGGCATGGACTCCGGCCGGTCACCCGATCCGGAACCCGTGGACGAGCTTCTGCTGGCCCCGGGCAACCGTGCGGACCTGCTGGTCACCGCCGCCGCCGGCGAAACCCTCCTGCAGGCCATCCCCTACGACCGCGGCGGCATGCCGGGAATGATGGGGCGGCGGCGGACCCCGGCCGGCGGGGCGGTTGCCCTCGCGACCTTTCGGGCGGACGGCGAATCAGCGGCCGCGGCCGCCGCCGTCGCGTCCCGGCCGGCGCCCGAGGACCTGCGCACTGCCGCCGTCGCCGCCCGCCGCCAGCTGGTTCTGGCCATGGGCGCCGGGCCGGGAGGGCGGGGCGGCGGCATGGGCGCCATGATGCAGTTCAGCATCAACGGACGCGAATACGACGAGGTCCGCACGGATACCACCGTGGCATTGGGGACCGTGGAGGAGTGGACGCTCGTCAACACCAGCCCCATGGACCATCCTTTCCACCTGCACGTGTGGCCGATGCAGCTCATTGACGACAACGGCCGGGCCCCCGCATCCGTGGTGGTGCGGGACGTGGTGAACATACGGGCGAACGGGCGCGCCACCGTCAGGATCGCGTTCCGCGACTTCAGCGGCCGCTCGGTTTACCACTGCCACATCCTGGATCACGAGGACCTGGGCATGATGGGCGTGATCGAGGTCCGCTGAGGGTCCGGACCCTCTTGCCATTGATACCCCCCAGGGGTATGGTGGGCGCATCTTCAGCAAACGGTGAATCTCCCTAGGAGCGCGCATCATGGACCACCGGCACAGCAGCCACGCGGTCGAGAACCCGCAGCCAACCTCCCCGGACGACGAGCACGTGGTCCACAGCCACGGCCAGCACGCCGGTCACAGCGTGGCGATGTTCAAGAACAGGTTCTGGCTGTCCCTGGCCCTGGCCGTGCCGGTGGTGTACTTCAGCCCCATGTTCGGGCACCTGCTGGGCTACGAGCCTCCGGTGTTCCCCGGCTCGCAGTGGATTCCGCCGGTGCTGGGAACGGTCATCTTCTTTTATGGCGGCCAGCCGTTCCTCAAGGGCGGCCTCAACGAACTCAAAACCCGGAAACCGGGAATGATGCTCCTGATCGCCATGGCCATCACGGTGGCGTTCACCGCCTCGTGGGCCACCACGCTGGGAATCGGGGGTTTTGACCTGGATTTCTGGTGGGAACTGGCCCTGCTGGTGGTCATTATGCTGCTGGGCCACTGGCTTGAGATGCGTGCGCTCGGCTCGGCCCAGGGCGCGCTGGACGCCCTCGCCGCCCTGCTCCCGGACGAGGCGGAGCGCATCACCGAATCCGGGACCGAGACTGTTCCGGTGTCCGAGCTCAGGACCGGCGACACCATCCTGGTGCGCTCCGGAGCCCGGATGCCGGCGGACGGGACCGTGATCGAGGGGCAGGCAGAATTCGATGAGTCCATGATCACGGGAGAGTCCAGGACCGTGCTGCGCTCAACCGGGGATCCGGTCGTAGCGGGAACCGTCGCCACGGACAACAGCCTCCGCGTCCAGGTGACGGCCATCGGCGAGGATACCGCCCTCGCCGGGATCCAGCGGCTGGTGGCCGAAGCCCAGGCCTCCTCCTCGCGGGCCCAGGCCCTCGCGGACCGCGCCGCCGCCTTCCTGTTCTACTTCGCGGCCGGAACCGGCGTCCTCACGTTTATCGCCTGGACGCTGCTGGGCAGCGTGTCCGACGCCGTGGAGCGCACCGTGACGGTGCTGGTGATCGCCTGCCCGCACGCCCTTGGCCTGGCCATCCCGCTGGTCATCGCGATCTCCACCGAGCGGGCGGCCCGGGCCGGCGTGCTGATCAAGGACCGGATGGCCCTTGAGCGGATGCGGACCGTCGACGTGGTGCTGTTCGATAAGACGGGGACCCTGACCAAGGGGCAGCCGGAGCTCAAGGATGTTGCCGCCGTCGACTCTGGCGGTGAGGACGGGCTGCTGGCCCTGGCCGCGGCGGCGGAATCGGACAGCGAACACCCGGTGGCCCGGGCGATTGTGGCAGCCGCCCGGGAGCGGGGGCTGCCGATCCCGCAGGCGGGCGGATTCACGTCGCTGACCGGCCGCGGTGTCCGCGCCACCGTCGGCGGCCGGACGGTCCAGGTGGGAGGCCCGGCGCTGCTCCGGGAGCTGGGTGTCGCGGAACCTGCGAACCTGGCCGCCGCGACGGCGGCCTGGCGGAACCGGGGCGCGGCGGTGCTCCATGTGGTGGACGGCACCACCGTGCTGGGTGCCGTGAGCCTGGAGGACGCGGTCCGGCCGGAGTCCCGCCAGGCCGTCGCAGCCCTGCAGCACCGCGGCGTCAAGGTCGCCATGGTCACGGGCGACGCCGGGCAGGTGGCCCAGGCGGTGGCTGAGGACCTGAACATCGACGAGGTCTTCGCCGAGGTCCTTCCCGCGGACAAAGACAAGAAGGTGGCCGAGCTTCAGGCCCGCGGACTGAGCGTGGCCATGGTGGGTGACGGCGTCAACGACTCCCCCGCACTGGCAAGGGCGGAGGTAGGGATCGCGATCGGCGGCGGGACCGACGTTGCCATGGAGTCCGCCGGTGTGGTCCTCGCCGGGGACGACCCCCGGGCAGTCCTGTCGATGGTGGACCTGTCCCGGGCGAGCTACCGGAAGATGTGGCAGAACCTCGTGTGGGCCACCGGCTACAACATCATTGCGGTGCCGCTGGCCGCCGGGGTCCTGGCCTTCGCCGGGATCGTCCTTTCCCCCGCTGCCGGAGCCGTGCTAATGTCCGCCTCGACGATCGTTGTGGCCCTCAACGCCCAACTGCTGCGGCGCCTCAAACTCAACCCGGCCGCAGTCGGCTGACCGGAAGGAAAACCCAGTGCCGGAGAACAGCCCGCGCAGCGCATCCTTCGGGAAGTCGTTCGCGCGCGTGGGGCCGCGGATGGATGCCCGCGGCGCAACCGGCCACCGGCAGCGCCTCCTGGAACCGGCGCACGGCGCCGTCGTCGAAATCGGGGCAGGCTACGGGGCCACGTTTCTGCTCTACCCTGCCGCGGTGACGCGGGTCCTGGCCCTCGAACCGGACCCAACGCTCCGGGAGCTGGCGCGGGCCGCCGCACGGGAGGCAACGGTGCCCGTCACGGTGGAAGACGGAGTGGCGGAGTCGCTGCCCGCGGCGGATGCCTCGGTGGACGTGGTGGTGTCCAGCCTGGTGCTGTGCAGTGTGGCGGACCAGCGCGCCGTCCTGAAGGAAGTGGTGCGGGTGCTGCGGCCGGGCGGACAGCTGCTGTTCTACGAGCACGTCCGTTCGGAACACCGGATCCTTGGGGCCGCGGAGGACCTGGTCACGCCGCTCTGGAGCCGCATGGCCGGCGGGTGCCACCCGAACCGCGACACCGCTGCTGCGATTGCAGGGGCGGGACTCACCGTGCGGGCCCTGGAGCGTTTTGGCTTTTCGGTCCTCCCCGGCAACCCGCGGCTGGCCCACATCCTGGGCACGGCCAGCAAGGACTGGACCTAGCCAACCCGCCGGCTTGGACTCTGCTTTCCCGCAGGAACCACGTTGCTGGGAAGCATGAAGGCTGCCACGAGCCCGACAAGTCCCAACACGGCGAGCACCCTGCGCAGTTCCTGCATCGTCCGCCCTATAACGACGCTTCCGGCCATTCCGAGCTCCTTTCGAGGTGGCCGCGAGGCCTCGTCAGTCGTCGTCAGCGCCTTCTGGCGATCGGTCGAGGCGGAGCAAATGCCATTGCCATGCGCCAAGTCCGATGAACAACCCGTCGACGATATCGTCGCCGGCGCGGTCGAAACTCATGGCCCGGGTCGGGTCGGTCAGCTGCCACCGGTGACCACGCAGGTCCGGCCAGGGCGCTCTCACGTGACCTGCTGCGGGCGCATCGCTCAGATTCACGACGATCAGCCACCGGGTAGCACCGTCCCAGCTCCAGGCGACGAGGTTTTCGAAGCTGTTGTCGCCCGGCCACCCGGACCGCTCACACAACTGCCAGTACCCGTCCCGAAAGGTAGGCCCGGCGACAGCCGCCAAGAGCCGGCGGTAGAAGGCCGCGAGCTGGCCATCAACCGGCTCGGCGGGAAAACGACCGAGGAACACCGGAAGGCGTACCCTCCACCCCAGCAACTGGCCGTGGTGAATGAGCCGTGCCCCGGTCTGGGTTAGTGCCGCCACCGCCGCCGCCTGTGCACGGCCGGCGCCGAACGCCGCGGCGGCCCGTGGCTCGTCGTGGTTCTCCACGAACCGGACCAGGGCGTCCTGATACGTGCGCTCCGCCAGCAGGTGCAGCCGCACCTCGTCGGCGCGTCCGCCGAGCAGGCGGTCATACAGACGCTTGTCGTAGCAGTAGTCGAAGCCCTGCCGCATCAGGGACCACTCAAGATCCCAATAGGCTTCGGCGAGGAACACGAACCCGGGGTGGGTTTCACGGACGGCCGTGATCACCGTTGGCCAGTACTCTGCGCCCGGTGCCGGCCCGACCCGGGCACCCCAGGTGCGGGCGAAAACGTCGTTCATGACCAGCATCGCCATGTCGCAACGCACCCCGTCGCACTGATCCGCGATCGACCTCACCGTCTCCACCGCCGCCGATCGCAAGGCGGGGCTGAAGGCATTGAGCTGGACAACATCCGGCCACGCCGGGAAGTAGGGGTCCCGCCCGTTGGCGAGCACCCGGCCGCCCACCTCGATGAAGGACGTCGGATCCAGGGCACGGTCCGCGGCTGTCCCCTGCACGAAGAGCTCGGGCGCCCCCGTGGTCCACGGATGATCCGGTGCAACATGGTTGGGCACAAAGTCCAGGATCAGCCGGACACCCCGGACCGCCAGCGCCTCCCGGGCGGCGGATAGCCCGGCGGGGCCACCCAGGCGTTCATCGACGACATACTCCCTGACGCAGTACGGCGAGCCGACGACATCCTCGGCACGCCAATCGGGAAGAGCGGCCTGGAAGTCGGAACGCAGGGCGGGATTTGCCAGGGCGATCCCGATTCCGGCGGGGCTGCGACGCCAGACTCCCATCAACCAGACCGCATCGAAACCCAGCCCGGCAATTTCATCCCAGTAGCGTTGCGGGACGGAGCCCAGACCTATTGGTTTGTCTTCTTCCACGCTGATTGATTCGAGCCATGCCCAGGTGTTGATTTCGTAGATAAACGGGTGGGCCACCGGTGGCGGCAAGCCCGGTGGTCGGGGCGCCGCTGCCATCTCCTCCATTACAGCCCCCTCGCCGATCCTGGATCTCCGGGCACGGGCCGTGCCCTTAGTCTCGTTGGACATGGGTTTCCGGCCCCGTTTCCGGCGGTCCTGTCGTGGTGGTTGGTTCCGGGTTGTCCTGGAACACCATCCGGTAACTGTGGCGGGGTGGATCGAGGAGGAGCTCCGCGACCAGCGCGGTCCACCCCGTCTGGTGCATGGCGCCGAGTCCGGCCCCGTTGTCGCCGTGGAAGTACTCATAGAACAGCAGGTTGTCCCTCCACGCTGGATCGTCCTGCAACATTTCGACGCCGCCATAAACCGGTCTGCGTCCGTCCGGCCCGGGGAGCCAAATGCTCACCAGCCGATCGGTGAGGTCACCGGCAATCTCCCGCAGGGTCAGGTAGTGCCCGGAGCGGGTGGGGTATTCGACGGTGAAGTCGGGACCGAAGAACTGGTCGTACTGCAGCAGGGCCCGGATAATGAGGTAGTTGACCGGCAACCACACCGGTCCCCGCCAGTTGGAATTGCCGCCGTACATCGAGGTCCGCGATTCGGCTGGTTCGTACTGGATGGCAGCGGCGGGCAACCCCGGAACCGTGTAGGGCGTGTTGTGCCGCTTCGAGAGCGATCGCAGGCCATGGGGAGACAGGAATGCCTCCTCGTCGAACAAGGTGCCAAAGAGCCGAACGAGCTTGTCCATCGGCAGGACCGACAGCAGCGTCCGCCGGGAGTTCCCGGTGCCACGAACCTGCCAGTCGAGGATCTCGTGCCGATCTGTCTGTTCCAGCCGGAGGGCGAACCGCTTCCGCAGCCGGCGGTTCCGGTCCGTGTCCTGGGTTGGGAGCGCGACCGCGGGCAGCGCCGGGATCAACCCGACGAGGGTCTGAACCTTGATCGAGACGCTGGTCCCGGAGGGGTCGGTGAGCCGGTCGTAGAAGAAGCCGTCCTCAACGTCATAGCAGCCTGAATCCTCCAGCGCGTCCATGATCAGTACGGTCTGTTCCAGGAATTTCACCACCATGTCGTCGTAGACGTCGTCATGTTCGGCGAGTTTGGTGGCCAGGGTGAGCATAGCCACGGAGTAGTACGCCATCCACGCGGTGCCGTCGGCCTGGTCCAGCTTGAACCCCGGCGGCAGGTGGGAGCGGTCGACCGGGCTGATGTTGTCCAACCCCAAAAAGCCGCCGCCGAAGAGGTTGTTCCCGTCCGGGTCCTGTCGGTTGAGCCACCAGGTGAAATTCAGCAGCAGCTTGTTGAACACCCGTTTCAGGAATTTTAGGTCGGTGCCGCCGTCGATGACGAACACCCGGATGGCGGCCAGCGCATGAACGGGCGGATTGACATCGTCGAAGCTCCACTCATAAGACGGGAGCGCACCGTTCGGATGCTGGAACCACTCCCGAAGGAGCACCATCAGCTGGTATTTGGCGAACGCGGGATCCAGGTGCGCCCAAGTGACGGCGTGAAACGCCAGGTCCCAGGCCGCGAACCACGGATACTCCCACGGGTCGGGCATGGCAAGCACGTCGAACGAGTCCAGGTGCCGCCACCCCGAGTTCCGGCCGTTGCGATGCCCGGCCGGCGGCGCCGGCTCGGTGGGGTCGCCATCCAACCACCGGTTGACCCGATACGGGTACATCTGCTTGCTCCAGACCAGCCCCGCGCAGGCCTGCCGCATCACCTGCATCGCCCCGGCGCCGGTCCCGGCAGGGGCGATCGCCGCGTAGAACTCGTCCGCTTCCCGTTCCCGGTCCCTCATGACGTCGTCGAAATAGGAGCCGGACCAGCCGGCCGGGGTTGGGGTCGGGTCCGGGACCGGCCGGTGGAGCCGCAGCCGCAGCTCGACCTTCCCTCCGCCCGGCACGCTCACCTGATACCACCAGGCTGCCTTTGTTCCCTCATGCTGCGGATTCACGGTCGCCGCGCCGGAGACCACGTGATCGTTGATGCCGTCCTTCGGGTAGGCGGTGATTGGAGCCGCCCCGAACAGCCGGCCCGTGTTCGTCTCGTTGTCGCAAAACAACGCCTGCGGCCGGACGCCCTCCCTGGTGGGAGCGGCGTCGAGCCGGTATCCGGACAGCCGCGGGTGCTCGACGGCGACCCCGTCCCCGTCCAGGAACAACGACGGCGCCTCGTCACCCGAAACCCGCCACGTGTTGCGGAACCACATGGTAGGCAACACCGAAAGCACCGATTCCTCGGACGAATGGTTTTCGATGGTGATCCGGGCCAGGACCTCGGTCGGTGAAGCCTTCGCGTACGCGACGTCCACGGACCAATAGCGGCCGCCGTCGAAGACACCGGTATCCAGCAACTCGAACTCGGGTTCATCCCGGGACCGACGGGCATTCTCCTCGATCAACTGCTGATACGGAAACGCTGCCTGCGGGTAGTGGTATCTCCACCGCAGCCATGCATGGCTGGGCAACGCGTCCGGGTACCACCAGTATTCCTTGACGTCCTCCCCGTGATTGCCCTGCGGGCCGGTCAGCCCGAACATCCGCTCCTTCAGGATCGGATCGGCCCCGTTCCACAGCGCCAGCCCCAGGCACAGGTCATGGTGAATGTCGGACAGCCCCGCCATGCCGTCCTCGTTCCACCGGAACGCGCGGGACCGGGCATGATCATGCGGAAAATACCCCCATGCGTCGCCACTGTCGCTGTAGTCCTCCCGCACCGTGCCCCAGGCCCGCTCAGAGAGGTACGGCCCCCACTCGTACCAAGGATTCGCCTCGAACAGGACATCCTCCGCCGCTCCCGTGGCCTCAGCCAGCCGGGCGTGTTCAGCGGTTACACCCCGGGAAGCCGCGGGCGGCGTCGTGTCGGTCATGACGTCCTCTCAGGAAGCGCTGACGGCCGAACCTCTCAGGACATGCCCGGATTGCGGCCCAGAACTGGTCCCGTCGACCTTCAACGACACCACGCACCACGCCGGGTGTGCCCATCTAGGCCGATAGTACCAAGCGGCACATCGCCCCGGTCACCCCGGAGCAACAATTCACCTGTCGTTCACGTCGTCGAATTACTGGGCTTCTGCGGCCGAGGATGGGCGTGACGGTCCCGCCCGGGCACGCAAAAGGGGCGCCTGCCGCGATGGCAGACGCCCCTTTTGTCAAACATTCAGACCGGCTTGGGTACCGGCGTTTAGGCCTTCTTCGGCGGAAGCGCCAGCTTGAAGACCTTGGCCCAGGTGGAGCCGACCTGCTTCCACATGGGACCGGTGGTGTACGGCAGCCCGTAGCGCTTGCAGATTTCCTGCACCTTGGGAGCCACCTCGGCATAGCGGTTGGACGGAATGTCCGGGAAGAGGTGGTGCTCGATCTGGTGCGACAGGTTGCCGGTCATCAGGTGCATGAACTTGGACCCGGAGATGTTGGCCGAGCCGATCATCTGCCGGACGTACCAGTCGCCGCGGGTCTCGCCTTCCACCATTTCCTCGGTGAAGGTGTCCGTGCCCTCGGGGAAGTGTCCGCAGAAAATCACGGCGTGCGCCCACACGTTGCGGATCGCATTGGCGGTCAGCGTGCCGTAGAGCGCCTGCTTGCCGGAGCCGGTCAGCATGGCGACGGCGGGAGTGGCGGCGTAGTCCTTGGTGAACTGCGTGAGGGCCTTCCGGCCGAGGGCCTTGAGGTCCTTGACCAGGGCTTCCTTGGACTTCTTTCCCTCCCTGAACTCGGTGAGCTCAAGATCGTAGATCGCGATGCCCCACTCGAAGACCGGTGCCAGGAGGGCGTTGTAGAGGGGGTTGCCCAGGTTGAACGGCTTCCACTCCTGCTGGGGATCCATCCGCAGCAGGTTATACCCGACGTCGTTGTCCTTGCCGACGACGTTCGTCCAGCGGTGGTGCAGGTCGTTGTGGGTGTGCTGCCAGGACCGTGCCGGGGTCACGAAGTCCCATTCCCAGGTGGTGGAGTGGATGTCCGGGTCGCGCATCCAGTCCCACTGGCCGTGCAGGATGTTGTGCCCCAGCTCCATGTTTTCCAGGATCTTGGCGAGGCTGAGCAGCGTGGTGCCGGTGGCCCAGGCCGCCTTGTTCTTGCTGACCAGCAGCGCGGCGCGGCCCGAGATTTCCAGTCCGCGCTGGATCTTGATCATCCGGCGGATGTAGTCGGCGTCGGCCGAGCCGCGCTTGGCGAGGACGCCGTCCTTGATGGCGTCCAGTTCGCGGCCCAGCTCGGCGACCTGCTCGTCGGAGAGGTGCGCGGCGGCCGGCGGCCGGACGGTAGGGCTGCCGGTCTCGGCCAGGGCACCGCGCCGCGTCTTCACGGCAGCGGGCACCTGGGCAGAGTCATTGGCGCTCTGGGGTGCTTCTTCGGAAACATCAGGCTTGTCGGAAATTATCGTCATGCGGTGGTACTCCTCAGAGGTCGAGGTTCACGGGTCCGGCGGCTGCCGAAACGCACGTCTGGATTAATTGGCCGGGCTCGCCGTGGACTTCATCCGTGCGCAAGTCACGGACCTGGCCAGCCCGGAGGGGGATAAGGCAGCTGTGGCAGATGCCCATGCGGCAGCCGCTGGGCATCAGGATGCCGGCGTCCTCGCCGACGTCGAGAAGCGGGGTGTCGCCGTCGGCTTCCACTTCGCGGTCCGACGCCTCGAACGTGACCAGGCCGCCGTCGTGCCCTTCCCCGCCGGCGAGCTTGGTGCTGAAGCGCTCAATGGTGAGCGAGGGCTCGGCGGCTGCGGTCTCCGCATCCCAGAGCGCCTCGGCGTCGTCCAGGAAGCTTTCGGGCCCGCAGGCGTAGGCGGCGCGCTGGCGCCAGTCCGGGCAGAGCTGTTCCAGCCCGGCCGCCGAACTGAAGTCCAGCCGGCCGCGTTCGCCGGTGAACCAGTGGATGACGCGGAAGTTGGGAAACTGGTCCGCCAGTTCGGCCAGTTCTTCGCGGAAGATGGCGTCCGCCGGGGTCCGGGCCGTGTGGATCAGGACGACGTCGGAGTCCGGCCGGTGCGGGACCAGCGTGCGGATCATCGACATGACCGGGGTGATGCCGCTGCCGGCAGTGAGCATCAGCAGGGGCCGCGGATGCTCCGGGAGGACGAAATCACCCTGCGGCGGCGCCAGGAAGAGCACATCGCCGGGTTTGGTGTTGCGCACCAGGGTTCCGGAGACGGCACCCATGTCACTGACAGTGATGGCCGGGTCCTCCCCGGCGGGGGCGCTGAGCGAGTACGACCGCCAGTGGCGGACACCGTCGAGCTCGACGCCTATACGGGCCCACTGGCCGGCAAGATGTGCTTGCCAGCCGCGGCCGGGACGGAAAAAAATGGTGGCGGAATCGGCCGTTTCTGGAACCACCCGGGTCACTACGCCGCGCAACTGGCGGGCAGAAAACACAGGGTTGAACAGCGACAGAATGTCTTCTGGAGCTAGGGGGGTGGTCAGTAGAGATGCGGCGCGCGCCAGCTTACGGAGCCGGATCATTTATCAATCCTATGTCAGTCAGGGTCATACTTCTTCACCCAAGGCATACGATTGAACATAACAAACTATCTCTCCGCAATAACTTTTGGAATCAGTCTTATGAACGTTAAGCCGAGCAGCACCCCCGACTCCCCCGCCTACGACCCCCCGTGGCTGGCGCTCCCCCGCGAAGTCAGCGACGTGCTCCGGCCCATGATGCCGGGCATCGTCGAGGCGATCATCGACGCCGTCCCGCAGCTGGTGCCGGCCTACGCCAGGCCAATTGAAGGCCGCTTCGGGCGGGGGCTGCGCCGCGGCGTGGCAGCCGCGCTGGACCGCTTCCTGCAGCTGCCGGCTACCCGGCTGCCGGCACTTTCCGAGGAAAGCCGGCAACTCGTGGCGGGGCTCGGAAGCGGCGAATTCCGCCAGGGCCGCAGCATGGATGCGCTGCTGAGCGCCTACCGGATGGGCGCCCGGGTGACCTTCCGCGAGATGTCCAGGGTCTCCGTGGAGCACCATCTGGGGCAGAGTGTGGTGGTGGACCTGGGTGAATCGATCCTGGCCTACATCGACGAGCTGTCCGCCGTGAGCGCCGAGGCGTATGCCTTTGAACAGTCCGAACGGGCTGGGGCGGTGGACCGCCGCCGGACCGAACTGCTTGACCTGCTTCTGCGCGGCCAGGCAGATGAAGCGGCCCTGCGCCAGAAGGCGGCGATGGCGGACTGGTCCCTGCCGCAGCGCATGGCGGTGGTGACGCTGCCGGTGGACCGGTCTGCGGGGCTGCGTCTCCGGCTGGGGCCGGGAACACTGGTCATCGAACGCGAAACCGACGCCGTCGCCCTGGTCCCGGCGCGGAAGACCAAGTCGGCGCGGGCGGATCTCGATAAGGCGCTGCGCGGCCGCGGGGCAGCCGTGGGACCGGCCGGAGGCTGGGAGAAAGTTCCTGATCGCTGCGCCTGGCGGTGCTCGCGGCCTCGGTGCTGCCGCCCCGGGAGGGCCCGGACGACCCGCCCGTCTGGGCCGACGAGCACCTGGCCGAAGTGGTCCTGGGCTCGGAACCGTCCGCCATCACCGAACTGGCCAACCGCCGGCTGGCACCCCTGGAAGGCCTGCGGCCGGCCCAGCGGGAGCGGCTGGCGGAGACCTTACTGTCCTGGCTGCGCCACTGGGGCCAGCGCGCGCCGGTCGCCGCAGAGCTCGGGATCCACCCGCAGACCGTGGGCTACCGGGCGGCGCAGCTGCGGGAGCTGTTCGGCGAAGCACTGGAGGATCCCAAGGCGCGGTTTGAGCTGGAACTGGCGCTCCACGCCGGCCGGCGTTAAACAGCGCAGGCGTTAAACAGCGTAAGCGTTAAGCAGCGCAGGCGCAGAGCGGCCCGGCGCCCGCCGGACCGCGGCGGCTGCCTCAGCCGGCGATCGCCTCGCGGCTCTGCAGGCGCATCTCAAGGTCGTTCATGACAATTGCGGCCAGGTCCTCCAGCGTCCGGGTGTCCTCGGGGCTGAATTCCCGCGGTTCCC
Source organism: Pseudarthrobacter sp. 1C304 (assembly GCF_052245515.1). Taxonomy (NCBI): domain Bacteria; kingdom Bacillati; phylum Actinomycetota; class Actinomycetes; order Micrococcales; family Micrococcaceae; genus Pseudarthrobacter; species Pseudarthrobacter sp. 1C304. The sequence continues at coordinate 449,822 of NZ_JBQQCH010000001.1, read as the reverse complement.
GGTCCAGGATGCAGAACGTGCCGAGGTTGTGGCCGTCCGGGGTGCGCAGCGGAACCCCGGCATAGAACTGCAGCCCGAACTCGCCGGCCACGAGCGGGTTGGCGAGTGTCCGCGCGTCCCGGGCCGCGTCCTCGATGATCCAGGGCCCGTCCTGCAGGATCGCCGAGGCGCAGAGCCCCGGGTCCCTGCCGATCTGCGTCACGTCGGTGCCGTGGTGGGCTTTGAACCAAATGCGGTCATGGTCAACGATGCTGACGATCGCCACCGGCACAGAGAACATCCTTGCCGCGAGCCGCGCTATCCGGTCGAAGGTGCCGTCCGCGGGAGTGTCGAGGATCCGGTAGCGCTCCACCGCGCGCATCCGGCCTTCCTCGTCGCTGGCGGCCGGGGCATTGTCCAGGCGGTGGCGGGCGGCACTGTTGATGACTTCCTGGCGCAGGGCCAGCGACACCTCCCGCGCTGCCGGGCGCTGCGCCGGGTCCCGGGCCAGCATGGAGGACAGCAGCGCAACCCACATGGGAGCGAGTTCCTCGGGGATCTGCGGGTCGTGGAGCAGCCGCGCGACGGCGGACTGGATGGGAGCGCCGGGGTAGGCCATCTTTCCGGTCAGCCCTTCGAGCAGCACAAGCCCCAGGGAGTACACGTCGCTGGACGGGCCCACCACGTTTCCGGCTGCCTGCTCCGGGCTGAGGTAGGCGGGTGTGCCGGAGGTTCCGCCTTCATCAGGCACCGGGCCGTTGCGGATGAAGACGGCGACGCCGAAATCGGTGAGCTTGGCCCGCGGGCGCCGGTCCTGGTTGCTGTAGTCCACCAGCAGGATGTTCGCGGGCTTGACGTCCCGGTGCACAATTCCGTGGTGGTGGATGTAGGAGAGCCCGTCGGCCAGGTCATAACCGATGTGGGCCATGTGCGCTGCAGAGAGCGGGCCCTGGGCGCCGCGGTGCCGCAGGTCCTGCCCGCCCACCAGTTCCATCACGAGGTACGTAAGAGGGTCGTTGGGGTCGCTCAGGTCCGCGCCGGCGTCGAAAAGCGCCACCAGGGCGTGGTGGCTCATTCCGGCCAGGATGCGGATTTCCTCGGTCTGCCGGCAGGTCTGTGCCAGGTCGCCGGCATTGTTCCGGAAAATCTTGACCGCCACATCGCGCTGGAGCAGTTCGTCATAAGCCTTGAACACGGTGGACTGGCTGCCCCTGCCAATGAGGTCCGTGATCCGGTAGCGCCCGCTCAGCAGGTAGCCGGGTTCCGCGCGCTGCCTCGGGCCGGCGGGCGGAGAAGCGGCCGGCCCGGAGATGAGCTCTGTCAAGTGGTGTACGTTGTCCCTCTAAGCGGGGTCCGCCGATGGTGCCGGGCAGATCAATCCAATGCCGGCGGTGGTGAAAATCCGGCGCCCGCAAAGTAGCAAGGTTACTTATGATACCGCGGAAAGCGGATTCAGGAAGACCCGCACCCGGCCGGCTCCCCGGCCGCACCGGCGTCCAGTGCGCTACTTGGCGGGGTTGTGCGTGCCGATCGGCAGCAGGGTCAGGTCCGGATGGTTCTTCTCGATCCGGCGCAGGGCCCACACGTCGTTGAACAGGGCGAGGTATTCGCCGTCGGACCGCAGCAGCACCTCGGCGCCGGGCACGTTGGCCAGCGCTGGCATGGCCTCCGCCGTCGAGATCCTGGCAATGGAATAGGGCAGGCGTTCCAGCCGCATCGGCGCGCTGAAATCGTGCGCCATGCGGTCTTCCACCACTTCGAACTGCATGGGCCCGACGGCGGCCAGCACCGGGGCCTGGTCGCCGCGGACGTCCGAGCGGAGAACCTGGATGACGCCCTCGTGCTCCAGCTGTTCGATGCCGCGGCGGAACTGCTTGAAGCGGCTGGGGTCCTTGGAGCGCGCCACCTGGAAGTGCTCCGGGGCGAACAACGGGATGGCAGGGAACTCCACCGGCTGGTCCAGGAACAGGCTGTCGCCCACCCGCAGCGAGGAGGCGTTGACCAGGCCCACGACGTCGCCCGGGAAGGCTTCGTCAATGACCTCGCGTTCCCGGCCGAAGACCTGCTGGGCGTATTTGGTGGCGAAGGACTTGCCGGTCCGGCCCTGGGTGACCACCATGCCGCGTTCGAAGACGCCGGAGCAGACCCGGATGAAGGCGACGTGGTCCCGGTGCGCCTTGTTCATGCCGGCCTGGACTTTGAACACGAACCCGGCGAAGGGCGCGTCGACGGGGCGCGGGGCACCGTCGACGTCGGGCCGCGGGGCGGCGGGCGGCGCGAAGTCCACCAAGGCGTCCAGGATCTCCTTCACCCCAAAGTTCAAGGCGGCGGAACTGAAGAGGATGGGTGTGGCTTTGCCCGCGTGGAAGGCGTCGACGTCGAACGCCAGGTTGGACTCGATGACCAGCCCGGCCTCGTCGACGGCGTTTGACCAGTCGTCGCCCTGGCTGGCGGCGGCTTCCTCCGGGGTGAAGTACTCGGTGAGGGCGATGTTGGCACCGGCGTTGTTGCGCTTGAACTGGGCGAACCGGTCGTTTCGCAGGTCCCAGACACCGCGGAAGTCACCGGAAATGCCAACGGCCCAGGTCAGCGGCATCGGCGCCAGGCCGGTGCGTTCGGTGATCTCGTCCATGAGGGCCAGCGCGTCGAGGCCCGGGCGGTCCCACTTGTTGATGACGGTGATGATGGGCAGGTTCCGCTGCTTGCAGACCTCGAAGAGCTTCATGGTCTGGGTTTCCAGGCCCTTGGCGGCGTCGACGAGCATCACGGCACAGTCGACGGCGGCCAGCACACGGTAGGTGTCCTCGGAGAAGTCGGCGTGGCCGGGGGTGTCCAGCAGGTTGATGACGGTGTCGCGGTAGGCGAACTGCAGGGCCGCGGAGCTGATGGAGATGCCGCGGTCCTTCTCCATCTGCATCCAGTCCGAGACCGTCTCCTTGCGGTTGGCCTTGCCGCTGGAGGCGCCGGCCGTGCCGATCACCTTCGCGTGCAGCGCGAGCGCCTCGGTCAGGGTGGACTTGCCGGCGTCGGGGTGCGAAATGACCGCGAAAGTCCGACGCCGGGCCGCCTGCTTGTGAATCTCCTGGACTCGGGCGGGGCTAAGGACTTCTTGAGACACGGTGCTACTTTCGCTGCTGCTTTGGAGTGGTTGGTGTGGGTGACGGGCCGTGGTGCGGCGCCGGGCGGCCGGTGAACCCACAGACTCCAAGTTTATCGCAGCCCGCGCCGCCGCTGCGAAGCGCGGCCCGGTCCAGAATCCCGGTCCGGGATTCCGGGCGGAATCCTGCAGGCAAAAGTGCGGTTTGGGACCGGCCCCACGAGAGCAGTCCGGAAGCGTCCGGGCGCATGCCGCAGTGGGCCACTTTGGGGCTTATCCGTGCGGAAGTTGGCCTGCTTTACCTCTACTATGGTGAAAGCGGGAAACCGAGTACTTTTGATCCTGCCGGCACCTTTGGAAAAACACAGGTAAAACACTGGAAAACCATTGGCACCCGGCGCACTTGCGGGTTGATGCCCGCACCTTTGAAGGGAATGTCTATGGCTCGGAGCCCTGAAGACGCACTTAAGGCGACTCTGGGCCGGGTGGCACCGGGCACCGCGCTCCGCGACGGGCTGGAGCGGATCCTCCGCGGGCGGACGGGCGCCCTGATCGTGCTGGGCATGGACCGGACCATCGAATCCATCTGTTCCGGCGGCTTCGACATCGGCATCGATTTCTCCCCCACCCGGCTGCGCGAACTGGCAAAAATGGACGGCGCCATCATCTGCGACAAGGACGCCAGCAACATCCTGCGCGCGGCCGTCCAGCTGGTGCCCGATTCCAGCATCGAAACCCAGGAATCCGGCACCCGGCACCGCACCGCCGAGCGGGTGGCCATTCAGACGGGCGTCCCGGTGATCTCGGTCAGCCAGTCCATGCAGATCATCGCCCTCTACGTGAACGGGCTGCGGCACGTCCTGGAGGGCTCGGAAAAGGTCCTCGCCCGCGCCAACCAGGCCCTGGCCACCCTGGAGCGCTACCGCTCCCGCCTCGACCAGGTGACCAGTTCCCTGTCCGCCCTGGAAATCGAGGCCATGGTGACGGTCCGCGATGTTGCCGTGACCCTGCAGCGCCAGGAAATGGTCCGGCGGATTTCCGAGGAAATCTCCCAGTACGTGCTGGAACTCGGCGAGGACGGCCGGCTGCTCTCCCTCCAGCTCGACGAGCTGACCGTCGGCCGGGGCCCCGGCAGCGACGTGATCATCCGCGACTACTCCGGCCCGGACGCCTCAGCCGAGGACATCGACCGGGCGGTGAAAGCACTGGTGAACCTGGGCCCCACGGAGCTTATTGACCTGGGCAAGATCGCCGGGATCGTCGGCTTCGCCGGGGGCGAGGCCAACCTGGACGCCGTAGTCCAGCCGCGCGGTTACCGGCTGCTTTCCGGCCTGAAGGCGGTGCCGAAGGCCGTCGCCGACCGCCTGGTGGACCACTTCGGCGGACTGCAGTTCCTGATGGCGGCCACGATCGATGACCTCATGACGGTCGACGGCATCGGCGACCAGCGGGCCAGGACGGTCCGGGAGGGCCTGAGCCGGATGGCCGAGGCAAGCCTGCTGGACCGCTTCCTCTGACGAGGCGAGGGGGCCGGTGGGCCCACGCCGGCAGGGTTCCCTGGCCGAGCTTGCGAGGCGAGGGGGCCGCTGGGCCCACGCCGGCAGGGTTCCCTGGCCGAGCTTGCGAGGCGAGGGGGCCGCTGGGCCCACGCCGGCAGGGTTCCCTGGCCGAGCTTGCGAGGCGAGGGGGCCGGTGGGGATCATTCGAGCTGGAACACGGCCTTGGGGCTGGTTTTGTCCGCCAGCCGCGCGGTGAACACGTAGTACGCCCCGCCTGCCCCGGGCTTGGCGTCGATCGGGGTGCAGCCCTGGACGGTGCGGTTCCGCTGCCACGGGAAGTTTGCGGTTTCACTTTGGCCCGGCGCGATGGTCTTGACCAGGTCGGTGGCGTCCGCCTGGCAGTCCGTGGAGGAAAAGATCCGGTCCGAGCCGCTGGTGACCAGGAATTCCATCTGCGACGTCCCCATATTGATCTCGCACGGGACCCGGTTGCCGTTGGTCACCTTGAGTGTCAGGAGCGGATTCTCGCCGGCCGCGTAGGCGGGCTTGTCCGTAGCGGCGGTGACGGTCACGAGGTTCCGCTCGCAGCCGTTGCCTTCCGGCGTGACCGACGGGGTGGCTGAAGGGGATGCTGTGGGTTCCGGGCCGACGGCGGGTCCCGATTCCTGCCCGGCCGGAGATGTTCCCCCGCCCGGGTCTGTCTGACCGCCGTTAAGAACGCTTGAGACGGCGGCAAATCCCCCGATGGCGACGGCAATGACGAGGAGCAGGGCGGCGCCCACGAACAGCCGGCGGCGGCGGTAAACGGGGCTCACCGGTTTCCGCGAAGGTTTGCGGACCGACTTCCGGGCAGGCTGGGGCGCCGGCTTGCGCGGGGACTTGCCCGCCGACGGGCCGGACCTGCCGCCCGCGGCGGAGCCGTTGCCGGATGCCCTTGACCCTCGGGATCCTGAATTGCCATGCGTGCCCATCCTTCTAGGCTAGAGAACCGGGCCGGGTATGCGGCCCTCCCACGCCGCAGGCGGACTGTGGCCCTCATCTATTAGGCTGAATCCATCAAAGCTCCCGCCGTTTCCCCCGCTTCCCCCGCCGCTGCCGCGCGCCGCCCGGCGGACCAGCCCGCACCCCTTCCGCTGTCCGCCATCCACGAGACCCTGGCCGGCTGGTTTGCAGCAAACGCCCGCGACCTTCCGTGGCGGGATGCAGACTGCACGCCGTGGGGTGTGCTGGTGAGCGAGGTCATGCTCCAGCAGACACCCGTGGTGCGGGTCCAGCCGGTCTGGGAGGAGTGGCTGCGGCGCTGGCCGGAGCCGTCCGACCTGGCCCGCGAGCCCTCCGGGGAAGCCGTCCGGGCCTGGGGCCGGCTGGGGTATCCCCGGCGCGCGCTCCGGCTGCATGCGGCCGCCGCCGCCATATGCGCCGGCCACGGCGGGAACGTCCCCGGAACGTACGCGGAACTCCTGGAGCTGCCGGGGGTGGGGAGCTACACGGCGGCGGCTGTCGCCGCCTTCGCCTTCGGACGCCGGGAAACAGTGGTGGACACCAACATCCGCCGGGTGCATGCACGCCTGTTCTCCGGCGCGGCCCTGCCGTCGCCGGCGCTGACCGCCGCGGAGATGCGCCTCGCCGCGGAGTCCCTGCCGGCCGGGCCCGGCCCTTCGGTCAGGTGGAACGCCGCCGTCATGGAACTCGGCGCCCTGGTGTGCACCGCGCGGGCACCGAAGTGCCGGGAATGCCCGGTCAGCGCCTCCTGCGCCTGGCTGGCCGCCGGCGAGCCGCCGCCCACGTACACGCCGAAGGGCCAGTCCTGGCACGGCACCGACCGCCAGGTGCGCGGTGCCGTCATGGCGGTGCTCCGCGAGGCCGAGTCGCCGGTGGCCCCGGAGTTGTTCCGGCAGCCTGCAGCGGACCTTGGCTTCGAACCGGCCGGGATCGGCATTCCGCTGGCCGCCCTGCACCGGCTCAATCCCGCCCCGGAGCAGCTGGAGCGGGCCCTGGCAGGGCTACTGGGCGACGGGCTGGCGGAACTGCATCCCGCAGGGTTCCGGCTTCCCGCCTGAGCCCGCCGCCACGGGCCGGGGCGGTCCCTAGGGTTCGCCGAAGCCCGCCGTGATCAGTTCGCGCAGGTAGTCCACAGCTTTGGCGGCATCCGGTCCGCTGGCCTCAACGTGCAGCACCGTACCCTTCACGGCGCCGAGCATCATCAGCTCCGTCATCGACGCACCGTCGGCGCCGTTGACGGTCACCTCGGCGTCCATGCCGGACAGCCCGCCGGCAATTTTCGCCGCCGGGCGGGCATGCATGCCGGCCTGGTTGATGAGCTCGAAGTCCCCCGCGGCCTCCGGGGGCAGGTGCCCGTGCGGGTGGGCAGGCGCGGCCGGAGGCCGGTACACAGCCTCCGCGGCCTCCTTCACACCCGCGGCGTCCGCTCCGGCCTGGGCGGCCACAGCCGCCGCGACCAGCCCTTCAACGAGGGGCGCGTCGGCGAGCAGCACAGAGGAGGGGTCCGCCAGGAATTCCACGGCGGATTCGGCCGTCATCACGGCCGAGCCCAGGTCCGTCAGGACCACTGTGCCGTCCGTGTTGGCATCTACCGCCTGTTCCAGCGCCCCCATGACCCGCTCGAGGCTGGTGCCGATCCGGCCGTCGTCGGTGCCCCCAGCCGCGAGGATAAGGACGTCGGGGGCCATCTGGGCCGCCAGCTCGACGGCGCCGTCGGCGATCTTTTCACTGTGGGAGACGACGACGAGCTTGACCGTCATCCGGCTGCCCCGACGGCGGCACGCAGGATCAGCGCGCTGGACACCGCGCCGGGATCCCGGTGCCCGATGCTCCGCTCCCCCAGATAGCTGGCGCGTCCCTTCCGGGCGAGCATGGGATCCGTCGAGACGGCGCCCGCCTCCGCAGCCTCCGCGGCGGCGACCAGGACCTTGTGCACATCGCTGTCCCCGGCGGCGGCTACTGCCGCGTCGACGGCCGGCGTCCAGGCATCAACCATCGTTTTGTCGCCGGATTCCGCCTTGCCGCGGGCCACAATGCCGTCCCTGGCGGCCTGGAGCGCCGCGGCCAGGGTAGCGGCGTCAATGTCGTCCGCATCGCCCAGCGCCGTGGCGGCCCGGAGGAACGCGGTGCCGTAGAGGGGGCCGGCGGCTCCGCCGACTTTGGACATCAGGGTCATCGCGGTCAGTTTGAGGGCCGCGCCCGCCGTATCCGGCGGCGCCTCCGAAATCTTGACCATCACGGCTTTGAAGCCGCGGTCCATGTTCTCGCCGTGGTCCGAATCGCCGATCGGCCGGTCCAGTTCGATGAGCTCTTCGCGGTGCTCGTCCATGGCCTCGGCGGACAGTGCCAGCCACCGCAGTGCCCACTGGACATCCAGCCCCACGGTCAGACGCCCCAGCGGAGGGCCGGGGTGTGGACCGGCGCATCCCAGAGCGCCGTCATCTCATCATCGAGGCGCAGGACGGTGATGGAGCAGCCCTGCATTTCGAGGGAGGTGATGTAGTTGCCCACCAGCGAGCGGGCCACGGTGATGCCCTTCCCGGCCAGCTGTTGCGCTGCCCGGCGGTAGACAATGTAGAGCTCGCTCTGCGGGGTGCCGCCCATGCCGTTGACGAACAGGAGCACCTTGTCCCCGGAGGCCAGGCCCAGGTCGCTCACCACCGGCTCCAGCAGGCGGTCGGTGATGCCGTCCGCGTTTTCCATGGCAATGCGGTGCCGGCCGGGTTCGCCGTGGATGCCGATGCCGATCTCTATTTCGTTTTCCTCAAGGACAAAGCTTGGCGCCCCCGCGTGCGGGACGGTGCAGGCGGTCAAAGCGACGCCCATGCTGCGCACGTTCTGGTTGACCCGGTCACCGACGGCGGCCACGGCGTCGAGGCTGTCCCCGCGTTCGGCGGCGGCACCGGCGATCTTCTCCACCAGGACTGTCCCGCCGACGCCCCGCCGCCCGGCGGTGTACAGCGAGTCCTCCACGGCGACGTCGTCGTTGACCAGCACGGTGCGGACGTCCACGCCTTCGGCCTGGGCCAACTCCGCGGCGGTCTCGAAGTTGAGCACGTCGCCGGTGTAGTTCTTGACGATATGCACGACGCCGGCGCCTGAGTTGACGGCGAGGGTGGCCGGAAGGATCTGGTCCGGCGTGGGCGAGGTGAAGACGGCGCCCGGCACCGCGGCGTCGAGCATTCCCATGCCGACGTAGCCGCCGTGCAGCGGCTCGTGGCCGCTGCCGCCGCCGGAGACGAGTCCGACCTTCCCGGCCACCGGCGCGTCTTTGCGCACGATGTAGGCGGGGTCCGCAAAGACGGTCACGAGGTCGGCATGGGCAAGCCCGAAGCCCTCCACTGACTCGTCAACCACGGCGCGGGGATCATTGATGAGTTTCTTCATGGCTGTGCTCCCTGGATGGTGTCCTGGCTGCTTGCTTAGACCCTACTACCGGGGCCTTGCCAGCGGTAGGCTCCGGTTTTCCAACCTCTCACGCGGAACTTGGGGTTCCCTCGGACGGTCGCCAACCCCCTGGATCCGGCGTGCCTCAACTTGTTTAGCCGCCCGGCGGGAAGCTCGGCCAGGCGTCGCTGCCCAGCCAGGAGAACGGCGGCGCGTTAAGCCGGCCCGGTTTGGTCCCTGCCCTCGGGCCCGGAACGGGCTGATGGCCCGGCGCCGGGCCTGCCGGCGGTTCTACCCGGCCACCGGGTACCCGGGTGCCCGCAGCCGGGACTGCAACAGTCATTTGGAATGCGGAGAAATCTGGAAAAATCACGCGATCGTGCAATTTCTTGCCTCCGGTGCTCGGGCGGTCCACCCCTGGACCGGAGCCAGTTTATCCATCAAGTTTATTGATGGGAAGGCCCGGCCTGCCCTATCTAGAGGGCCTTGATCATCCGGGTGTTGCCGAGGGTGTTGGGCTTGACCCGGGCCAGGTCCAGGAACTCCGCCACGCCTTCGTCGTGGGAGCGCAGCAGTTCCGAATAGACCACGGGGTCGACGGCGGTCTGGTCGGCCATGACTTCAAACCCGTGCTTCTTGAAGAAATCCACTTCGAAGGTCAGGCAGAACACGCGGGAAACGCCCAGCGCACGGGCTTCCTCCAGCAGCCGCTCCACCAGCAGGTGGCCCACGCCCTTCCCGCGCCAGCCGTCCGAAGCCGCGAGCGTGCGCACTTCAGCGAGGTCCTCCCACATGACATGCAGCGCTCCGCAGCCGATCACTTCGCCGTCGGGTGACTCGGCGATCCGGAACTCCTGCAGGCTTTCGTAGTAGGCCACCGTTTCCTTGGCCATGAGAATCCGCTGGTCGGCCAGGGGCGCCACAAGGGTTTTGATCGCCCCGACATCGCTGGTGCGGGCAGGGCGGATGCGGATTGTCTCAGTCACAGACCAATCCTACTGGCGGCACCGGCAGCGCTCCGGCCCGGGCCCGGCCCACCTGGCTGGCAGCAGTCCGCCAGCCAGGCGGGCCGGAAGCGGGGGCTAGAGGCCCAGTTCGGCCGGGACAGGCAGGTCTTTATCGAGCAGGTTCCTGGCGAGGAAGTGCTCGACGACGCCGTACCAGACCTTGGCGTGCTGGGGCTGCAGGATCCAGTGGTTCTCGTCCGGGAAGTAGAGGAACCGGTGCTCGGTCTCACCGTTCGCATCGGCGGCGAGCTGCGACTTGGAGAGGAGTTCGTACCAGAGGCGCAGGCCCTCGCCGATCGGAACGCGGTAGTCCTTGTCGCCGTGGATCACGAGCATGGGGGTGCTGATGTTTTCCACGTGCAGGTGCGGAGAGTTCTCCAGCGCCATGTCCGCCGTCATTTCCTTGAGCCAGTACTGCGCGGCGTCCGTGGTGGGGCCGAACTGGTCCAGGGCCCACAGGCTGGCGTGGGTGACGATGGCCTTGAACCGGCCGGTCTGCCCGGCCACCCAGTTGGCCATGTAGCCGCCAAAGGAGCCGCCCATGGCAGCCGTGCGGGTCTCGTCGATGTCCGGCCGCTGCACAACGGCGTCGGTGATGGCCATCAGGTCGGTGAAGGGGGCCTTGCCCCATTCGCCCCAGCCGCGCTGGATGTGGTGCTGGCCGTAGCCGGTGGAAAGTGCCGGGTCCGGCAGCAGCACGGCGTAGCCCCGGGCCACCAGCAGCCAAGGGTTCCAGCGCCAGGTCCAGGCGTTCCACGAGCCCAGGGGGCCGCCGTGGATCCAGAGCAGCAGCGGTGCCGGGTTCCCTGCGGTGGCGCCTTCGGGCAGCGCCAGGTACGCCGGCACGCGGGTTCCGTCGGCCGCCGTGGTCTCCACCCGCTCCAGTGAGCCCTGGTAGCGGGGGCGCTCGGCGGGGGCGGGGAGCCGGACGACGCCGCCGGCGAGGTCGATCCGCACCGCTTCGGCCGGGAACTCGTAGGAGCTGCGCAGCGCGTAGGCCGTTTTTCCGTCGGGGGCAACCACCACGTCGGTGTAGGCGGAGTCGTCCGGGGTCAGGCGGACCACCTGCCCGGTTCCCCTGTCTGCGCCCACGCTGATCCGGAAGACCGGCGAGGCGCCGTCCTCGTCGGCGGTGGCTAGCACGGCCGAGCCGTCCGGGAGCCACGCGGCGGGCCGCGGCCAGCGGTCCCAGTCGTGCGCGAGGGGCGTCAGGGCGGATCCGGCGCCGGGCACGCCGCCGGACACGTCCAGCAGGTGCAGCTTGACCTGCGGCGCGGACGCCGGGGTGGTCTCGCTCTCGCTTACCACCACCAGGGTCCGGTTGTCCGGGCTGACCGGGCCGGGGAAGTAGCTCATGCCCTCGGTGTCCAGCAGGACCCTGCGGGTGCCGGTGGCTACGTCGATCGCGACCAGGACGGACCGGGAATCGGCGCGGGCCAGCGGTTTGCTGAAGCTGGTGTAGATGGTGGCCCCGTCCGGGCTGACCACGGCGTCGGCGTCGCGGAGCCCGCTCCCGGCGTCGGGCGTCAGGTTGCGGAGCTTCAGCGGCGCCGCGGCGTCCACGGTTGCGGGCTTGCCGGGTTCCGGATCCGGGCCCGGTTCGACGGCGAAAAGCCTCGGCTGGGCGGGGCCCAGGTCCGCGTCCCAGTAGCGGACGGGGTAGCCGCTGTGCAGGATGGCGGCGACTTTGTTGTCCTTGCGCGCCTTGCGGCGTTCCTCGTCGCTGTCCTCGTCGGTCGAACCCGCCAGCACAGAGGCGTTGACGAAGAGGGCGCCGGTGTCCTTGGCGGCCAGCAGCCCACTGACTCCGCCGGCGCGGGTGAGCACAACGCGTGCCTCGCCGCCGTCCACGGGCAGCATCCACAGCGCGTTCACGGGGTCCGCGTCGGGGGTTTCCGGGTCGGGGCGGGCGGAGGTGAAGTACAGGTCGCCGCTGGCGGCGAACACGGCCCCCGCTTCGCCTTTCGCGCTGCGGGTGATCCGGCGGGCCTGTTTGCGCCCTTCCGGATCCAGCTCCCACAGGGCGGTGCCGTACTCGGTGCCCTTGGCGTTGAGGGTGGCTACCGTGGTGACCAGCCGCCTGCCGTCGGGACTCAGCGCCAGGCCGCTGACCCTCGGGATGGCGAGGTAGTGGTCCAGGTCGTGGAAGGGTGTTTCGGGGTTTTCGCCCAGGGTCTCTGAATCGGTGGAAGACATGCACCGATTCAACACCCCCTGTGTACTGGATCACACCGATTTCACCGACAGTGAAACACTGCTTTCACACTGTCCGGGTGCCGGGCCCACAGCAAAGGCCCCGCCTCCCTTCCGGGAAGACGGGGCCTTCAGCATCGCGCCCAGGCGGGCGGTTAGACGCTCGGAGCGATTTCCGGGATGCGCGGCTTCGCGTTGCCGGCGAAGGTGAACTTGGCGTCGTCGCCTTCGCCGTCCACATCCACTACAACAATGTCGCCGGCGTGGAGTTCGCCGAAGAGGATCTTCTCGGAGAGCTGGTCCTCGATCTCGCGCTGGATGGTCCGGCGCAGCGGCCGGGCACCCATGGCGGGGTCGTAGCCGCGGGTCGCCAGGAGCACCTTGGCCGCGGGCGTGAGCTCGATGCCCATGTCCTTGTCCTTGAGGCGCTTCTCCAGACGGGCGACAAACATGTCCACGATCTCGATGATCTCGTCCTGGGTCAGCTGCGGGAAGACCACAACGTCGTCAACACGGTTCAGGAACTCGGGACGGAAGTGCTGCTTGAGCTCCTCCGTAACGCGGGCCCGCATCCGGTTGTAGCCGGTCTGCGTGTCCGTGCCGGACTGGAAGCCGGTGGCAACGCTCTTGGAGATGTCCCGGGTGCCGAGGTTGGTGGTCATGATGATCACGGTGTTCTTGAAGTCCACCACGCGGCCCTGGGAGTCGGTCAGGCGGCCGTCTTCCAGGATCTGCAGCAGCGAGTTGAAGAGGTCGGCGTGCGCCTTCTCCACTTCGTCGAACAGGACCACGGAGAACGGACGGCGGCGGACCTTCTCGGTCAGCTGCCCGCCTTCCTCGTAGCCCACATAGCCCGGAGGGGCACCGAAGAGGCGCGACACCGTGTGCTTCTCCGAGTACTCGGACATATCCAGGGTGATCAGGGCGTCCTCCTCGCCGAAGAGGAATTCGGCCAGCGCCTTGGCGAGTTCGGTCTTGCCGACGCCGGTGGGGCCGGCGAAGATGAACGAACCGCCCGGACGCTTGGGGTCCTTCAGGCCGGCACGGGTGCGGCGGATCGCCTGGGACAGGGACTTGATGGCCTCGTTCTGGCCGACGACGCGCTTGTGCAGCTCGTCTTCCATCTTCAGCAGCCGCGAGGATTCTTCCTCGGTCAGCTTGAAGACCGGAATGCCGGTGGAGTTCGCCAGCACTTCGGCGATCAGGTCCTCGTCAACCTCGGAGATGTCGTCCATGCCGCCGGTCTTCCACTGGCGTTCCTTCTCGGCACGCTCGGCAATGAGCTTCTGCTCCTTGTCGCGCAGCGAGGCGGCGCCTTCGAAGTCCTGCGCGTCAATCGCGGATTCCTTCTCCAGCTTCATGGCGGCGATCTTCTCGTCCATGACCTTGAGCTCCGGCGGGGCGGTCATCCGGCGGATGCGCAGCCGTGCGCCAGCCTCATCGATCAGGTCGATGGCCTTGTCCGGCAGGAAGCGGTCCGAGATGTAGCGCTCGGAGAGGCTGGCCGCCGAGGCCAGGGCGCCGTCGGTGATGGTGACGCGGTGGTGCGCCTCGTACCGGTCACGGAGGCCCTTGAGGATCTCGATCGCGTGGGCGACGGAGGGCTCCTTGACCTGGATCGGCTGGAAGCGGCGTTCCAGGGCAGCATCCTTCTCGATGTGCTTGCGGTACTCGTCCAGCGTGGTGGCCCCAATGGTCTGGAGCTCGCCGCGGGCCAGCATGGGCTTGAGGATCGACGCGGCGTCGATGGCACCCTCGGCGGCACCGGCACCCACCAGGGTGTGGATTTCATCGATGAACAGGATGATGTCGCCGCGGGTGCGGATCTCCTTGAGGACCTTCTTGAGGCGCTCTTCGAAGTCGCCGCGGTAGCGGGAACCGGCCACGAGGGACCCGAGGTCCAGCGTGTACAGCTGCTTGTCCTTGATGGTTTCCGGAACATCGCCGCGGACAATCGCCTGGGCGAGGCCTTCGACGACGGCGGTCTTGCCGACGCCGGGCTCGCCGATCAGCACGGGGTTGTTCTTGGTGCGGCGGGACAGGACCTGCATGACGCGTTCCATTTCGGATTCGCGCCCAATGACGGGGTCCAGTTTGTTCTCGCGCGCGGCCTGGGTCAGGTTCCGGCCGAACTGGTCCAGGACGACGGAACCGGCAGGAGTGCCTTCGGCCTGGCCGGGGCCCACGCCTGCTCCGGTGGTTTCCTTGCCCTGGTAGCCCGAGAGCAGCTGGATGACCTGCTGACGGACACGGTTGAGGTCTGCGCCGAGCTTGACCAGCACCTGGGCGGCTACACCTTCACCCTCGCGGATGAGGCCGAGCAGGATGTGCTCGGTGCCGATGTAGTTGTGTCCCAGCTGCAGGGCCTCGCGGAGCGAGAGTTCCAGAACCTTCTTGGCGCGCGGGGTGAAGGGGATATGCCCGGACGGGGCCTGCTGGCCCTGGCCGATGATCTCCTGCACCTGTTCGCGGACGCCGTCGAGCGAAATGCTCAAGGACTCAAGGGCTTTGGCCGCAACACCTTCACCTTCATGGATCAGACCCAAGAGGATGTGTTCGGTACCAATGTAATTGTGGTTCAGCATGCGTGCCTCTTCTTGGGCAAGCACAACTACGCGACGGGCACGGTCCGTAAATCGCTCAAACATTTCGCCACACTCCTAGCTACGACGTACTTTGAATGCTACGTGGCCGGGTTCCGGATTTGGGGCTTGTTCGCCACAGGGGAAACCGGGACGTCTTGCCGGTGTTCCGTCAGCGCCCCTGACGGCGCGTGCTGCGGCCCGGGGCGGCGTCCGGACACCGGGTGCTGGAACGCCGCGCATCACCCCGGCGGGTCCGCCGTCGCACTTCGGGCGGATACGACAATGCCCCCGCCGGACAGCGGGGGCATTAAGTCGCAATGCGCCGGGGGCACGACTTCGACGCGGCGCTCCTGGTGCGCGGGCTAGGAATTGGCCTTTTGGTAGGCTTCCTGAATTTCTGCCTGAATGCGGCCGCGGCTGTTTACTGCATAGCCGTTATCGCGGGCCCACTGCCGGATCTGGGCGGAGTCCTGATTCCGGCCAGAGGAAATCTTGGTGCGCGTTGCCCGGCCGCTGGAAGTCTTGCGTGCGTGGGCGGTAAAACGCTCGACGGCGGAGCGGAGTTCTGCTGCGTTGCCCGATGACAGGTCGATTTCGTAGCTGACGCCGTCAAGGCCGAACCGGACGGTCTCGTCCGCGGTTCCCCCATCCAGATCATCGACGAGGATGATTTTTACTTTCTGTGCCATTAAAGACTCTCTTTCCAAATGGATGAGTTTTTAGGAAAAGCAGGATGTATCTGGTTAAAAGTATCCTCTGCTTTAAGGCAGCGAGTCAAAGCGAAAAAGAGTTTCCAAAGGAAAACCCAAGGCGGAATAGCCCGCTATTAGTTCTGGCCGCTGGAATGGCCGTCGCGGCGGGGGGTATCCGCTCCGGGGGCATTTCCTTCGGCTTCCGCCTGGGCGCGCGCCTCGGCCTGGCGCTCCGATTTGTCGGCATTGAATATCGATTTCATGGCGAACCAGAAGATCAGGCCCACCACCACGGAGGGCAGCAATACCGCGATGTACTCCATGGTCAGTGTCCCTCGGGCTTGAGCAGCGGGAACAGGATGGTTTCGCGGATGCCGGCACCGGTGAAGAGCATGACCAGCCGGTCGATACCCAGGCCGATCCCGCCCATGGGCGGGGCGCCGTATTCGAGGGCGCGGAGGAAGTCGTCGTCCAGCTGCATGGCCTCGACGTCGCCCGCGGCGGAGCGCCGGGACTGCTCGGTAAGCCGTTCACGCTGGATCACCGGGTCAATGAGCTCCGAGAACGCCGTACCGCGCTCCATGCCGCCGATGATCAGGTCCCAGGCCTCGATCAACCGGCCATCCTCGCGGTGCTGGCGGGCCAGCGGCTGCGCGGAGGGCGGGTAGTCGTAGACGAAGGTGGGGTTCAGGAGAGTCGGTTCCACCAGCTCGCCGAAGAGTTCCACCGCAAGCTTCTCGGCGTCCCAGCTGGCGTCCACCTTCACCTCGTGCTTGGCGGCCAGCGCCAGCAGTTCCGCGGCGGGGGTGTCCGGCGTGACTTCCTGGCCCACAAAGTCGGACAGGCCCGGGTAGACCGCCATCCAGGCCCAGTCGCCGTCGAGGTTGATCTCCCCGGCTTCGGTCTGCAGCACGCGGCCCACTCCGGCTGCGTCCGCGGCGTCGAGGATGATTTCCTTGATCCGGTCCGCCATCACGAACTGGTCGGCCCAGGCCTCATAGCTTTCCAGGGTGGTGAATTCCGGGCTGTGCGTGGAGTCCACGCCCTCATTGCGGAATACACGGCCCATGTCGTAGACGCGGTCGATGCCGCCGACGACGGTGCGCTTGAGGTACAGCTCGGTGGCGATCCGCAGGGTCATCTTCTGGTCGAACGCATTCATGTGCGTCTCGAAGGGGCGGGCCGTGGCGCCTCCGTGGACCAGCTGCAGCATGGGGGTCTCCACCTCCACGTAGCCCTGGCGGTGCAGGGTCTCGCGGATGGACCGTGTGATCGCGGCGCGGGTGTACACCATTTCGCGGGCTTCGTCGCGGACGATCAGGTCCACGTAGCGCTGGCGGACGCGGGTCTCCTCATTGAGCCCGGCATGCAGCACCGGCAGCGGGCGCAGCGCCTTGGACGCCATGGTCCAGGACTCGGCCATGACGGACAGTTCACCGCGCCGGGAGGAGATGACCTCGCCCTTGATAAAGACGTGGTCGCCCAGGTCCACCAGGGCCTTCCAGTCGGCGAGCGCCTCCTCGCCGACGTTGGCCAGGCTCAACATGACCTGGAGCCGGACGGCTTTGCCGTCAACACCGCCCTCCTGGAGCGTGGCGAAGCACAGCTTGCCGGTGTTGCGGATGAAGACAATGCGGCCGGTCACACCGACGACGGCGCCGGTGGTCTCGTCAGCCTGCAGGTGCGCGTACTTTTCGCGGATTTCGCCGAGGGAATGTGTGCGTTCAACACCCACCGGATACGCCTCGACGCCGCGCTCGATCAGCTTGGCGCGCTTTTCCATGCGGATGCGCGTCTGTTCGCTGGCGTCGTGGGAGTCGGCGGCGGTGTGCGGGGCGGAGGTGTTTTGGGAAGTCACAATCCCCAAGTTTACCGGGGATTCCCCCGGGGCAGGTCCGGCCCGGGTTCCCGCACGGCCCAGCACCCCGGAGCGGGCACCAGGATCCTGGCGCCAAACACCTGGCACCAGGAAGCACACACTGCGGAATAGACTCGAGGCTGTGGAGACGCGGACCATCAGCACCGACGACGGCGAGGGGCACTTGGAGCTGCACTCCTTCCGCCCGGCCGCGGGACCGGCCCCGGGACTGGCACCGGCACTGGCACCGGCACAGGCACCGCCTTCGGCGCGTGCAGCGGAGGCGCCCGGCATCGTCGTCGTGCATGGAACCCTGGTCACCGACGCGCTGTACCGCCCGTTTGCGCGAAAGATCAGCCGCCTCCTGGGCCGCCCGGTGCACTGCTACAACCGGCGCGGACGGGCCGGGTCCTCCCCGCAGCCGGCCGGCTATTCGGCGGTCTCGGAGGTCAGCGATCTCGCCGCCGTGCTGCGGGAGACCGGGTCGACCGACGTGGTGGCCCACAGCTATGGCGGCTTTGTGGCCCTGCAGGCGGCGCGGACGGTGCCGATCCGCCGGATGGTGACCTATGACGCGGCCGTGTCCCTCTCCGGCAGCCTCACCCGTCGCTGGCGGCCCGAGCTGGAGCGTTCGGTGGCCGCGGGCCAGCTGGATGAGGCCTGGGCGCACCTGGTCCAGGGCCTTGAGACGGCGGGGCCGGTGTCCAAGCTCCCGCTGGGTGCGCTGCGGATGCTCAGCATCGTCTCGGCGCGCACCAGCGTGGGCGCCGAGATGCGCGAGCTGCTGCCCACCGCCGTCGCGGAGATGCGGGCCGTGCTGGACGCCGACGCCGACCTCGCCGACTTCGCGTCCGTGACCACCCCCACGCTGATGCTAAGCGGCGGGTGGAGTCCCGAGTACTTCGCCGAAACCGGCCGGCAGCTCGCTGCCGCAGTACCGTCCATCGAGTTCGCGGTCCTTCCGGGGCAGCTTCACGAAAGCCCGCTCCGGCCCGGGATCCGGCTGCCCCGGGCCGCCGCGCGGTTCCTCCTCGCGGACGAAGGAATCCTGCACCCACTCCCGGCGCGCAGGCACCGGCCGAAGCTGGGCCGCTGAGGGGCGCGCCTTTACAATCGGTGGGCGACCCTTTCGAAAGGACCCCCTTGGCCAAGCTCTACTTCCGCTACGGCGCGATGAACTCCGGCAAGTCGACGGGCCTCCTGCAGGCCGCCTTCAACTATGAGGAACGCGGCCAGCGGGTCCTGCTGGCCAAGCCGGACGTGGACACCAAGGGCGACGCCGACGTCGTGTCCCGGCTGGGCATGACCCGTTCGGTGGATTTCCTAATCCCGGCCGGGGCCTCCGCCCGCGACCTGTTCACGGCCCAGGCCCATGGGGATGACCCCGACGCCCTGCTGGAACACGTAGACACCCAGCCGGTGGCGTGCCTGCTGGTGGATGAGGCGCAGTTCCTTGAGCCGGCCCAGGTGGACGACCTGTTCCGGATCGCCGTGCTGGACAACGTCCCGGTGCTGGCCTACGGCATCCGCACGGACTTCCGCACCCGGGCGTTCCCCGGTTCACTGCGCCTGCTGGAGATCGCGCACACCCTTGAAGAGCTCAAGACCATCTGCCGCTGCGGCCGCAAAGCCATCTTCAACACCCGCCGCTCAGGCGACGCAGTAGTGTTCGACGGCGACCAGGTCGCGATCGACGGCCAGGACGTCTGGTACGAGTCCCTGTGCGGCTCCTGCTACCTTGAGGTGTCCGGCGGGCGGCTGGGCGGCTGACCGCCCGCGGGCGCCCGGATTCCTACTACGCCGTAGCTGCCGCCTCGGCTAGGCTCGGGGCATGACCCGCGAGAACATCAGAACCCCCGACGGCGGAACGATAGAGCTTTTCAGCACGGGTGCCGAGCTGGCCTCGGCGGGCTCCGGCGTCGTCGTCGTTGCGGCCTCCATGGTGACCGCCGCCGACTACACCCGTTTCGCCCAGAAACTGAGCGCCTCCCTGGGGCGCCCGGTGCACACGTTCAACCGGCGCGGCCGCGGCTCCTCCTCCCCGCAGCCGGAGGACTACACCCTCGACGTGGACATCAGGGACCTCGACGCGGTCATGAAGCACACGTCCAGCACGGACGTTTTCGGGCACAGCTTCGGCGGCGCCGTGGCCCTACACGCCGCCCGCACCCTCCCGGTGGAGCGCCTGGCCGTGTACGACCCCGCCGTCTCCGTGAACCACAGCGTCACCGCGGACTGGACCAGCGACTATGAGAAGGCGACGGCGGCCGGGGACGACGACCGTGCCCTCGCCGTCCTGCTCCGGGGCCTGGAGACGGGCAGCGCCGTGTCCCGCATGCCGCTGTCCATGCTGACCCTGGCGAACAAACTGTCCGCCGGCACACCGCTGGGCAAGCAGATGCGCGAGCTAATGACCACCGGAGTCCGGGAAATCAAGGCGATTATCGCCGCCGACATGCCGGCCGAGCCGTTCCTGGAACTGCCGCTGGAGACGCTGATCATTGTCGGCGAGAAGAGCCCGGCCTACTTCGGCGTGGCCTGCGCCCAGATCCACGAGGTGCTCTCCGGGTCGAGCTACACCATCCTGCCGGGCATGGGGCACGACGGCGTCAACAAGGCGCCGGACAAGCTCATCACCGCGCTCAGCGAGTTCTTCGCCAGCTAGCAACACCACAAACAACGCGGGGTCAGTTGGCGTCCATCCGGAGGTCCGGGATGGGCGCCAACTGACCCCGCGTTGCTTTATTTAAGGGTCAGTGGGCTGTGGGACCGGCCGGCTGCTCCACCGCAGCTGTCTTGCGCATCAGGGATGCCAGCACGATGGCCGCGACGGCGATGACGGACGCTGTGAGGAAGGCGGCATGCATTCCCGCGACCATCCCCGAGCCGGCGGCCACGGCCGCGTAGATCGAGACAAGCAGCGCCGTGCCGGCGGCTCCTGCCACCTGCTGCAGCGTGCTCATGATGGCGGAGCCGTGCGAGTACAGGTGCGGCGGCAGCGGGTTCAGCCCGGTGGTGAACGCCGGGGTGAAGATCAACGCCAGCCCCAGGCTGAGGCCCACGTGCAGCGCGACGATCCAGGCGATGGGGGTGCCCTCGTCAAGCCGTGAGAACTGGAACAGGGCCACCGCCATCAGGACCGAGCCGGTGACTGTCAGCGGCAGGGGGCCCACCTTGTCGAAGAGGCGCCCGATGAAGGGGCCCAGCAGGCCCATCGCGAGGCCTCCGGGGAGCAGGGTGAGTCCGGTCTCCAGGGACGTCAGCCCGCGGATCTCCTGAAGGTACAGCGGCAGGAGAATCACGGTGCCAAACAGGGCAATCATGGCCACCACCAGGAGGAGGACGGAGACCGTGAACATCCGGAAGGTGAAGGCCCGCAGGTCAAGCAGGGGCGCCTCGGCTTTCTGCAGCCGCAGCTGGCGCAGGACAAACGCCACCATGGCAATGGCACCGACGGTCAGGGCGGCCACCGCGGGCACGCCGTGGCCGCCGCCGCCCTCGCCGATCTGGCTGAGGCCGTAGACCAGGCCTCCGAAGGCCGGAACCGTCAGCACCACGGACAAGGCGTCAAGCCGGGTTTTTTCCTTTTCGCCGATGTTGGTCAGGAACCGGGCGCCGATGGCGAACGCGGCCACGGCGATGGGCAGCACAAAGACGAAGAGGAAGCGCCAGGAGAAGTGCTCAAGGATCAATCCGGACACCGTGGGGCCCATGGCCGGCGCCACCGAGATGGCGATGCTCACGTTGCCCATCACAAAGCCGCGCCGGGCCACGGGGACCAGCGTCAGAATGGTGGTCATCAGCAGGGGCAGCATGATGGCCGTGCCGCCGGCCTGGACAATCCGGGCGAGGAGGAGCAGCTCGAAGCCCGGGGCCAGCGCCGCGAGCAGCGTGCCGCCGGAGAACAGGCCCATGGCCAGCATAAAGACAGCGCGGGTGGTCAGCCGCTGCAGGATGAAGCCCGTCGTGGGGATCACCACCGCCATGGTGAGCATGAATCCGGTGGACAGCCACTGCACGGTGGGCGCGGTGACGCCCAGGTCCACCATCAGCCGCTGCAGCGCAACGTTCATGATGGTTTCGTTCAGGATCACCACGAACGTGGCCACCAGCAGGGTGGCGATGACGGTGACCGATTCCCGGGACATCTTCGCCGGCGGCGCGGCCGCCCCGGCGGCGGCCTGGGATGGCCCTGCCGGGGCGGGACCGCCGGGGGACTTTGAAGAGACGTCTGTAGACATAAGGGTTCCCTCGGGGAGTTTTTGAAGTGGGGACGGCGAGCGTCGTCGCTACACAACAGATGCCAACCAGCGATGCGCCGCGGTAATTCCCGCCGGCGGAAAACAACGCGGGGTCAGCTACGGTCCGTGGAAGGCCTCAACATGGGCCACATCCGACCCCGCGTTGCTTAAAGAGGGCGGGCCCGCGGGTTCAGGAGTCCAGCGGGACGTTGTCGATCAGCCGGACCGGGCCGACCCTGGCCGCAATGAGCGCCAGGGCCTCGCCGCGGAACGGTGTCTCGCGGCAGTTCTCCGCGAGCGGTTCGAGGGTGCGGGGGTCCACCACCTCGAAGTAGTCCAGGTCCACCAGCGGCTGGGACTCGACCAAAGCCCGGGCGGAATCGAGGTCCAGCGGCTGGCGGGCATTGGCCCTTTCCTCGATGAGCCGGAGCACCCGCGAGAGGACCAGTGCCGCCTCGCGTTCCTCCGCGGAAAGGAACCGGTTGCGGCTGGACAGCGCCAGGCCGTCCGCGGAACGCACGGTAGGCACCGGCACAATCTCCACCGGGAAGTTCAGGTCGGCCACCATGCGCTGGACGAGGGCCAGCTGCTGGGCATCCTTCTGGCCGAAGTACGCCCGGTACGCGGGCACTCCGGTGCCCGCGGCCGCGCCGGGCATCCCGTAGTGCAGCAGCTTGGCCACCACTGTCAGGGCGCCGTCGAAGTGCCCGGGCCGGGACGCGCCCTCCCATTTCTCGGCCATCGGCCCCGCGCTGATCCGGACCCTGGGTTCCCCGCCGGGATAGACCTCGTCCACGTCCGGAGCGAACACCAGGTCCACCCCCGCCGCGTCCAGCAGCGCCAGGTCCGCCTCCAATGTGCGGGGGTAGCGCTCCAGGTCCACGGCCTCACCGAACTGCAAGGGGTTCACGAAGATGCTGGCCACCACCACGTCGTTCTGCCCGACGGCGGTGCGCGCGAGTTCGGCGTGCCCCTCATGCAGGGCGCCCATGGTGGGCACCAGTGCCTGGGAGGAGCCGCCCTTTTCCCTGAGCAGCCGGGCGCTCTCGGCCCGGAGCCGGGCCGCCGTGGTCACGAGTTGGATCGCCAAAGTCAGGGACCTTCCTTAAGGTTGCGGGGGGTTGTGGTCCGGGCCCTCAAGCGCCCGTTCGATGCCCTCGAGCTGCTCTGGCTTGAGCAGCCCGCGGTGTTCCGCCCGGTGGGCCGTCGCCCGGGCCATGGCCAGGTAGGCCTCCAGAATATCGCCGCGGGAGCCGCCGTCGTGTTCCCGCAGCGACTCGGCGTGCGCGGCCACGGTGCCGGCGTCGCCGCGGGCCACCGGCCCGGTCAGGGCCGATTCACCCGAGGCGAGGGCGTTCTCCAGGGTGGCGCGCAGCAGCGGGCCCAGCATGCGTTCGGGGGTCTCGACGCCCACCTCCCGGAGCAGCTGCGACGCCTGCGCCACGAGGGTGACGAGGTGGTTGGAGCCGTGCGCGAGGGCCACGTGGTACAGCACGCGGTCCGCCTCGGCGATGACAACGGGCTCCGCCCCCATCTCCACGACGAGCGCCTGTGCAATGGGCAGCATCGCGGCGTCGGCGGTGACGCCGAAGGTGCAGTCAAGCAGCCGGGTGAGGTCCAGGCTCATGCCGGTGAAGGTCATGGCCGGGTGCAGTGCCAGCGGAATGGCGCCCGCGGCGCGGGCCGGGTGCAGGATTCCGACGCCGAAGCGGCCGGACGTGTGGGCCACAAGCTGGCCGGGCTGCCAGGCGCCAAGCTTCGCCAGACCCTCGACCAGCGGGCCGAGGGCGTCGTCGGGCACGGCGAGGAGCACCAGCTCGGCGCGCTCGACGATGTCCTGCACGTCGAGGACCGGGACGCCGGGCAGCAGGGTTTCCGCGCGTTCGCGGCTTGCATCCGACACCGCGGAGACTCCGATGATGGCGTGCTCCGCGCCGCGCAGCGCCGCCCCCAGGACGGCGCCGACTTTGCCCGCGCCGACGATTCCGATGCCGAGTCGTCCTGGTTTAGCCATGGTGGCGGTTTTCCTGCCTGTCGGGTTCTTCGGGAGGGGTGGTTGCGTCGGGGCGGGCGGGCTCTGCCGGGGGTGCGGGGAACGCCGGGGACCCGGGGCCGGCGGCCAGCGTCCGGACCTGGGCCAGCCACTGCTCGCTGGTCTGGCGTTTGCGGGCGGTGCGGGCCCGGGCCGCCTGCGCGTCCAGCAGCGCCCGCCCCTCATCCAGTCCGGCCTGGACCAGGCGCGGCGTGACCGGCCCGGCCGTGGTGTGCAGCACCAGGTCCGCCACGCGGAAGCGCCGCGCCAGGGGCCCCTGCTCCAGGGCCATGGATTGGGTGCGCTGGTGCGGGACCAGCGCCAGGTGGCGCCACCACCGGCCCGAGCGGATCAGCAGGGCCGTGTCCGTGGCGGTGAAGCCGTTGCGCCGCCAGCCCAGCGGTGCCAGCAGCCGGGCGCGCCGCGGGGTGGTGACGAAGCCGCCGTCGTCCGGGGCCGGGATTCCCGGTGCCGCGGCCGGGCCGGCAAGGCCGCTAATGCCTGCGCGGAAGGTGGCCACCGGGTCCGGGGTGCCGGGATCGGGCAGGACCAGGGAGAGCATGGTGAGGACGTCGGGAAAGGTCCCCACCGGGAGGAGCGTGGTGCGGGAGGTGCCCTCGCCGTCGATTCCGGCCGCGCCGTAGCCGGCGACGTTGACCTGGATGCGGTACCAGCCCAAGGCCCGCCAGAGGGGCGGCTGGCTGATGCGCAGCGCCTGGATCCGGCCCGGGGGGAGGGTCTGGGCCTGCGTGTCGAGCAGCCCGTAGCGCAGCCGGATGCCGTCCGGGGAAATGGCGGCGGTGAAGTTGTAGCCGCGGTTGATGGAGTTCCAGTAGCCGGCCGCGATGCCCAGTAGGGCCGGGATGAGGAAGAGGTAGAAGCTGCGGTTCTCGGTCAGGGCGGAGAGTGCCACCGAAACCGCGCCGCCGAGCACAAGGAAGACGCTTTGTTCGCTCAGCACCAGGGACCCGATGAGGCGCCGCGGCGGGACGGTCAGAACGGCGTGCTCGGGCGCCTCCGGCGGCACCTCACCGCCGCGGGCTGGGTCCGGGACCAGTCCGGCGGCGCTGGCCAGGATCGCCGCGCGGAGCCGGCGGGCTTCATCCATGCGGAGGTAGGAGAGCCGCACCGCCGACTCCCCGGCATCGGCCACCTCGAACTTCAGCTCGGCCAGCCCGAAGATCCTGGCCAGCAGCGGCTGCACAAGGTCAATGGCCTGGACGCGGTCCAGCCGGGCCTGCCGCTGCTGCTTGAAAAGGAAGCCCGTGTTCAGCCGGACGTAGCCGCCGGCCACCTGGTAGCGGGTGAAGTACCAGCTCAGAACGTAGCCGAGGACGGTGAGCACCAGCACCACGCCCCCGCCCAGCACCAGCCACGGCGCCCGGCCCGCGAGCTGCTCATCGATCAGGGGCCCGCCGCGGAGCATGCGCTCGAACGTGTCCCGGAAGAAGAAGAAGGCGATGGCGGCCAGCGCCACCCAGCCGCGCACGAACGGCGAGGCGGGGTGCACGCGCAGCCACCCGGCGTCGGGGGTTCCCGGTCCGGCCCCGGGCGCTGCCTCCGGGACGGCACCCGGGGCCACCGGACCGCCTTCACTGGACGGCCTCACGGCGCAGCCGTCACAGTCCGGCCAGCCGGGCTTCGCCGCGGGCGGAGAGCTGCTCCCGGAGCCGGGCTCCTTCCGCGGCGGGCAGGCCCGGGATTTCCGCGTTGGTGCCGGCGGAGGCCGTGTGCAGTTTCAGCGTGCACAGTCCCAGCCCGCGTTCCACCGGCCCGACGCCGATGTCCACGTACTGCATGCGGCCGTACGGGACCACCAGCGTGCGCTGGAAGAAGATGCCGCGGCGGATGAGCAGGTCATCCTCCCGCTCGGCGTAGCCGATGGCCCGCACCTGGCGGGGAATGAGCACCAGCCGCCACAGGGACAGGACCAGCATGGCGGCCGGAAGGGCAACCGCCAGCCAGAGCGGGTAGGCCGTCCACCAGCCGCCCAGGGTCAGGACCAGCGGCACGCACAGCAGCGCCACGACCACGACGGTGGCCACCGCCCAGCCCACCAGCCGCACCGTGACGTATTTGGGTGAGACGCGCAGCCACGTGATGCCCGGAGGATCAATCGCCTCGGTATGCATACTCGCCTTCCGACTTGGGCTTGCGCGGCTCCGGGCGCCCCGGGGCCGCCTCGCCGTCGCCGTCCTCGGGGGGTATCCGGCAGAACCGCTCCACCATCAGGCCCACGCCCACCATCACCAGGCCGCCGCCGGCCATGGCCAGGGCCGTCCAGGCGAGGGTCTGGTCGCTGCGCAGGTTCCAGAGCTGCAGCTGGTCAAGGAAAATCCCGGCGTGCCAGCCCAGCAGCACGCTGCCCGTGTAGGCACAGGCCTGGGCGAGGACCAGGGTCCAGGCCGCCAGGATGGGGTTGAGCATTTTCTTTTTGTCGCCGTTGCGCCACCGGCGCACCCTGAGACCCAGAATGAGCGTGAGCACCACGATGATGCCCATCGTGATGAGCCCGTTGAGCGGCAGCACCGGGGTGTTGAGGCTGTAGCGGGTGGCCAGCACGGCGGCGACCCAGCCGAGCACCCCGACGGCCCCGCTGATCGCCAGCAGCACCCAGGGGCTGGTCAGCTTCATCATTCCGCAGCCTCGGCCACGCCGTGGAGGTTCTCGAACCCGTCGAAGGGAACCAGGCCGGCAAAGTCGTCCGCCCGGGCGGCGAGGTCGCCGACGCGTTCACCGTCCAGTTCGGCGGCGGGGTCGATCAGCGACCACGGGTACAGGACGAACGCCCGCTGGGCTGCCCGCGGGTGGGGAAGGGTCAGTTCCGGGTCGGAGCTGACCACGTCACCGTAGGTGATGATGTCGACGTCGAGGGTCCGCGGCCCCCAGTGCACCTCGCGGACCCGGAGGTGCTTCTGCTCCACCGCGTGGCAGTGCGCCAGCAGTTCGCGGGGCGTCAGCGTAGTCTCGACGGCGATCACCATGTTGAGGAAGTCCGGCTGGCCGGCCGGTCCGCCGACGGCTTTTGTCTGCACGATCGGCGAGATCGCCAGGAGGCGGACCTCCGGCGGGTCGACGAGGTCCGCGACGGCCGCCGAGAGCGTGTCGCTGCGCTCCCCCAGGTTGCTGCCGAGGGCCAGGACGGCCCGGGTGTAGTTCATGACTGCCCCGCCCGGGTCCGGCGGACGCTGACGGAGACATCGCCGAACTCGACCTCGATCGGGGCCTTTGGTTTGTGCACGGTGATGTCCACGGCGGCGACGGCGAATTTCTGCAGCACGTCCTCGGCGATCCGCACGGCGAGTGCCTCGATCAGGTTCAGCGGCTCCCCCGTGATCCAGCCGCGGATGCATTCGGCCACTTCACCGTAGTGCGCGGTGTCCAGCACGTCGTCGGAGGCGGCGGCGCGGCTGAAGTCCAGGTGCAGGACGGCGTCGACGACGAACGGCTGCCCGTTGCGCCGTTCGAAATCGAACACTCCGTGATGGCCGACGGCGGTGACGCCGCTCAGCGTGATCTGGTCCATGGGCGGGGGGCGGTTCAGCTGTGGCCGGCGGCGGCGGGAGCCATGCGGGCGGCGACTTTGACGGCGTCGAGGCTGGGCCCGACGTCGTGCACGCGGACCGCCCAGACGCCCCGGGAGGCGCTGATGGCGGTCACGGCGGCGGTGGCTGCGTCACGTTCGGCGGGCGGCGCGGCCTTGCCCGCGACGGTCAGGAGGCTGCCGAGGAAGCGTTTGCGGGAGGCAGCCACCAGGACCTTGTGACCCATGGCCTGGAGGACGTCGAGGCGCCGGAGGAGCTCCCAGTTGTGCTCCTCGTTCTTGGAGAAGCCCAGGCCCGGGTCCAGGATGATCTGGTCCGGGGCGGCGCCGGCAGCGTAGAGCTTGTCGCGGACACCGGTGAGTTCGGCGGCCACCTCGTCCGCGACGTTCCCGTACTCGGCCAGGGAATCCATGGTGCTGGCGTTGCCGCGGCGGTGCGTGAGGATGTACGGGGCCTTGCTGCGGGCCACGAGTTCGGCCATTTCCGGCTCCATGGTCAGTCCGGAGACATCGTTGATGATCGCGGCGCCGGCGTCCAGGGCCGCGGCGGCGGTGGCGGCGTGCGTCGTGTCGATGCTGACCAGGGCGCCGGCCTTGACCAGCGCCTGGATCACGGGCAGGACCCGCTGCTGCTCTTCCTCGACGCTCACCTCGGCTGCGCCCGGGCGGGTGGATTCACCGCCGACGTCGATGATGTCCGCTCCGGCGTAGAACATCCGCAGACCGGCGGCGATTGCTGTGTCCGCCGTGGCGTGCCTGCCGCCGTCACTGAAGGAGTCCGGGGTGACGTTGAGGATCCCCATCACGAGCGTGCGGTCCGTGGGGAGATCGGCGAACTTGGCGGCCGGGCGCGACTTGCGCAGCACGGGCAGGGGCGAGGTCGCGGGTCCGGTGCCAGGGGCGGCGGCGAGGGAGTCCATAGTCTGTGTTCTTACCTTCCGATGATGAGGCTCATGGCCTCGGCGCGCGTGGCCGGGTCATGGAGTTGCCCGCGGACCGCGCTGGTGACGGTCTTGGCGCCGGGCTTGCGGATGCCGCGCATGGACATGCAGAGGTGTTCGCATTCGACGACGACAATTGCGCCGCGCGGCTGGAGGTGGGTGACGAGGGCTTCGACGATCTGGGTGGTGAGCCGTTCCTGCACCTGGGGCCGGCGGGCGAACATGTCCACCAGCCGCGCCAGTTTGCTCAGCCCG
The DNA here is from genome assembly GCF_052245515.1 of Pseudarthrobacter sp. 1C304. NCBI lineage: Bacteria > Bacillati > Actinomycetota > Actinomycetes > Micrococcales > Micrococcaceae > Pseudarthrobacter > Pseudarthrobacter sp. 1C304. The sequence goes on along the minus strand of NZ_JBQQCH010000001.1, from coordinate 421,510 downwards.
GTGACCTTGCCGTCGTGCGAGGGAATGTAGCCCACGTGGGCCATCCCGTGGAACGGCACCAGGTGGTGCTCGCAGGTGGAGTAGAACGGGATGTCCTTGACCAGGACCAGTTCCTCGTGGTCCAGGTCGAAGGTGGTGGCGAGGATTTCGGCGGGATCATGGTGGAGTCCGGCGAACATTTCGGTGTAGGCCTTGGCCACCCGCTTGGGGGTGTCCAGAAGGCCACCGCGGTCCGGGTCCTCGCCGATAGCCAGCAGGATCTCGCGGACGGCCGCTTCGATCCGCGCCTGGTCCACGGGGGTGGCGCCGGGGACCGGCCCTCCCGCCGTCAGGGCCTGGCCGGCGGGAGCGTCGTCGTCGTCATTGAAGAAAGAAGTCACGAAAGAAGCCTAGCCGGGATGGCCGTCAGGCCCGAGATCGGTTACACCGCCCTGGAACGGCTCCTGCCCGGGAACGCCCTGCGCGTGCGGCGGGAACGTGTCCAGCGGTTCTTCCAGGCGGGCTTCCTTGGCTTCTTCCTGCGCTTCGCGTTCAGCCTTCTCCTGACGGGATTCCACGGGGCCCACGTTCTGGATGGGGCGGGTCTCCTTGGAGAGCCAGATCTCACGGAAATCGCGCTTGCGGATGTTGGTGAAGACCTGCGCGATTTCCGCCTGGTTCAGCGTTTCGCGCTCCAGCAGTTCGAGGGCCAGCTGGTCCAGGACATCGCGGTTCTCGGTGAGGATCGCGTAGGCCTCGTCGTGGGCGCCCTCGATCAGGCGGCGCACTTCCTCGTCGACGATGTAGGCGATCTGGTCGGAGTAGTTCCGCTCATGGCCGGCGTCGCGGCCCAGGAACGGCTCGCCGCCGCCCTGGCCGAGCCGGACGGCGCCGACCCGTTCGCTCATGCCAAACTCGGTGACCATCTTGCGGGCAATCCCGGTGGCCTTTTCGATGTCGTTGGACGCACCGGTGGACGGGTCGTGGAACACCAGTTCCTCGGCGACGCGCCCGCCCATGGCGTAGGCCATCTGGTCGAGCAGTTCGTTGCGGGTGACGGAGTATTTGTCGTTTTCCGGGACCACCATGGTGTAGCCCAGGGCACGGCCACGGGGCAGGATGGTGATTTTGGTGACCGGTGCGGAGTTCCGCAGCGCCGCGGCCACCAGGGCGTGTCCGCCCTCGTGGTAGGCGGTGACTTTGCGTTCGTGTTCCTTCATCACGCGGCTGCGCTTCTGCGGCCCGGCCATCACACGGTCAATGGCTTCGTCGAGCGCGCGGTCGTCGATCAGGTTCGCGTTGGAACGCGCCGTCAGGAGGGCGGCCTCGTTGAGGACGTTGGCGAGGTCCGCGCCGGTGTAGCCGGGGGTCTTCTTCGCCACCGCCTTCAGGTCGACGTCAGGGGCCATCGGCTTGCCCTTGGCGTGGACCTTGAGGATCTGGTCGCGGCCGATCAGGTCGGGGGCCTCGACGCCGATCTGCCGGTCGAAGCGGCCCGGCCGCAGCAGCGCGGGGTCGAGGACGTCGGGACGGTTGGTGGCGGCGATCAGGATGACGTTGGTCTTGACGTCGAAGCCGTCCATCTCCACCAGGAGCTGGTTGAGGGTCTGCTCGCGTTCGTCATTGCCCCCGCCGATGCCGGCGCCGCGGTGGCGGCCGACGGCGTCGATCTCGTCGACGAAGATGATGGCCGGCGAGTTGGCCTTGGCCTGCTCAAAGAGGTCGCGGACGCGGGACGCGCCGACGCCGACGAACATCTCCACGAAGTCGGAACCGGAGATGGAGAAGAAGGGGACCCCGGCTTCGCCGGCGACGGCGCGGGCAAGGAGGGTCTTGCCGGTGCCGGGAGGGCCGTACAGCAGCACACCCTTGGGGATCTTGGCCCCGACGGCCTGGAATTTCGCGGGTTCCTGGAGGAATTCCTTGATTTCTTCGAGTTCCTCGACGGCCTCGTCCGCACCGGCGACGTCACTGAACGTGACCTGCGGCATGTCCTTGCTGACCATCTTGGCCTTGGACTTGCCGAACTGCATGACCTTGGAGCCGCCGCCCTGCATCCGGGAGAGCAGGAACCAGAAAAGGACACCCAGGAGGAGGACCGGGATCAGGAGGGAGAACAGCCCGGCGAACCAGTTGTTCTCGACCGGCTGGTCGGTGTAGCCGCTCGGGGGACGGGAGTCGGTGACAGCCTTGACCACATCGTCGGCGCGGGCGTTGACGTAGTAGAACTGGATGTTCTTGCCCTTGTCCTGGCCGTCAACCTGCAGGTTTTCCTTCAGGACCAGGTCCACACGGTTTTCCGCGTCGAAGATCTTGGCCTGTTCAACCTTGCCGCCGTCGGTCAGCAGCGCGAGACCCTTGTCGGTGTCGATCCGGGTCGAGCCGCCCGGAGTCAGGGTGGCAAAGGCCAGCAGCAGCATGCCGATGACAACGACAATCCAGATGCCCGGGCCCTTGAAGAAACTCTTAGCTTTCATCTGTTCGGGGCAGGCCCCGTCCCTCCTGGTAGTGCTGCACGGCGGCCGATCTGCGCGCGTGTGGTGCTGCGTCAGGTTCTAGCTATACACCGTCGCAGTAAAGTCACGCACGATCTGGCCCAAAAGTTCCCTGAGGGCGTAGCGCGGCGCGGCAGGCCGGGGCCCGCCCCGCCCGGGCCTGTCCTGCCGGACCTGTTCTGCCGGCCTTGTGCCTGCCGGGGCCCCGGCTGCCGGTTACTCGTAGACGTGCGGGGCCAGGGTGCCGACGAAGTCCAGGTTGCGGTACTTTTCGGCGTAGTCCAGGCCGTAGCCCACCACGAACTCGTTGGGGATGTCGTAGCCGACGTACTTGACGTCAATCTGGACCTTCGCGGCCGTGGGCTTGCGGAACGCGGTGCAGATTTCCACCGACGCGGTGCCGCGGGATTCGAGGTTGGTCTTGAGCCAGGACAGGGTCAGGCCGGAGTCGATGATGTCCTCGACGATCAGCACATCCTTGCCCATGAGGTCGGTGTCGAGGTCCTTGAGGATGCGGACCACGCCGGACGACTGCGTGCCGGAGCCGTAGGACGAGACGGCCATCCAGTCCATGGACACGTGGCTGTGCAGCGCGCGGGCGAGGTCGGCCATGACCATAACAGCGCCCTTGAGCACGCCGACGATCAGCAGATCGCGGCCTTCGTAGTCCTTGTCGATCTCCGCCGCTAGTTCGGTGATCCGTGACTGGATCTGCTCCTTGGAGTACAGAACGTGCTTGAGATCTGCCTGGACGTCGTTTGAATCCACCAATAACTCCTGTGTAGATGCGGGGGCAACTATATGTTGGGCGGTTTTTGAGGCCGGAATACTAGCTTCCCACAGCGGGCCGCTTCACGGGGAACCCCGTCGGGGCCGGACTGCCCCTCGGCCAGGAGCTGCGCGAGCGGGATCCGGTAGGCGCTGACCCCGCCGGGGAGCTCCACGGGACCGGCCGACCCCTGCCGGCGGAGCAGTGCTTCCGCGGCCAGCAGGCGCTGGTAGCTGGGCTGGACGCCTCCGACGGCGGCCGCGGCCTTGGCGATGACGCGGAACCTCACGGCCGGGGCAAGGTCCCGCAGGGCTTCCTCCGGAAGGCTGACAGCAGCGCCGTCCTGTTCCCGCAGCCGGAGATAGGTGCCGTTCGCCACATCGTCGAGGTAGTCCGCGTCCAGCTGCAGGATGGCGGCGGTGCGGGCCAAGGACTCGGCAACGCCGGGGCCCAGCTTTTCCTCCAGCATGGGCAGCACCTCCACCCGCGTGCGGGACCGCGCAAACGAGGGATCCGTGTTGCTGGGGTCGTGCCAGGGGTCCAGGTCTTCGGCGTCGCAGATGGCCAGCGTGTCCGCGCGCCGCAGGCCCAGGAACGGACGCAGCAGACGGCCCCGGACGGGCCGCATTCCGGCCAGGGAACGGGTTCCGGAGCCGCGGGCCAGCCCCAGCAGTACCTGTTCTGCCTGATCGTCCAGGGTGTGGCCGAGCAGGATGGCTCCGGCGCCGGTGTCGTCAGCGGCGGCTTCCAGGGCGGCGTGCCGGGCGTCCCGGGCTGCCGCTTCGGGGCCCATCCCGGTGGCGGCGACGTCCACCGTGCGGACCTGCACGGGCGAGAGCCCCAGTTCCTGCAGGGTGGCCGCGGTGGCGGCGGCCACCGCGGCGGAGCCTGGCTGGAGCTGGTGGTCCACCACCACGGCGCCCACGGAGACGGGCCGGCCGTCAACGTGCCCGCGGCGGGCGAAGTAGGCGGCGACGGCGGCGAGCGCCAGCGAGTCGGGCCCCCCGCTGCAGGCCACCAGGACCCGCTCCGGATAGCCGGCTCCGGCCAGCGCGTCCTGCAACATTTTTCGAGCAGTGCCGACGACGGGCGCCAGCCGCCCGGGCCGGCGCCGGCCGCTGGAAAGGCCGCTGGAGTGTCCGCCGGAAGCGGGGGAAGACGTCACGGGACCTAGTGCCCCATCCGTTCAAGCCAGAGCTTGGAATTGTGGATCTCGGCCTCGCTGGGCAGGTGGTCCGCGGACTCCCAGACCTTGTTGAAGCCCTCCATGCCGGCCACGTCCACCACTTCGCGGACAAACTTGGAGCCGTCGCTGTACTGGCGCATTTTGGCGTCCAGCCCGAGCAGGTTGCGGATGAACTTTTCAACCACGCCGCGGTCCTTCGCCCGGGAGTTGAAGCGCTGCCGGATGGTCTTCACCGACGGGACAATGCTGGCGTCGACGGCGTCCATCACCACGTTGGCGTGCCCCTCGAGCAGGCTCATCAGTGCGGTCAGTCGTGAGATGGCGGCCTTTTCCTCGGGGTTCTGCAGGAGGTCGACGATGGCGCCCCGGCTGGGTGCTGCGCCGGACGCCGTGCGGTCCTTCAGCGATTTCGCCGCGGCGGAGGCCCGCTCCATCAGGGAGTCCATGTTGCCGAGCAACTGGCCGCTGAGGTTTTCGATCTCGTCCAGCATGTGGTGCCGCAGCCAGGGCGCGGCGGCGAACTGCACCCGGTGGGTCTGCTCGTGGAGGCAGACCCAGAGCCGGAAGTCTTCGGGTTCGACGTTGATTTCACGTTCAACGGAGATGATGTTCGGCGCCACGAGCAGCAGGCGTCCGGCGGCAGGGGCGGAGGAGTTCTCGGCGAGCGCGGAGAAGGGATCGTACTGGCCCAGGACCTTGCTGGAGAGGAACGCCAGGATGGCGCCCAGCTGGCTGCCCGTGATGGCGCCGCTGACGCTGGCGGCGCCGGAGTTCAGTGTGTCGCGGCGGCCCTCCAGCATTTTCTCCATGGCCGGCTGGAGCATCACGGCGAAGCTCTGGGTGTTGGCCTTGGACCAGGAGGCCCGGTCCACCACCAGCACCGAGGAATCGCGCAGGTCACGGGCGGCTTCGAGCCCGGTGATGTCATGGACATGCGGCACGGAAATGTCCGCCATGAGCCGCAGGTTGTCCACGGCGGCGCCGATCTCTGCCGCGCCCAGGGTGGGCCCGGCCGGCGTCAGGCGTGCGGCGGTGGAAGCGGCGAGCTCCCAGTTGATGAGTGCTTGGGCTTGGGCTGATGTCTCGCGGGCAGAGGGCTCCATAGGTCCCATCAGATCACAGCGGCCCGGCATTGCGCCTTAAATTCGCCGGGCGGCGAACGCCGGCCGGCTCATCGCAGCCGCCGTCGCGTCAGCGGCAGCCGCAGGCGGCGAGGACGGAGGCGGTGCGGTCCAGCGCAGCCTTGTTCGCCGCCCCCGGGGTCAGGCCGTTGCCAATGAAGGAAAACACCAGGAGCCGGCCGTCGGCGTCCACCACGTAGCCGCTCAGCGAGATCACGGTGTTCAGGGTGCCGGTCTTGGCCCGGACCAGCCCCGCGCCGCGGGCCGAGGCCGCGTCCAGGTAGCGGTCCCCCAGGGTCCCGGTCAGCCCGGCCACCGGGAACCCCGGCAATGCGGCGCGCAGCCGGGTGTCCGCGCCCGAGGTGATGGCCCGCACCACGTCGGCGAGCTGCCGGGCGGAGACCTGGTTGGCGAGCGCCAGCCCGGAAACGTCGGCCGCGCGCAGCGTGCCGGCCGGGATGCCCAGTTCTTCAAGTTGCTGCAGCACCACCGCGACGGCGCCGTCGTTGCTGGCCGGCTTGCCGGCCGCGACGGCGGCCAGGCGGCCGATCACTTCCGTGAGGTAGTTGTCGGAGGTGCGCAGCATCAGGTCCACCTGCTGGCCGACGGTGGCGGACTTGACCTCCGCCAGGACCCGGGCGGCGCCGGTGTCCGGTTCTGCGCCGTCTGCCGTTCCGGCGGGAATCCGCGCGACGCCCGGCGCCACCGTCAGCCCGGCCGTGGCGGCCGCGGCCGCGAGCTCGGCCGAGAACGCCTCGGCGGCGGTCATCGCGGCATCCTGCGGGCGGGGCCCGGTGGTCTGGGCGGGATCGTAGCGGGCCGAGTTCAGTGCGAGCGGGAACAGCGGGGCCACCTCACCGGCGGCGACGTCTTCCAGGCTCCAGGCCGGGTTCAGGGCGGGGCCGGTGAAGAGCGAGTCGTCCAACAGGACCGTCACGGGGACGGACACGCCGTCGTCCTGCAGCGCGCGGACGGTGGCCTGCGCCAGGCTGGCCAGCCCGGCACGGCCCAGGACCGCGCCGGGGACGGATTCGCCGGCGCCCAGGAGCACATCCCCGCCGCCGGTGAGGACCACGGAGCCGGGGGCGGTGCCGGCCACTGCCCGGGTGCTGAAGCGGTGGTCCGGGCCCAGGGTGCTCAGGGCCGCTGCCGCCGTGAGCAGTTTCATGTTGGAGGCGGGGACCCGCGCCGCGTCGCCGGACCGGTCGAAAAGGACTTCCCCGGTGGCGGCGTCCTGCACCACGCCGGTGAAGCTGCCGGCGCCGTCGGTCTTCAGGGTCTCGTTCAGCTGGGCCGCGAGGGCGGCCGGGACCGGGAGGGGAGCGGTGGCGGAGAGCGTTTCGACGCCGTCGACAGTCCCGTCAGGGGTGAGGGCGCCGGGGACCTGGTGCCAGGGCGGGACGGTGTGCTCCGCGCTGGCCGGGGTCCGGGGTCCGAGGAAGGCCGGTGCCACGGCAAAGCCTGCGGGGAGGGCGAGCGCTGCGACCAGCAGGGTCTGGAGCAGCAGCGGCAGGCTCCGCCGCAGCGGCCCGGAGGTTGGTTCCGTGCCTGCGGGGCGGGTTCTGCGTTTCATGCTGCTGCTGGTCCTTTAGTCCTGAAATGTCCCCACTAGTTCCTGAAACCAGGGCCTCTCGCTATATCCTCAATAGTAGTCGGCGGCACCGGCCCTCCTTTTGGTGGATGCCACGGGTGCCGCGAACCCCCTGAATTCGTCAAGGAGCAGTCCATGAAGCATGACGTGACCATCGAGATCCCCAAGGGATCCCGCGTCAAGTACGAAGTCGACCACGAAACGGGCCGCGTCCGCCTGGACCGCGTCCTGTTCACCTCCATGCAGTACCCGACGCACTACGGTTTCTTTGAGAACACCCTGGGTGAGGACGGCGACCCGCTGGACGCCCTGGTGCTGCTGCAGGACTTCGACCTGCACCCCGGCGTCATCGTCGAATCCCGCCCGATCGGCGTGTTCAACATGACGGACGACGGCGGCGGAGACGCCAAGGTGCTGTGCGTTCCGGCCGACGCGCGCTTTGACCACATCAATGAGATCAGCGACGTCAGCGAATTCCTGATCAAGGAAATCGAGCACTTCTTCACCCGTTACAAGGACCTGGAGCCGGGCAAGTGGGTCAAGGCCGAGGGGTGGGGCGACCGCGCCGCCGCCGAGGCCGAGCTCGAAGCCTCCATCAAGCGCTACGTTCCGCACACGCACTAACGTTCCGCACCTCCAACGCGGGGTCACTTCCCGCCCATAAATCCCCTCGGGATGGGCGCGGAGTGACCCCGCGTTGCTGTTTAAGCTCTCAGTGGCGTGTCAGGAATGTGTGAAATCGTTGGTTCATGAACTCCGCCCCTGCCTTTGATCCTCCCTGCGGACCGGTGACCGGATGGCGGGACGGCAACGTGGTCCGCGCCACCGGAATCCCGTACGCGACGGCGGCACGGTTCCGGCCGCCGTCGGCCGCCCCCGACTGGACCGAACCCTTCCCGGCGACGTCCCTGGCGCCCGCATGCCCGCAGGGCCCGGTGCCGTTCCTGGATGACATCCTGGGCACCCGCTACGGGGAGCTTCCCGGCAGCGAAGACTGCCAGCGGCTCTCGGTCACCATGCCGGAGGGCCTGCGCGAGGGCGAGCGGGTGCCGGTGATGGTGTGGCTCCACGGCGGCTCCTACACTTCCGGCTCCGGCGACCTGGCGATCTTTGATCCCCGCGCACTGGTGGCAGAGAACCGCGTGATTGTGGTCTCCGTGACGTACCGCCTGGGCCTGTTCGGCTACCTCGCGACCGGCACGGGCCGGCCGGCCAACCTCGGGCTGCTGGACCAGCTCGAGGCGTTCCGCTGGGTCCAGCGCAACATCGGCGCCTTCGGCGGCGACCCGGGCCGTGTCACGGCCTTCGGGCAGTCCGCCGGGGGCGACGCCGTCGCGCACCTCATGGCCGCCCCCGAGGCCCCTGCCCTGTTCCAGCGCGCCATCATCCAGAGCGCGCCGCTCGGCATTACGCGGGGCCGGGAAAGGATGAGCACCGCGATGGGCATCGCGGCGGAACACGTCACCGAGGACACCCCGGCGATGGAGGTCGTGGCGATCGAGGAGCACGTGTCGCGGGTGGCCCGGAAGTTCGGGCTGGTCGCGGCCATGCCGTTCGGCACCCAGTACGGGCACGCCCCGCTGCCGCCGGAATCCGGCATCGAGGACGCGTGGAATGCCACGGCCCCGGGGATTGAGGTCCTGATCGGGCACACGACCGAGGAGGCCCGGCTGTTCCTGCCGCGGAACCGCTTCATGGGCCGCCTGGCCCGGGTCCCGGTTGCCGGGGCCGTTGCCGTCAGGGCCGTCAACTGGGCCGTGACCGAGGCGGTGTACGGCAGGGCCGCCCGGAAGTTCGCGCGCCGGCACGCCCGGGCGGGCGGCACGGCTTACAGCTACGTGCTCTCCTGGGCGGCGCCGGGCAACGTCTACGGCGCCGCGCACACCGTGGACCTGCCGCTGCTGTTCGGCGACGAGCAGACCTGGTCCGGGGCGGGGCTGCTGGCGGGGGCCAGCTGGGAGGACGTCAATGTCCCCGGCAAGGCGATGCGCGCCCTCTGGGCCCGTTTCGCGTCCGGCGAGGGGCTGGATGACGACGGCGGGATCCCCGGCGCCCTCCGCTACCGCGCGGCCTGAACCATGCGGACCCTCGGGGTGGACCTCGCCGCGGCGGCCAAGAAGACCGCGGCCGCCGTCGTCGAATGGGGCGATGGGGGCGCCCGCCTCGCGCACCTGGACCTCGGCGTCGACGACGCGGAGGTTGTGCGCCTCTTCGGCACCTGCGAGATGACCGGGATCGACTGCCCTGTGGGCTGGCCGGACGCGTTCCTGCCCTTCATCGCCGGGCACCTCGCCGGGGACGCGGACCCGGTGCTGGGTTACGACGGCATCGAGGGCCGGCGGCTGCTCGCCTACCGGGACACCGACCGGTTCGTCACGGCCCGGACCGGCCTGATTCCGCTGAGCGTCTCGGCCGACCGGCTGGCCCACCCGGCCATGCGGTGTGCCGTCATCCAGGCCAAGGTTGCCGCGGAGTTCGGCGCCCAGGCCAGGGACGGCAGCGGCCGGCTGGCGGAGGTCTACCCGGCGGCGTCCCTGAAGTCCTGGGGCCTGCTGGCCCGCGGCTACAAGGGCCGCGGCGGGACCGAGGCGCAGCGGCTGGGCGGCCTCGTCGACGCGCTGCAGCAGGCCGCCCCCTGGCTGGACCTGGCCGGCCACGAGGACCGGCTGGCGGGCTCCGACGACATGTTCGATGCGCTGATCGCCTCCCTCACCGCGCGGGCCGTGGCCCTGGGCGCGACCATCCGCCCGGATGCCGGCCACGCCGGCCCGGCCCGGACCGAGGGCTGGATCCACCTGCCCACCGGCGGGCTGGACGGGCTCCGGCCGTAGCCCGGCCCCGGGGCTGAGCCTTGCTACCGGGGCTGAGCCTTGCTACCGGGGCACTACCTGGCCGAGGGTCCAGCCGCTGATGTCCTCGGAATCCTCGCCGTGGTCCCGGGTGTGGTTGTGTGCCCTGATCCGGTTGTCCTGCAGCGCCTGCCGCAGAAGCGAGTGCTTCTCCGCCAGGCCGGGCACGCGGTCAATCGCGTCGATGGCGAGCTGGAAACGGTCAATCCCGTTGAGCATGGCCATGTCGAACGCCGTGGTGGTGGTGCCCTCCTCCTTGTAGCCGCGGACGTGCAGCCCCTCCTGGTTGGTCCGCCGGTACGCCAGCCGGTGGATCAGGGACGGGTAGCCGTGGTACGCGAAGATGATGGGCTTGTCCGCGGTGAAAATCCCGTCGAAATCGCGCGACGTCAGGCCGTGCGGGTGCTCGCTGGCGTCCTGGAGCCGCATGAGGTCAACCACGTTGACCACGCGGATCTTCAGGCCCGGGGCACCGGCCTTCAACAGTTCCGCCGCGGCCACGGTCTCCACGGTGGGCACATCCCCTGCGCAGGCCAGCACGACGTCGGGTTCCTCGCCGGGGACCTCGGACCCGGCGAACTCCCAGATCCCGAGCCCGCGCTGGCAGTGGTGCGCGGCCTCGGCGGGACCGAGCCAGGTGGGCGAGGGCTGCTTGCCGCTGACCACGATGTTCACATAGTCCCGTGAGGCGAGGCAGTGCTCCATCACGGACAGCAGCGTGTTCGCGTCCGGGGGCAGGTAGACCCGGATGACCTCGGCTTTTTTGTTCACGGCGTGGTCGATGAACCCGGGGTCCTGGTGGGAGAAGCCGTTGTGGTCCTGCTGCCAGACGTGGGAGGACAGCAGGTAGTTGAGCGAGGCCACCGGCTGCCGCCAGGCCAGTTCGCGGTGCACCTTGAGCCACTTGGCGTGCTGGTTGAACATGGAGTCGACGATGTGGATGAACGCCTCGTAGCAGCTGAAGACGCCGTGCCGGCCGGTGAGCAGGTACCCCTCCAGCCAGCCCTGGCACAGGTGTTCGCTGAGGACCTCCATCACCCGTCCGGCGCGGGCCACGTGCTCGTCGAGTTCCTCGATGCGGTACTGCCACACCTTGTCCGTGACCTCGTAGACGTCCTGCAGCCGGTTCGAGGCCGTCTCGTCCGGGCCGAACAGCCGGAACGTCTCGGGGTTCAACCTGATGACATCCCGCAGCCAGGATCCCAGCGTCACCATGGCACTGACCCGCTCGACGCCGGGCTGGGCCACCGGGACGGCATGGTCCGCGTACTCCGGCAGCTTGAGGTCGCGCAGCAGGATGCCGCCGTTGGCGTACGGGGTGGCGCTCATCCGAAGCGCGCCCGCGGGCGCATTCGCCGCGACGTCGGGGCGGAGCCGCCCGGCGTCGTCGAAGAGTTCGCCGGGCCGGTACGATTCGAGCCACTCCCCCAGCTGCGCCAGGTGCTCCGGGTTGGTGCGCACCCCGGACAACGGCACCTGGTGGCTCCGCCACGTCCCCTCGACCTGGAGCCCGTCCACCATCCGGGGCCCGGTCCAGCCTTTCGGCGAGCGCAGCACGATCACCGGCCAGCGCGCGGCGGGGGCATCCCCGGCGGACGCGCCGGAACTGTGGGCGTCGCCCGGTGTTCCCCCGCCGGATGCGTCCCCGTTGCGGCGGGCCGCCTGGATGGTCCGGATGTCGGCGAGGCAGCGGTCCAGGACGGCGGCGAAATCGCGGTGCGCGGCCTCCGTGTCGTCCGGGTCGGCCACGGTCACAAAGTGCGGCTCGTGGCCGTAGCCGCGAAGAAGCTGCTCCAGCTGGGCCTCGGGCATGCGGGCCAGGACCGTGGGGTTGGCGATCTTGTAGCCGTTCAGGTGCAGGATGGGCAGCACGGCGCCGTCGTGCACCGGGTCCAGGAAGTTGTGGGAATGCCAGCTGGCCGCCAGCGGCCCGGTCTCAGCCTCGCCGTCGCCGATCACGACGGCGGTGACCAGGTCCGGGTTGTCGAAGACGGAGCCGTAGGCGTGCGCCAGGGAATAGCCCAGCTCGCCGCCCTCGCTGATGGAGCCCGGGGTTTCCGGGGCCGCGTGGCTGGGGATCCCGCCGGGGTAGGAGAACTGCCGGAAGAGCTCGGCCAGGCCCTGCTCGTCGTCGCCGACGTTGCTGTAGACCTCGGAATAGGTGCCCTCCAGCCAGGCGTTCGCCACCACGGCCGGCCCGCCGTGGCCGGGACCGGCGATGAACAGCATCTCCTGGCTGTCCCGGCGGATGACCCGGTTCAGGTGGGCGTAGACAAAGTTCAGCCCGGGCGTGGTGCCCCAGTGGCCCAGCAGCCTCGACTTGGTGTGGCCGGCGTCCAGGGGTTCGCGCAGCAGCGGGTTGGACCGCAGGTAGATCTGCCCCACGGACAGGTAGTTCGCGGCCCGCCACCAGCGGTCTACGAGGTCCAGTTCCGCGTGGGCGGGCGGGCTTGTGGGCAGGCTTGTGGGCAGGCTACTGGGCAATGGGAGTCCTCGCTTCACGGGGCTGGCTGCGGTGCGCAACCTCCATCGCAACACGTCGCGGGACGGGATACAAGCCCGCCACGGGGTGCCGGATGGGCCTCGTTTGCCAGCCCTTAGCCACCGGGTAGTGTGGTCCCAGAATGTTCACGCTGACCATCAACCAGACCGACAGCCGGCGCGACGGCGACCGCGTGCCGCAGCTCCTCAGGGACCTGCGGCACATCCCGGCGCGCCTCGACTTCGACCGTTCGGTGGAGGATGAGGTCCAGGGCATTGTGGATTTTCCGCATCAGGCCGTCGACGCGGCGATGGTGGCGCTGCGCACGGGCAGCTGGTACGTGGGCATCGGCGTCGGGCCCGTCAACGAGCCCCTGCCGAACCAGATCAAGGACGCCTCCGGACACGGGCTGGTTTACGCCCGCCGGGCCGTGGACCGGCTGCGCAACGGCAAGGACCGGATCCCGGTGGCCGTGGAGGGCCCGCTGGCCGACCTCGCCGCGGAGTCCGAAGCCGTGCTGAGGCTGCTGGGGCACATTGTGCACGACCGGAGCCCGGCGGAATGGCGGGTCCTGGACCTGATGACCCCGGGGGTCCGCGGGCAGCAGAAAGCGGTGGCCGAGGAACTTGGCATCACCACGCAGGCGGTCAGCAAGGCCGTGGCCCGCGCGCAGTGGAACGAGGAACACGCGGCGCGTCCCGCCGCGGCCAGGCTGCTCGGCCTGATCCTCGACGTGCGCTGACCCAGGTTCCGGGCCGCGGGGCCGGAGCGCCCCGCTACAGCAGGAGGCTGCGCAGCACGTGCGCGGCGCCGTCGTCGAACACGGAGTGGGTGACCTCGTCCGCGGCGGCGATGACTTCCTCGGGCGCCTGGCCCATGGCCACACCGCGGGCGGCCCACGTGAGCATCTCGATGTCGTTGCGGCCGTCACCGACGGCCACCGTGCGGTGCGTCTCGATGCTCAGCCGCCCCCGGAGATGCTCCAGCGCGCTGGCCTTCGTAACGCCCTCCGCGGCGATATCCAGCCAGGCCGTCCAGCCCACCGAATAGGTCACGCCGGAAAGCCCGATGTGGTGGATCGCGGCGTTGAAGTCCTCGGGAGTGTTCTCGGCGCTGAAGACCACCACACGGACCGCGGTGGCTTCCAGCATGGTCTGGAAGTCGACGCCGATGGCCTCCACCCCGAAGCTGGCGTCCTGGAAACGCTCGGTGGACAGGAAGTTTCCGTCCGCGTCCTCAAGGGCGTACTTGGCCGTGGGCAGCCGGCGGCGCAGGGCGCGGAGCACGGGTGCGGGATCGAACGTGGCCTTGTGCACGATCTCGTAGCCGTCGCTGAGGCTGGAATCCAGCCGCAGCGTGACGCCGCCGTTGGAGCAGACCGCGTAGCCGTTCTCGATGCCGATGTGCTCGATGATGGGCAGCGTGGCGTTGAGTGAGCGGCCGGTGGCGATGGTGACGTGGTGCCCGGCGGCGACGACGTCCTGGGCGGCTTCGCGGACGGGCACGGACATGTGGCCGTCGTGGTCTACGAGGGTGCCGTCGACGTCGAGCGCGACCATCAGCTTGTGCGCTGCGGCCGTTCCGTTGTTCTGGTTGTTCCGGTTGTTCTCGCGCCGGTCATCGTTGCCGGCGACTGAGGATTCAGTCAATGTTGTCATCCCACAAGTAGAGCAGACACCTCCGACAGCCGCTAGGATCCAGGCCACAGCAGGCCGTGAACCCGGCGTGAACAGTTGTCGACGGGACTAGCCGCGGCGGTTCAGAGGACGGGGAAGACCGTCATGCCCCCGAGGTACTTCTGCAGGGCCGCCGGAATGTTGACGGAGCCGTCCGGGTTCTGGTGGTGCTCCAGGATGGCCACGATCCAGCGGGTGGTGGCCAGGGTGCCGTTCAGCGTGGCGACGGCGCGGGTTCCCTTGGGAGCCCCGTCCTCGCCGAGCACCCGCTCGCGGACGTTCAGCCGGCGTGCCTGGAAGGTGGTGCAGTTGGACGTGGAGGTGAGCTCGCGGTAGGCGCCCTGCGTCGGGACCCAGGCCTCGCAGTCGAACTTCCGGGCGGCGGAGTTGCCGAGGTCGCCGGCGGCGGTGTCGATCACCCGGTAGGGCAGCTCGCACTTGGCCAGCATATCCTCTTCCCAGACCAGCAGCCGGGCGTGCTCGGCAGCGGCCTCCTCAACGGTGGTGTAGATGAACATCTCCACCTTGTTGAACTGGTGGACGCGGATGATGCCGCGGGTGTCCTTGCCGTGTGAACCGGCCTCCCTGCGGTAGCAGGAGCTCTGCCCGGCGTACCGGATGGGCCCCGCGGACAGGTCCAGGATCTCGTCGGCGTGGTAGCCGGCGAGCGCTACCTCGGAGGTGCCCACGAGGTAGAGGTCGTCTTCGGCGAGGCGGTAGATCTCGGCGTCGTGCTTGACGTCGAAACCGGTGCCCTGCATGGTTTCCGGGCGTACCAGCGTGGGGGTGATCATCGGGACGAACCCGGCGTCGATGGCCTGCTCCATGGCCATCTGCAGGAGGGCCATTTCCAGCCGGGCTCCCACACCGCGCAGGAAGTAGAACCGGGACCCGGACACCTTGGCGCCGCGCTCCATGTCGATGGCGCCGATCAGCTCGCCGATTTCCAGGTGGTCCCTGGGCTCGAAGTCGGGGAATTCCCGGGGGGTGCCCACGGTCTTGACCACGATGTAGTCGTCCTCGCCGCCCTCGGGGACGCCGTCCTCGATGAGGTTGGGGATGCCGCGCAGCAGTTCCTCCTGTGCGGCCTGTGCGACGTCGGCCTCGGCGGAGGCGGCCTTGACCTCGCCGGCGAGGACCTTGACCTCGGCCAGCAGGGCCTGCTTCTCCTCGCCCTTGGCCTGCGCCACCTTCTTGCCGAAGGCATTCTGCTCGGCCCTCAGGTTCTCGAAGCGGATCAGGGCAGCACGGCGGGCAGAGTCTGCGGCGATGATCGCGTCCACCACGGACTCATCGGCGCCGCGGGCGCGCTGGCTGGCCCGGAACTTGTCCGGATTTTCGCTGAGGTCTTTTACGTCGATCACGGAACTAGACTATCCAATCCGGGCACCATTACAGGGCAATCCCCTGGCAATCCGGCCACCGGGCACCGGCGGGATAGTGTTGGAGCACAATGCGCGACTGGCTGCTCTACCTCATCATCGCTGGAGTCCTGGCGTTTGCCGTCTCCAGCTGGTGGGGAGTGCGCCGGCTCAAGGCCAAGCACACACGGAGCGCCGCGTGGGAGGAAACCCACAGCCCGGAGCTGGGCCAGCAAAAGGTGGCCGTGGTGATGAACCCGATCAAGTCCCGGTCCGCCGAAGCCCGCCTCCTGATTGAGGATGCGTGCGCCGCGGCTGGCTGGGCGCCGCCGCGCTTTTTCGACACCACCGCCGAGGACCCCGGATTCGTGCAGGCGCGGGCCGCCGTCGACTACGGCGCCGACGTCGTCGTGGTGGGCGGCGGCGACGGCACGGTACGCGTGGTGGCGGATGTCCTGGCGGGCACGGACACCGCCATGGGCCTGATTCCGCTCGGCACCGGAAACCTGCTGGCCCGCAATATCCACCTCGATGTGGGCGACCTGCACGGAAGCGTCCAGACAGCGCTCTTCGGACACCAGCGCTTTATTGATACGGCCAAGATGACCGTGGAGAACTCCCGCACCAACGAGGCGGCCGAGCACACGTTCTTGGTCATTGCCGGTATCGGCATGGACGCCGAAGTGGTGGGCGACACCAACGACGGTCTGAAGAAGGCTGTGGGCTGGCTGGCGTACACCGAGGCGGGCGTGCGGCACCTCCCCGGCCGCCGCAAGAAGGTGTCCATCTCGCTGGACGACCAGCCGGAGCAGAGCCGGAAGATCCGCAGCGTGCTGTTCGCGAACTGCGGGCTGATCCCCGGCGGGATCGACTTCATCCCCCAGGCCATGATCGACGACGGGATGCTCGACGTGGTGGTGATGAGCCCGCGCAGCGCAATCGGGTGGCTCGCGATGTACTGGAAGATCGTGCTCAAACACAAGAGGAACCTGCCGGTGATGACGTACTACCGCTCCGGTAAGGTCACCATCCGCTGCGCTGAGCCGATGGCCACGCAGGTGGACGGCGATCCGTCCGGCGATGCCACTAAAGTCACCGTGCAGGTTGCCCCCGGCTCACTGCTGATCCGGGTCAAGGACGGTTCCGGGCAGGACTAGGCGCTTGCTTCCTTCGGGGCGTCCGGCTTGCCGGCGCCCTTGTCCGCGGCGGTCTTTTCCTCAGCGGACTTTTTCGCCTCGGCGGCGGCCTTGGCGGCGCGCGCCTCGGACTGCTCGCGGATCATCGCCTGCTCCTCTTCGAAGCGCAGCCGGTCCGCACGGTCGGCGTCGTCGCCGTCCCAGTCCTGGTTGTCAGCGGTCGGCTTGGGATTGACAATCATTCCCTGGCCGTCATTTTCAAGGCTGGTGTCTGCCATGACCTGCTCCCTCGTAGAGGACTTCCCCAATATGGATCAGGTAAGCATACGCACAGTTTCATAGGGGCGGAAGTGCCTGATGTGGCATTTGTCTAAGCTGTGGGCGAAGCCCCGGACGTATATTCCGGCACCACGGATGCCCCGGACAGTATGTCTTTAACCCACGCATGGGCGGCACGGAATGCCTGGTCCGAGGTGTGCGGCTCCACCACGGTCCGGTGCCCGTCGGCCCGGCCGTAGGAGCCCAGGAAGCGGGTGGCCGGGCTGATCCGGTGCAGTCCCGCGAGGGCGTCCGCCACCCGGGCGTCGGCCACGTGGCCGTCGGCGTCGATGCTGAAGAAGTAGTGGCCCAGGTACTGACCCGTGGGCCGGGACTCGATCCGGCTGAGGTTGACCCCGCGGGTGGCGAACTGGTCGAGGATCTCCATGAGCGCGCCGGGGCGGTCCTCCGGAAGCGGGACCACGACGGTCGTTTTATCGGCGCCGGTGGGTTCCGGGAGGGCACCGGGCCGGCCCACGAGCACGAAGCGGGTCACCGCCCCGGGGTTGTCGCCGATGTTCTCGGCCAGGACAGCGAGTCCCGGCTGCTCGGCCGCCACAATCGGGGCGCAGATGGCCGCGTCGTAGTGGATGTCGCCCTCCAGCAGCCCCATGGCCGCGGCGGCGGTGGACGATCCGGGGATGTATTCCGCGTCCGGAATGTTTTTGTCGGCCCAAAGCCGGCACTGCGCCCAGGCGTGGCTGTGCGTCGAGATCCGGCGGATGTCCTCGATCCGGGTGCCGGGCCGGGCCGCCAGGACGAAGCTGATCGGCACCAGGGCCTCGCGCAGGATCCGCAGTTCCTGTCCCGTGGCGATGGCGTCCAAGGTGGCGGTGACGCCGCCCTCCACGGAGTTCTCGATCGGGACCATCGCAGCGTCCGCCGAGCCGTCCCGGACCTTGTCCAGCGCCGTGTTGACGTTCGACGACGGGATCCGGACGGCGTCCGCCGCGTCGGGAACCTGCATCAGGGCCGCCTCGGTGAAGGTGCCCGCGGGCCCGAGGAAGGTGTAGGTGACAGGCAGTGCGGACATCGGCGCTTCTTTCTTCAACTACAGGATGACGGGCTTGAGTCCGTTGTCGGACACCAGCGGCATTCCGGTTTCCAGCCACTGGTCCATTCCCCCGGCCACATTCAAGGCGGAGTAGCCCTGCCCGGAGAGCCACTGGGCGGCGCGGAACGAACGGCCGCCGGTGCGGCAAATGACGTAGACGTCCTCGTCCGGGTCCAGTTCCTCCAGCCGGGCGGGGAGCTGGTCCAGGGGAATGTGCAGCGCTCCGGCTGCGTGCCCGGCGGCCCACTCGTAGTCCTCGCGGACGTCAAGGATCCTGGCCCCTTCGGGGATGTCGGACACGGTCACGGTATCGAAGTCGCTCATGGTCGTCCTTCCGCAGAGTGCATGGTCTGCCTCCAGCGTATCGCCAGCCGCCGGTGCCGGAGCCCTCCCCGGCAGCAGGTTACGCTTCTGGGATGGCGCCAAGGAGACCCGCAGCATCCCCCCGCCGCGGGACATGCCCTCCGTTCGCGCCCGCCACCGGACACAATGCCACCATGTTCACCCGCGCGCCCCGCCACTGGACATGTCCCCCGGAGCGCCACACCACCTCCCGCGGGACATGCCCTCCGTTCGCGCCGGCCACCGGACACAATGCCACCATGTTCACCCGCGCGCCCCGCCACTGGACATGTCCCCCGGCTGGCATGAACTGGTCCAGCACGGCCGGGAAGCCACGGTCCCGTGGCTGAGATCCATGAGCTGTCCGCCGTGGAGCTGCGCAATGCGCTGCGCTCGGGCGACGTGTCCGCGCGGCAGGCCACGCACCATTACCTGGACCGGATCGCCGCCGAAAACCGGCACCTCGGCGCCTTCATCACCGTGACCGCGGAGCAGGCGCTGCTGGACGCGGCCGCAGCGGACCAGGCCCACGCCCGGAGCGCCCGGGACGGGACGGCCCTGGCGCCGCTGCACGGGATGCCGGTGGCCTTCAAGGACCTGACGGACGTCGCCGGCGTCGTGACCACCCACGGCAGCGCCGCCCTGGACCACAAACCCGCCTTGGCCGACGGGGCACTGGTCACTGTGCTCAAGACCGCCGGGGTCATCTCGCTGGGCAAGACCCAGGTTCCGGAGTTTGGCCTCACGGCGTACAGCGAGAACCGGATCGCACCGCCTTCCCGCAACCCGCACGCCCCCAGCCGCAGCTCGGGAGGCTCCTCCGGCGGCAGCGCCGCGGCCGTGGCCGCCGGGCTGGTGCCCTTCGCGCCGGGATCCGACGGCGGCGGATCGGTCCGCATCCCGGCGGCGGCCTGCGGACTGGTGGGCCTGAAACCCGGCCGCGGGCTGGTGCCGGCAGGGGAAAGCACCGGCGACCCCGCCGGGCTGGTGGTCTCCGGCCCGCTGGCCCGCTCCGCTGCGGATGCTGCGCTCCTGCTGGACGCCATGGTGCCCCGCCCTCCGGAGGCTTCCCGGCCGGCCGGCGCGCCGGCCCCCGGCTACCTCGGACTCGCCGCACAGGACCCGCCCCGGCTCCGCATCGGGGTGAGCCTGGACAGCCCGTGGCAGACGATCTTCCCCTTCACCCCAGACGCTGAGGCCCTCGACGCCCTCGCCGAAGCCGTCCGCCGGCTGGAAGCTGCCGGCCATCACATCGCGGAAGCCGCCGTCCGCTACGACAACCGCTACCCGGCGGCCTTCACCACTGCCTGGACCGCCGCCGTCGGGGAGGCCCGGATCGCCCCGCAGCGCGAGGCGCTCCTGACCCCGCTGACACGGACGTTCCGGCGCCGCGCCCAGCAGCGCGGTCCCGCGAAACTTGCCGAAGCCCTCGGTTTCCTGCGCCAGTTCCGGCGGGACACCATCACCCAGTACGCCGCCTGGGACCTGATGCTGATGCCGGCGCTGGCGCAGACCCCCCGCCCGGTGGGCTGGTTCACCGGCGCGGCCCACGGCGACGGCTACTGGCCGGCCGCGGAATGGACCGGGGACGCTGACGGAGACTACCGCAAGCAATGCGAGTACGCGCCCTGGTCCTCCATGGTGAACGTCTGCGGGCTGCCCGCCATCAGCATCCCGGTGCACTGGACCGGCGGGGCCGCAGGAGCCGGGCTGCCGATGGGCGTGCAGCTGATCGGGCCGATGGGGTCCGAGGCCCTCCTGCTGCAACTGGCCGTACAGCTGGGCTGCTGACCCTGCCGTCCGGCGCGGGCAGGTCCCGGAGCATGAATTCACCGTCCGGTGCCGATACGGTTTAGCTGAGCAGCGCCACGAACATCACCAGCTAAGGACACCACACGAGAGGGATCGATGAAGATCACCGGTGCAGTACTTGAGGAAATCGGCCGCCCCCGCCCGTTCGCGGACTCCCGGCCCATCACGGTCGCCGAGCTGGACCTGGAGGGCCCCGGCCCTACCGAGGTCCTGGTCAGGATCGAGGCGGCGGGGATCTGCCACTCGGACCTGAGCGTTGTGGACGGCAACCGGGTGCGTCCGGTGCCGATGCTGCTGGGCCACGAGGCGGCGGGGCGCGTGGTCGAGGTGGGGTCCGGGGTGACGGACCTGGCGCCGGGCCAGCGCGTGGTGATGTCCTTCCTGCCGCGCTGCGAGCAGTGCGAGAACTGCGCCGAAGACGGCCGGCTCCCCTGCACCACCGGCTCGAAAAGCAACAACGAGGGCACCCTCCTGCACGGATCGATGCACCTGGACCGCGGCGGGGAGAAGATCTTCCATCACCTGGGCGTCTCCGGCTTCGCCACTCACGCCGTGGTGGACCGCGCCTCCGCCGTCGCGGTGGGTGATGACATCCCGGCGGACATCGCCGCCGTCCTCGGCTGCGCTGTCCTCACCGGGGGCGGCGCCGTCCTGAACGCCGCCCGGCCGCGGCCGCAGGACAGCATCATGATCGTGGGACTCGGCGGCGTGGGCATGGCTGCGCTGATCACGGCGATCTCGCAGGGCGTGTCGCGGATCGTTGCCGTGGACACCCTGGCCGAAAAGCTGGAGCACGCCCGCCGCCTGGGCGCCCACGAAACCTACACCCCGCAGGAAGTCCTGGCGGAGGGCATCAAGGCCAGGTACGTGATCGAGTGCGCCGGGAACCCGCGGGCCTTCGAGACGGCTTTCGCCGCGACAGCGCCGGGCGGCACCACCGTCACGGCGGGACTGCCGCACCCGGACGCCCGCGCACAGATCTCCCCGCTGGCCATCACCGCCGAAGCCCGGACCGTCGTCGGCAGCTACCTCGGCTCCGCGGTGCCGTCCCGGGACATCCCCAAGTACGCCCAGCTGTGGCGGGAGGGCAAGCTGCCGGTCGAGGAGCTGATCTCCTCGCGGATCGCCCTGGCGGACATCAACCACGCCATGGACCAGCTGGCTGACGGGAAGGCCGTGCGCCAGGTCATCATGTTCGACGCCGGGTAGCCCCGCCCGCGCGCACCCGCCGCACCACCCCTGTTGCCCTGGCAGATATCGCAGCCATTCCGCCCGGATAGCAGCATTATCTGCCAGAGCAACGTGCGGGACAGCAAGGCGAAACACCCGGCAATTGACTTGCCCCGAGGCTCCGCGAATGTGACAATCGCGCGTCACACTGTCAGCATTAAGTAAATGAGCACAACTCATTTATCCAATCCCCCCGCTACAACGCCGGGCGATACGTCCTTTTTCGGCCACCCAAAGATGCTGGCCAGCCTCTTCTCCGTAGAGATGTGGGAGCGCTTCTCCTTCTACGGCATGCAGGGCATCCTGCTGTACTACATGTACTTCACGGCCGCTGAAGGCGGCCTCGGGATCGACAAGGCCCTGGCCGCCGGCCTGGTCGGCGCGTACGGCGGCGGCGTGTACCTCTCCACCATCCTGGGGGCCTGGCTCGCGGACCGGCTCCTGGGTTCGGAGAAGGTGCTGTTCGGCTCCGCCATCCTGATCATGGCCGGGCACATCGGCCTCGCCCTGGTGCCCGGCATTCCCGGCCTGATCACCGGCCTGGTGCTGGTGGGCATCGGTTCCGGCGGCCTGAAAGCCAACGCCACGGCCCTGGTGGGGAGCCTCTACCGGGAGAAGGACGAACGGCGCGACGCCGGATTCTCCATCTTCTACATGGGCATCAACGCCGGCGCCCTGATCGGCCCGCTGGTCACCGGCTGGCTGCAGGAAAGCCAGGGCTTCCACTGGGGCTTCGGCGCCGCCGCCGTCGGCATGGGCGTGGGCCTGGTCATCTATGCACTGGGCCGCAAGAACCTGCCGGAAGAGGCGCACCGGGTGCACAACCCGCTGCCCGCCGCCGAGCGCACCAAGTACGGCCTGCGCTTCGGCGCCATCGCCGCCGTGATCGCGGTCCTGCTGGCCACCGGCATCGTGAACGCCGAGAACCTGGCCATGTCCATGGCCTACGCAGCCATCGGCGCGTCCGTGCTCTACTTCGCCCTCATCTTCAGCAGCAAGAAGGTCAACGGCACCGAACGCCGCCGCGTGGGCGCGTTCATCCCGCTGTACATCGCCTCGGCCGCCTTCTGGGCCCTGTTCCAGCAGCAGTTCACCTTCATCGCCGTGTACTCGGAGGAAAAGCTGGACCGCAACCTGTTCGGCTGGGAAATGCCCGCGGCCTGGGTCCAGTCCATCAACCCGGTGTTCATCATCATCTTCGCCGGCGTGATGGCTGCCCTGTGGACCCGGCTGGGCCGCAAGCAGCCCGGTTCCGCGCTGAAGTTCTCGATCGGTCTCTTTGTGATGGGCCTGGCCTTCCTGGCGTTCATCCCGCTGGCCGGCGAGGGCAAGACCCCGCTGCTGGCCCTGGTGGGCATCCTGTTCCTGTTCACGCTCGCGGAACTGTTCCTGTCCCCCATCGGCCTGTCCGTGACCACCAAGCTGGCGCCGGCGGCCTTCCGCACGCAGATGGTGGCGCTGTTCTTCCTGTCGGTGTCGCTGGGCACCACGCTGGCCGGCATGCTCTCGGGCCTGTACAACCCGGAGGACGAGCTGCCCTACTTCATCGGCATCGGCGGCACGGCCATGCTGCTGGCCGTCGGCCTGGCCGCGGCCTCGCCGGCGATCAAGAAGCTCATGGGCGGCGTACGCTGAGCCGATGAGCTCCAGGCACCGCACGCCGGTTGAGTCCCGCCGGTACGTCCCCGCCCCCGGCGAGGCGTCCGACGTCGAACTCATGCCGGCGGGCGATGTCACCGACGGTGTTGTGCGGGTGGGCGGAACCATCCGCCGCCCGCACCAGCCGCAATCCCTGGCGGTCGCCGCGTACCTCGACTGGCTGGAGGACGCCGGATTCGACGGCGCCCCGCGGTTCCTGGGCAGGGACCCCGAGGGGCGGGACGTCCTGACCTTCCTGCCTGGGCGGTGCGCCGGTCCCGTCCCGGAAGCGTGGGCACAGTCCGAGGAGCTGCTGGTCTCCGTGGCGCAGCTGCTGCGCCGCCTGCACACGGCGTCGGAGGGCTTCGTGCCGGCCGCCCATCCGTTCCCGCCCCGGCCGGGCCGGCAGGAGGCGGCGCAACTGGTCTGCCATCTGGACGTGACGCCGCAGAACGTGGTGGTCCGGGACGGCCGTGCCGCCGGGCTGGTGGACTTCGACCTGGCCGGCCCCACCACGGCGTACAGGGATTCCTTCAACACCGCGATGCACTGGGTGCCGCTCCGGGACCCGGCCGATGCATGGGCCGGCTGGGAGGCAGCGGACCCGTTCCGGCGGCTCCGGATCTTCGCGGACGCCTACGGCTGGGATGACGACGAACGACGGCGGCTGCCGGCCTTCGGGGTCGAGGCCGCGGCGCTGAGCTACGAGCGGATGCAGCACAACGCCCGGACCCTCGGCGGCGGCTGGGCGCGGATGTGGGACGACGGCGTGGGCGGCCTGATCCGCCGCCGCGGCGAGTGGATGGCGGCCAACGCCGGGGAGATCGTGGCCGCGCTTACGGCCGGCGGAAGCCCTTAGGCCCCGTACATGTAGGTGGAGCTGCCGACGGCCAGGCCCACCACGATGAGCACGATCACCAGGAGGGCCAACGCAATCCCCGCATAGCCCATCACCAGGCCCGCAATGGCCATGCCGCGGCCAGCCGGCTCGCGCTTGAGGGCCATGTGCCCCAGGATGACGGCGGCCAGCTGCGGCAGCAGGAAGAACCCCAGCCCCACGAAAGCGGCAATGCCGCAGCACATGCTGGCGATGCTCAGGCCCTTGGGCTCCGGCGGAACCCCGTAATACGACGGCTGCCCGTAATCGTTGAACGGCCCGCTGGACTGGCCGTATTGCGCGGGCGCACCGTACGGCTGCTGGCCGTAGGGCTGCTGGCCATACTGTTGCTGGCCATATTGCGACGGCGTGCCGAACGGCTCGGCGGGCTGGCTGTAGCCTGCGGCGCCCTGGCCGTACTGGTTCTCCGGCTGGCCCTGCGCCCCGGACGGCTGCTGCCCGTAGCCCTGCTGATCGAACCGCGACGTCGGCGGAACGTCGGACTCCGGCGAAGGGCTGTACGACGGCGGCCGGTAGCCCTCCGGGGTCTCGTCTTTGTCCGGTTTCGGCTGGTCAGTCATGGTTTTCCCCTCGTGAAGTCGCTGGCTCCAGCCTACCGCCGCGGCGCGTCGGCGAGCAGGATATTTCTTACGTCACAGGCGCCGTAATCATGTCCGGTTCCGCGCCCGTCTGGCATGCTGGTGCCATGGCTAGCCGCGCGGGCACTGTTGCCCAACCCCAAGACCTTGTTGACCTCACTGCGCTTCTGGATGCGTACTACGATGTTTCCCCCGATCTGGGCGACCCCGGGCAGCGGGTGGTCTTCGGCACGTCCGGACACCGGGGCTCGAGCCTGAAAGCCTCCTTCAACGAGCCCCACATCCTCGCCATCACCCAGGCGATCGTGGAGTACCGGGCAGGCCAGGGCATCACCGGACCGCTGTACCTCGCCAAAGACACCCACGCCCTCAGCGAACCGGCCCAGAACTCGGCCCTGGAAGTCCTCGCCGCGAACGGCGTCAACGTGCTGATCGACGCCCGCCACGGCTACACCCCCACCCCGTCACTGAGCCACGCCATCCTGACGCACAACAACAACTCCCCCGCCGGGGCACCCCAGGCGGACGGCATCGTGGTGACACCGAGCCACAACCCGCCCGGCGACGGCGGCTTCAAGTACAACCCGCCGCACGGCGGGCCGGCCGACTCGGACGCCACCGGCTGGATCGCCAACCGCGCCAATGAACTGCTCGAGAACGGGCTGCGCGGGGTCAAGCGGATCCCCATCGCCGACGCCCTCAGCGCCGACACCACCGGCAAGTTCGACTTCCTCAGCAGCTATGTGGACGACCTCCCCTCGGTCCTGGACCTCAACGCCATCCGCGAGGCCGGGGTCCGGATCGGAGCCGACCCGATGGGCGGGGCGTCGGTGGACTATTGGGGTGAGATCGGTGAACGCCACCACCTGAACCTCACGGTGGTCAACCCCACGGTCGATCCGCAGTGGGCGTTTATGACGCTGGACTGGGACGAGAAGATCCGGATGGACTGCTCCTCGCCGTCGGCCATGGCCTCGCTGATCCAGCGGATGGCTGTTGGTCCGGACGGGTCCACACCCTTCGACATCGCCACCGGCAACGACGCCGACGCCGACCGGCACGGCATTGTTACACCGGTTGTCGACGGAGCGGGAGGGCTGATGAACCCGAATCACTACCTCGCCGTCGCGATCGACTACCTCTACCGCCACCGCACCGGGTGGAACCCGCAGTCCGTGATCGGGAAGACCCTGGTGTCCTCCTCGATCATCGACCGCGTTGCCGAAAGCCTGGGCCGCAAACTGGTCGAGGTGCCCGTGGGCTTCAAGTGGTTCGTTCCGGGGCTGCTCTCCGGCGAAGGCGCCTTCGGCGGCGAGGAATCCGCCGGCGCCTCCTTTAACAAGTTGGACGGCAGTGTCTGGACCACCGACAAGGACGGCATCCTGCTGGCCCTGCTGGCGTCCGAGATCACGGCGGTGACCGGCAAATCGCCGTCGCAGCTGTACAAGGGCCTCACGGACCAGTTCGGCGACCCGGTGTACGCGCGGATCGACGCCGCGGCCACCCGGGAGCAGAAGTCCGCGCTCGGGAAGCTGTCATCGTCCGATGTCACCGCTACCGAGCTCGCAGGTGAGACCATCACCGCAAAACTGACGGAAGCGCCGGGCAACGGGGCTGCCATCGGCGGGCTCAAGGTGGTCACCGAGAATGCCTGGTTCGCGGCCCGGCCCTCCGGCACGGAGGACGTCTACAAGATCTACGCCGAGTCCTTCAAGGGGGCCGACCACCTCAAGCAGGTCCAGGCCGAGGCGAAGGCACTGGTGGACGGCATCATCTCCTAGCGCCACCTAGGCGGGGCCGCCGCAATCATGAACTGCTCCCCGAAAGTTGGACTGGAAACTCAGTTCTGACTTACGGGGAGCAGTTCTATGTCCAAAAGCAGTTCGTCGAGCTCACGGCACTCACCCATTGCGGGGGATGCAGAGGGAGTCCGAACTGGGAGAGGATGACCTCATCTGCCAGCGAGGCAAGAAGGAGGCGCACTGTGACGACAAGCCAGAACAACGAAGAGCAACCCGTTCTCATCTCGGGTGACAACGGGCGCGGGAAGCACCACTGCGAGGTCCTCATCATGAACAGGGACGCAGACGGTCCCGGAGGATCGGGTCACTACTACAACACCCTTGGGGTGGTCGATGACGTCTCCGACGAGGACTTCGACGCACGCTTTCTGGCACTCGATCCGGAGGAGTTGAGAAAGGAACACGGCGGAGACGGGATCCGCTTCAACGGTCCACGCCGCTTCCTGGCTGACCGGTTCGAAGGGGAGGCCTTCGACGGGGGCAGGATCAAAATGCTTGGCCCCATCCCCATGTACCTGTACGGCACTTTCGTCGTTCCGGATTTCGACGCATTCATCGCCGGCAAGCAGACTCCGTACCGGGAGACGGTCTCCAAGCGCACCACCACATGGTTCTTCGAGGCCGGCTCAGAGGTTTACGAGCTGGTTTCCCCCGAGGAAACCGTGTTCGTTATGCAAAGCGCCTCGTTGAGAATTGACCCGGACAACACTGTCGACAAGCTGCCGACACTCGGCGAACGCCTGGCGTTGCCGGAGGGATGGACCTACCGGACCCGGACGCTCGAGAACGAACTTGTCATGCGGGCCACCTATGACAGTGACCCGCCAAACACGGTCGTCCTCGACGAGCTCGAGAACAACTACCAGCGCCTCCGGGCCGTATAGGCCGCGGGCTGCGGCGCGGGCACGCGGACAGCTACCAGAAGATCGAGAACCAGTAGGTTTCGGATTCCGGAAAGGCGAATCATGACGAAGACCGGATCCGAGCGGCCGGCAATCGCGGCGCCCCCGCCCGCGGAGAAGCTCGACTGGCGCGCGGAGTACGCCTACACCGCCGGGGTGCAGGCCTTCATCTACGGTTTCCCCTACATCTATAACGCCAAGCTCCGGCATGAGTGGGTGACGCACAAGCAGGACCCGGACCTCGTCCCGTATGCCGCGGTCAACCAGTTCTGGCACGCCAAGCGGCTCATGGACGCCAGTTTCCGGGCCGGAGGGTGTCCGAGCACGGACTCGCTGTACTCCCTGGCCTGGCTGGACCTCAGCGAGGAGCCGATCATCCTGTCCCATCCGGACATGGGCGAACGGTACTTCACCTTCCAGCTGGCGGCGTTCACGTCGGACAACTTCGGCTACGTCGGCCAACGCGCCACCGGCCCGGGTGCCGGCGCCTTCGCCATTGTCGGCCCCGGCTGGGGCGGCGAGCTGCCGCCTGGGGTACAACCGGTCCGGCCTTCGCCCACCCCGTGGGCACTGGTGCTCGGCCGCACCGCCGTCAACGGGGTCGAGGATCTGACCAACGCAGCCGCCCTGCAAAGTCAGTACCGGCTCACCCCGCTCAGCCATTGGGGCACGGCCGGGGCGGCGGTCCCGGAGCGGCGGGAGGTCTATGCCCCGGTGCCGGTGACCGAGGACCCTCTGGGCCCCTGGAGGACCCTCAATGCGATGCTGGCCGAGAACCCGCCGCCGCCCCAGCACGCCCTGATGCTGGAGCAGTTCAGCGGCCTGGGCGTCGGTCCCGGGCTGGACTTGGACGCTCAGCCCGGGTCGGTCCGCCAGGGCCTTGCCCGTGCAGCTACCGCCGGGATGGCTCTGCTCAGGGCGCAGTTCATCAGCGGCGACTGGGCAACCATCGTCAATGGCTGGCGGTACCCTCCACCGGCGGAGGGACGGTTCGGCAACGACTTCCTGCGCAGGGCCGCCGACCAGTCGTTAGCCGGTATCGCCGCCAACGACCCTGCGGAGTCGGTGTACCTGCTGAACTTCCAGGACGTTGACGGGGCCAGCCTCGACCCGAAGCATCGATACACGCTGCATTTCCCGCCCGGCGAACGACCCCCGGTGGATGCATTCTGGTCCTTGACCGCCTACACGGCGGAGGACCTCAACCTCATACCGAACCCGGTCCACCGGTACTCGGTCGGTGACCACGCGTCTGCACTGCGGATGGATGACGATGGCGGGCTGACACTCCACCTGCAGCCGGACCCGCCTCCGGCCGGGCGGGAGCCGAACTGGCTGCCGACCTCGCCAAATGGCCCTTGGTTTGTCATCCTCAGGCTGTACCGGCCCGGGCCCGCGGCCCTCGACGGGTCCTGGAGCTGCCCGGGCATCACCCGGACGGACTGAGCTCACCGGCATGCGAAGCGCGGAGGCAGCGAGATGATTTGGGCCCTTCTGGTGTTCGTGGGGGTGCCATTGTGGCTCTGCGCCGTCGGCATCTTCACCGTCATCTACCGCAACCGTGCGCTGCGCAAGCGCCGCGGCGACATCCCGGTGCGGGTGCTCAAGCCCGGCAAGACCCGCTGGGTGCGCGGGCACGGCGTATGGATCTCGGACGTGTTTGCCTGGCGCGGCAGCCCCGCCGCGTGGAGCGAAGGGCTGCTCCACGTCACCGCCGCGAGTGTGGCCCCGGCAGGACCCGAGGAGCTCAAGCGGCTCCGCCGGCTTGGTGAGGAGCCCGTGGTGGCGACCCTGACCGTGCACGAGGGACCCGTGCTCCGGGTTGCTGTTGCGAGCGGCGACCGCGCCGCCGTGCTCGGACCCTTCCAATCGATGCCTACCGGAACACCTTAGGGGAAGACGTGAAGCAGCCGAGACGTAGGGGTCCGACGTGGAGCTAACAGTCCTGGTTCTCATCGCCGCCGCCTTGTTCGTGTGGGCGCTGGTGTCGGCGCGGCTGGAGCGGGCGGACCTGACCGCGCCTGTCGTGTTCACCGCTGTGGGCGCGGCCATGGCCTGGTCCGGGCTGGTCGATGACGCCTCGCCTCCCCCTGGCGTCACCACTGTTGTCGAGGTCACCCTGGTGTGGGTGCTGTTCTCCGACGCCGCCCGCCTGCCGCTCCAGCAACTGCGCCGGGACGTGGGTCGGTATGTGCGGCTGCTGGGAATCGGCCTGCCCCTGACGATAGTGTTCGGATGGGGTCTGGCCGCCTGGTTCTTCCCCCAGTTCGGGCTGTGGCTGGCGCTCCTGGTCGGCGCAGCCCTGGCCCCTACCGACGCCGCGCTCGGGATCCCGGTGGTGACGAACCCGGCGGTGCCGTCGCGCATCCGCCAGCTGATCACTGTCGAGAGCGGCCTCAACGACGGCATCGCCACCCCCGTCGTCATGATCGCGATCGCCGGCGCCGCCACCGCGGCAGGCATGGAGAGCGCCGGCGGTCCCGGCGGCGCGGCCGTCGAGCTTCTTATCGGTGCCGGTGTCGGTGCGGCCGCCGGCGCCGCGGGCGGGTGGCTGCTGCGGCTGGCCCGCCGGCACGGAACCGCCGCCGAGGACTTCGCCGGCATCGGGGTCCTTGCCCTGAGCCTGCTCGCCTACACCGGCGCCCTCGCCGCGGGCGGCAACGGGTTCGTTGCCGCGTTCTGCGCCGGGCTGGCGTTCGGCACGTGCGCCGGCCGACGGGGTCCGGCCGAACTGGTCTTCGTCGAGCAGGTAGGCGGACTGGTTTCACTGCTGGTGTGGCTGGCCTTCGGGGCAATCGCCGTACCGACGATGCTGGCGCACTTCGTCCCCCTGACCATCGTGTACGCCGTGCTGAGCCTCACGGTGGTGCGCATGCTGCCGGTGGCTCTGGCCACGATCGGGACCGGCCTGGACCGGCGCACCGTCCTGTTTGTCGGCTGGTTCGGTCCGCGTGGCCTGGCGTCGCTCGTGTTCGCCCTGCTGGCGCTGGAAGCCATCGGACCCGCGTCCGACCAGGCGGTGGCCGTCATCACGACCACCGTGCTGCTCAGTGTCCTGGCCCACGGCATTAGCGCCGCGCCATTGGCCGCCCGGTACGGGCGCGCCGCCGCCGCAGCCGGCCCCGAGCCCGGCGGTCCGGTGCCGGTCACCCCCGCTCCCTCCCGCGGCCTCAGCCGAAAATTCAGGGCCCACCGCCCTTTCGAGTCCCGCGGACCATAGAAGCGAATCCGACTGACACCAGGACGCAGGCCGGTGCGCTGAGGCCGCGGCGCGGGACCTTAGACGGCGGGTTCGACGGGCGGGAACGTCCAGGTTCCGTCGAGGACCTCGGGCCGTGGCTGGTACAACCGCACGGTGTAGTTCCAGCCGTCCATCAGTCGCAGGCAGTTCGACCGGCCATCGGAGCACGCTCCGAGGTGGACGATAACTGAACCGTCCGGCTCCTTCCGGGCCGTGAGCTGGTTGACACTGCAGAGGCCGGCGGCGCTTTCTTCGAAAAAGCCGTCGGCGTTGTAGAGCGAGATCGACCAGAACGCGTCCACCGGCACGTCACGGACGACGATCCGGTACTGGCCCACCGGGAGGCCGGGCTCGACGATCTCGTAGAACGTTTCCTGTTCGGGAAGACCTCCCCAGCCCACAGCGGTGCCGATGAGGTGTCTGACCGGATCGACGGTTTCGCGGGAGCCAAACATCCGTTCCGTTCCGGACAGGGTCCGGCCGAGATCGGTGAGCGCGTCGCGGACAGTGTTGAACGACTCCTTGTCGTAGTCAGGGAATATCAGCGGCTCGGCCGACCCTGCGGTCACCTCCAGGCCGTCCTGGATGGCGTTCGCCTCGGCCACGTCCATGGGGTCGTCCGGGTCGGCCAGAACCCGCATGACCAGGAGTACGTAGCGGGTGCCGAAGTCGGCGGGCATGAGCTTATGGTCCCCTGGCGAGTGGATGACGCGGTTAATGAAGTGGTCCTGATCGATGACCGCTAGCGAGACGTAGCGGCCATTGCCGTCAGGCATGGTGACGGTGGCACCACCGGCGAGGTCGACCACGGCGAAGCTGTAGAGAGTGTCGCGGTTCATCCGCACCACGGTCTGCTGATCGAGCGGTGTCGGCACCCGAATGTGGTGCCATCGGTTGATCCCACCGGCACCGGCCATCAGCGCCGCCATCATGCGGTTGGATTCAGCCCGCACGAACGTCTCGACGGTCACCGGGATCTTCTCGCCCATACGGTTCAGTCCCAGGGGTCGAAGTTGGCGACGTCCGCGGTGCAACCCTGATACATGTTGTCCAGGTCGTCGGCGACGATGTGCGCCAGCCCGTTCGTATCCAGGATCAGGTTCCGGTCGAGCGTCTTCGCCTTGAAATGCCATCCCCCGGCCAGCTCCAGCCGGTCACCGAGCGTCGGCAGATCAGCCTCGGTGAGGTCGGAGGCCTTGTGGTTGGTGTAGGTCTGCATGACCCAGGTGACGCCTTCGGGTGAGCGCAGCAAGAAGACGGGCCGCCCGGCCAGGTATTCGTATTTCGAGACACGGCTGATCTGACCGGGACGATAGGCGAGGGCAGCCTGGCCGGCTTGGGGGGTGAAGTTGGCCGGCATCTGCATCTTGGCCACAAAGTTGAACTCGAGACCTTGGAATTCGCGGGGTTCGCCGGCCAAGGCAAAGGTCAGGTGATCCATCATCCAGAACCGGCGCGGGTTCTTCCACACCGCATCCGACCCGGTCTCGCCGGCTAGCGCGCCGACATCGATTGCGTCGAACAGCTCCGGCGGGCACTGGTTGAACCCGGTGGTGTTGAACACCAGAGCATTGAGACTCTCCGCTTCGCCTTGCATCAGGAAAATCTCACCCTGCGCGTACCCACGGGAATCGTCAACGTAAAGGGAATCCGATGTCATGATCGACGCCTTTCGCCTAGTGGTGTAAGGACAGCCTGCTGCGGCCGAAGCGACAGCAGTAGGGGCGAAGGTCACTGGATGCTGTGCCCGGCCCGGCGACGGTTTACGCCGCCCGCAGGCTCTTGCACAGCGCCAAGCGGGGGAACCGGCACCCTTCAGGCCGGTTTTGCCTCGAAGCTCCCCGCGAGCACAGAGCGGTTCCGGCCCAGGGTCTTGGCCCGGTACAGGGCAGCATCCGCGGCGGCGATCATCGCGTCAAGGTCCACGCGGCCGGGCGCGGTGGACGCGATCCCGTAGCTGGAGGTGGGGAGCCGCGGGATAGCGGTCGACGTCGAGGCCTGCAGCCGGGCGCTGATGTCCGCGGCGATTTCCCCGGCCCGTTCCGGCGTCACGCCCGGCAGGAGGATGATGAACTCCTCGCCGCCGTAGCGCCCCACGAGGTCGGTGGACCGGACCGTGGAGGTGCAGGCGTCCGCGAACGCCTGCAGCGCGGTGTCCCCGGCCGAGTGACCGTACTCGTCGTTGATCCCCTTGAAGTGGTCCAGATCCGCCAGAATGAGCGACGCCGAGGTCCTGGCCCGGTTGAGGCGGCGCAGTTCGTTCTCGGCCAGGTCCAGGAACGCGGTCCGGTTCAAGAGCCCGGTGAGCCCGTCCACCGTAGCCCGGGCTCGAAGGTCCTGGGTCTGTTGCTCGTAGCTCAGCTCCGCCATGGTGAAGGACGCCACCACCATAATCACCGCCGAACAGATGGTCATGGGCACGGATCCGAAGAGGGTTCCGAACACGGCGCCGTCCGGGCCGTCCAGGACAAACGCGGCGAAGCGGCCCAGATAGAAGGCGGCCAGGAGGCCGGAGCCCACCGCCAGGGTGAGGTGCACGCGCGAAAATTGCCGGTCCAGCAGGAACAGTTCGCGGCAGCCGAGGCCGATCAGCAGGCACATGAATCCCAGATAGGCGGGTCCGCCCGACCAGACGTTGGTGGCCGGCTGGTCCAGCACCGAGGCCACGGCCGTGACCGCGGGCCCGGCGGCGAGGTACCAGAGCCTGGGCACCGTGGTCCGCAGCGAACGGGCTCCCGCCCAGATGCTGGCCGCTCCCGCCACCAGAAGAACGTTCCCGAGCGGGTTGGCCCAGATCTGGTGTGGTGTGCCGTCCAGCAAGTAGGCGGCGTTGCCGGCGAGGAACAGCAGCAGGGCCAGGCACCACCAGCCGCTGTAGGCCGACCGCGTCCGGCGGAAGGTGATGAAGTAGAACAGCAGCAGCAGGGTCAAATCGACCACCGCCAAGGCGACACGCAAGGTTGCGACGTCAAGCATCATGTAGGGCCCCCCGGTCCGCTCGCAATAGCCCGATTTGCGCCGACTCCGCGCCGCAGGTGACCTTAGTATGGCACCCCTGGGCGGGGAAGTGTGACCGCGGTCTCGGACGTGACGCAGGCGGGCCGCGCTGACGCCGCGCAAGGGCCCTGCGCCCCTGTGTTACGGCGGCAAGGCGGACTAAACTGGAACCGGCCCCGGACGCGGCCTTGCGCTCAACCGCAGAATTGCGTCCCGAGTGCCTCCGGCCTGTCCCCCATGGTGCCGGAGGCACCTCCGCGTCATCCCAGTGCCGGAGGCACCTCCGCGTCATCCCACCGGCGCCGGGCCCGGCGTATCAGACCGTGCGGACGACGTCCTCGTAGGCGAACTTGGGCTTTGCCGCACCCCACGCGTCGGCTGCGGGCCGGCCGATATTGACCACCAGGAAGCTCTTCTGGCCGCCGTCGGGGAAAAACGCCGCGTCAATCGCGGAGAAGTCCGCTCCCGTCATGGGCCCGGCCGAGAAGCCGAGGGACCGGACGGCGAGGATGAAGTAGCCGGCCTGCAGGTGGGCGTTGTTGTTGCCGGTGGCGGCGGCGAGCTCCGGGGCGGCGTCGTACATGGCCTTGGGCGCGTTGTAGCCGGGCAGGAAGGTGTCCCACTGGTCCTGCCAGGAGGTGTCGTAGCTGAGGATGGCGACAAGCGGCGCGGAAACGGTTTTGGCGCGGTTGCCGTTGGCGAGGGTTTCCACCAGCGTGGCCCGGGCCTCCTCGGACCGGACGTAGGTGACGCGCAGGGGCTGGGAGTTGAAGGCGGTGGGGCCGAACTTGGTGAGTTCGTAGATGGCCCGGGCCTGCTCGTCGGTGACTTCGCCGGTGAAGGCGTTGGCAGTGCGGGCCTCGGCAAAGATGGCATCCACTGCGGCGGCGTCGATTACTGCTTCGTCATGGGCGATGGTCACAAGTGCCTCTTTCGCTGGGGTGCCCGCCAGGCGGCGGCCTCTGGTTCCTGTCTATAGTTGCAACTTCAACTACCCTCCGGCGCTTCCCGAACGGCCCCGTGACGTCCCGCACAGTGGCCCCAGCGGGTGCAGCAGCCGCCGCCGCCGAAGCATGCCGGAAACACCGGCGCGGTAAAGTTGCCCCCGGAAGATTCCTTCCCGCCCCGCCACATATTCTCTGAAAGGCCCCGGCAATGAGCATGCTCGGCACCAAATGGAAGCTTCACGGCAACGGCAAGTCCATCCGCCCCGGTGAGGTCGTGAAGCCCGATGAGCGCCTTGCCTGGCCGCTGACCATCGGCGTCGGGATGCAGCACGTTGTCGCCATGTTCGGCGCGACCTTCCTGGTCCCGATCATCACGGGCATGCCGCCGGCCACCACGCTGTTCTTCTCAGGCATCGGCACCCTGCTGTTCCTGGTCGTCACCAAGGGCCAGGTGCCGAGCTATCTCGGGTCCAGCTTCGCCTTCATCGCCCCGATCATGGCCTCGCAGCAGCAGTACGGTGTGGCCGGAGCGCTCGGCGGCGTGGTGCTGGCCGGCGTCGGGCTGGCGATCATCGGCGCCGTGGTGCAGAAGTTCGGCGCCGGCTGGATCAACCGGCTGATGCCGCCGATCGTCACCGGTGCGATCGTGGGGCTGATCGGACTGAACCTCGCCCCGGCGGCCAAGAACAACTTCGACGCCGCCCCGGTCACAGCCCTCATCACCCTGGCCACCATCATTGTGGTCAGCGTCTTCTTCCGCGGCATCCTGGGCCGGCTGAGCATCCTGGTCGGCGTGGTGGTGGGCTACCTCGTGGCAATGATCCGCGGCGAAGTGGACTTCGCCAAAATGGACGCCGCCGCCTGGGTGGGGCTGCCGTTCTTCCAGACTCCCGAGTTCCACATCGGCGTCGTCGGCCTGTTTGTGCCCGTGGTCCTGGTCCTTGTGGCGGAGAACATCGGCCACGTGAAATCCGTGTCCGCCATGACCGGCCAGAACCTCGACGGCGTCTCCGGACGGGCGCTGATGGCCGACGGTGCGGCCACCGTGCTGGCCGGCATGGGCGGCGGCTCCGGCACCACCACCTACGCCGAAAACATCGGCGTCATGGCCGCCACCAAGGTGTATTCGACGGCGGCCTACTGGGTTGCCGGTGTTTTCGCCGTCGCATTGAGCTTCTCGCCCAAGTTCGGCGAACTCATCGCCACGGTCCCGGCCGGCGTGCTGGGCGGCGCGGCGACGATGCTCTACGGCATGATCGGTGTGCTGGGCGTCAAGATCTGGGTGCAGAACAAGGTGAACTTCTCCAACCCGATCAACCTGACGACGGCGGCCGTCGCCCTGATCGTCGGGATCGCCGACTACACCTGGACCATCGGCGAGCTGGTGTTCACCGGCATCGCCCTCGGCTCTGCGGCGGCCCTGGTGATCTACCACGGCATGACGGCGATCGCGAAGGCCCGCGGCACGGTGGCCGAGCCGGAAACGGAAGGCGTTGTGGCCGCAGCCACCGCCGCGGTAAAGCGTCCGGGGAAGAAGCGCCGCTAGGCTTCAAAGCCAGGGGTGGCAGGCCACATGCAGCCACGCCGCCCGCCTGCAGCTGACGAAGGCCGGGGCCCGGACACCGAACGGTGAACGGGCCCCGGCCTTTGCTGCGCCGCGGCGGTTTTGCGCGGCGGCTTCAGCGGGTCGAGGCTTGCGGCCTGGGGCTTTAGCCGGCGTCGAAGGTTTCCTCGTCGTCGTCGTCCTTCGGGGCCTGGTCCTCCGGGAGGTCCGTTCCCGAGCCGTCCGGGATCCCGGCCGCGTCCTGGCCGGGTTCCGAGGAGAAGGGCCGACCGGCGTCGGGCTCTTCGGTGTTGGTCTCATCCATCTCCGCATCCGCTGACGGCACGGCCGCCTCGGAGTTCTCGGTGGCGTCGGCGTCGTAGCCGGGTGTGGTGCTGGCGTTTTCCGAACTCATCTGTTCCTCCGTTCCTCCGAAGCGTCCTGCTCCGGGTTCTCCTGCACTGTCCTGGTCTTCGGCGCCGAACTGGCTCAGGTCCGGGGCGCCGGCGGGGTAGGTCTCGCCGTCCGGGCTGTCCTGGCTGAGTCCCGCGGCGTCGAACGCTTCTTCTTCGCGGGGCTGGGCGAACTTTTTGGTGTCTGCCCCGGGGAGCTCCTGCTCGGCCGTCGGCGTTCCGTAGCCGCCGACTTCCTCGATCGGCTCCTGCTGCTTTTCCTCGGTCATGCTGTTCCTCCCGTGGTGGAATCGTGAACTGCGTGGTTTTCTGGGCCTGCCGGATCCGGGATCCGCCGGACCGGCGTCAGAGGCCCTTGCCGCCGGTGACCGGCAGGACGGCGCCGGAGATGTAGGAGCCGTGATCGGAGGCCAGCAGCACGTACGCCGGCGCGAGTTCCGCGGGCTGTCCGGCACGCTGCAGCGGGGTGTCCTGGCCGAACGACGGCAGCTTCTCCGGCCATTCGGTGGCCGGGATCAGCGGCGTCCAGATGGGCCCCGGCGCCACGGCGTTGACGCGGATCCCCTTGGGGCCGAGCTCCTGGGCCAGGGCCTTGGTGAAGGCGACCTGCGCGGCCTTGGTCATGGCGTAATCGATCAGCTGCGGAGAGGGGTTGAACGCCTGAATCGACGCCGTTGTGATGATCGACGCGCCCGCTTTCAGGTGCGGCACCGCCGCCCGGGCGGTCCAGATCAGCGAGTACAGGTTGGTCTGGAAGACCCGGTCGAACTCCTCGGTGGGGAGCGACTCAAAGCTGTCGCGGTTCTTCTGGTACGCCGCGTTCAGCACCACGACGTCGATGCGGCCGAATTCGGCGAGCGCGTCGTCGACGATTCTGGTGGCGAAATCCTCGTTGCGTCCGTCCCCGGCGATCAGCAGCGCCTTGCGCCCGGCTTTACGGATCCACGCGGCGGTGTCCTGGGCGTCGTCTTCCTCTTCCGGCAGATAGGAGATGGCGACGTCGGCCCCCTCCCGTGCGAAGGCGATGGCCACCGCTTTCCCGATCCCGGAATCGCCGCCCGTGATCAGCGCGGCTTTCCCGGTGAGGGCGCCGCTGCCTTCGTAGCTCTCCTCGCCGTGGTCCGGTTTGGGGTCCATGGGCGCGGTGAGGCCCGGCTGTTCCTGCACCTGCTCCGGGAAGGAGCCGGAGTAGTAGCCGCCCCGGGGATCTCGCGGCTGGTCCTGCTGCTTGCTTGAATCACTCATAGTCCACCTACCCAACGTGTCGGTTTTCCAGGAACGGCTTCCGCCGGTCGCAGGCGGTGGCCCGGACCTGCGATGCGCCCCAACGGAGTAAACAATTACACCCTACCCGGGGATTCATCAGCAACCTTAGTATCGGCTTGAAATTCGCAACGCTCAAGCCTAGGTTGAAGTTGACTGCCACCGCAGCCCGGCCATCATCCCGTGGAGGCACAAATGTCCGATATAGCGCCGGAGTCCGCTCCGAATGAGTCCGCCGCTGGCCGAACGAAGGTGCCGGCCCCGGACGAACGCAACGAGTCACCAATTGAAAAATTGGACCGGAACTGGATGGAACTGTTACAGGAGCTGCGGGTGCTGCAGACCGGTGTGCAGATCCTGGCGGGGTTCCTGCTGACCCTCCCGTTCCAGTCGAGATTCGAGACGCTGGACGATTACCAGACCACTCTCTACCTCGCCAACGTGGCGCTGGCCGCCCTCACCACAGCCCTGATCCTGCTGCCCGTGAGCGTGCACCGGCGCCTGTTCCGGCTGCACCTCCGGGCGGCCCTCGTGTCCAGCGCGGACAGGATCGCCAAGGTGTCCCTGGCCTGCGTCGGGCTCCTCAGCGTCGGAACGTCGTCGCTGGTTTTCGACGTCACGGCCGGCCGGGCCGCGGGGTTGTGGGCCGCCGCGGTGCTGCTGGCGGTGCTGCTAATCCTGCTGGTCTACGTTCCAAGCAGGCTCCGCCGGCAGGCGGAAAGGGAGAACTGACATGACCAACGACGCAAGCCAACAGCGCAGCACGCGGCCGGGACGGACCGCAGGCGAATGGGTGAAGGACCATGGTCTCCTGCTCGCGAACATCGCCCTGTTCCTGGTGTTTTTCGGCGGCATGGTGGTCAGCGGGGCCGCCGAGTACAGCGAAGACCAACTGGCCCACGGCGAGCCGGGCGTCACCCTGCTGGGCTATCTGGGCACCGGGGCCTTCCTAGAGGCGACCTTTGAAAACTGGGAGTCCGAGTTCCTGCAGATGGGCATGTACGTCATCCTGACGGTCTTCCTTTTCCAGAAGGGTTCCTCGGAGTCCAAACCGGTGGGCCGGGAGGCCCCGCAGGATGAGGA
The DNA here is from genome assembly GCF_052245515.1 of Pseudarthrobacter sp. 1C304. NCBI lineage: Bacteria > Bacillati > Actinomycetota > Actinomycetes > Micrococcales > Micrococcaceae > Pseudarthrobacter > Pseudarthrobacter sp. 1C304. The sequence goes on along the minus strand of NZ_JBQQCH010000001.1, from coordinate 382,804 downwards.
TCCCCGGGACGCGGAGGTGAAGGCCGCCACCCCGTGGCCCGTCCGGCGCGGCGGCTGGGTCCTCAAGCTGTATGAACACTCCCTGTCCGTCATGTTCCTCCTGCTGTTCCTGGCGTCCTTCGCCCTCCACGCCGTCGGCGGGGCGGAGGAGTACAGCAGTGAACAGCAGAGCCACGGACAGCCGCCCGTGACCGTCCTGGAGTACCTGGCCACGAGCCGCTTCTGGTTTGAGTCGTTCCAGAACTGGCAAAGTGAATTTTTGGCTGTTGCCGTGATCGTCGGCGCATCCGTGTACCTGCGCGAGCGCGGCTCGCCGGAGTCCAAGCCGGTCGCAGAGCCGCACTACGAGACCGGTGCCTAAGGGACCGGCCCCTCGGCGTTCAGGCGCCCTCGAGCACCTGGCTGGTGGCCCAGGCGAGGTACTTCGCGGCGTTGGCGACGGCGTCGTCCGGGCTGCCGGCCACGTCCAGCAGCTGCGCCGCGGCCACCACACCGTGCTTGGCGAGGTCCTCCGGGGTGACCAGGATCCGTCCCGCCACCACCAGCACCGGAATGCCGAGACGCATGGCGGCGTCGGCGAGCGCAATCGGCGCTTTGCCGGCCAGCGACTGCGAATCCAGCGAGCCCTCGCCGGTGATCACCAGATCCGCCTGCGCCAGTTTGTCTGCCAGCCCGGTCAGCCCTGCCACCAGCTCGAAGCCGCCTTCCAGCGCGGCGCTGCTGAAAGCCAGGAACGACGCCGGGAAGCCGCCGGCCGCGCCGGCGCCCGGGATGTTGACGTCCCGGCCGGTGGATTCGCGCAGCACCGAGGCCCAGTTGCGGAGCCCGGCGTCGAGCAGTTCCACGGCGTCCCCGTCGGCGCCCTTCTGCGGTCCGAACACGTGGGCGGCACCATCGGGCCCCATCAGCGGGTTCTGCACGTCGACGGCGATCCGGAACGTGACCGCGCCCAGCCTCGGGTCGAGGCCGCTGGCGTCGACCCGTGCGACGTCGGCGAGCGAGCCGCCGCCGAGCGGCACCACGCTGCCTGCGGCGTCCAGCGGCTTGAGACCCAGCGCGCGCAGGGCGCCGCTGCCGCCGTCGCTCATGGCCGAGCCGCCCAGGCCCAGCACGATTTCCGTGGCGCCGGCGTCGAGGGCCGCAGCGATCAGCTGGCCGCAGCCGTAACTGTGGGCGCGCAGGGCATTGGCCGGGGTGGGTTCCATGTGCGCCAGCCCCGAGGCCTGCGCGGTTTCGATCACGGCGGTTGCCCCGCCGAACGCGTCCTTCCGGATGGCCCAGGCCGCACCCACCGGCGCCAGGATGGGGCCCACCACGGCGTTCAGCCGCTCTTCATACCCGGCCGCGACGGCCGCCTCCAGGGTTCCTTCGCCGCCGTCGGCCACGGGAAACTGGACGGCCTCGGCGTCCGGATAGACGCGCAGGGCGCCCTCTGCGATGGCGGCGGCCGCCTCGGCGGCGGTCAGGGAACCTTTGAACTTGTCCGGGGCGATCAGGATGCGCATTCCCCTATCCTGCCAGTCCGGGAGTATCGTGGCAGCCACGCAAAGCGACCTGCACCCAGGGGGCATCAGTGAACGACAACGGAAAGATCCGCCGGCACATGGCCGGCCAGCCCGGCATGGCCGAACTCCTGCTCGTCCGGCACGGCGAGAGCCAGGGCAACGTGGCCGCAACGCTGGCGCACCAGTCCGGCGCGCACGTCATCAACGTTCCGGCCCGCGACGCCGACGTCGAGCTCTCGGACACCGGACGCGAGCAGGCACTGGCCCTGGGCCGGCTGTTCGCCGGGTTCCCGGAGGAACGGCGTGCCGCCGTGTGGTCCTCCCCGTACCTGCGGGCGCGGCAGACCGCGGAGCTGGCCGTCCACACCGGAGGCTGGAATACCCGGGTCACGCTGGACGAGCGGCTGCGCGACCGCGAGCTCGGCATCCTGGACATGCTCACCTCAGCCGGGGTGGAGGCCAGGCTGCCGCAGGAAGCGGAGCGGCGGCGCTGGCTGGGCAAGTTCTACTACCGGCCGCCCGGCGGCGAATCATGGGCCGACGTCGTCCTCCGGCTGCGCTCCCTGATCGCCGACCTGGACCGCCTGTACCCCGGACAGCGGGTACTCCTGGTCTGCCACGACGCCGTCATCCTGCTGATCCGGTACATCCTGGAGGGGCTGACCGAGCGTGAGCTGCTGGATATCGCCGCCTCGACCGCCATCCTCAACGCCTCCGTAAGCCGCTTCGTCCGGCCGGACGGCACCGGCCCGTGGACGCTGGAGAGCTTCAACATGGCAGACCACCTGATGAGCGAAGGGGTTCCCGTGACCGAACATGCAGGGGATGCCAATGTCCACCCGAAGTGACGCTGCCGCGGGGGCCGGCCCGGCCCGCCCCGAGCCCGTGACCCCGACCCTGCTGCGCGCCTGGCCGCTGCCCGGCGGCGGCTCCGGCAAAGACGACCGGGGTTCCGTGCTGGTGATCGGCGGGGCGCGGATGACGCCGGGCGCCGCGCTGCTGGCCGGGGTGGCCGCGCTGCGCTCCGGGGCCGGCCGGCTCACCCTCGCCGTCGCGGAATCGGCCGCGGTGCACCTGGCGGTCGCGTTGCCCGAGGCGGGGGTGCTGGCTTTGCCGGAGACCTCGTCCGGTTCCGTCGAGGGGGCGGCCGCCGCCGAGGCCGCCGCCTCCGCGGCCGGCTCCGCTGACGCCGTGCTGATCGGGCCGGGCCTGGATGACAAGGACCAGGCCACAGCGTTGCTCCGCGGCCTCCTCGGGACACCCGGGGGGTCGAAGGCGCCGGCCGTGATCCTCGACGCGTTCGCCCTGGGCAGCCTGCCCGACCTGGCCGGCGAGCTGGACCCCTGGCGGGGCCGGCTGATCCTGACCCCGAACGTCACCGAGGCGGGCATCCTCCTGGGGCGCGACGCCGACCTGCTGGACCGGGACATCCCCGAACTCGCGGAGAAGTACGGTGCCGTGGTCACCTGCCAGGGGGTGATCGCCCGGCCGGCCGGGGACGCCGGCTCGGAAGCGTCCCTGTGGGAAATCACCACCGGGCACGGCGGGCTGGGCACCTCAGGTTCGGGTGATGTGCTGTCCGGGACCATCGCCGGGCTGCGGGCCCGCGGAACCACGGATGCGCAGGCAACCTGCTGGGGCACGCATCTGCATGCGAGCGCCGGCGACCGGCTGGCGAGCCGGCTGGGCAGCCTCGGCTACCTGGCCCGCGATCTCACGGAGGAGCTGCCGCCGCTGATGATGGAACTCGGTTCCTGACCGGGTCTGCGCCGGATCTGTGCCGGGTGGGCCGGGGACCGCTCAGCCGCTTTGGGCCGGTCCGCCGACCCAACCGCCGCGTGCCTCGAGGACTTCCTTCAGCAGGTCCGCGCGGTCGGTGACGATTCCGTCCACGCCGAGGTCCAGCAGCCGGTGCATCTCCGCGGGCTCGTTGATGGTCCAGACGTGCACCTGGAGCCCGTGCCGGTGCGCGCGCCGGACGAAGCCGGGGGTCACCACCGGCACGGCGCCGTAGCTGACCGGGACCTGCAGGGCGTGCACGCCACGAAGCGCCCGTCCCACCACCAGGCCCAGCAGCGGTGCGGGCAGCACCGGGCCCAGCAGGACGAAGAGGGCGTTGGACACGATCCCGGCCGATGCCGCGGCGGGGCGGCTCAACTGCCGGAGGACGGCACGCCGCCGGCGGTCGGAGAAGCTGGCAATCAGCACCCGGTCGTGGAGGCCGTACCGTTCGATCGCCGCCGCCAGGGTGTCCACCGAGTTCCAGTCCTTGACGTCGAGGTTGAGCCGGACGTCCGGGAACGCCATGGCCAGTTCCTCGAACAGCGGGATGGGTTCCGTGCCGCCGATCCGTGCCCGGGCCACGGCCTCCGCCGGAAGTTCCGAGATCCTGCCGCGGCCGTCGGTCACCCGGTCCAGGGTCTCGTCGTGGAACAGCAGCAGGACGCCGTCGGCTGTGGTGTGCACGTCCGTCTCCAGGTGCCGGAACCCCAGGTCGACGGCGGCGCGGAACGCGGCCATGGAGTTCTCCAGGCCGTCCCGGGAGAAGCCGCGGTGGGCCATGGCCACGGGCCGGTCCGGGCCGTCACCGGCAGCGGGGCCGGAGGCGAAAAACGGGTGCGGGGTGCTCACTCCTGAAGCCTAGCGGAGCCCTGGGGGGCTGTGCGGCGCGGCAACTTCCGGGCAGGCTCAGTTCGTGTGCGGGCGGATCTCCACACCGTCGCTGCAGTGCAGCAGCGTGCGGCCGCGGCCGCCGTCGAGGTCCACCCACACGGCCGTATGGTCCGCCGTCACGGCGTCCACCCGCCCGTCGGTTTCGTAGCCGGGCACCAGGCGGACGCTGACCCGGTCGCCCTGCTGCAGGCTCTTCCAGTGCGCGTCGGGCGCCGCCGGGCGCAGGGGCATATCGTCTATGTTTTTCATGCGGTACCTGGCCATGATGTCCCACCGTCACTGAGCTGATCCGTCGTGAGATTCCACCGTAGGGCGCGAAGGTGAACGCCAGTTGGCCGGAAGCTGGGAGTCCGGTGACTGCGGGTGCCAGCGCGACCGGTTCAGGCCAGCCGGACACCCAGGGCTGCGAGCTTGGCCTCGAGGATCTGGGCGACGCCGTCCTCGTCGAAGTGCGGCGCCTGCTGCCCGGCGGCGAGGATCGCTTCCGGATGGCCGCTGGCCATCGCATAACCGTCGCCGGCCCAGCGCAGCATCTCGATGTCGTTAGGCATGTCCCCAAAGGCCACCACATCGGAGGCCCCGATTCCGAGGGAAGCCGCGTATTCGGCGAGCGTCACGGCCTTGTTCACGCCGGGCAGGGACAGCTCCAGCAGGGCCATGTTCGGCGCCGAATGCGTCGCCGCGGCCAGGTGGGCCACAGCGGGGGTCACCTCAGCCAGGAACTCGTCGGCCGTGCCCTCGCGGACAATGGCCATAAGCTTCACCACCGTGTCTTCGGCGGAGAGGGTGCTGTGCAGCGGCGCGGGGGTGACCTCTGCCAGCAATGCGCTGCTGCCGGAGTTGAGGAACCCCGGTTCCAGGTGGAAGCCGCCCAGCGTCTCGGCGGCAAAGACAGCGGAGGGCCGCAGCCCCTGGATGATGCGGCGCGCCTCGAATACGGCGTCGAGTTCAATGCCGCGGGCCGACACAAGGCGGTCCGCTTCAAGGTCCCAGACCACCGCGCCGTTGGAGCAGATGACGGTCCCGGCGTGCCCCAGCCGGTCCTGCAGCGGGTGGAGCCACCGCGGCGGGCGTCCGGTGACGAAGACCAGTTCGACGCCGGCCTCCCGGCACGCGTGGAACGCCCGGACGGTCCGGTCACTGATTTTTCCGTCGTGTCCGAGGATCGTTCCGTCAATGTCACTTGCTACCAGCCGCATACCGCCAGTCTACGGGGCGGCGGGCCGCCGGATTGGCCGGGGTCCGGCGTCGAACTCGACGGAAACGTGCCTAGACGCCGGAACGTTACGTCGACCCCGCAGGCTTCCGGCGAATTCGGGGGGCGGCGGGTTCAGCGCTCGTAGAGTCCGGTCAGGGTGGCCCGGGCCAAGGTGTGCGGGGCGAGCTTCGACTCCAGTGCCGAGGGATGGGCGCCGGCGCCGAGCCCGGAGTGTGCGACGTCGAGGGCGTGGACCGTGACGATGTACCGGTGCGGGCCGTGGCCCCGGGGCGGGGCGCCCCCCATGTATCCGGTGCTGCCGCCGTCGTTCTTCAGCTGGAACGCCCCGGACGGCAGGTGCCCGCCCTGGCGCGCGCCTGCCCCGGCCGGCAGGGATGTGGTGGCTGCGGGGAGGTCAACCACGGCCCAGTGCCAGAAGCCGCCGCGGCCCGGAGCGTCGGGGTCGAACATGGTGACGGCGTAGCCCTGCGTGCCGGCCGGGGCGCCGCTCCAGCTCAGCTGCGGCGACTCGTCCTTGGCGCCGGCACCGGTGGAGGCGCCGCGCTGGGCCGGCGGGAGGGTCTGGCCGTCCTGGAATGACTCACTGCTGACGCGGAAGGACGGGGCAGGGTCTTGCTGGTGCTGTGCCATGGCTGCCTTTCAGTTGCTGGGGAGGTGTGCACCTTCGGCGCCGTGGCCCGCTGCTTTGGCCGGCTGCGCGCCCGCGTCCACCCGGTTCAGTTCCGCCCGGGTGGGCGGGTTGGCGCCGGCCCGGGACACGGTGACGGCGGCGGCCCGGGCGGCACGGTCCAGGAGTTCCCGGAGGCTTTCGGCGGAGAGTTCCCTCAGATCCTTGCGGTTCTGCGCGCCGTCGAGGCCCAGGTCCACGACGCCGGACAGCAGGGCCGCCATAAAGGAATCCCCCGCGCCCACGGTGTCCGCCACCTTCACGGACGGCGCCGGGACGTGCGCCTCGCCGGCGGCATTTACGCCCCAGGGCCCTTCGGCGCCGCGGGTGACCACCACCATGGCGGGGCCTTCCGAGCCGCCGAGGGCCAGCCAGCGCCGGGCCGAATCCAGCGGGTCCTCACCGGGGTAGAGCCACTCGAGGTCCTCGTCCGAGGCCTTGACCACGTCCGCGAGCGCCACGAACTTTTCCGCCTGCCGGCGGGCGTAGTCCGCGTCGGAGATGATGCTGGGCCTGCAGTTGGGGTCGAAGCTGATGGTCGCCGAAGGATGGGCATGCTCGACGGCGGAGAGCACCTCGGCGGCCCCGGGAGCCAGCATGGTGGCGATGGAGCCGGTGTGCAGCAGCGTGGTCGCCTGCAGCATAAACGGCAGCCGGTCCGCGAGTCCGGGAAGCTCCCAGGCGAGCTCGAACGTGTAGCTGGCGGCGCCGTCGTCGTCGATCAGGGCGGTGGCGACGGACGTCGGGAGCCCGTCCGGGGCCAGCGGGAGCAGCACGGAACTGGACTTCAGGTGGGCGGCCACCGAGTCGCCGTAGGCGTCGCGGCCGTAGCGGCCGATGAACTGCACCGGATGGTCCAGCCGGGCCAGTCCCACGGCGACGTTGAGGGGGCTTCCGCCGACGTGGGCCTGGATGCCGGAGGATCGCTGGACCACATCAACCAGGCCTTCGCCAATAACTGTGAGCATGCCCATACTCTGCCAGAGAACCAGGGCAGGTGCCGCAGTGTTTCGGTGCGCGGACGTTCAGGCGGGTGGCGCCGCCGGGGCCGGGGCGCTGTCCACCGGGATGCTGTCCACCGGGATGCCTGCGGAACCGGCGTCGTCGAATTCCGCGTCGATGTGGACCACGTCCCGTCCTGCGCGCTGCAGCAGGCTCGCCGCGATGCCGGCCCGGTAGCCGGAGGTGCAGTGCACCCACAGCTTCCCGTCGGGGAGTTCGGCCAGGCGGTGCAGCAGTTCGTGGACCGGCACATTGACAGCGCCGGCCACCCGCGAGGCGGCGTACTCGTCGGCGCGCCGCACATCGACCACGGTGTCCTGCGGATCCCGGCCGGCCATGACCCCGTCCCAGCCCACCCGGGGGTAGGAGGCAAGGGCGGCCCGGGGCGCCAGGGAGTGCGGGTCCGTGCCGAGGGCGGCGTCCGGGGCGTCGATGCCGATGCGGGAAAGATCCCGGATGGCGCGTTCGACGTCGTCGCGGGTTCCCACCAGGGTCAGCTGCTCGCCCCAGGGCAGGATCCAGCCCAGGTACGTGCTGAAGTTGGTGCCGTATTCGAAGCTGGCGCTGCCCCGGAGGTGGCTGCTGGCGAAGGCCACGCGGCGGCGCAGGTCCACCACCCACTCGCCCGCTTCAAGCCGGCGCACGAGTTCGTCGGCATCCAGGGATTCCGGCACGGCCAGGTCCGCCGGGCCGGGACCGGCCGCGTTGGTGACGCCCATATGGGCGTAGTAGGAGGGGTAGGCCGTGAGGTTGGCGATCAGCTCCCGGACGAAGTGGTCCTCGTCCGGGTCCGTCAGGGCGTGGTTGCTGGCCAGCTGTTCCCCGATCGTGGAGGACCCGGCACCGCTGGCCGGCCCGGAGGAGCAGAACGAGCCGAACCCGTGGGTCGGGAACAGGGCGGCGCCGGGCTCGGCCTCCCCGGCGAGCCGGCGCACCGAGGAGTACTGGTCATGGGTCAGGCCAAGCGTGTCCCCGGCGCCGACGAGGTCCGTGCGGCCCACCGAGCCGTAGAGCAGGCTTCCGCCGGAGAACACGGCCTGCTGCCCGCCGTCGTCCACGATGAAGGACAGGTGGGTGTGGGTGTGGCCGGGGGTGGCGACGGCTTTGACCGTCAGCGCACCGACCCGGACGGTTTCCCCGTCCGAGATCGGCTGCCGCTCGAACTTGACCGGGTCGGCCGCGTTCACCAGGTAGCTGGCCCCGTGCGTCCGCGCGAGCTCGAGCCCGCCGGTGAGGTAGTCGTTGTGGATGTGGGTCTCGGCCACATGCGTGATGGTCACCCCGGCGTCGCGGGCCGCCGCCTCCACCCGGTCGGTGTCCCGCTGCGGGTCGATGACCAGCGCCACGGTGCCGTCATGGACAAGGTAGCTGCGGTCCCCGAGTTGGTCGGTTTCAATGACAACGACGTCCATGATGCGCTCCTGGCTGGGGTGGGCACGGCTCGCGGCAGGGCCGTCCGGCCGCGCACTCTCCATGATCAAACCCCCTGGGGTATGAGCGCAAGACCTCCTGCTACCGGGAGGGGCCGTCCTGCTGGTAGACGTCCGGGATCCCGTCCATGTCGGCGTCGACGGTCTCCGCCTCCTCAACCTTCCGGTACTGCCGGTTCCTGGTCTTCAGCACCAGCGTCGCCAGCAGGGCCGCCAGTACGGAGGCCGTCAGGATGCCCACCTTGGCATGGTCATCATGAATGCTGCCGTGGCCGAAGCTCAGCTCGGCAACCAGAAGCGAGACGGTGAAGCCGATGCCGGCCAGCAGGGACACCCCGAAGACGTCGATCCACTTGAAGCTGGTGTCCAGCCGCGCCTTGGAGAGCTTGGTGAGCAGCCAGGTGGTGCCCATGATGCCGATCGGCTTGCCGAGGACCAGCGCCAGGATGATGCCCACGGCCACCGGGTCGGTCAGCGCCGACACCAGTCCGTCCCAGCCACCTACCGCCACGCCGGCGGAAAAGAACGCGAAGATCGGGACGGCAACGCCGGCGGAGATGGGCCGGAACCGGTGCTCGAAGATTTCCGCGAGGCCCGGGCCGGCCTCCGGGCCGCCGCTGGCCTGGGAGCGCAGCACCGGGACGGCGAAGCCAAGGAGGACGCCTGCCACGGTGGCGTGGATGCCGGAGGCGTGGACCAGGGCCCAGGTGACCGCGCCGATGGGGAGCAGGATGAACCAGGCCGCTGCCGCCTTCATCCCGAAGAAGCGGCGGTACCGGTGCGCCAGGAAGGCGTAAAGGGCCAGTGGAATCAGGGCCAGCAGCAGCGGGGCGACCTGGAGGTCGCTGGTGTAGAAGACGGCGATGATGGTGATGGCGATCAGGTCGTCCACCACGGCCAGGGTGAGGAGGAAGATCCGCAGGGCGCTGGGCAGGTGGGAGCCGATGATGGCGAGCACGGCCACGGCGAAGGCGATGTCTGTGGCGGTGGGGATCGCCCAGCCGCGCAGGGTCTCCGGGCTGGTGAGGTTGACGACGGTGTAGATCACGGCCGGGACGATGACGCCGCCGGCGGCCGCGGCGACCGGAACGATGGACTTGTTCAGCTGCCGCAGGTCCCCGGCGACGAATTCTCGTTTGAGTTCGAGGCCCACCAGGAAGAAGAAGATTGCCAGCAGCCCGTCGGCCGCCCAGGCACCGAGGCTCAGTTCCAGGTGCCAGGGTTCGTAGCCGAACTTGAAGTCGCGCAGCGCGAAGTAGCTCTCGGAGGCCGGTGAGTTGGCCCAGATCAGGGCGATCACCGCGGCGGCCACCAGGAGGGCGCCGCCGACGGTTTCTTTGCGAAGGATCTCACCGATCCGCAGCGACTCGGCGTAGCTGCCGCGGCTGAAGATGGTCAGCCGGGGCTTGGCGGGGGGTTGTGTGGGGCTCATACGGGAAGTCCTAAAAGTTGGGTCGACAGATCCATGCCGACCAGACTTCCCGGCGCACCTGCCCTCCAGTCTAGTGGGTTATGCCATGGTGCTGAACCGCTCGGCCTTGGTTTTGCTGCCCTGGACGATGATCTGGTCGTCGTCGTAGAGAACCGTCTGGGCCGTCGTGTGGCCCCAGACGCCGCCGGGCCGTTTGACGGCCACGATAGTGATGCCGAACTTGTCCCGGAGCCCCAGCACGCCGAGCGGCCGGTCGCGGGCGGCGGCGGGCGGGCTGGTGCGGATCATGACAAAATCGTCCTCGAACTCCACGTAATCAAGGATTGAGCCCAGGACCAGGTGCGCAACGCGCCTGCCCATGTCGTGTTCGGGCCGGATAACGTGCTCGACGCCGAGCTGGCCCAGGATCTCCGCGTGCGGTTCGCTGATGGCCTTAGCCCAGATCTGGGGACGCTGGAACTTCAGCAGCCGGGACGTCGTCAGGATGCTGGCTTCGATGTCCGAGCCGATCCCCACCACGGCGCGGTCAAACTCATGGACAGAGAGCTGGCGGAGCGCCTCTTCCTTCGTGGAGTCGGCCCGCACCACGTGGGTGAGCCTGCCGTTGTAGGACTGGACGATGTCCTCGCTGGCGTCGATGCCGAGCACCTCGGTGCCCTGCGCCTCCAGTTCCAGGGCCAGGGAGCCGCCGAAGCGGCCCAGGCCGATCACCACGACCGAGGAGGCCTTGTCAACGCCGGCGGCGGAGTGGGACGAGAAGATATTCCTAGCCAATGAGGGGCCTTTCCTTGGGGTACTCGTACAGCAGGGGCCGTTCGCGCAGCGCGAGGGCCGCGCCCAGTGTGACCGGACCCAGCCTTCCGACGAACATCAGCAGGATCAGCACCAGCTGACCGGCGGGAGGGATCGCGGCGGTGATGCCGGTGGACAGCCCCACCGTGGCGAAGGCGGAGATCACCTCGAACAGGATCCGTTCCTGCCCGAAATCGGTGATCAGCATCAGGAACATCGTGGCGCCGGTGACCAGGGCGATCGCCAGGAGCACCACCGTGATGGCCTGGCGGTGCACCGCGCGGGACAGGCGTTTGCCGAAGACGTTCACGGCCGTTCCGCCCCGCAGCTCGGTGCTGAGGATGAAGAACAGCACGGCGAAGGTGGTGATCTTCAGGCCGCCGGCGGTGCCGGCCGGGCCGCCGCCGATGAACATCAGGATGTCCATGCCGAGCCACGACACCGGGTGCATCTGCGCGATGTCGATGCTGTTGAAGCCCGCGGTGCGGGTGATGACGGACTGGAAGAACCCGGCCAGCAGGCGTTCGGCCGGGTGGAGGCCCCCCAAGGTGGCCGGGTTGGCCCATTCGACGGCGGTGAGGAATACGGTTCCGCCGGCCAGGAGGGTGCCCGAGCCGACGAGGACAAGCTTCGTGTGCATGCTCCAGTGGATGGGGCGGCGGTACTGCCGGCCCAGTTCGAACAGGACCGGGAACCCGAGCCCGCCGATGATGACGGCGGCGGCGATCGGCAGGCAGATCCACGGATCCCCGACGAAGCCCATCAGGTTGTCCGAATACAGGGCGAAGCCGGCGTTGTTGAAGGACGAGACGGAATGGAACACCCCGTGCCACACCGCCTCTCCCAGCGGATAACCGTAGCCGGCCATGAAGCGGAGGGTGAGGATCAGAGCCAGGGCCGCTTCCACGGCCGCGCTGATGAGCAGGACGCCGACCAGCACGCGGCGGACGTCGCCGAAGCCGCTGCTTTTGGTCTCGGCGGCGGCGGAGATCCGGGATTTCAGGCCCAGCCGGCGGGCGGTCAGTACCCCCAGCAGCGTGCCGAAGGACATCACGCCGAACCCGCCGATCTGGATCAGGACCAGGATGACCACCTGGCCGAAACCGCTCCAGAACACGGGGGTGTCCACCGTGATGAGGCCTGTCACGCAGACGGCGGACGTGGCGGTGAACAGCGCCTCCAGCAGGCTGGCCCCGCCCCCGCCGGCTTTCGCCGCGGGGAGCAGCAGCAGCCCGGTGCCGGCCGCAACCGCGGCAGCAAAGCCCAGGACGATCACCTGGGCCGGGTGCCGGGGCGCGAACGCGTGCGTGAACCGGGTGAAGCCCGCAGCCAGGGCGCGCGGAACCGCGGGAACTTCGACGTGCATAGGGCTCACGCTACCACCGGGCGGCGGCCGCGGCGGGCCGGATCAGCCGAGCAGGAGTTGCACCAGTTCGCGGCATTTCCGGTAGGCGGGCGCCTTCGGGTCGATGAGGGCGAAATGGTCGCCCGGGACCCGAAGCAGCTGGACCGGGTCCCCCACAGCTTTGGCGGCCGCCGCGTAGGAGTCCGACTGGCTCAGCGGGACGGTGTCGTCGTCCGTGCCGTGGACGGCATAGATCGGGATCTGCAGCGGCATCGCGCTCATCGGATCCGCGTATTTATGCCGTTTGGGGTATCTATCGGAGGAGCCGCCCAGCAGGTTGCTGACTGCGCCGTTGCTGAGATTCAGCCGCTCGGCCTCCGCGAGGTTGAGCACCCCGGACTGGCTGACAACCCCGGTCAGGTGCACCGCGCCGGCCTCGTCCTTGCGCACCAGCTGGCGGTCGGCGTCGGGGGCACCCAGCAGGTACAGCCGCCTCCGGCCCGCCGCCCAGACCGCGAGGTGCCCGCCGGCTGAGTGCCCCAGCGCCACCACGCGGTCGAGCGCGAGGCCGTGGTCACCGGCGATGTCCGCCAGCTTGTCGATGCCGGCGAGGACGTCCGAGAAGGTGTTGGGCCAGCCCCCTCCGTTGCCGGCGCGGCGGTATTCCAGGTTCCACGCGGCCATGCCGTGCGCCGCGAGGTCCTTGGCCAGCGGCTCGCCGAGCTCCGCACCGTACTGCGAGCGCCAGTACCCGCCGTGGATGACCACCACCACGCCTTTGGTGACGGCGGTGTCCGGCAGGAAGAGCTCCCCCCACTGGCTGGAGTCATCGCCGTAACTGTACTTTTGTCGCTTCACACTGTCCTCCTTGGGGCCCGGTGAACAGGCGGCGGTGATCGCCCCCAAACTCACCGTCGCTGCGGCCGCGATAAGAGCCCGACGCCGCACATCAGCCATGTGGCGAGCCTACCTGAGCGCCGCGCGGCGGGACGCAAGGCGGCGCCGGGCCATGCGCGGTGGGTGCACCGCGCGGGTGTCCGCCCCGCCGCCGTCGTACCTCCGCCGTAAGCTGGACGCATGGCGAGCAACTGGGACCGGCTGGACGTGGGCCTGCGCGAATCCGTGCAGGAGAACGTGGAACTGTACGAACGGGTGCGCCCTGCCCTGAAGTTGGTCACCCGCGAGGTGCTGCTGACGCTGCGGAGCATGCTCAAGGGAACCGAGGTGACCCCGCTGTTCGTCACCGGACGGACCAAGACGGTCGAATCCTTCCGCGAGAAGATCTCCCGGACGGAGAAGCCGCTGGAGCCGGGCGGTCCGCCGGTGCTGAAGTTCCCGGATCCGTTCCGGACCCTGAACGACATGGTGGGCGTCCGCGTCATCACGAAGCTGCCGGCGGAGAACGCGGTGGCGGCCAACCTGATCAAGCGCCAGCGCCAGCTGTTCGACTGCCGCGGCGACCGCGAAAAGGACATCGGTTCCATCGAGTCCGGCACGTACGGCTATTCCAGCCGCCATCTGATCCTGCGGACCATCCAGAACGAGACCGTCAAGGAGTACCAGCAGGTCTTCAATCCGGACGTTCCGCCGAACGGCAGCTACTTCTTCGAATGCCAGATCCGCACCGTGTTCGCGCACGCCTGGAGCGAGATCGAGCACGACATCCGCTTCAAGGCCGAGGATCCGCGTGCCTGGACCCCGCATTTTGACCGCCAGTTCACGGCCACGGCCGCCATGCTGGAAACGGTGGAGGGGGCGTTCGCTGACCTCAATGAGCGCTACGAGGAGGTCCGCAGCTACTGGGACATGGACGGCGAAGGCGCCGCGCAGCTCACCCCCAACCGGATCCGCGACGTCTGGCGCACCCTCCTGCCGCACGTGGACCGGAAGGTCGACGACGACTGGGGCTGGGCCGCGGAACTGATGGCGGCCCACGGCCTGAACCAGACCGTGCAGCTGGCCGGGCTGCTCAGCGCCAACCAAATCACCGAGGTCCGCCGCGCGCTGGACCACCGCTACTCCCCCGGCCCGGACCGGCTCCTCGATGACCTGCTGCTGTGGCAGTACGGCACCAAACACATCGACCTCACCGCGGAACCGGCCGACGCCGTCCCCCACCCGCGGCGCGACAGCCTCCTGCGCCGCCTCAAGCAGATTGAGCGCTACCGCCTCACCCAGGGGTAGCGCGCTGGTTCTCCCCGCCTTTGCAACGCCGACGCCGGTACTCACCGGCGGTTCGGCACGCCACGCCGGGTGCCGGCGTCAAAGGTGGCGAAACGCCGGCGCCGGTTCCATGGTCCTGGGGTGCGGGGGCTTACCTGTGGGCGTACGTGAGGCAGTCGGCGTTGTCGACGCCCGGGCCCACATGTACCTCGGTGGCCTTGCACATCAGGTGGTCGTTGTGCGCGCATTCAGTCCGCTGGCAGGCGCCGACGTCGGCCAGTACCTTGGGTAGCCCGCCGTGCACGCCGATGTCGATGAAGGTGGCGCAGGAGGCGTGGTCTTCGGCGCCGCCGACGGTGATGGCCGCGGCGTTGCAGTTCGAGTGGTCATTAAACGAGCAGTTGGTCACGCTGCAGTCGGCTACGTGCGTCGTCATGGGTATTCCTCCGGGGAATCCGGCCGCCCGGGCCGGGCGGCTCCGTCCGTCCACGGTAGGCCCGTCCCCGGCAAACAAAAAGACCCAATACTGTGCCCTAATACCGGCCGGCGGTCCGCTATGCCTCGGGGTTCCGGAACCGTGCCACGTATTTGCGCTGCCAGGGGGTTTCGACGGCGCCCCGGCGGTACCGTGCGCGGACAAACTCGACGGCCTCCGCGGGCGGAACGCCGTCGAGGACGGCAAGGCAGGCCAGGGCGGTGCCGGTCCGGCCGCGGCCGCCCCAGCAGGCCACTTCGACCCGCTCGGTCTCGGACCGGCGCCAGGCCTCCATCAGGGCGTCCAGTGCGTCGGCGTCGTCGGCCGGCAGGCGCAGGTCCCGCCAGCGGACCCACCGCGAGTCCCACGCCACCGGCGCCGGGCGGCTTCCCAGCAGGTACAGGCCAAACTCGGGCCGCGGGCCGGCCGGAACCGGCCTGAGCAGTCCGCGGCCCCGGATGAGCCGCCCGGACGGGAGTTCCAGGACTCCCGGCTGGCCTGGATCCCAAGTCTGGGTCATGGTCACGAGCGTAGTCCTTCCGCCGGCAACCCGCACCGTCCGCGTTCCTGCCCGGTTACTCCCCTGCCGCACCCGGAAATCGCTGGTAAGGCGGGCGCCGCGCAGTGGTTTTCCGGGTCCGGGCTGAAGTAACCGGGCGGGAGCGCAGCCTAGTGGCCGGCGTCGAGCTTTCCGGCGAGCCGTTCGCGCATGAGGACGCTGGCATCGTTGAGCCCGGTGATCGTCACGTCCTTGCCGTGGTGCCGGTACTTTTCGGTGATGGCATCGAGCGAGGCGATGGTGGAGGCGTCCCAGAGGTGGCTGTCGTGCATGTCGATGACCACGCGCTCCGGGTCCAGGGCGTAGTCGAACTGGGTGTAGAGGTCGTTCGAGGAGGCGAAGAAGAGCTCGCCGTCCACCTTGTATGTGGCGACGGGGACGCCGTCGACCTCTGCCACGGTGCGGTCGACGGTGACGAAGTGCGCCACGCGCCGGGCGAACAGGACCATCGCCACCAGGACGCCGACCCCGACGCCGATCGCCAGGTTGTGCGTGGCGACGGTGACGATCACGGTGGAAACCATCACGAGGGTTTCACTCTTAGGCAGCGCCCGCAGGGTTGACGGGCGGATGCTGTGCCAGTCGAACGTGGCCACGGAAACAAAGATCATGACGGCCACCAGGGCGGCCATCGGGATGAGCGAGACGATGTCGCCCAGGACCACCACCAGGATGAGAAGGAATACACCGGCCAGGAAAGTGGAGATCCGGGTGCGCGCGCCGGAGGCCTTGACGTTGATCATGGTCTGGCCGATCATCGCGCAGCCGCCCATGCCGCCGGTGAATCCGGTGACAATGTTCGCCACGCCCTGGCCCCAGGCCTCGCGGGTCTTGGGCGAGCGGGTGTCCGTGATGTCATCCACGAGTTTGGCGGTCATGAGGGATTCCAGCAGTCCCACGAACGCCATGGCCAGGGCGAACGGGAAGATGATTTGCAGGGTTTCGAGGCTGAAGGGGACGTTCGGGACGAACAGGGTGGGCAGCGAGTCCGGCAGGGCGCCCTTGTCCCCCACCGTCGGGACCGCAACGGCAGCGAAGACGGTGATGAGGGTGAGGACCACGATCGCGACGAGCGGGGCGGGGACGGCCCTGGTGAGCTTCGGCAGGCCGAAGACGATCAGGAGCCCGACGGCGGTGAGCGGGTAGACCAGCCACGGGACGCCCAGCAGCTCAGGGACCTGGGACATAAAGATCAGGATCGCGAGCGCGTTGACGAAGCCCACCATCACCGAGCGCGGGATGAACCGCATCAGCTTCGCGACTCCGGACAGGCCCAGGATGATCTGGAAGATGCCGGCCAGGATCACCGCGGCTATCAGGTAGTCCAGGCCGTGGGACTTCACCAGCGGGGCGATGACGAGGGCTACGGCGCCGGTGGCCGCCGAAATCATGGCCGGGCGGCCGCCGACGAAGGCGATGGTGACCGCCATGGTGAAGGACGCAAACAGGCCGATCCGCGGGTCGACGCCGGCAATGATCGAGAAGGCGATGGCCTCCGGGATGAGCGCCAGCGCGACCACCAGCCCGCCAAGGACCTCGGTCTTGAGCCCCCGCGGCGACGTCAGGGTTCCCCGCACGGACTGGAGCTGTTCAGGGGTGAACACCGGGGGAAGTTCGGTTTTGGTGGCGGCCATTGCTGGCTCCGTTCATGGTCGAAAAGACGTACGTCAGGCTTCGTGGGGCAAATGAATGTGGGGGGCGCAGCGCCGCGCCCGCGGACAAGGGAAACACGTCGAATGTGGCTCGACCCTGCCCCTCAACCCTACCCTAACGTGATGGTAGGGTTTAACCCCGAGTACGTAGAGGAGACCCAGTGACGGCCAAGGCCACCCGCGCCAGCACCATGCACATCGGCGAACTGGCAGACCGCACCGGCCTGTCCCTGCGGACCATCCGTCACTACGACGACGTCGGACTCCTCCCCGCGAGCGCACGGACAGACGGCGGCTTCCGGGTGTACTCGGAGGATGATTTCGATCGGCTGATGGTCATCAAGCAGATGAAACCCCTGGGGTTCTCGCTCGAGGAAATGGCAGAGATCCTGGGCCTCCTCGCGGAGGAACCGGGCGCCCCGGAGCGCGGGGGCCGGCTCGCGGAAATCCTGGAACAGGCGGCGCTCCAGCGCGCCAAAATGGCCCGCAATCTCGCACAGGCCGACGACTTTATCGCCATGCTCCGCGGCCAAACCGCCTGAGCACCACGGCGAAGGGCCCGCTGGGGCGAAACCAGGCCGGCCGCCGGCCTAAAATACGACATATTTCCTGCCAGGGGTCACGAACTGGCCTGAGGGCGGCCGGACTGGCACCATTTTTTGGATGCTTGAGGCAATCAAATCACCCGAGTCCGCCCCGGAGGCCGGTAACGGCACAGTTCCGGCCAACCCCGCCCTGGCCGCCGAGGCGAAGACCGCACTGCCGTCCGCCGTGTTCTCGCTCTGGCACAACATCTCCGGCGCCGTCGTCGCGGCCTGGCTGGCGCGGCGCCCCCTGCGGGACGGGTAACGGCCAAGCGGCCCGCAGGGGTCCGGGTCAGTACCCGGTGCTGCGGCCGCCGCCCAGGACGTCCGCGGTCCCGGACAGCCCCAGCCGGGTGGCGCCCGCCGCGGTCATCGCCTGCGCGGCGGCCCAGTCCCGGATACCCCCGGAGGCCTTGACGCCGAGGCGCGGAGCCACCGTGCGTGCCATCAGTTCGACGGCGTGGGTGGTGGCGCCGCCGTCAGGGTGGAAGCCCGTGGAGGTCTTGACGAAGTCGGCCCCGCCGCTTTCGGCGGCGGTACAGCAGCGGACGATCTGCTCATCGGTCAGCGCCGCGGTCTCGAGGATGACCTTGAGCACCGTCGGCGCCGGCACGGCCGCCCGGACGGCGCTGATGTCCCGTTCGACGGCGTCGTAGTCACCGGCCCGGGCGGCGCCGACGTCGATCACCATGTCGATCTCGTCCGCACCGTTGCGCACTGCCTCCCGGGCCTCGGCAGCCTTGACGCTGCTGTGGTGCTTGCCTGAAGGGAAGCCGCAGACCGCGGTGATGCGGGTGCCGGTGACCGCCAGCGGCAGCGGCAGCATGGACGGCGAGACGCAGACCGAGTAGGCCCCCAGCCGCGCGGCTTCGGCGGCCGCCTGCTCCGCCTCGGCCCGGGTTCCCGTGGATTGCAGGAAGGTGTGGTCCACCATGGAGGCCAGGCCGGCCGCAGTCAGTTCAGTCATGATTCTCCTTGGAGGTAGTGGGCTACTTGCAGGTGGCCGAGTCGCCGATGCCGCGCAGGTACGAGCAGAACTCCTCGACGCCGGCACCGGTGATGAGCCTGCCCTGCAGCACCCGGGACTCTTCGACCTTCTCGCCGCTGGCCACGGCATGGCCGATCTTGGCGACTTCCTGGCCGAGGGCGAACGGGGATTCGGCGTTCGTGGCGTACATTTCGCCGCTCTTGACGGCCGCCAGGGCATCGCCGATTCCGTCGTTTCCGACGATCTTGATCGTGTCCAGCAGGCCCCGTGACTTGACGGCGGCCACAGCGCCGAGCGCCATTTCATCGTTGGCGCCGTAGATCCCGGTGATGCCCGGATTGGCCTGGAGGATGTTGGTGGTGACGTCCAGGGCCTTGCCGCGGTCGAAGTCCGCGGACTGGACGGCGACGACCTGCACGCCCGGGCATTCCTTCATTCCGGCCTTGAACCCTTCGGACCGGTCCCGGGCAACGCTGGTGCCGAGGAGGCCCTGCAGTTCGGCCACCTTGCCGGTCCCGCCGACTGCTTCGCAGAGGGCCTTGGCGCCGTTCTTGCCGGCCTGGACTGCGTCGTAGCCGATGAACGCGGCCAGTTTGCCCTGGTCGGGCACCCGGTCGAACGCGACCACGGGGACGTTCGCCTGGTTGGCCTTGACGGTGATCGATCCTCCCGCTTCGCTCGAGGTCGGGTCGAGCAGCAGCACGCCGGGCTTCTTCACCAGCGCCGTGGTGGCCTGGTTCAGCGAGGCGGTGTCGTTGTTGTTGGCGTTCTGCACGTCCAGGGTCACGCCCAGCTTCGCTGCCTGGTCCTTGGCGCCGTCGCCGACGGACACGAAGAAGGGGTTGTTGAGCGTTGAAATGACCAGAGTGGCCGTTTTCTGCTGGGCGCCAGCGCCGCCGTCGTCCGTGGAGCGCACGGCCGTGGTGACGCCGGCGCCGACCACCAGGAGGCCCGCCACGGAGATCATGGCGACCTTGGGAAGGAACGGAGCCGGGGCGCCGGTTGCGGCCGCCTTCGCCGGGCCGGCCGTGGTGGTCTTTCCGGAGCGGAAGATGCGCATCAGCACACCGGAGTTGCGGTCCACGAACACGGCCAGCAGGATCACTGCGCCCTTAACGACGCTCTGCAGGAACGGCGAGACGTTGAGCAGGTTGAGCCCGTTGTCGATCATCGCGAGCAGGACCGCTCCGACGAGCGTGCCCAGCAGCGCACCGCGGCCGCCGGCGAGGCTGGTCCCGCCGATGATCACGGCGGCGATGGCGGCGAGTTCGAGGCCGGTTCCAGCGGTGGGCTGCGCCGTACCGAGACGTGCGGTGAGGATGAACCCGGCGGTGGCGGCGAGGACACCGGAGATCATGAAGGCGAGGATCTTGACGCGGTCCGTGCTGATGCCGGCGAGCCGGGCGGCGTCGGCGTTGTCGCCCGTTGCGTAGAGCTCGCGGCCGTACCGTGTGCGGGCCAGGATGTAGCCGAACAGCACACCGAGGACCAGCATGATCCAGATGGGGGTGGGGATGCCCAGCAGGTTGCCCTGGCCCAGGGCCAGGAACGCCTCGTTGGTCACCTTCACGGGGTTGCCCTGGGAGAACTGCAGCGTCAGCCCGGCGAAGATGGACATGGTTGCCAGGGTGGCGATGAACGAGGGCATTTTGGCCTTGGTGACCAGCACGCCGTTGATGAGGCCGGCCAGCGCACCGACCGCGAGGCCCGCGGCGAGGCCGGCGACAACGCCGTGCTGGCTGATCACGCTGGCGGTGGTGATCGCGCTGAAGCCGAGGACCGCGCCGACGGACAGGTCGATCTCGGCGAGGATGATCACGTACGTCTGCCCCGCGGCGATCAGGGCGACGACGGCGGCCGTGAGCAGGACGTTGAGCATGTTGGACGGCTGCAGGAACAGGGGCGTGGCGAAGACGAGCGCTATGGCAACGAACGCCAGCATCCACACCGCACGCAACTGGTCACTGAAGAGGGATATTTTTTTCATCGGGATACGGTCTCCATTGCGTGTTCCAGGACGGACTGCTGAGTGAGGGCGTCGGAGGTCAGTTCAGCGTTGATGCTGCCTCCGCGCATGACCAGCACCCGGTCCGACATTTCGACTAGTTCGGGAAGGTCTGATGAGACCAGGACGACGGCGACGCCCTGGGCGGCGACGTCATTGATGATGGAGTAGATCTCCGCCTTGGCGCCCACATCGACGCCGCGTGTGGGTTCTTCCATCAGCAGGATCGCGGGGTTGCTCAGCAGGCAGCGGGCCAGGAGGACCTTCTGCTGGTTGCCGCCGGAGAGGGTCCCGACGGCGTCGTCGATGCTGTTGCACTTGACGCTGAGCCGCGTGGAGACCTCCTGGCACCGGTCCCGCTCGCGTTTCAGTGCCACAATCCCGTTCCGGGTGATGGCGGCCAGGGTGGCCAGGGATTCGTTGTGCGCGATGGGCTGCGCCAGGGTAAGGCCCTCAGCCTGGCGGTCCGGGGTCAGGTAGGCCACACCGGCGCTGATGGCGTGCCGGGGCGACTTCAGCGTCAGCGGCTTGCCGTCGATACTGACGGAGCCGGCCGCGGTGTCCAGCCCGAACAGCGCGCGCAGAACCTCGCCCTTGCCGCTGCCCATCACGCCGCCGATTCCGAGGACTTCCCCGGCGCGGACCTGGAAGGAAACCCCGTTGACGCCGGCCGCTTCGAGGTCCTTGACGTCCAGCCGGACACGGTCCGTGGCGTGGTGTTCCTTGGGGTAGAAGTTCTCCACCTCGCCGCCCACCATGGCGGCCACGACGGCGGCTTCGGTCAGTTCCGCGGCGGTTCCGGTTTTGGAGACGCGGCCATCGCGCATCACAACGATGCGGTCGGACAGGGCGAAGACTTCGGGGAGCCGGTGGCTGATGTAGATGACGGCAACCCCGGCCGCCTGGATCTTGCGCACCTGGGCGAACAGGAGCTCCGATTCGCGGTCGTCGAGGGCCGCCGTCGGCTCATCGAGGATGAGTAGCTTGACAGAGTGGTTGAGGCAGCGGGCCAGCTGTACCAGCTGCTGCTGGCCGAAGCTGAGCTTCCCCACCGGAAGGCGGGTGTCGACGTCGATCCCCACCTGGCTCAGCAGCTCGGCGGCGCGGGCGTGCATCTTGTCCTTGTTGACGAACAACTTGCCGAACTCGCCGGTGCCGTCGTGGGCGAAGATGTTCGAGGCGACGTCCAGTTGCGGGAACAGGTTGTTCTTCAGCTCCTGGTAAATGACCTGGATTCCGGCGCCCATGGCGTCCTGCGGGCCGCTGAATTTCCGCGCCTCGCCGTCGATGGAGATCTCACCGGAATCGGGCTGGTAGGCCCCGGCGATAATCCGGGTCAGGGTCGATTTTCCGGCCCCGTTTTCGCCCACGAGGGACACGATTTCGCCAGGTTCGATGCTGAGGTCCACGCCGCGGAGCACCCGGTTGGGGCCGAAGGACTTGGTGATGCCGCTGAGGGTGACCGCCATGTCAGTACACCACCCCGGCGACGAGGATGACGTTGGCGTAGGGGGTGAATTCGCCGGAACGGACGGCGGCCCGGGAATTCCTGGTCCGCTGCTTGAATTCCGTGTGCGGGACGAGGTCCAGCGGGATGCCGCGATTGCCGAGCCGGTCCTTGAGGGCCTCGAGGAGCTCCGGGCTGTGCTCGGCGATCTCCGACGCCGCGATGGCGCCTTCGGCCTCGACTTCGGCCAGGACGACGTCGAGGCACTCCAGGAACCGCGGCACGTTGGCGGTCAGGGCCAGGTCGATCCGTTCCACCCCGGCCGGGATCGGCAGGCCGGCGTCGGTCACCACAAGTTCGTCGGTATGGCCCAGTTCCGAGATGACCCGGGCGAGGGATGGGTTGAGGGTGCCGCTGTTTTTGCGCATAGTTGCTCCACTGCGTTGTAGAGGGATGAAAGGTGGGGGTGGGCTTTTCGCCGCTAGCGGGCCGTGGCGGCCTGCCCGGCGAGGAACGCGTCAATGGCTGCACGCTGCGGGAGGCTGGGGCTGGCACCGGCAACGGTGACAGCCAGCGCGCCGCCGGCCATGGCGCGCCGCAGGGAATCGTCCCAGTCCAGGCCTTCGGCCAGCGCGCTGCCCAGCACCCCGGCGAAGGCATCGCCGGCGGCCGTGGTGTCCACCGCTGTGACCCGGAACGGTTCCTGCAGCGTCACGGCGGTGCTGTCCGCGGACGTCCGCTCAACCACGACGGCGCCGGCGCCGGCCAGGGTGACCACGGCACGCCGCACGCCGCGGTCGGTGAACCAGCGGCCCGCCGCGGTGGCTGATGCGTGGTCGGTCACCTCGATTCCGGTGATAAGGCGTGCTTCGGTCTCATTCGGGGTGACGATGTCAACGTGGGGCCAGAAGTCCTCGTCCAGGGGGCCGGCCGGAGCCGGGGCGGGGTCCAGGATGACGGTGATGCCGCGGGCTTTGCAGGCGCGTGCCGCCTCCAGCGCCGATTCATGCGGGATCTCCAGTTGGATCAGGGCCACCCCGGCGGGACGTGCGGACTGGTCCAGGGATTCCCTGATGTGGGTCGGGCTCAGCCGGGAGTTGGCGAGCGGGATCATCACGATGTCGTTTTCCGCCGAGGCGTCCACCCGGATGTGGGCGATTCCCGTGGGGCCTTCCGTGCGCATCACGTGGGTGGTGTCGATGTTTTCCTCGGCCAGGGTCCCCAGGACCAGTTCGCTGAAGCCGTCGTTGCCCACGCAGCCGATCAGTGACACCTGGCTCCCGGCGCGTGCCGCCGCCAGCGCCTGGTTGGCGCCTTTGCCGCCCAGCACCATGGTGAAGGAGTTTCCGAGGACCGTTTCCCCCGGCTGCGGCAGGCGGTCACTGAAGCTGGTCAGATCGCAGGTGATGCTGCCGATCACCAGTACATTCCCGTTTCCGGGCACAGCTGTTGTCATGGGGTTCCTTAGGGGTGTGGTCAGGCGGGAGCGTCAGTTGAAGGCGGGGGCGGAGCAGGACTGCCGGATGGTCAGGCTCACCGGGAGTACTTTGTGTTCCAGCGGGGGCTGGTTGGGGCTGCCGAATCGCGCAATCCGTTCGAGCAGCAGGTCGGCGGCGGCGTGGCCCTCGGCGATGGCGGGCCGCGAGATCACGGTGACAGGCGCCGGGAGCAGTTCCGCCAGGTCGAAGTCGTCAAAACAAAGGAAGGAGAGCTGCCCGGGGATGGACACCCCGGCGGCGTGCAGGGAGAGCAGGGCGCCCTGGGCCATGGTGTTGTTTCCCACGAACAGCGCTGTCATTCCGGTGGGATTCTCGATCAGTTCCTGGGCGGCGCGACGGCCGAAGTTCCGGCTGAATTCGCCGATTTTGACGGCCTCGGCCGGAACTTCGATGCCGGCGTCGGCCAGGGTCCGGAGGAAGACCTGGTGGCGGACCCGTCCGGGAACGGTGTCCTGGCGTCCGCTGATGATGCCGAAGCTGCGGTGCCCCAGGGACAGGAGGTAGTCCGCGGCGGCTTTGGCCCCGCTGGCGTTGTCGACGTGGACCAGGTCGAAGCCCGGCTCATCACCCACGGTCCTGTCGATCAGCACCACCGGCTTGTTGAGGTCCGCCAGCATGCTGCGGGTGCGGTCGCCTTCTTCAGCCGGCACAATCGCGACGGCGTCGACGGCGTCGATGAGGTTACCCAGGAGTTCCGATTCCGCGCTGAACTGCTCATCGCTGCTGGCCACCACGATGCGGAAGCCCTGCGTCATGGCCCGTTCCTCGATGCCGCGGACCAGGGCGGCGAAGTAGGGGTTGGAGATGTCGGGGACAATCACGGCGATGCTGTGGTGTTTGCCCAGGCGCAGCCCCCGGGCGCTGGCGTTGGGCCGGTAACCGAGATCATTGATGGCCCGCCGGATCGCCTCGGCGCTGCGGACGTTTTCCCCGGCGAGCATGCGCGAGACGCTGGCGATCGACACGCCGGCGAGCTTTGCCACGTCATGGATGTTTGCCACTGATGCACTCTCCTTTGAGTCTGCCGGGCCCGTTTCTCCGGCCTTTCGTGGCCGGAGCGATGCGCCGGCTGTGAACCCAATCACTCCGGCATTCGACAACTGTAAACGTTTTCAGTTGAGGGCGCAAGAGCGGGATTGGGAAACCGTTTCGGCCGGAGCGGCGTTCAGGAACTCCCCCGACCGGAATCCGGGGCCGGGTCCGGATCCGGGTTCCGGGGAGCGGCCCGCTGGACTGCCAGCCGGCCGACCACCCGGGCGACCGCCCGCTCGGCGAAGGCATCCGCCGTCGTGCCGGCTTCCGGGGCCAGCACGTCGACGCCGTCCGGCGGCGCCGAGTCCGCGACGAGCAGCTGGGCCACGCCGCGGTCGGCGAGTTCCGTCATGGCCTCAAGGTCGACGGCGGTGCGGGACGCCGGTACCGAGCCGAGAATCACGCCGTCGGCTCCGCCGGAGAGCATAAACTGCCGCCAGCTGTCGCCGACGAGAATGACCGGCTGGTAGCCGCGCCGGGGCAGGATCCTCGCCGCGGCGGCAGCGAGTCCGCGGTCCAGGGGATCCTCAAGATCCGTGATGGCCATTGCCACCACATCGGTACGGCCCCGCCGCATCCCGCGGGCGGCACCGTTGGGCACGTAGCCAAGATCGCCGGCCGCGGCATGCACACGGTCCTGCGTGGGCTGGCTGATCCGGGTATTGCCGCCGGTGCGGCCGGACAGGACGTAGGAGACCGTGGTCAGGGACACTCCTGCAGCCTCCGCGACATCGCGGATGGTGGGCTTGGATCCGTGCCGCACTGGTGACTCCCGGGTACTTCTCCGCCGCGGACGTGCGGCACTGCTGGAAACGTCGTCGTGGGGTTGGCCCCACGGTGAACTCTAGCCCGAAGCGGGGGGCGGTTCGTGGTGGACGCCGCGGGCTGGGGCGTCGCCCATGGGCAGGACTCTCCATCGCCCAGGAATTCGTTTGCCGATAGTGTTCGGGGAAACGAGTCTTTACATCCATTGGGGGAAACGCATGGCTCCTGGCATCTACGGTGCTGACGTGGCGCAGCTAAGGTCGCTCTCCAAGTCGATCGGGCAGTCCGGCGCCGCCCTCCAAAGGATTGAGGCCACCGTCAACAGCGTGGTCGGGTCCGCTGTCTGGAAAGGCGCCGATGGAGAACGCTTCCGCAGCGAGTGGTCCTCCACCCTGCGCCCGATGCTGCGTAACTCGAGCGACACGCTGCGGGACCAGGCAAAGAGCCTGCTGGCGCACGCGGACGAACAGGAAAGGACCAGCACCGGGTCCTCCGGCGGTGGCGGCTCCGCGGCGTCAGCAGGCGGTGCGGCCTCCGGCTCGCCGCTGGCCCACGTCTTGGATCCCGTGCTGGACGCAAACGGGAATCCGGTGTACCAGGTCGCCAACGCCGCAGCCTCGGGCGCGGGACTTGGGGCAGACGTGCTGTTGAGCCAGATGAACAAGGCCGGCCTGCTGACCAGGATGCCGTGGAGCGTGCTGGGCGCACAGTACGGCCAGGCGCCGGGACTGGGATACCTCAAGGGCACCCAGCTCTTGAACGGGCTGTCCATGGTGGGCCGCGCCGCCGGCGTCCTCAGCATCATCGGGGGAACTGCCCAGTTCGCCGACGGAATGCTGAGCGGGGATTCCAATGCCATGTGGGATGGCGGAGTGTCCACCGTGCTGGCGGCCGGCAGCTTCGTCCCCGTCGTGGGCCCCTTCTTTGCCGGGGCGAGTCTGGCCTGGGCGGGCATGGGTCTGCTGTCCAAGAATCTCGGCTACGGCTCCACCTCAGAGATGGTGGTGGACGGCGCCAAGAAGGTCGGTAGTGTCATAGCGGACGGTGCAAGCGCCGTCGCGGACGGGGCCAAGAAGGTGTGGGGCTGGCTGGGCGGCTAGCCCGGCTTCCCGCCGGGCAGAGGAATGATGACCACACGACGTGAGGAAAGAATGAACGACGAGACCCCGCTCCGCCTGACAGACCACGAACTGCTGGCCCTTCTTGCCGTGAACCCGACGCCGTCGGCAGATACCACCCGGGCCGTGTTCCGGCTCTCCCCTGTAGCGGACAACGAGCTGCTGGAGCAGGCCGGCATCACCACTCTGCTGGTCCGCGGACTGGCGGAAGTGTCGGGCAATGACATCGTGCCCGTGGACAAGGGCGCCATCGTGGCCGCTGTGGTCTCCACGGCCGAAGAGTGGCTTGAAGTCGCCCTGGTCACCCCGGAAACGGACCACGTCCTGTTTACCGCCGGGTCCAAGGACGGCGCGCTTCTGCTCAACCTCAACCGGTACGGAGTCCACGAGGTGCAGCCGGTGGATCCCGGCGCCGGAATGCTCCAGCTCGGGCTGCAGATCGCCCGGCACTACCTTGAAACCGGAGCCGAGGGCTACCCTGCGGCGGCCATGATCAAGCACCACCGGCTGTCCGGGCCGCCGCTGACCGCGCACCTCAAGGTGGAAGCGGACCAGTCCTGGACGCTCGCCACCGGCGACGACGGTGCGGATAAGACCGAGGCGATCGACGCCGCCGATGCGTTCCGCCGCTTCGAGTCCGCCCTCACGTTCTGATTCTGCCGCGGACCCGTCCGCGGAAGGCCTGCCCGATCGCACACCAGAAAGCCCAGCCGGAATGACAACCCAGCCGCACGCCCGTCCGTCCGCCCCCCGGCAGTTTCCGCTCAGCTACTGGATCGCCGAGGAGGTCCAGCCGTCGGCGCAGGCCTTGGCGCCGAGCGCCCTGCGCGAGATGGCCTGGAACTTCGGCCAGGTCCGGGGTCTCGCCGCCGCATGCCTTGGCGTCGGTGCTGCCTGTCTTGGCGGGGCAGCACTGACGCTGCTCGTCAGTCCGGCCGCTGTGGCGGTCCTTCTGGGCCTGCTCATTGCGGGAATGGTCCTCATCGGCACCGGCGTGCTGTTGCGGCGGCGGGCCAAACACCGTGTGCCCAGCGTACGGCCGGTGATGGCCTCGCGGGCCCCGGGGAAGCTGAGCTCGGGCATCGGGCTCACACTGTTCCTGTCCGCGGTGCTGGGAGTGTTGTTGCTCCCGGCGGCCATCAGCCTGGAGGCCGGCGCGGGCGGAATGGCCGCCGTCGTGGCCATGTACGGCCTGTTCCTGGTGGCGACCAGCAGCGTTTTCGCTCTTCCGGCCTACTTTATGCAGCATGCCCGCCGGGACTTCCGCGCGGCAATCCTGGCAGACGCGGAGCTCCGGAGCGCCCTCGAAACAATGTCACCGGTGTGGACGGATCCTATGGGCTACCGGGAATTCGGTCCGCTCTGACCCGCAACCAACCAGGGCCCGTTCCGACGACAGGCGACGGAGTGCGACTGCTCAGCGCGCCCCTGTGACATCGCTACACGGTTTCGGTCACTTGTCGCAGGTACACCGCTGCTCCTGGGGGACGTCTGCCATCACCGAGTCGACATGCTCGCCGCAGCCGGCCCAGGTGACTTTTCCACAACGATTACAACGAACTGCAGCACACATATGGACTCCTGGTTCTGGGTGCCGCGGGTGAGGCACCTGAGACTACAATAATACCCCATAGGGTATATTGGAGCCGTGACAGTCACCCAGAAACCCGGGCATCGCATTCCGACGCGCACGGATCGGGCACCGGCAGGTTCAGAGCGCGTCCGGGCCATTTCGCAGGTGCTCCGCAGCTGGTCGCGGGCGCGCGTGGCCGCGACTCTCGTCGCTGCAGGCCTGGCCGCCGTCTTCCTGATGACCGCTAATGGCATGAGCACCGGCGCTGGCACCGGCTGGACGGGCTACGCCCTGGTGTCTGCGGGGTCGATCCTGGCCGGCTTCCTGGCAGGCAGCTACGTGAACGCGCCGATCGGCGCGGCCGCCACACTGTGCGATCTGCGGTGGCCAGCCCTAGGCCTCTTCGGTGCGGCGTGGGCGAGCTCGGCAAGGGAAGCAGCTTCGTCCGCCCAGATCGCCGTCGGCATCCTGTCCTTGGCCGTGATGGCGTGGGCCCTGCACGGGCGCCTGGAATTGGAGCGTGAGATCGTCTTGAGCCGCGGCGAACCATCGGACACTGACGCCTGCACCGGCTGCCGCCCGCTGTTCCCCGCCAAGCGAGGGCCGCGGGACTGAGCCGGCCGGCACTGCGGTCCCTGTCAGCGGCGGATGCATACCCAGCCGTCCCGTTGCCGCCTGGCGGGTTGGGCGATGGCTGCCGGGGCCGCAACACCACTCCCGCGCCGGCATCCGGGCGGCTGTTTTACATCGGCAAGTGTGTCACGTAGCCTCGCAGGTGCATCAAATGTATGTACATTTACCAGCCACGCTTGAGGAGCACGGATGCCCACCTTGACCAAGCCTGAGCGGGCGGCGGCCAAGCCCCGCCGCATTGCACCCTTTGTCCTGCCCGCACTTGGCATCGCCGTACTGCTGCTGTTTGTGGGGCTGCTGTCCTATCAAGGCGGAGCGGCCCAGAGGGACGCCGCCGGTCAGGGCCAGGCCCAGGACTCGGAGAGCCCTGCCGGAGAAAAACTGGACATGTCCCGCCGGGTGGCAGGTGACCCGACTGCAATCGGCAGCCCTGATGCCCCGGTTGTCCTGGTGGAGTACGCCGATTACCGGTGCCCGTTCTGCGGGCTGTTTTCCCGGGACACCCTGCCGCAGCTGGTGGCCGAATATGTGGAGCGCGGCGACCTCAGAGTCGAGTGGCGGGACCTGCCGGTCTTCGGGGCGGAGTCCTCCGCGGCCGCGGTCGCCGGCCGCGCGGCAGCCGAGCAGGGACGGTTCTGGGAATTCAACAAGGCTGTCTATGCCATCGCGCCGGAACGTGGGCATGCCGCGCTGCCCCGGGGAGTCCTGATCAAGCTGGCCGGCGACGCCGGCGTCCCTGACCTTGAGAAGTTCGAGGCTGACCTTGACTCTGCCGAGCTTAAGGCCGCTGTGGCGAAGGACGCCCAGGAGGCCGCATCCCTGGGAATAACCGGTACCCCCACGTTCCTCGTAAATGACACCCCGATCGTCGGCGCGCAGCCGCTGGCAACCTTTGAGAAGGCTGTCGACGCCGCACTGAAGTCCGCCAAGGGCAACTGATGGACATCGGCTATGCCGGCGCGTTCCTGGGCGGCGTCCTTACACTGCTGAGCCCCTGTTCGGCCCTCCTGCTGCCCGCCTTCTTTGCCTACGCCTTCTCCACCAAGACCCGGCTGGTGGCACGGACCGGGCTCTTCTACCTGGGCCTGCTGACCACCCTGGTGCCGCTGGGCATATTTGCCGGCGTACTCGGTTCCCTCGTCACACAGCACCGGCCGGTCCTGATCAGTGTCTCAGCGGCGCTGGTGATCCTCTTCGGCGCCGCCCAGATCGCCGCTCTGCGGCTTCCCTCCGGTCTCACCCTGGCCGCGGGCACCGGGTCCTCCCGGCTGTCCGTCTTCGCCCTGGGAACCGTCTACGGCGTCGCCGGAGTCTGCACCGGGCCCATTTTGGGTTCCGTTCTGACTGTGGCAGCAGTGGGCAGCAACGCCGTCTATGGCGGCGTCCTCCTGGCAATCTTCGGGCTCGGCATGGCTTTGCCGCTCTTTGCCCTGGCGCTCACATGGGACCGGCTGGGCATCTCCGGCCGCCGTTGGTTGCGCCCCCGTCCGCTAACCGTCGGGAAGTGGTCGAATTCCTGGCTGATGATTATTTCCGGCCTCATTTCCATCGGCATCGGCGTGCTGCTGCTGGTCACTGACGGGACAGCGGGGTTGGGCGGCGTGCTGACCGTCCAGGATCAGTTCCGGGCGGAGTCGGCTGCCACCGAGGCTGCCGCCGCGGTCCCGGACCTGGTGGTCGCCGGGGTCGCGGCCCTCGTGCTTGCGATCGGCGTGGCACTGTATTTCAAGAGCCGGGGGAATGAGCCACCCTTGCAGCACCGGAGCACTGGAGCTGCGGACCAACCGAGTGCGACGAAGGCTGCCCCCGGCCCGACCGCCAATGCCGCCGGCCCGGGCCGGCCCAAGACAGGGATGCCTGATGATGCGCATTAAATACCAAGAATTGATCCCCGCCCTGGCGCAGTGGCCGGCCCGGCGCTGGCTGACTGCGGCCGCCGCCGCGGTCCTCACCTATCTCGTGGTGGCCGTGCCCACGGACCTGATCGACACGCCGTTTTTTAGCCGTGAGGTCCCCCCGACCTGGTGGTCTTTCCCGGTCCTCGGCGTCACCGCCATCCTCACCGGCCTGCTGGTGGCCACCTACGTCGCCCGCGAATCGACCAGGGGCGAGGAGACGGGCGGCGCGGGGTCCGACAACAAAGCCCGCTTCGGGGCTGCCGGAGCCATCGTCTCCTTTTTCGCCGTCGGCTGCCCGGTCTGCAACAAGCTCGTACTGCTGGCTCTCGGCACGTCCGGCGCCATGCAGTACTTCGAACCGATCCAGCCTCTGCTGGCGGGTCTTTCTATTGCTCTACTGCTGTGGGCATTCTTGAAAAGGGCAACCTCGGAGGACCGCTGCCCGGTGCCGCGGGTGCAGGCCGCCCGTTAGTCCCGCCGGGGCGGGGTGGCCTTGCAGCCAAAGGCGGTGGCGATGGCTACTCGTTCACCCAGGACGTAGCTGCGCCGGAATTCAAGGTCTCGTGCCCGGTGACAGCCGGTCCGTTCGATCAGCAGCAGCGGGGAGTTCTCCGGACACCCGAGCAGGGCTGCCTGCGCCGGCGTGGCGGGCACTGCGGTGAGCTTCTCCGTGCCGCCGTCAAGCACGACGCCGCAACGGCGGTCAAGCTCCCCGTAGAGGGACGCGTCGCGGAAGTCAGCTTCGAGCAGCTTCCCGGCAGTCGCCGCGGGGAGCCAGACCTGGTCCAGGCCAATCGGCTCGCCGTCGGCAAGACGGACCCGCGAGAGGTGGAAGAGCTGCGCATCGGGGTTCAGCGCGAGCACTGCCGCGACGTCCGGGTCGACCACAATGTGCTGCTCGAGGACAACGCTGCTGTGGGTCATCCCGGAATCCCGGATCGAGGCCAGGACGCTGTAGATCGGCCCGTACGCCGTACTTCGGCCCGCGACCACCGTCGGTTTCTTCCCGGGGTGCGCGGTGATGTGCCCGGCATCGCGCAAGGGTTTCAGGGCTGCCCGGATGGTGCCCCGGCTGACCCCGTAACGCTGGGCCAGTTCCAGTTCGCCCGGGAACCCTGCCACAAACTCTCCGGCGAGGACTTCCTGCAGGAGTTCAGCACTGACCATCTTCCACAGCGGGTCAGCCTTGGTTCTTTCTGCAGCGCCCTTGGCGTGGGCTGCGGACGCTGGCCGCTGCTGATCCTTCACACCGCTCCCGACTGATCCATTCCACAAGCTGCTGGCAGTATGACGTTACTCCATCGGATCCCTCCGCGACCCGAATCGGACGCCTCTACCAACAGGCCAATTGGCCGGAAGTTCATACCCCGAGGGGTATGTGGAATAATGAGGTCTGGACTCACGGAACGCCGCCAGGACGCCCAGCGGCGCATTGTCGACAGCCCGGGGAATCGCACGGAAGCGAGGAGGAGAGATGACAGCACGCGGCCTGCGTTTGGTGCGCGGCTGGATCGGCGCCCTCGCCGCGACCTCCATCGCCGCCGCATCGCACTTGGTGGCCGGCGGCAGCGCTCCCCAACCCGCCCTGCTCCTGCTGGCCCTGGCCCTCTCCGGGCTGGTCTGCACAGCGCTCACCGGCCGCGGGCTGTCGCTATGGCGGCTCTCAGCTGGCGTGGCACTGAGCCAGGGGTTTTTCCACTGGCTGTTCAGCGGAACAGCGACCGCCCACGGGTCCGGCGTTCCGGCCGGCGGCCACCTTCACACCCTGTCGGCGCCGGAACCGACCGGCGTGATCCTTTCCTCCGCGCCGGCCCACGCCTCGCCACTGATGTGGCTGGGTCACGCCGCCGCCGCGGCTTTGACGGTTGCCGCGCTGCGCCACGGCGAGGTCGCTGTTGTCCGGTTGGTCCAGGCGATGCGCCTGCGCGTGACGGCGTTCCTCCCGCTCTTCCAGCCTCTACCGGCGCGACCGGCGCCCGCCGCCCTGCCCGCCAGCCGTCCGGTCCGGGCTTTGCCCAATCTCGGCGCACCCCTGCTGGTGCTGCGCCACCGGGGACCTCCCCTGCTTCCGTTCGTGTCCTAGGCGCCCGGCGCCTTTCATCGATACGCCCCGCGGTGCTGCGACGACAGTGCCGGGGCGGGAAGCAGCCATGACAAGAAAACCCTTGAAAACATGGCGGAATCCTGGTTTGGGAGCACCTCTGCTCGCCGCCCTGCTGCTCTGTGGAGGCGCCAGCCTCGCAGCCGCACCGGCGGCCCTCGCCCACGACCAGCTGATTTCGTCCAGTCCCGCGCCCGATGAGCGCCCGGACAAGTCCCCTGCGAACATCACCCTGACCTTCAGTTCGCCCCTCCTGACGCTGGGCCATGAGGTCCGCGTCGTTGACGATGACGCCAGGAACTGGGTGAGCGGCGCGCCGGTCCTCAGCCGGGAAAGACTGGTCCAGCCGCTTCCGGAACTGCCCGACGGCGGCTATCAAGTCAGCTGGCGGGTGGTCTCCGCGGATGGTCACCCCATCAGTGGCGGCTACAGGTTCCACGTCGGCGGCCCGGCCTCCGCTGCACCGGCGGGCAGCCCGGCAGCGGACGTCGAGCCCGCCGCCGAACCCGCCGAGGCAGCCCCGGCCAGCGCCGTGCCCGAGTGGCTTCCCACCGCCGGAATCGCCGCGGCCGCAGGCCTTGGCCTCTTCCTGGCCTCGGCAGGCCTCCGGCGCATCAGGCGCGCAGCACAATCCACCAGCGAATAGCACTCTTCAGGCCGGCCCGCCGCGGCCGCCTGCCACGATCCAGGAGCACCACCATGTCCAAAAAGCTCATGTACCCCGCCTTCTCCGTCCTCGCCGCCGCGGCCCTGGCGCTCACCGGCTGCGCCCCGTCAGCCCCGACGCCGGCACCGCCGGCAGCAGCCGCCCCGGCCGGCGAACCCACCAGCGCCCCGGCCGTCCTGACGGTCAGCCAGCCGTGGGTCAAGACGGCCGCCTCCGGCATGACCGGCGCATTCGGCGTCATCAAGAACACCTCCGGCGCCGACGTCACCGTCACCGGCGCCTCCACCCCAGCCGCCCGCATGGTCGAACTGCACGAAACCATCGCGGGGCCCACCGGCGCAATGCAGATGCAGGCCAAGCAGGGCGGCTTTGTGATCCCGGCCGGCGGTGAACTGGTCCTGGAACCGGGCGGCAACCACCTGATGCTGATGGGGCTGACCGGGCCCGTCACCGCCGGAGCGGACGTGACGTTTACACTGACCCTGGCCGGCGGCGGCACCTTGGACTTCGCCGCCGTGGCGAAGGACTTCAGCGGCGCCAACGAGAACTACGTCGAAGGGGGCGCGGGCATGTCCCACGGCCAGCCTTCCGGCAGTTCCGTGCCGTCGTCGACGTCGAAATGATGCCGGGAGACCAGCAGCCCGCGGACAGCGCCGGGTCCGGCGCGCCGAGGACGCTGCCACGGCGCGGCCTGCTCTTCGGCGGGGCAGCTGCCGGGCTCGGGGCCCTGGCCGCCGCCGGCACCCACCTCGCCGGAGCCGGCGTCGAGCCGGGAGGAAACGCCGCCCCCGTGGAAGCTGCGGAGAGCGTCCACGGCGGCTCGGTTGTCCCATTCCACGGCGACCGGCAGGCGGGCATTACGACGGCGGCGCAGGCCCACGGCGTTTTTGTCGCGCTGGACCTGCGGCCGGGCACGACGCGCGCCGGCGTGAAAGCGCTGCTGCGGCTGCTCAGCGACGACGCCGCGAACCTCACCGCGGGGAGGCCAGCACTGGCCGACACCGAGGGCGAACTCGCCCGGGTGCCTGCCCGGCTGACGGTCACCTTCGGCGTTGGACCCGGGCTGGTGGCCGCCGTCGACCCGTCCCGGGCACCGGGGTGGCTGAAGCCGCTGCCGGCCTTCAGCATCGACCGGCTGCAGCCAGAGTTCTCCGACGGTGACCTGCTGCTGCAGATCTGTGCGGATGATCCGCTGACCGTGGCGCATGCTCAGCGGATGCTTCTGAAGGACAGCCGCAGCTTCGCCACCGTCCGCTGGGTGCAGACCGGCTTCCGGCGCTCGTTCGGCAGCGAGAAGTCCGGGACCACCATGCGGAACCTGTTCGGCCAGGTGGACGGGACCACCAACCCCGCGCCGGGCAGCACGGAGCATGAGCGTGTGGTCTGGGGCGGCGGGGATATTCCTGCGTGGACGGACAACGGCACCTCGGTGGTGATCCGCCGGATCGCAATGAACCTGGACAAATGGGACGAGGTGGACCGCGTGGGCCGGGAGGAGTCCGTGGGCCGCCGCCTGTCCAGCGGCGCGCCGCTGACCGGCACGCACGAGCACGACGAGCCGGACTTCGCCGCTGTCTCCAAGCTCGGCTTTCCGGTCATCTCGGACGTCTCGCACCTGCGCCGGTCCCGGCCGGAGGACGGTTCCCAGCGGATCTTCCGGCGGGCGTACAACTACGACGCCGCTCCCGGGACCGGCGGGATCTCGGACTCGGGGCTGATCTTCGTGTCCTACCAGTCCGACGTCGACAAGCAGTTCACGCCCATCCAGCGCCGGCTCGATCAGATGGACATGCTCAACCAGTGGACGACGCCGATCGGCTCTGCCGTGTTTGCCATCCCGCCCGGATGCCGTGAGGGAGGGTTCATCGGCGAAGGCCTGTTCGCCTGATCCCAGCCAACGCGGGGTCACCTGGCGCCCATCCGGCCTCCCAGGATGGGCGTTGAATGACCCCGCGTTGGTGTTCGACAGGGAGCGCCGACGGCGGGGAACGCGGGCTGGCGTCAGTCCCGGCCGATGCTGGCTGCCTCGTCCAGGGTGTGCGGCTCAAAATGCTCCAGCATCTCCTTCATCACCTCGAGGCCGTGCCGGTAGGTCTCGGAGGCCCGCCACTGCTCCACCTGCTCCAGGGATTCCCAGGGACCGGTGCTGATGAACCGGTTCCGGACGTCGTGGTCGTGCATCAGCACGGCCTGCGTGTGCGGGAAGTCTTCCTGGGTCTTGCGGGCCAGGTCCTGCCAGGCCTGCACGAAGTCGTTTTCGCGGCCCGGGTGCACCAGCCAGATTCCCAGCGTATAAACCGACACGTCGATCGCCTCCATAGTCTTTGGGGTGGATACGCCCGATTATCGGCCCGGACGCCGGACGGACGGTAGGGCCGATCTACCCGTCGGCTGTCCCCGCCGGATGTCCAAACCCGGTGCGCGGGAACAGCGGGGTTTGTAGTCTGGGGCCATGACTGTGACCCATGCCAAGGTAGAAGAGTTCTTCAACGACTACGCCGCTGCATTGCTGGCCCGCGATGCCCGGGCGATCGCCGGTATGTACGCGGTGCCGTCACTCATCCTGTTCCCCGGTACGTCGATCCCTGTCAGCGACTCCCGCCAGACCGAGGAGTTCTTCACTTCCGCCTTCAGCCAGTACGCCGGAGTGGACGACGTCGGCCGGCAGATCGTCATCATGGGCGAGGCGCCGGGCATCGTCTGGGCCGTCGTCACCTGGTCCTATGCCGCCCGGCAGCCCGAGCGCTTCTGCTACCAGCTCATCGAGTCAGCCGAGGGGTACCGGATCGCCGTGCTCACGCTGATGGACTGAGGACACTCCAGATGCCGGAACCAAGCGACGCGGCACCCGCGTACGTCCTGCGCGGCGCCCTCCTCACCGACGGCGCCTGCACCGCGGACGCCGTCGTGGCCGTGACAGGTGGCCGGATCGCCTATGCGGGGCCGGCTGGCGGCTATGACGCTGCGCAGTTCACCGGCGCCGAGGAGATCCCGCTGCCGCCCGGCAGCTCACTGCTGCCCGGCCTGGTCGACCTCCATTGCCACGGCGCGGCCGGCGGCGGTTTCCCGACCGGTGACGGCCGGGCCTGCCGGCAGGCGGTGGACTTTATGCACCGCAATGGGACCACCACGCTGCTGGCCAGCCTCGTCACCGCCCCGGCCGATGAGCTGCTGCGGGCACTTGGCGTCCTCCGGCCCCTGGCCGCCGAGGGACTCGTCGCCGGAATCCACGCCGAGGGCCCCTTCCTCTCCCGCGCCCGCTGCGGCGCGCAGGATCCGCGCTGGCTCCGGGACCCCGATCCGGGACTGTTGCGGGACATGCTGGAGGCCGCCGGCGGCGCGCTGCGGACCATGACCTACGCCCCGGAACTGCCGGGTGCCGGCGAGCTGCTACGTATGCTCACGCAGCACGGCGTCACGCCCTCGCTGGGCCACACCACTGCGGACGCGCGGACGACGGCGGCCTCGCTGGCGGAGGCGGCAGATCTCATCGGCGCCGCGCCGGGTTTCGGCCCGCACGCCCGGCCGACGGTGACGCACCTGTTCAACGGCATGCCGCCGCTGCACCACCGATCCCCCGGGCCGGCCGCGGCGTGCCTGCGGCTGGCGGGCGCGGGCACCGCCGTCGTCGAACTCATCGGCGACGGCGTCCACCTCGACCCGGAAACCGTCCGGATGGTGTTTGACCTGGCCGGAGCCGGGAACATCGCGCTGGTCACGGACTCCATGGCGGCCGCCGGGCTTCCCGACGGGAACTACACCCTGGGCACGTCGGAGGTGGTGGTGCACGACGGCGTGGCCACCCTGGGCAGCAACGGACCCCTCGCCGGCGGCACGGCCACGCTGCTGGAGGTGGTCCGGACCACCGTGGCCGCCGGAGTCAGCCCGGCCGATGCGGTCCTGGCGGCAACTCTGGTCCCCGCGCAGGTCCTGGGCCTGGAAGCGGAAATCGGAAGCCTCCGCGCCGGAACCCGGGCCGACGTCGTCGCCGTGGGCCCGGATTTCGAGCTGGTGACGGTGCTGCGCGGCGGCTACATCCTGCCCGCTTAACACAACGCGGCTCAGATCAGGCGGGAGACCGGCCCGGCAGATTCCGTCCGGGGGCACTTTGGGCGCAAAGTTCGACGGCGGCGCCCCAGGAGGCGGCGTGTCCGCGCCAAAGTGCCCCCGGAATGCAGCTGTTCCGCCCGGCTGCGGACCGGCCCGCCTTTTCATCGCAGCGAGAACAGGCAATAATCTAATTGGTCAGCATACTTATCAATTTGAATGACGACTGAAGGAGCAGGCATGAGGGCACT
This sequence comes from Pseudarthrobacter sp. 1C304, assembly GCF_052245515.1. NCBI lineage: Bacteria > Bacillati > Actinomycetota > Actinomycetes > Micrococcales > Micrococcaceae > Pseudarthrobacter > Pseudarthrobacter sp. 1C304. Next base: position 345,282 of record NZ_JBQQCH010000001.1, on the reverse strand, counting down.
TACATGGCAGGGAAAGCGGTCGGTCAGCGTTGAGGAGGTTCCGGATCCGGTGATCCAGGAACCCACGGACGCCATTGTCAGGATCACCTCGTCGGCGATCTGCGGCTCCGACCTCCACCTGTACGAGGTCCTCGGGCCGTACATGAAGTCCGGCGACATCCTCGGCCACGAGCCCATGGGCATTGTCCAGGAGGTGGGCCCCGGGGTCACGAACCTCCAGCCCGGCGACCGGGTGGTCATCCCCTTCAACATCTCCTGCGGCCATTGCTGGATGTGCAAACGGGGCCTGCAGTCCCAGTGCGAGACCACGCAGGTCCATTCCCACAACACCGGGGCAAGCCTGTTCGGGTTCTCCGAGCTTTACGGGTCAGTTCCGGGCGGCCAGGCGGAACTCCTGCGGGTGCCCCACGCGGACTACGGGCCGATCAAGGTGGGCCAGGAACTGCCCGACGAGCGGTACCTCTATCTCTCTGACATTCTTCCCACCGCGTGGCAGGGCGTTAAGTACGCCGACGTCCCCGCGGGCGGGACGCTGGCCGTCTTCGGCCTGGGGCCGGTGGGGCAGTTCGCCAGCCGGATCGGCCGCCACCTCGGACACCGGGTGATTGCTGTGGAGCCGGTTGCGGAGCGCCGGAGCATGGCCGAGCGCCACGGCGTGGAGACCATCGACTTCACCAAGGACATCGGGGAGCATCTGCGCGACCTGACCGAGGGCAGGGGCCCTGATGCGGTGGTCGACGCTGTCGGCATGGAGGCGCACAATTCCCCGGTCGGCGCGTTCGCGCAGAACGCGGTGGGGCTCCTGCCCGACGCGCTGGCCAAGAAGGCCATGGAGACCGCCGGCGTCGACAGGATGTCGGTGCTGCATGCCGCCATCGATTCCGTGCGCCGGGGCGGGACGGTCTCGCTGAGCGGCGTGTACGGCGGCACTGCCAGCCCGATGCCGCTGATGACCATGTTCGACAAGCAGATCCAGTTCCGGATGGGCCAGTGCAACGTCCGCCGCTGGACGGACGATCTGCTGCCGCTCGTGGAGGATCCCGCGGACCCGCTCGGCGTGATGGACCTGAAGACCCATGAGGTGTCCCTCGACGGCGCCGCGGCCGCCTACGAGATCTTCCAGAAGAAGGAAGACGGCTGCATCAAAGTCGTCCTGAAGCCCTAGCGAAGGACCGCGCCCGCCCTGAGAAAGGCAGAATAATGAGCACGTACCACCCGGAAAATGACCCGGCCAATCCGGACCGGCCCAAGCCTGCCGGCAGCTCCCCGCAGCAGGACCAGCCCGGCGCCGGGGCGGCGGATCCCGCAGCCTCGGCCAACCCTGATCCGCTGGACGGGAAGATCACCGGGCTGGAGCCCGGGGGCGGAGTTCCTCCCGGGGAAACGCCACCCGCGGAGGACCAGATGAGCCGCGACCAGGGGCACGAGGAGTAGCAGGCCCCGCCCTCCGGCCGACGCCGTCGGCAAGCGGCATCAGAACGTACGACGGCGCCACGCACCTGCGGTTTCCAGCAGACGGTGCGTGCCGCCGTCGTCCCTGACATGCTGGTGGGGTGCAATCGATCTCGACGGAAACCCCCCGCACCGCGCTCAGCTGGAAGCTGCTGCCCGCGGCGCTGGTGTCGGCGTCAGGGGTGCTGCTGTTCGGCGTCGAGAATGACCTCGGCTATGGCGTGCTGGCCCTGGGGCTGCTCACGGCGGCCTTTATTGACCGCGGGCTGCTGCGGCACCTGGCGCTTCTCGCTGCGGGCATGGTCATCATCAGCCTGGTCCCGCTGCACGCCGATCTGAGCCTCCAGCACATGATCCTCATGGGCAGCGCCCTCGCCCTGGCCGTGCTGGTGCCGTGGCTGGTGTCGCGGTACGCGTACGGCGAGCGGATCATCAGGTTTCCGGTGAACACCGGCCGCAAATGGCCTCTCGCCGCGAAGCTGTACCTGGCCGGCGTCGTCCTGCTGGGCTACTTCATTCTGCCCGCGTACCTGATCCGCACCGGGGTCTACCAGAACTGGCCGGACGCCTCCGACCCGACCATATTCTGGCGGCTCTTCCTCGGCGTGAATGCGGTGGGCATCTGGGACGAGCTGTTCTTCATCTGCACCATGTTCACGCTGCTGCGGCAGCACTTCCCGGACTGGCAGGCCAACCTCCTGCAGGCGGTGGTGTTCTCGTCATTCCTGTGGGAGATCGGCTACCAGGCGTGGGGTCCGCTGCTGACGTTCCCGTTCGCGCTGCTGCAGGGCTACACCTTCAAGCTGACCAAGTCCTTCACCTACGTCGTGACAGTGCATCTGACGTTCGATTTTGTGTTGTTCCTGGCGCTGGTGCACGCCCACAACCGCGACTGGCTGCCGATTTTCCTGTACTGAGCACACAGCAACGCGGGGTCACAGCAACGCGGGGTCACATCGCGCCCATCCGGGGCTTCCCGATGGGCGCGAGGTGACCCCGCGTTGCTTGAAATCCGGCCGGACCTGAGGGTCCGTGTTCCTACGCCGGAACCACTTGGGACACTGGTTCGCGGACCGGTTCACGGAACGGTTCGCGGACCAGTTCGCCCGCGAGGTCGGCTGCCAGGTCCTCGACCACCTGCGCGTACAGAAGCCCGCCCTTGGCGGCACTGGAGCCCGCGGCCGACGACAGGCAGCCGGTGGCGGGTGTCCGCTCCGGCACCACTGGCAGCCGGTCGAACCGCGGCAGTACTGCCGCCGGCCCGTCGACCAGGCGGTCCATGGCAACCCGGGCCGGTTCGAGGTGGAGCATCAGCGAGGTTTCCAGGACCCCGCCGTGCTCGATGTCCCAGCCCGGGAAGCCGCCGGGGTAAACCTTCGCCAGGGTGTCCTGGCTGACAAAGTCCCAGTACGACAGCAGCAGCACGCTCTGCTCCGCTCCGGACTCATATCCGAGCTCGCCCAGCGCCAGGTCGATTCCCTCATACAGGAACTGGTAGTTCTCGAAGTGGCCGTTGATGAAGACCACGTGCCGGACGCCCTGGCCGAGGAAGGACTTGACCAGGTTGCGCGCGACGCCGATGAGGGCGGCGCCATCGAGGCTGACGGTTCCCGGGAGATGGTTGCCGCCGCCGGACTTCTGCTGCGACTTGTACCCGTAGGCGATGGGCTGGGCAACCAGTGCGCCCAGCCGCCGGGCCACACCCTCCGCGAAGTGGGAGGCCAGGACGGTATCCGTTCCCAGTGGAAGGTGGGGGCCGTGCTGCTCCAGAGACCCGACGGGAATGAGGACGATCGCCTCCCCGGATGCCACAGCGTCGCGGTAGGCAAAGGCGTCCAGTTCTTCCAGGAATACTGATCGGTCCATGCTGGTGGTGCTCCTCGTTGAGTTGCGGGCCGGTGGCGGCGGCGGCCGCCGCCACCGGGTCAGGCGGTGATGATGGTGCTGGCCGCGCTAGAGCCCGGCCGGGGCGGTGGTGGTGGTGACCGGAAGGTCGCCGATCCGCGGCTCGGCGGCCACGGTGCTGGCAACCGTGCCGGGCGCCGGCAGGTACTTCCGGTGGAAGTGCGGCCCCATCAGGGCGTAGGCCGTGGCGCTGGACAGGCCGCCGGCCAGCCAGGACAGGTCCCATCCGCCGAGCGCGACGGCCACCGGGCCCTGCATTGCCGGCACCAGGCCGTACATAAACAGCCAGGTGGAGAAGATGCCGATCAGCAGGGAAGCGATGCCGGCCGGGTTGACCCCCGGGAGCCGTTTGGTGCCGACTGCGTCGAAGAGCCGGGCGGGGTCTCCGGGCCAGCGCTTTTCAATCCAGAAGTAGTGCACCAGCATGACGCCGCCCCACGCAGCCACCCAGGCGACGAGCCCGATCAGCCATGCGTCCAGGACTGCGGCGAAGTCCTCCTGGAAGATGAAGAAGACGACGGCGGCGAGCGAGAACACGCCGACGAACAGGTTGAGCTTGCGGCGGCTGATGGTGATGTCGAGGGCCTGCGTCGCGACCGAGAAGGTGTAGATGTTCAGGATGTTGGTGGCGATGGGACCGTGCAGGACCATGAGGAGCACCGGGAGCGCCAGGACACCGAAGTTCTGGACGATCAGCTTGCCGGGGTCGATTTCGCCGCTGTTGGTGGCCAGGCTGGCGCCCAGGATGCCGAGCCAGACGACGGGGATGAACTGTCCCAGGACCGAGGCCAGGTAGACCTTGCGCTTGGGCACTTCGGTGCTGACAAAACGGGAGTAGTCGGCGGCGTAGGTGAACCAGGTGATCCCCCAGCCGATGCCGATGGCCGTCATGACGGCGCTCATCGCGGCGATGCGCTCCGAGCCTTCCAGGATGTTGCCGGCCGGTCCGGCATAGGACCAGTTGATCTTCATGCCGAACCAGGCGACGGCGGACATCACCGCGAGGATGATGATGGTGGGCGGCACGGTCCACTTTTCGAAGGCAGCGATGGCCTTGTAGCCGAACCAGGCGATGGCGACCTGCGCGGCCATGATGGCTGTGGCGACGCCGATCTTCCAGGCGTAGTTCTGGGCCGTCGGGTCGACCCAGCCGAGGGTGCCGAAGAGGGCCATCACCAGGTCCAGGATGATCCAGGTGTTGACGGCGCACCAGCCGATGACCAGCAGGGCCTGGATGGCGGCGGGAAGGTAGTTTCCGCGCCGGCCGAAGGCGGCCCGGGCGAGGACCATACCGGTGGCGCCCGTTTTCTGGCCCAGCAGGACGAAGCAGCCGAAGAGCAGCATCCCGATCAGGTTCCCCAGAACCAGGACCGTGACGGTGTCGGCGAAGCCGAGGCCCAGATGGATGCCGAGGGCGCCGAGCACCCAGTTGATCGGGGCGAGGTTGGCACCGGCCCAGATCCAGAACTGGCCGGACACTTTGTGGGTTCGCTGGGATTCAGGAATGGGCTGGAGCCAGGCCTCGACGTCATTGTCGGTGGCAGGAGAGTGGCTAGCCGAAATCATAGGGGGTTCTTCACGCATTGGAGCCTCCGTGAGTGAGTGGGGTCCTTCCAGATTATGTGGCACATGCCACATCCGCCTATATATGATGTGTCTAGTTAATGTTTGCTTCACGCGACGGAGTGTCATGTCTATACGTCTTCAGGATGTCCTGGATCATCCCACCCTGGCAGTCGCCGACCCGGTGGTCCGGGCCGCGGCCGGCAGCGCCGCCCGGACCCAGCTCCGCTGGATCCACTCCAGCGAGATCCTGGACATCGCACCGCTGCTTGACGGCGGGGAGCTGCTGCTGACAGGAGGGGAGGCCTTGGCCCTCGCTTCCGAGGAACGGCGGGTCACCTACATCCGTCAACTGGCCGAGCGGGGGGTGGCGGCCCTGGCCATCGAAACCGGCGCGGCCCTCTCTTCCCTTCCGTCCTCAATGGTGGCGGCTGCCGAGGACGCCGGCCTTCCGCTGATCGAGCTGCGCAAAGTGGTGCCGTTTGTCAGCGTGATGCAGGCGATCAACTCCTCGCTGGTCAGCGAGTCGGTCTCGCAGTTGCGCCGGGCGGATGAGGCCAGCCACGCGATGGCCGTGGAACTGGCTCACGGCGGCAGCCTGGACCGGATCCTGGCGGTGCTGGCCGGCATCACCGGCAGCGAGGTGACCCTGGCGTCCCTTACGGGCGCTCCCCTGGCCAGCGCGACGCCGGGGCAGGCCGAGACCGGCGACTTGGCCGCGGACGCGGCTGGCTCTGGCGCGGCTGGCACTGCGGCGGCTGACACTGCGGCCGGGGACACGCCCGCATCCCCGGCTGCGTTGCACGAACATGCGCGCCTGATCCACATCGACGTGCCGGTGCGCGGCATTCTCGCGGCGCAGCTGGTGCTCCGCGTTCCGGCGGACGAGGACGAAAATCTTGCCCGGACGGCAGGGAAGCGCTCGGTGGACATTCTGGCCCTGGCCATGCTGCAGCGGATGTCCCCCGGGCTGCGGGAGGTTGCCGGAGCCGCGCTGATCCGCGCGGTCGATTCGGGCAGCCAGCCGTGGCGGCTGCAGCAGCTGGCGTCGGCGGCCGGCATTCCGGCTGCGTCCCCGCTGGTGGCCGTGGTGGTGCGCTCGGATATTTCCCAGCAGCTGCGGACGGCCCTGGAGCAACACCTGTCCCGGGCGGCGCAGTCCCACGCCACCTATGTGGACAACGCCGAGCTTCTGGCGGTAGCCAGCCTGCCCGGCGGCTCTACGGAAGGAAACCGGCAGCAGCTCCTTGCGGGTCTCTTGGAGCTTCCGGCCATGGCCGGAACGCTCGCGGCCGCAGGTCCCCTGGTGTCCGGAATTTCGGATGCCCCCTGGTCAATGTCCGAAGCCAAGCTCACGCTGGAGCTGGCATCTTCCCCGCAGCAGGGACCCGGAAGCGGCGGCCCGCACCCCACAGTCATCGACGCCGAGGCATTCGCCGTCGAACGCCTCACCGTGCAGGCACTGGACCCGTACCAGCGGCGGAACTTCGTGCGGCAGCAGTTGGGCGCACTGCTGGATCAGGATGCCCAACGGAATTCCCGGCTGCTCGAAACCCTGGCCACCTGGCTGGACTGCGGGTGCAACACCGCCCACGCGGCCCGCGAGCTTCACGTGGAGCGGCAGTCCATGCATCAGCGTCTCCGGCGGATCTTTGAGCTGTGCGGCGGCGACCCCCGGGATTCCGGCCGGCTGGCGGCACTGCACCTGGCCGCGCGGCTGGCCCGGCTGGCCTGACGGCTGGCCTGCCTTTCTAGCGCGGGGCGGGCCCGGAGCCGCCGGGCGGGCGTCCGCCCAGCCGGGCGGTGACCTTCGCTGCGGCCGCGGCGCAGGCTTCCCCCAACGCCTGCAGCCTGTCCTGGGACACCCGGAACCGGGGTGCCGGGATCAGGACGGCGGCCACCACCTCGCCCCGGTGGTCAAAGACGGGAGCTGCCAGGCCAACCTCATCGAGGGAGGTTTCCCCGTAGTTGACGGCCCAGCCGCGCCGGATGTCATCCTTCAGCCGTACCAGGTAAGCGTCAATGCTGGAGTCGTCCAGTCCGGGGTAGCTGATGGCCCCGCTCGTGAGGAGGGAACGGACCCGGGGTTCGGGTTCGCGGGCCAGGAAGACCTGAACGGAGGCGCTGAGGGCGTCGTTGTACCGGGCCCCCAGCGGGGTGGTGTGCTTGATCTGGTGGTGGCTGGCGATCTGCTCCACGCAAATGGATTCATCACCGCTCCACACCATGAGGGCGCTTGTCTCGCCGGTCTGTTCCGACAGCTCGCGCAGCACGGGATACGCAACCCGGCGTTCCTCAAGCTCGGCGAGAAGCGGCCCGGCCACGGCAATCAATCCCAGCCCAAGCCGGAACCGCCGCGTTTCGGCGTCCCGCTCCACCAGATGCTCCTGCTCGAAGGTGGCAAGGATCCTCGAGACCGTGCTCTTGTGCAGCCCCACCCGGTTGGCGATCTCGGTGACACCGAGCAGGGGCTCGTCCGCCGTGAAAGTCCGGAGGACCGCGATCGCGTTGACGATGACGGAAGCGCCCTTGCTGTCGCCGTTGCCTGTGGTCTCGGGTTCTGTTGCAGTCATGGTGTTACCTATCATTCCCTAAGGGAGAGCCAGAAGCGGCGCCAAGGGGATGGCGCCGCTTCCGGGTGTTCGTTGACGCCAGGGAAGAGATTAGGCGCCGATGATGTTGTACTCCGGGCCGAACGGGAACTTGGTGATGTTCTCCGCGCCGTCCTCGCCCACTACCAGGATGTCGTGCTCGCGGTAGCCGCCGGCGCCGGGCTGGCCGTCCAGGACCGTGATCATCGGTTCCATGGAGACCACCATGCCGGGCTCCAGCACGGTGTCGATGTCCTCGCGGAGCTCGAGTCCGGCTTCGCGGCCGTAGTAGTGGCTCAGGACGCCGAACGAGTGGCCGTAGCCGAACGTGCGGTTGGCCAGGAGCCCGTGGCCCACGTAAATCTCGTTGAGCTCGGCGGCGATGTCCTTGCAGACGGCGCCCGGCTTGATGAGTTCCAGGCCGCGCTTGTGGACCTCCACGTTGATGTTCCACAGTTCCAGCGACCGGGCGTCCGGTTCACCGTAGAACAGCGTCCGCTCCAGCGCCGTGTAGTAGCCCGAGGTCATGGGGAAGCAGTTCAGGGACAGGATGTCGTGTTCCTGGATCTTGCGGGTGGTGGCCCAGTTGTGTGCACCGTCGGTGTTGATGCCGGACTGGAACCAGACCCAGGTGTCCCGGATTTCCGAGTCCGGGAAGGTCCGGGCGATCTCGTGGACCATGGCCTCGGTGCCGATCAGCGCAACCTCGTACTCGGTGATCCCCGCGGTGATGGCATTGCGGATCGCTTCGCCGCCCAGGTCGCCGATGCGGGCGCCGTGCTTGATCACCTCGATCTCTTCGGCCGACTTGATCATCCGCTGGCGCATGGCTGCCTGGGCAACGTCCACCAGGGTGGCCGATTCGAACGCCGCCTGGATCTTGTTGCGGTTGTCCAGCGGGAGCGAATCGTCCTCGACGCCGATCCGGCGCGGGGAGATGCCGCGGGTGCGCAGCACTTCCTGGATGGCGAAGATGTAGTTGTCGCGGCGCCAGTCCGTGTAGACCAGGTTGTCACCGTAGCTGCGGCGCCACGGCATGCCGGCGTCGATGTTGGCCGTGACGGTCACGGTGTCGTCCTTGGTGACCACCATGGCGTAGGAGCGGCCGAAGTAGGTGAACAGGAAGTCGGAGTAGTACTTGATGGAGTGGTAGCTCGTCAGGACGACGGCGTCCAGGCTCTTCTCTGCCATGATGCGGCGCAGGCCGGCCAGGCGGCGCTCGAACTCGGCGTCGGAGAAAGTGAGGCTCACCTTTGAGCCGTTGTTCAGGACCTTGAGGCGCTCCAGTTCGGCGATGGACGAAGCGTTGTCGGTGGTGATGGTCATCGTGGCGATGCCTTTCTCTAGTGCATTTCTTGAGGTGCGGTTGGTTTGGTTTCGGAGGGAAGCTATTCGTGCTGCAGGGGCTCTTTGCAGGTTTCCCTGGAGAGGGACACTGCGATGAGGGAGACGACGGCGGCAGCCACCAGGTACCAGGCCGGTGCCAGGTCGCTTGCGGTTGCGGCGATGAGGAGCGTTGCCATGAACGGGGCGGTGCCGCCGAACAGGGCGTTGGAAAGGTTGAAGCTGACCGCAAAGCCGCTGTAGCGGACCCGGGTGGGGAACATTTCCGCCAGGAAGCTGGGGAGCGTGCCGTCGTTGAGGCTAAGCATGGCGCCCAGCAGGATCTGGACCAGGACGATGACCAGGAAGTTGCCGGTGCCGAGCAGTACGAAGGCCGGGACGGTCAGGACGATAAAGGCAACCGAGGCGCTGATCAGCACCTTCTTGCGCCCGTACCGGTCCGAGAGCATGCCGGTGAGGAAGATGAAGCCGATGTAGGTGATCAGGGCGACCGTGGTGGCCAGGAATGATTCAGTTTCGCCCAGGCCCAGTTCCGAGGACAGGTACGTGGGCATGTAGCTGAGGATCACGTAGAAGCCGACGGCGTTGAGCAGCACGGCGCCGACGGCCTGCAGCAGCTGCCGCCAGTGGTTGCGGAAGAGGCTGGAAACGGGGGCCTTGACGGCGTGGTCCTCGGCGGCCAGCTCCCGGAACACGGGGGTGTCCTCGAGCTTGGTCCGGATGTACCGGCCGATCAGTCCCATGGGGGCCGCCAGCAGGAAGGGCAGCCGCCAGCCCCAGCTCTGCATCGCGTCGGAGGAGAGCAAGGTAGTCAGCAGGCCGGCCATGAGTGAACCGAGGAGCAGGCCGGCCGCGGTGCTGGCGGGGACGACGGCGGCGTAGAGGCCACGGCGGTTGGCGGGGGCGTACTCCACAAGGAAGGCCGAGGCTCCGGCGTATTCGCCGGAGGCAGAGAAGCCCTGGACCACCCTGATGATCAGGAGCAGGACGGGCGCCCAGATGCCGATCGTGTCGTAGCCGGGGATCAGGGCTATGCAGAACGTCGCTCCGGACATGATGAGGATTGACAGGGAGAGGGCTGTCCGCCGGCCCACCTTGTCGCCGATGTGGCCCCAGACGAATCCGCCGAGCGGTCGAACCAGGAAGGAGATGGCAAAGAGGGCGAAGGTCAGCAGCAGCCCGGTTTGCGGGTCGGATTCCGGGAAGAAGACCGTCGCGATGGTGACGGCCAGGTAGCCATAAACGGCGTAGTCGAACCATTCAACGAAGTTGCCGATGAAGCTGGCAGCGATGACCCGGCGCCTGGTTTCCTTGCTGACGGCGTTGTCGGCAAGGGCGGGGCGTGGATCACTCAGGGTACCGCCCAGGGAGCTGCGGCGGGATGGGGAGGAAGTTTCGTTACTCATGTTTCCACCAAATTGTTTGTGGTTGCATTCAGCGCAACGCTGTTGCAACAGACTAAGGTGTGATGGCGGCCACGGTCAATGGTTGTGAAGAAGCATCTTTCCCATGTGCAAAAAGAAAGCATCGGATTCCTTGGACCCACGACGGCTCAGCACGCAGCGGAGCGGGGTGCGCATCGGCTCGCAGCAGTTGTTCTGGATGCAATAGAGTTGCAATTATGTCGCAGCTGGCTTCATCCGCCTTCTGCTGATCAAGCGCGTGGGACGGTCAGGAACCGCGCCAGATCCTCTTCTCCCGGGGACAATCCCATGTAAGCGAAGTCTATAAACCCGAGGGTTGATCCGTTGAGGCGCTTGATTTCCGGCATCACTTCGTCCGGCCAGTGCGGCGGTTCCCAGTCCTGGTGTTCGCTTTTGTAGTGGCGGCCGGAGGGTGAGGTCCAGCCGGGGGGTTCGTTCTTGGTGGCTGGTGTTGGTGTCCATCCGGTGGTGTGTCTCAGACGATGGTGCTTAGGGCAGGGTTGTCCCAGGTTGCTGATGCCGGTGGCGCCACCTTGGTGCCAGGCGAGGAGGTGGTCTGCCTCGTTGTCCAGTGAATTGTTGCTGCAGCAGGGGAAGGGGCATTTGCCGTCCCGCAGCCGGAGCCAGTTCCGCATGGCTTTGGTGACCCTGTAGCTGGTCCGCCCGATTTCCAGTGGTGCCCCGTCCCGCGGGTCAACCAGAACCCGGTGGAACGAATCAGCCCCATTCGCGACCAGATTCCTCGCCATGGACGGTGGGATGGGCCCGAAACCGTCCAGCATGGCGGGTTCGTCGGTGAGGCCCATCAGGGCAAATACCGGCACGGTGACGAGCACCTGCGCCCGCACCGACGAAGACGACCCTGCGTCTGCCCCGTCGCCGGCACTTGCCCCGCCACCGCTACTGGTTCTGCTGGTCAGGATCGCTGAGGCGAAATTGTCGGCCCGGATCTGGGTGAGCGTGCGGGGCTCACCGGGTCCTTGGGCGGCCCGGGAGAGTGCGTTGAGCCGGTTCCAGCCCGCCAGTGCCTGGTCGGCGGGAAGGTAGGCCGAGAGCCAGGCCATGCCGTCCTGGTCCGCCCTGTATTCGACGCGCCTGTCTGCCACGGCCTTGGCGTGGCGTTTCTCGATTGATTCTGCGTGGTGGCGTTCGCGCCAGGTGCGGGCTTTGATTCGAAGCCTGTGCGCGGGCATTTCCCCGATTGCTGCGGCGGTGGCAGGCCTGCGTGTGGCGGGGTCGAGGAAGTGGGCTTCCAGGGCCGCGGCGCCGGCCGGGTCGAGGGTGGCTGCCTCATCCGCCAAGGCCAGGGCATGCTGCCAGGACATCGTTCCGGCCCGCAGGGCGGACAGTGTCAGCGGCAAGATGGTGGTCACCATATGGGATGCGGCCAGGAACGACGCTGCGGCCCGCGGCCCGATGGCCAACACGGCGCCAATCTCGGCGGCGACGCCGGCAGCACGGGAAAGGGTCCGTCACGCCTGAAAACCGGGTGCCGCCTCTTCAGCGACCCCCGGTTTCCGACGCAAGCCCGGACAGCTTATGGACTATCCGCGGAGGCGCTCCATGCCCGGATCGAACAGCGGCTCGGCAGAGACCGTTGCTGCGACGCGCTTCCCGAAGTACTCGATCTCCACCGGGTCGCCCTCGGACACGGACGCCGGCAGCCACGCGTAGGCGATCGGCTTCCGGACGGAGTAGCCGTAAGCGGCGCTCGTGACGTAACCCACCGCGGAGCCGTCCACATACACAGGTTCCTTGCCCAGCACGATGGACGTGCCGTCGTCGACCGTCAGGCACCGCAGCGCCCGGGTGGCCGGCTGCTCCCTGCGCCCAGCCAGGGCCTCGCAACCCACAAAGCCCGTCTTGTCCTTGGCCACCGAGAAGCCCAGGCCGGACTCGTACGGGTGGTGCTCGGAGGTCATATCCGTGCCCCACAGCCGGTAGCCCTTTTCGAGCCGCATGCTGTTGAACGCGCCGCGGCCGGCCGCGATGATGCCGTGCTCCCGACCCGCCTCAAACAGCAGGTCCCACAGCTTCAGCCCGTATTCGGCGGTGGTGTACAGCTCCCAGCCCAGCTCGCCCACGTAGGAGAGCCGCATGGCCGTGACCGGGATGCCCCCAACGGAGATTTCCTTGGTGCGGAAGTACTTCAGGCCGTCGTTGGTCAGGTCGTCGGAGCTGACCTTGCCGATCACCTCGCGCGCCAGCGGGCCCCACAGACCGATGCAGCAGGTGCTGCCGGTGATGTCCGAGACGTGCACCCACTGGGCCGGATCCGCGGCCGACTGCTTCCGGGCTTCCACCCGCAGGTAGTCGAAGTCCACGTTGCTGTTAACTCCCAGCTGAAAGTCTTCCTCCCCCAGCCGTGCCACCGTCACGTCACTGCGGATGCCGCCGTCGTGCTCCAGCAGCAGGCAGTACGTTACGGCGCCAGGCTTCTTGGCAATGTTGCCCGTGCTGAGCCGGTGCAGCAGCGCCTGCGCGCCCGGGCCCACCACGGACAGCCGCTTCAGCGGCGTCATGTCGAAAAGTCCGACGGCGGTGCGCGTCTTCCACGCTTCGGCGGCGGAGATCGGGGAAGAGAACATGGCGGACCATTCGTCCCGTTCCGGCGCCTGCCATTCTGCCGGCAGCTCCTCCAGGAGGCCGCGGTTGGCCTCGAACCAGTGCGGGCGTTCCCAGCCGGCGGACTCCAGGAAGAAGGCCCCGAGTTCCTTCTGCCGGACGTTGAACGGGCTGACGCGCAGGTCCCGCGGGGATTCCCTGGGCTGCAGCGGGTGCATCACGTCGTAGATCTCTACGAAGTTCTGCTGCGACGTCTCGCTGACGTAGGCGTCGGAGGTCTGCACCTTTTCAAAGCGGGTGAGCTCGCAGCCGTGGAGGTCCGTGCGTGACCGGCCTTCCACCAGCAGCTCAGCCATTGCCTTGGCCACACCGGCCGAGTGCGTCACCCACACAGCCTCAGCCACAAAGAGGCCTTGGAGGTCCGGCGCCTCGCCCATGAGCGGTCCGCCGTCCGGGGTAAAGGAGAAGATGCCGTTGAAGCCGTCCTGAATTTCGGAACTGCGCAGCGCCGGCAGCAGGTCCTGGCTGTCCTCCCAAGCGGGCAGGAAGTCTTCCAGGGTGAACTCCAGGCGCGAGGGCATGCGGTGGTCCGACATTTCCTCTGCGGAGACCTTCGGCAGCGCGGACATGTCCACCGGCATGGGGCGGTGGGCGTAGCTGCCGATGCCGATGCGGTCGCCCCATTCGCGGTAGTAGAGGTCCCTGTCCTGGTAGCGCAGAATGGGCTTGCTGGCGCCCTTCGGAAGCTCGTTGTCGCCTTCGAGTTCGGGCAGCGGGGTGCTGATGGCGTACTGGTGGGCCAGCGGCAGCAGCGGGACTTCCAGGCCCACCATCTTGCCGAGTTCACGGCCCCAGAAACCTGCGCAGGACACCACGATGTCCGCCGGGATCAGTCCGTTGTCGGTCTCGACGCCGGTCACCTTGCCGCCCTCCTGGGCGATGCCGGTCACCGCGGTCGAGCCAAGGAAGGTCACGCCACGCTCGCTGGAGCGCTCGATCAGCAGCTGCACCGCACGGGCCGCCAGGGCCAGGCCGTCAGTGGGGATGAGCAGGCCGCCCAGGACTTCGCGGCCGCCGGTGAGCTTGCCGGTGTTCAGGAGAGGGTAGATTTTTTCACACTCGTCGGCGTCGACGATCCTGCTCTCGACGCCCCAGGAGGTCATCACGCCCATCTTGCGCTTGAGGTCGGCGAGGCGCTCGGGGGTGGTTGCCAGCTCCAGGCCGCCCACCTGGTTGAAGCAGGATTCGCCGTCCTTGCTCAGGGCCAGCAGCTTGTTCACCGTGTAGGTGGCGAATTCGGTCATGGTCCGTGACGGGTTGTTCTGGAAGACCAGGCCCGGCGCGTGCGAGGTGGAGCCGCCGGCAAGTTCCAGCGGGCCCTGTTCCACCACCGTGATGTTGGTCCAGCCCCGGGTGGTGAGTTCGTCGGCAAGGTTGGTTCCGACAATGCCGGCGCCGATGATGACAACGCGTGGTGATGCGCTCATGGGTTTGTTTCTCCTGTTGTGCGTGGCGGGCGTTGGCGTTAGCGGAAGACGACGGTGCGGGTGTTGTTGAGCAGGACCCGGTGCTGGCAGTGCCACCTGACTGCGCGGGACAGTGCCTGCGATTCGGCGTCCCTGCCTACAGTGACCAGCGCATTCGGGTCCAGGCTGTGGTCCACCCGGAACACTTCCTGCTCGATGATCGGGCCCTCGTCCAGGTCTGCGGTGACGTAGTGCGCGGTGGCTCCGATGAGCTTCACGCCCCGGTCGTAGGCCTGGTGGTAGGGCTTGGCCCCCTTGAACCCGGGGAGGAAGGAATGGTGGATGTTGATGGCCCGGCCGCGTAGGGTCCTGCTGAGGCTGTCCGAGAGTACCTGCATGTAGCGGGCCAGGACCACCAGGTCTGCCTGGTACTCCTCGACCAGTTCCAGCAGGCGCGCCTCGGCCTGCGGCTTGGTTTCGGCGGTGACCGGGACATGGATGAACGGCAGGCCGGCGGCTTCCGCCATAGGGCGGAGGTCCTCGTGATTGGAGACCACGACGGCGATCTCCGCACCCAGGCTGCCGGCGCGCCAGCGGAAGATGAGGTCATTGAGGCAGTGGCCAAACTTCGAGACCATCACCAGCACGCGCTGGGGGCGGCCGTCGTGGATGGCGAACTCCATGCCGAACTCATCGGCAGTGGCGGCGAACTCTGCGCTGAGGCCTTCCGCGGAGACTTCGTTGTCTCCCGGGGTGAAGGCCGTGCGCAGGTAGAGCTTGCCGCTCATATGGTCATCGAACTGCTGGTGTTCAACAATGTCGAAGCCGCGGTCAGCGAGGAACGCGGTGATCGCCCGGACGATCCCGGGGCGCTCCGGGCACGCAAGCGTGAGGACGTACTGTGCGGTGCCGGTACTGGGGACGCTGGGGACGGCGCCGGCTTCCGCCGTCGCGATGGCGGCGGGGCGGCCTTCGAGGACTGTGGTCATGGTCTACTCCTGATTCTTTGCGGGTGCATGGGTGTCAGCGGGGGATGCCGCGCAGGGGCCGTCATCCGGACAGCGCTGGTCACATTCGTGCTTGGTTACGAGATCGAACTGGACGCCGCCGTGCTGGTCCACGCCGCTGCGAATGGCGCGTTCCACGACGGAGTCCGCCAGCCGGCGCCGGAGTGACAGCGGATCCCGGCGCAGGTCCTTGACCAGGGCGAAGCAGAGCAGCAGCATGACCAGGACGAAGGGCAGGGCCGCCACGATGGTGATGCGCTGCAGGCCGGAAAGCGCCTCGGACGGTTCATCGCCGCCGGCGAGCAGCATGACGGCCGCTACTGCACCTGTGAGGGTGCCCCAGAAGATCACCAGGCCGCGCTTCGGGTCCGAGGATCCGTTGGAGCTCAATGACCCCATGATGATCGACGCCGAGTCGGCTCCCGTAATGAAGAAGATGGCCACCAGGACCATGGCGAGGACGATGACCGCCGCAGTCAGCCAAGCCGGCATGGACATGTTCTTCACCAGGTCGAACAGGGCTCCGTCAAAATCGATGGACGGTGACCCGCTGGCCATGGACACAAGGCCGGCTGTGCCTTCCCTGTCCGCGTCCTCTTGGATCTTGAAGGCCGTTCCGCCGAAGATGCCAAACCAGATGACGCTGACGATGCTGGGTACCAGCAGGACGCCGGTGACGAACTGCCGGATGGTGCGGCCGCGGCTGATCCGGGCGATGAACATGCCCACGAAAGGCGTCCAGGACACCCACCAGGCCCAGTAGAAGATGGTCCAGCCGGACATCCAGGTGCGCAGCGCCTCGTCACCGACGGCCTCGGTGCGGGAAGCCATCTCGGCCAGCCCCCCGGCGTAGTCCCCCACCGCGGCGGGGATGAGGTTGAGGATGAAGAGCGTGGGGCCTGCGATGAAGACGATGAGCGCCAGGACAACGGCCAGGACCATGTTGATATTGGACAGCCACTGAATGCCGCGGCTGATGCCGGACACCGCCGAGGCCACAAAGCAGGCGGTCAGGACGGCGACAATGGCCACGAGCACGGGCGTACCCACCTCACCCATCCAGCCGTTCGAGCTCAGCCCGCTGCCGATCTGCAGGGCGCCGAGGCCCAGGGAAGCCGCCGTGCCGAAAAGCGTAGCGAAAATCGCCAGGATGTTGATGAACTTTCCCAGCGGCCCCTCGACTGTCCTGATGCCGAACAGCGACGTGAACGCTGCCGAGATCAGCTGACGGCGGCCCAGGCGGTATGTGCCGTAGGCCATGGCGATGCCAACGACGGCGTACATCGCCCACGGGTGCAGGGTCCAGTGGAAGATGGAGGTGGCCATGGCCGTCTGGATGGCGGCGGGGGTCCGTCCGTCCACGGTGCCAGGCGGCGGCGAAATGTAGTGGTAGAGCGGTTCGGCAACACCGTAGAACATCAGGCCGATGCCCATCCCGGCCGCGAACATCATGGCAATCCATGAAACGGTGCGGAACTCCGGCTTTTCACCGTCCTTGCCGAGGGGAATATTGCCCCACTTGCCCAGGGCCAGCCAGAGAACGAAAACAACGAACAACGAGGCCAGGACCATAAAGAGCCAGCCGGTGTACTCCATGACCCAGTCCAAAGCGAGTGTTGAGGTAGCGGCCAGGCTGTCCCGGCCCAGGAAGCCCCAGGCCACGAAGGCCAGGGCAAGGACGCCGGTTATGCCGAAGGTGGCCTTGTCGAGGGTGAGCTTGCGGTTCCGCCGTTCAGCCACAGCCTGTTCGGCCTTGGTCTGGCGGAGTTCCTGCATGATCTGTTCGGTGTCCTCCGCGTCCTGTGACTCGTGGGAGAAAGAAGAGTTATCCGATGCAGGAACGGGTGTGGGCTCCTCCAGCTCTAGCGGGGATTGGGCATCCGGGCGAATGTCACTGTTCAAAGCCATGTCAGGTCCTTTGGTAAGAAATTCATGGGCTGGCGCTGCATTCCGGCGTCCCCGGGCCGGTGGAAGATCGGTGCTTCCTGTCTTTCAGTGGTTACAGTCAGCTCTGCTTCGATCGCGGATCAGGGGTCAGGGGTCAGGCATCGATCACCAGATCGGTCTGCGCGATGGAGCAGCAGGGCAGGAACTTGCCCGCCGAGATTTCCCGCGCCCGGATTCCGCCCTGGTGGTTCATCTCGATTTCCCCTGAAAGCTTGACGACCTTGCAGGAGCCGCACATGCCCTCCTTGCAGTTCGCGCCAATCCTGACGCCCGCACGCTGGGCCGCCTCGAGGATTCGCTCGCTGGGGTCGATCCGCACGTTGAGGCCGGTACGCATGAAGGACATGGTGAGGCTGCCTGTTCCCACCGTGTCAAAGGTCGAGGCGTCAGGGGAGCCGGCATCCGGCTCCGTGGCCGGGCCGTCGGCGGAGGGGTCCGGGCCGGGCGCCTCCAGGTCGATGATTTCCAGCGGCAGCCCCGAGGCCTGCAAGGTTCCGTCGGCGTCATAGCCAGGCTCGTAGAGCCCAAACGCGGCAGGCTGGCTTTCATAGTAGTTCTCGGCGGACTCGGCGATCTCCTCGGCAATTTCCTCCGCGACGTCGGCTGCAAGCGCCACCTCCGCCTGGTATTCCAGGAGCGTCTGGCGGTCTCCCGAGAAGAACTCCATATGAATGGAAGTGTCGTCCACCCCGACCTTCTCGAGGAGCTCGGCGGCGGTGTTCAGGTAACCCTCGGGACCGCATGCGTACACCTGGCGGCCGTTGGCGTCGGGGGCCACCTCCTCGAGCATGCCTGCCGTCAGCCTTCCACGGAGCCCGTCCCACCCATCCGGGACGCTGCGGTCACCCAGGGAGTAGTGGACCGTGATGCGCGAGTCCACGGACGCGATATAGGCCAGCTCCCGGTGGAAGGCAAAGCCTCCGGCGTCCGAGCCGTGGTAGAGCATCACAACATCGGCGTGTCCGGGCAGGGAGTGGATTGTCCGGACCATGGACATGATGGGAGTGATGCCTGCGCCGGCTGCAAGCAGGAGGTACCGCGCGCGCCGGTCGGCGTCGGGCAGGTGGAACGCTCCTACCGGCCCCAGCATCTCAAGGACGCTGCCGGGCTTGACGTTCTGGTGCACCCATGGCGAAACCAGTCCCGTGGAGTCGCACTTGACGGTGATGCTGAAGGTCCAGGGCTCGGTGGGCGAGCTGGACAGCGAGTAGCTGCGGTCCACCGGTTCCTGGTCCTCGCCATTCACAGGAAATGCGACGTTCACGTACTGGCCCGCGCGGAACGCCAGGGGCGCACCATCGCAGCGGCGGAACACGAAGGTCATCATGGCGCCGGCCTCGGGAACGGTCTCGACGCATTCGGCCGTGAACTCCTGCGGATGCCATGGGCCCAATGCACGGGCTGCCCGGGCGGGCGTCTCGGCGCTTCCCATCACCCTGTTCCACGGCATCTCAAGTCCGCGAATCCGCTGCGGTTCCTGGATTGCCGTTTCGGTGAGGAGTTCAATCATGCCAAGTGCTCCTGCACGCGCTGCACGTACCAGTTGATGAATGCCTCGACCTGGTATTCGCTCTTCATGTAGGGGCCGGGCTCGTAGGCGGGGCTGCCGGCACCCTGCTGGCACAGCTCCACGAACGCCTTGTCCTGCAGGTTCGTCTGTTTCCAGGTGTAGGTGAGCTTCTCCAAGTCGTAGTCCACGCCCTCCACAGCGTCGTCAGCCACCAGCCACGTGGTGCGGACGAGGCTCTGGTGTTCGTTGATGGGAAAGACACCGAACGTGATGACGTGGTCGCCCAGGAAATGGAACCAGCTGTTGGGCTGCAGGTGCATCGAGCAGCGGCCAAGGCGGAAGTCGCGCAGGTCACCGAGCAGCTTCTTGGAAAGCCTGCGCCCGTCGGCGGAGAATGATTCGCCTTCTCCGTCGAGTGATTCCCGTGAAATGCGGATTCCCGCGATGCGGGTGTCAAGCTCCTCGACAACCTCGTAGGGAAGGCCGTAGCGGCGGCAACGCTCTTCGAGGGAGGACTGGGCCTCCTTGTTGCGGTCCCACACTTCCTCCAGGTGGGGCGGGATCAGGCCCTCGGTCAGGCCCCAGGTGGGGAAGAGGGAGCAGGCGAGCTCAGGGTGTCCGTCGCAGTGGTAGCACTCACGGTTGTTCTCCATGACGAGCTTCCAGTTGCCCTCTTCGATGATGTTCTGCTGGTAGGCGATTTTCGTCTTCGCGAGATCGTGGGGCGCCAGGTACGGCTCAAAGATCTTTGCCGTTTCATCGAAGTCCGTGGGCGGTTCATCCGCAATGCAGACGAAGATGAGTCCGGCAACCTCACGGCCGTGGGCACGCTTGAGGCCGAAGCAGCTCTTGTCGAACTTCGTTTCCCCCGGCGCGGAGGCATGGATCAGGTTGCCCTCCGGGGAATACGTCCAGGAGTGGTAGCCGCAGACCAGGTTCCCGGTTGACCCGGCAGCTTCGGTGAGAACGCGGGCACCGCGGTGGCGGCAGACGTTATGGAGGACGTTCACGCCACCGTCGTCGTTGCGCAGCACGATCAGGGAGTAGGGCCCGTAGTCAACGGTGACGTAGTCGCCGGGCTCCGGCAGTTCAGCGGTGCTGGCGGCATAGATCCAGTGCCGGCCGAAGATGGCCTCCATGTCGATGTTGAAGATGGTGCGATCGGTGTAGAAGGGGGCATCGAGGGAGAAGCCGGTGGGCCGGAACTCAAACAACGCGGAAATTTCTGCCAGCTGCTCGGCAGGCAATGACGCAGCGAGTTTTCCGCGTGAATTAAGGGGCACGTTCACTGAAGCAGTCAAGGGTTTCCTCCCGGGAGGCCTGGGTTGCGGGTTTTGCGGCTGTTGCGGGGTGACCACGGGGCGCGGATGCTAACGGGATGGTCGAAGAGCTTGTAATAGTGAGATTAGGGACACATCCGCTGCAACAAAAGCGCAAAATTCGGGAGATAACCTTGCAGAATTAGTGCATGATCGACGCACGGCTTATCACCCTCCGCGTGTTCGCCCGGTGCGGCACCATCGGCGCAACCGCGGAGCTCACGGGTTTTTCTCCCTCTGCCGTCTCCGCGCAATTGCGGGAACTCCAGCGCCTGCTTGGAATGCAGCTGCTGACAAAGGACGGCCGGGGCGTGCGGCTTACCGCCACGGGCCGCTTCCTCGTGGCGGGATCGGATCCTCTGATCGCCCAGTGGGAGAGCCTCCGCGCCGCAGCCATGAAGGCCGGCGACCAGGTGCAGCCCCGTCTTGGCCTCGGCGGATTTTCCTCTGCAGCCGCCCAGTTGCTCGCGCCGTTGGCCGCCACCCTGCGTTCAACCCGCCCCCAGTTGGAGGTGCAGGTACTTGAGGCTGACCCGGCCCGCTGCTTCGACTTGCTGGTCGCGGAACGAATCGACCTTGCAGTCATCGTCGCCATGCAGTCCGACAGTTATGGCGAGGACGATCCGCGTTTCGAGCAGCGAGTCCTGCTCGACGATCCCCTGGATGTGATCGTTCCCGCTGACCATCCGCTGGCATCACGGGAAACGGCAACGCTCGAAGAGCTGGCATCCGAGCCGTGGATCACCGAGGCCGCCGGTTCCACCTACCATTCCCTCTTCACCGCGGCGTTCACGGCAGTGGGGGTGACGCCGCGGATTGCCCATGAGGCTGTCGAATGGGAAACCCACATCGCGTTCGTGGGTGCGGGGCTGGGCGTTGGCTTCCTGCCCCGGCTGGCGCCTTTGAATGGTGCCGAGAACGTGGTTCGGCTACGCATTACCGGTAAGGCGAAACCCGCGCGCCGCATTGTGGTGGCAGCGCGCAGGGGCAGCCTCGCCTCGCCCCTGATCCAAGAGTCGATCGACATCCTGCAGGCCAACGCCAACCGCATCCTCACCGCCCGGCTTGAAGAGGATTCCTAAACGCCGCCGGGGTGGGGCGCCCTGCCGTTCGGCGTCCCGGGGTTGGGCAAAGTCCCTGGCCCCCACCTTTGCGCGGGGGCCGCCGATTGGCGTGGCTGGCTATTCGAAGGACCGGATGCTCATGCCGGAGAAGTATGCCGGCCCGCCGTCCGAGTAGAAGGAAATCCCAGTGTCTCCGTCCGCGAAATGCACCTGCTGCGAGATCACCGTATGGCCTCCATTGATGAACACTTCGACGCTTTGCGTATCCACGAAGATGCGCAGGTGCACTGAGCGTGCGACGGCGTCGATGGGCGCCGCGGCCCGGGTATATGGGACCAGCGAGTAGCCGGCAAGGTCCGAGGGTGCACGGTCCACGTACAGCTCGCTGCCGTACTTGCCGATGTTTGTGTGCCGGGCACCGTCGGCGGAGCGGCCCACCGAGACCCCGATATTCGCGGCAGCATCCCAGGAGATGTCGAGTTCCAGCTCGTAGGCCCGGCCGCACCAGGGCAGGACAGAGCTGCCGTTCACGGTCCGGTCCGGGAGCGTTGTGGTTGACCTGACGTAGTTCGAGAGCGCTGTGACGGGGCTGCTGAGCAGGCTGTACCAGCCGCCTCCCTGGCGTTCCAGGCGCAGCTCCCGCACGACCGAGTTTTGCCCGTTGTACCCGTCGGAGGGGTCGGTGGGAACGTCCCGGGCTGCGTACTTCCAGTTGTTCATCCAGCCGATCGCGTACCGCCGCGTCGCGGGCGCCTCAGCGGCCGGCCAGGAGACGGCGCCGTACCAGTCCCAGCCCCAGTCCAGCCACTGCGGGTTGGCGACGTCGTCGGCCAGGAACTGCTCCCCGTCCCACGTGCCCATCCAGTAGGCGTAGGTCATGGGCAGCCCAATGCTGTGGGCGTCCATGCTGGCGCCGAGCACCCAGTGGCTGGTGCCGTCGTCGGCCGTCATCTCGAACAGGTCGGGGCACTCGATTCCGCCGAGCGCGGGGTTGGGGAAGTCGAAGTTGCGCTTCAGCTGCCAGTCGCGCAGGTTCGAAGACGTATAGAAGGCCGCGTACCGTGCCCGGCCGATCACGCAGACCCATTCGTTGCGCGCCGCATCCCAGTGGATTTTCGGGTCCCGGAACCATTCGGCGTTGTCGATTTCCGCCTGCGTGACCGCAGCCCTGCCATCGGTGTTCACGATGACCGGCTCGGGCAGCGCGGTGAACGTGTAGCCGCCGTCCGTGGACCAGTAGAGGTACTGCTCCTGGTATTTCCGGATGCCGCCGGTGGGCTGGGTGGCTAGGACAACGACGGCCCCCGCGCCGAAGCCGGCCGTGTTGGCCGTGTCCACCACTGCGGATCCGGACCACACGGGGAAATCGGGCTGCAGCGGCAGCGCATCACCGTGATGGGTGAACGCCACCCCGTCCGCCGTGGTGGCATGGTCCCAGCCGCCCTGGCCGTTGTTTTGCGTGGAATGCAGGTAGTAGAGGTGGTACTTGCCGTCCAGGAACACCGGCCGCTGCGGGTCGCACAGCCACCCCGACGGTGGCGTCATATGGTAGACGGCCCGCTGTGAGGCTTGCGCGGCCCGGGCGGGAGCGGCGGCTGCGCCACCGCCCATGATCAGGGCGAGCGCTCCTGCTCCGGTGCCTTGCAGGACGCGGCGGCGGGAAAAGGCATGTGTCATCGTTGACTTCCTCTCGGGGGCGGCTGCTCCGCCGGGCGCTTGGGGTGATGGAACCTTCGGTGGTTCACACATCCGGATCACCAAGTGCTTAAGCGCTTTAGCAGAAGAAGATACCGAGCGGCAAGGCGGCGGTCAAGCGTTCCAGCGAAACTGACCGCCGACAAAAAGCAGCCAAAGCAACCTTCGAAAACTTATTCTGCTAAAACGCTTGATCACTCACCGTTTTCGCGCTAGCTTCGGGGTGATCAAACGCTTTAGCAGAAACGGACATCACTGACGATGAGCTACCCAGTTTTCTTCCAGCCCGCCGATGCATGGGTCGGAGACCTTATCCCGTTCCAGAAGGACGGGGAGTTCTGGCTCTTCTACCTTCACGAGGTCCGCTCCGACCCGAAGCCCGGCACGGCCTGGAACCTGGTGACCACCAAGGACCTCACCCAGTTCCAGGACCACGGGGTGGCACTCTCCCACGGCACCACAGACGACTTGGACTTCAACTGCTACACGGGCAGCATCATTGTTGACGGCTCAGGCATCCACCACCTGTTCTATACAGGACAGAACCCGAACAACCTGGGAACGGACGGCCTGCCCCTGCAGCTGGTCATGCATGCCACCAGCACGGACGGTATGGGCACCTGGGTCAAGCACCCGGAGCTCACCTTCGGCGCTCCGGACGGGTTCGAGTCCGCGGACTGGCGGGACCCCTTCGTCTTCCGCGACGAGGCGGCCGGACTGTGGCGGATGCTCCTGGCAGCCCGGCACTCCGAGGGCCCCGAACGCCGCCGCGGGGTCATCGCCCAGTGCGTTTCCACGGACTTGATGTCCTGGCAGCACACCGAGCCCTTCTGGGACCCCCGCAGGTACATCACCCATGAATGCCCCGACGTGTTCGAGTGGGGCGGCTGGTGGTACATGGTCTACTCCGAGTTCTCCGAAACGTTCACCACCCGGTACCGGATGGCCAAGAGCCCCAAAGGCCCGTGGACGGTCCCGGACCTGGACAGCGTCGATGGCCGCGCGTTCTACGCCTCCAAGACGGCGGAGCGGGACGGCCGGCGGTTCTTCTTCGGCTGGATTGCCAGCAAGGAAGGCAATCTCGACGACGGTGCCTGGCAGTGGGCGGGCACCATGTCCGTCCTGGAGGCACGGCAGAATGCCGACGGGACGCTGGCGTTCGGCCTCGCGGACGAGCTGGTGGACAGTTTTTGGGACGGGATCCCGCTTGAGCTGGAGCGCCCGCTGCCCCTCCGGCTGGACGCACCGGACTCCTACAGCGCCGCCGTCACAGCGAACGACCTGCCCACGCAGTTCTATGCCAGGGCGGTGCTGGACATCCAGGCCGGCACCACGGAATGCGGGATCCTGCTGCGTTCCAGCCCCGACGGCGACCACTCCTACGTCCTCCGCCTCGAACCGAAGCGGAGCCGCCTGGTGTTCGACCGGTGGCCCCGGAGCATCACCGGCGAGGCCCAATGGCACGTCTCCGGAGACGTGCCCTACGCCATCGAACTGGAACGTCCGTGCGACCTCTCCCCCGGCAGCCACACGCTGGAGGTGGTGGTGGACGGCGACCTCTGCGTCGCCGTCGTGGACCGCCAGGTGGCCCTCAGCACCCGGATCTATGACCTTCCCGCCGGCGGAATAGGCGTGTTCGCCGGCGAGGGCACCGTGACTGTCACGGACTTCGAAGTACGCAAGCGTACCGACAACTGAATACACCCAAACCCCTACCTCCGTTCCAATCAAAGGAGATTGACCCAATGAAGAAAATGTTCCGCGCTGCCGCAGCTGCAGCGGTTACCGCCCTGGCTCTCACCGCTTGCGGGGGCACAAGCTCCACCGATCCGTCCAACGTCAGCCCCACCGGCGAGATCAAGGCCCGCGAGATCTCGTGGCTGCTCTCCCGCCCTGCCGACGGCGCGGTCATCAACATCATGAAGAAGCTGGCCGCGGACTACGCCAAGGAGCACCCGGGCTTTGAGCTCAACCTGATCACCACCCCGGACCGGCCGTCCTATATCCAGAAGCTCGAGACCCTGGCGGCAGCCAACAAGCTGCCCGAACTGTTCGACACGGACGCCACGCCTTTCGCCCAGCAGCTGGCCAAGCAGGGGAAGATGATGGACGCCGAGCAGCTGCTGGAGTCACTGGACATCTACGACAACTACCGTCCTGGCGCCTTGGACTACCAGCGCTTCGACGACGGGTCCCTGTACATGATCCCTTTCCAGTTTGAGCTGGAATTCATCTGGTACAACAAGGCACTCCTGGAGAAAGCAGGCGTGGCGGTACCCACCTCGCTCGATGACATCCCGGCCATGTGCACCGCCCTGCGCAGCGCCGGCATCACCCCCATCGCCATCGACGGCCAGGACCAGTGGCCGCTGGAGCGCTACATCGCCTACCAGCCGTTCCGCGAAGCAGGCCCCGAGTTCGTCCAGAAACTGAAGAAGGGCGAAGCGAAGTTCAGCGATCCGGCTGGCCAGAAGACCGTGAACTGGATGGCGGAACTGGGCAAGGCCAAGTGCTTCCAGGACGGATTCTCCGCCCAGGGCTACTCGGACGCGCAGAACCAGTTCACGTCCGGCCAGGCTGCCATGTACAACATCGGCACCTGGGAGCTGCCCAGCCTGGCCACGGACAAGCTGAATCCCTCAGTCCGCAACGACATCGACTTTTTCACACTTCCCACCACCGCAGGATCCGTGACGGGCGCCAACGAGTTCGTGTCCCCATCCGGCATCGGCATGGCCGTCAACGCCAAGACCTACGATCCCTTGGTGAGCGACTTCCTGAAGTTCGCCCTGGAAAAGTACCCCGCTGAATACGCCGCCACCGGCGCACTGTCCCCCACCACCGACGTCGAAACGGTTGTCCCGGCCAACGCCACGCCGCTGTACCAAAAGGCGCTGGACCAGGCCAACAGCCTCGGTTCCAAGCAGGCCATGCCGTGGGACACGCAACTGGACCCGACCACCAACGGCCGGTTGCAGCAGGAGCTGGTGCTGCTGGTGCAGGGCAACATCACGCCAGAGCAGTTCACCGAAACCATGGACAAGACCATCGCGCAGAACGCCCCGAAGTTCTTCAAGTAGGCACCGCTTCTTCACACCGGCACTGCTTCGTCACGTAACCGACGCGGCGGGGGAACTCAGAGGCAAAAGAGCTTCCCCCGCCCGCAAGGCCCCGAAAGGCCCCGCCATGCAACCCAACCGGATGCTGCCCAACAGGTCACGGACCTCGGTCCTGGTCTTCCTGCTTCCGCCGCTGCTGCTCTACGCCGCAGCAGTCCTCTTTCCCATCCTCCAGTCCCTGTTCCTAAGCTTCTTTTCCTGGAACGGCATCAGCGATATGGAGTTCGTAGGCCTGGACAACTATGTCCGCATGTTTGTTGCCGACGATATCTTCTGGCGGGCGTTCCTGAACGCCCTTATCTACCTGGCCATCTGCCTGGTCCTGCAGCTCGGCGGTGCCTTGGTGGTGGCCAGCCTCCTCACCTCGCTCAGCCGCGGACGCGAGCTGATCAAGACCCTCTACCTGCTGCCGGCCGTCATCTCAACGGTGGCCATCGCCTTCCTTTTCGTGCGGATCTACTCCCTGGAACCCGTGGGACTGCTCAACCAGCTGTTCCACTGGGTTGGCCTGGACAACCTGGAGCGGCCCTGGCTCTCGGACGTCAACACGGTCCTGGCAGCCGTGTCCGCACCGGAGGGCTGGCGTTTCACCGGTCTGTACATGCTCATCATCTACGCGGCCCTGCTCGCGGTGCCCAAGGAGCTTGAGGAAGCCGCAGTTTTGGATGGTGCCTCCCGGTGGACGCTGTTCACCAAGATCCGCTTCCCGTATATCCGTCCGGTTTGGATCACCACCACCATCATGGCCACCACCTACGGGTTGCGCGGCTTCGACATCCCCTACCTGATGACCAATGGCGGTCCGGGACAGTCCTCGGAACTGCTCACCACCTACATGTACAAGACGGCGTTCACCAGCACGGACTTCGGCTACGCCAGCACCATCTCCGTGTTCATCGTGGTTGAGTGCCTCGTCGCCGTCGGCCTCATCCTGTTCGTGCTGAAGCGGAAGGCAGACTCATGATCACCCAGACAGCCCCTCCCACCCCGCCCGCCGCCGTCGTACCTTCACGGCCGCCCGTCAAGCGCCGCCGGCGCAGGCCGGACCTGTTCCGGACGCTGTCCCGGGTGCTGATCATGCTCATCGTGATCGTGCAGGTGTACCCGCTGGCGTGGCTGTTCCTGACCAGCCTCCGTACGGAACAGGACTTTGCCACCGGCGATCCCTTCGCCCTGCCCAGCTCCCTGACATGGGAGAACTATGCACGGGCCTTTGAGACCGGCGACTTGGGACGGAACATCCTCAACAGCTTCATTGTCACCATGGGGGCGAACATCCTGATCGTCCTGCTGGGCATGATGGCCGCCTACGCCATCCAGGTGCTGGGGTTCCGGCTCAGCAAACTGGTCCGTGGGCTGTTCCTGATCGGCATCATCGTCCCGGTGCAGATCGCCCTGGTCCCGCTGTTCATCGACTACTCGGCGGTGAACCTGCTGGACACCTACCTGTCCATGATCATCCCGCTGGCCGGGTTCTCGCTGCCCATGTCCATCTACTTGTTCTGCTCGTTCTACGAGTACATCCCCAAGGAAACGTACGAGGCAGCGTCCCTGGACGGCGCCGGACCGTACCGGATCTTTGGGCTGATCACCATGCCGCTGTCCCTGAACACCGTGGTGACCGTGGTCCTGGTGAACAGCATCTTCATCTGGAACGACTTCATCTTCGCCAACACGTTCGTCCTGTCCGAGGACCTGAAGACCATTCCGCTGGGCCTGCAGAACTACATCGGCGCCATGGGCAAGGTGGACTGGACGGCAACGTTCGCCGCGGTCTGCGTGACCGTCACCCCGCTGCTGCTGGTGTTCCTGGTGCTCAACAAGGCCATGATCCAGGGACTTGAAAGCGGGGCGACGAAGGGATGACGGCAACGGCGGATGGATATACTCCTCAAGGAGGGCAGATGAGTTCAATGGAGAATGGTGCGGAGGCGCCGGTCCCTGGCGCCCGGACGCCGAAAACCCCGGAGCGCACGCACCCCGTCACCCTCCGCGATGTGGCAGAAGCGGCCGGCGTTTCCACGGCAACAGTGTCGCTGGTGGTCAACAAGAAAAAGGCCGCCCGGATTGCCGAGGAAACCCGCCGGCGGGTGCAGGACGCCATCCGTACCCTGGGTTACCGGCCCAACGCGATGGCCAAGACCCTGGTCAGCGGTACGTCCCGGTTCATCGGACTGGTGGCTGACGGCGTTGCCACCACGCCCTTCGCCGGCCAGATCATTCATGGTGCGCAGGACGAGGCGTGGAAGCACGGGTACGCCCTCCTCATCGCCAACACGGAGGGCAACAACGAACTCGAGCAGGACGCCATCCAGATGATGCTCGAATACAAGGTGCGCGGCATCCTCTACTCCACCTGGTTCCACCGCCAGACGGATATTCCGGCGCCGCTGCGCGAAGCCGACTTCGTCCTGGTCAACTGCTTCTCCAGCGAACCCGGGACCCGGGCGGTGGTACCGGACGAGGTCCAGGGTGGCCGCTCAGCCACGGACATACTGCTGGGGCACGGGCACCGAAGGATCGCTTTCATCAACGCCACCATCCCCGCCCCGGCCAAGGACGGGCGGCTCCAGGGGTACCGTGAGGCACTCGAGAACGCAGGCGTTGCCTTCGACCCTTCCCTTGTCCTGGAGGCGTATCCGGACCAGGAAGGCGGTTACCGGGCTACGGAGGAACTCCTCAAGCGTGGTGCGACCGCTGTTTACTGCTACAACGACCGGATGGCCATGGGCCTCTACGACGGCCTGCGCGAGCACGGCCTCTCCATCCCGGACGACATGGCCGTGGTGGGGTTCGACAACCAGGAAGTCATTGCCGCCCATCTGCGGCCCCCGCTGTCCACGGTGTCCCTCCCCCACTACGAGCTGGGTGCGGCGGGTGTGAGGATGCTGCTCGGGCTTGACGTGGCGCCGGAAACCGGCACGGGCGGGGTTGCGAAAATCCACTGCCCTGCGGTGGAAAGGACCTCGGTGAAGACCCAGGCGCGGGCCTGACTTGGAGAACAGCACGACGGCGGGTGGTCATGCTGAAGCGCTGATCACCCGGTTCCGCCCCGCGAGCACACCCGTCACGGCAAGGACCGCCATGATGCCCGCGGTGACCAGCAGCGGAAGCGTCCAGTCTCCGCTCAGATCGCGAAGAGCACCGAACATCACCGGCCCCACAGCAGCCAGGCCATAGCCCACCGACTGCGCCATGCCGGACAATGATGCCGCCTGCGGGTAGTTCACAGTCCGGAGGCTGAACAGCGACAGGGCAATGACAATGAGGCTTCCGCACCCGGCCGCCCCCAGGAGGACCCACAGCAGGATGAGGTCCGGTGCGAGGGCCAGGCCCAGGAACGTCACAACCATCAGCGCGCCGCTGGCGAAGGAAACGAGCCGCTGGTCCGACCCGCGGTGAAGGATGCCCCCTGCTACGAGGCTGGCGAAGACGCTGACCAGCAGGAATACGGACAGGTGGATGCCGGCGGTAGTCGCCGGGACCCCGCGGCTTTGTTCGATTGTAGGCAGCCATGCCATCAGGACGTAGAAGGCGATCGACTGCAGCCCCATGAAAATGGTCACCTGCCAGCCCAAAGCCGAGGTCCAAGGCGATTGGTGGGAGACTTCCGGCCTGCCGGCATTCATGGTGCCGGAGCTGTGCCGGCGCAGCCAGGGCAGGAGCACCGCCATGGCGATGAGGGCAAGTCCCACCCAGATACCGAGGGCAAGCCGCCACCCCGCAGGGGAAGTCTGGGCAACGGGTACGACGACGGCGGCCCCCACAGCGGCGAAGGCGGCCTGGGTGGCGGTGTAGCTTCCGGTGAGCTGGCTGACCCGCGTGGGAAAGTCCCGCTTCACCAGCGACGGGACCAGGACATTGAGGAACGCGATCGCGAGGCCGATCAGTGCTGTGCCCACCCAGATGAATCCGGGAACGGGCAAGGAGCGGAGCGCAATGCCGGAGGCCAGGAACAGCAACGACATCCACAGCGCACGGTCGAGGCCCAGGCGGGTGGCGAAGCCGGGCGCCAGGGGTGAAAAGACTGCGAAAGCAATGAGCGGAAGGCCCGTCAGGAACCCCGCAGCAGCGCTGGACAAACCAAGGTCGGAGCTGATGTTCGCGAGGACCGGTCCCACACTGACAAAGGACACCCGGAGGTTGACTGCAATGAGCAGAACGCCGATGAAGGCGAAGCCGAACCGGACAGTGCGGTCCTGTGCGTTCAGGGTGGCAGCGGGCATCGTTGCGTGTTCCATCCTTTCAAGAGTGAGGGAGCGTCCACACAAAAGCGGCCTAATGTGAGGGAGCGTCCCGGGGGCTACAGCACCTTGCGGATGGTTTCCTCGAAGCTGGTGACGTGGTGCAGGGCCAGCTCGGCGGCCTTGTCGGCGTCGCCCGAGGCCACCGCCTTGAGCAGGTCCACATGCTCGGTGATGTGGCCGCTGACGGACGGCACCTTGTCCAGCACCACGCACCAGATGCGGGTGGCGAGGTTGTCGTAGCGGATGAGGGTGCTCTCCAGGTGCGGGTTCGCTGCCGCCTTGTAGATCAGCCGGTGCACCATGAGGTCATACCGCATGAGTTCGCGCGATTCGGCCTGGCCGGGCCCCAGCTCCGCGATGGCATCGGCCACCTGTAGCAGTTCGCGGCGCATGCCTTCACTGGCCCTCTTCGCCGCCCGGCGGGCGGCCAGCGGCTCCAGCAGTTCGCGGATCTCCGAGACATCGGCCAGCTCAGTGAAGTCCACATTTGTGGCAAAGGTCCCGCGGCGCGGATAAGAAACGGCCAGGTGGTCCACTTCCAGGCGTTTGATGGCCTCCCGCACGGGAGTGCGCCCGAAACCCAGCTCGGCCGCGAGCTGGCCCTCGTTAATGGGCTCGCCCGGACGGATCTCCAGCATGATCAGCTTGTCCCGCAGCTGCCGGTAAGCGGCCTCCGCCTGGGATGGCGCCTCGTCCTCAGTCCGAGGCAGGGCAAGAAGTGCATTCACAGTGCCGCTCCGTTCTCCGTGCTGACTCTTCCATGCAGTGACCACGCCTCCAACCGGAAGTGCTGTGCCACTTTCATGCAGCTATTGACTCTGCTGTGACCCCAATCATACCATTGATCCCACACTGATATATCAGTTATACAGCAAGTGGTATTTCAAAGGAGCATCCGTGGTTGAGCAGTTGAACGACCGACTTTCCGCAGTCGATCCCGAGGTCCACCAGGCCATCGCCGACGAGCTGGGCCGCCAGCAGTCCACCCTGGAGATGATCGCCTCCGAGAACTTCGCCCCGTCCGCCGTTATGGAGGCGCAGGGCTCGGTCCTGACGAACAAGTACGCCGAGGGTTACCCGGGCAAGCGCTACTATGGCGGCTGCGAACACGTCGACGTGATCGAACAGCTCGCCATTGACCGTGTTAAGGCCCTCTTCGGCGCGGAGTTCGCCAACGTCCAGCCGCACTCCGGCGCCCAGGCCAACGCTGCCGCCATGTTCGCCCTGCTGAACCCGGGCGACACCATCATGGGCCTGAGCCTGGCACACGGCGGCCACCTCACGCACGGCATGAAGATCAACTTCTCCGGCAAGCTCTACAACGTGGTCCCTTACAACGTGCGCGAATCCGACCTCCGGATCGACATGGCCGAGGTTGAAGCACTGGCGCTGGAGCACCGGCCCAAGCTGATCGTGGCCGGCTGGTCCGCGTACTCCCGCCAGCTTGATTTCGCCGAATTCCGCCGCATCGCCGATCTGGTGGGCGCCTACCTCATGGTGGACATGGCGCACTTCGCCGGCCTGGTGGCCGCAGGGCTGCACCCCAACCCGGTGCCGTACGCCGACGTCGTCACCACCACCACGCACAAAACCCTCGGCGGACCCCGCGGCGGAGTCATCCTCGCCAAGGAGCAGTACGCCAAGAAGATCAACAGCGCCGTGTTCCCCGGCCAGCAGGGCGGCCCCCTGGAACACGTCATTGCCGCCAAAGCCGTGGCCTTCAAGCTCGCCGGTTCCCCCGAATTCAAAGAACGCCAGGAACGCGTACTGCAGGGCTCCAAGCTCCTGGCCGAACGGCTCCTGCGCGACGACGTTGCTGCCGCAGGCATCTCCGTGGTCAACGGCGGCACCGACGTGCACCTGGTCCTGGTGGACCTCCGCCACTCCGAGCTGGACGGACAGCAGGCCGAAGACGCCCTGCACCGCATCGGCATCACGGTGAACCGCAACGCGGTCCCCTTCGACCCGCGCCCGCCAATGGTGTCCTCCGGACTCCGGATCGGTACGCCTGCCCTCGCCACCCGCGGCTTCGGCGCCGTCGAATTCACGGAGGTTGCGGACATCATCGCGACGGCGTTGATCGCCGCAGCCGCAACCGGAACTGCCGGAAGCGCATCCCTCGAGGAAAGCACCGTCGTCGAGCTCCGCGCCCGCGTCACTGCCCTGGCAGAGCAGTTCCCCCTCTACGCCCATCTCAATGGCGGCACCGAAATTGCCGCATTCGAATCTGACCTGATTGGAGCAGCCCAGTGAGCACCCAACAGCTCCCGGAGCACCCGGATTTCCTTTGGCGCAACCCGGACCCCAAGAAAAGCTACGACGCCGTCATTGTGGGCGGCGGCGGGCACGGCCTGGCGACGGCCTACTTCCTGGCCAAGAACCACGGTATGACCAACATCGCCGTCCTGGAAAAGGGCTGGCTGGCCGGCGGCAACATGGCCCGGAACACCACGATCATCCGCTCCAACTACCTCTGGGACGAGAGCGCAGCCATTTACGAGCATGCCCTCAAGCTCTGGGAGATCCTGCCCGAGGAACTCGAATACGACTTCCTCTTCAGCCAGCGCGGCGTCATGAACCTCGCCCACACCCTGGGCGACGTCCGCGAAAGCATGCGGCGGGTGGGGGCGAACCAGCTCAACGGTGTGGACGCTGAATGGCTGGACCCGAAGCAGGTCAAGGAACTTTGCCCGATCCTGAACATCAGCGACAACATCCGCTACCCCGTCATGGGCGCCACGTACCAGCCGCGCGCCGGCATCGCCAAACACGACCACGTGGCGTGGGCCTTCGCCCGCAAATGCGATGAAATGGGCGTGGACATCATCCAGAACTGCGAAGTCACCGGTTTCGTCAAGGACGGCAACCGGGTCACCGGCGTCAAGACCAACCGCGGCACCATCAACACCGAAAAAGTGGGCCTCGCCGCAGCCGGGCACAGCTCCGTGCTGGCCGAAATGGCGGGCTTCGAGCTTCCCATCCAGTCCCACCCGCTTCAGGCGCTGGTCTCCGAACTGCACGAGCCGGTCCACCCCACGGTGGTCATGTCCAACCACGTGCACGTCTACGTCTCCCAGGCCCACAAGGGCGAACTGGTCATGGGCGCCGGCGTGGACTCCTACAACGGCTACGGCCAGCGCGGTTCCTTCCACGTGATCGAGCACCAGATGGCTGCCGCCGTCGAGCTTTTCCCCATCTTTGCCCGGGCCCACGTGCTCCGGACCTGGGGCGGCATCGTGGACACCACCCTGGACGCCTCCCCCATCGTCGGCAACACCCCGGTGGAGAACATGTTCGTGAACTGCGGCTGGGGCACCGGCGGCTTCAAGGCCACCCCGGCTGCCGGCATGACCTTCGCCCACAACATCGCCACCGGCACGCCGCACAGGCTGAACCAGCCCTTTGCGCTGGAACGCTTCGAAACCGGAGCCCTCATCGACGAACACGGCGCAGCCGCCGTCGCCCACTAGCCGCCGTCCCCCAGAAAGAAGACGCACATGCTGCTTATCTCCTGCCCCAACTGCGGCTCGCGCGACGAGACCGAGTTCCACTACGGCGGCCAGGCCCACGTGCCCTACCCGGAAAACCCGAACGAGCTGAACGACAAGGAATGGGCCCACTTCCTGTTCTACCGGGAAAACACCAAGGGCATCTTCGCCGAGCGCTGGCTTCACAGCACCGGCTGCCGCCAGTGGTTCAACATGCTCCGTGACACCGTCACGTACGACATCAAGGCTGTGTACCCGATGGGCACGCCCCGCCCGGACGCCGCCGGAACGCCAACCGCTGAAACCGGCACTGCGAGCCTTGCCGCTGACAGCACCACCACCGGTACGGCAGCGCCCAGCATCTCGGGCACCAGCATCGCCCCGGCCGATCCAGCCCCCAGCACCACCGCCCCGAAGGGAGCAACCAAGTGACTTCCCAGAACGCCCGCCTCGCCGCCGGCGGACGCATCGACCGGACCATCTCCTGGCGTTTCACCGTGGATGGCGAGGAATTCACAGGCCACCCCGGCGACACCCTCGCCTCGGCCCTGATCGCCAACGGCCGCATCACTGCCGGCAACTCGCTCTATGAAGACCGTGCCCGGGGCATCATGTCCGCCGGCGTGGAGGAATCCAATGCAATGGTCAAAATCGCGCCGCGCTTCCCCGGCGACGTTGCCGAGTCCATGCTCCCCGCCACCACCATCACCCTGGTGGACGGCCTGAAGGCGGAACTGCTCAACGGCCTTGGCAAGCTGGACCCGGAAGAAGACCGGGC
Source organism: Pseudarthrobacter sp. 1C304 (assembly GCF_052245515.1). Lineage (NCBI taxonomy): Bacteria > Bacillati > Actinomycetota > Actinomycetes > Micrococcales > Micrococcaceae > Pseudarthrobacter > Pseudarthrobacter sp. 1C304. Next base: position 310,798 of record NZ_JBQQCH010000001.1, on the reverse strand, counting down.
GGAATACGACAAGAAGTACGTCCACACCGACGTCCTGGTCATCGGCGGCGGCCCCGCCGGCCTGGCCGCGGCCCGTGAGGCTGTCCGCACCGGCGCCCGCGTCATCCTCATGGACGACCAGCCCGAACTGGGCGGTTCACTCCTGTCCGGCTCCACCGCCCCGGAACTGGCCGAGACCATCGAAGGCAAGCCGGCCCTGGAATGGGTTGCGGATGTGGAAGCCGAGTTGGTTTCCGGCGCCGAGTCCACGGTCCTGAACCGCACCACGGCTTTCGGTGCCTACGACGCCAACTACGTCATCGCAGTCCAGAACCGGACCGACCACCTGTCCAGCCCCGCCGCCCCCGGCATTTCGCGCCAGCGGATTTGGCACGTCCGTGCTAATCAGGTGATCCTGGCCCCCGGTGCGCACGAACGCCCGCTGGTGTTCGAGAACAACGACCGCCCCGGCATCATCCTGGCCTCCGCCGTCCGCAGCTACCTCAACCGCTACGCCGTGGCCGCCGGGCAGCGCGTGGTCATCAGCACCACCAACGACAGCGCCTATGCCCTTGCCGCGGACTTGCGGGCTGCCGGCGTCAAGCTTGCGGCCGTTGTGGATGCCCGCCCCCAGATCTCGAAGGTGGCTGCCGCCGCCGTCGAAGCCGGCACCCGCGTGCTGATCGGCAGCGCCGTGGCAAACACCGCTTCCGGCAGCGCCAACGGCCGGGTTGAGAGCGTCACCGTACGCAGCATCAACGACGACGGCGAACTCACCTCCGGCGTCGAGGAAATCGCCTGCGACCTGCTGGCAGTTTCCGGCGGCTGGAGCCCGCTGGTGCACCTGCACTCCCAGCGCCAGGGCAAGCTGCGTTGGGACGACGAGCTCGCCGCTTTTGTGCCGAGCACCGTGGTCCCGAACCAGCAGACCATCGGTTCCGGCCGCGGCAGCTTCGAACTCGAAGACGTGCTGGCCGAGGGCATCTCCGCCGGAGCAGCCGCTGCCATCGCGGCAGGCTTCGCCTCGGAAACCAAGCCGTCCCCGCTCGGCGAGCCGAAGGCTTCCGCCCCCACCCGCCAGCTCTGGCTGGTCCCGGGCCAGGAAGGCACGCCGGACGACTGGCACCACCACTTCGTGGACTTCCAGCGCGACCAGTCAGTGGCTGACGTGCTGCGGTCCACCGGAGCAGGCATGCGCTCGGTGGAGCACATCAAGCGGTACACCTCCATCAGCACCGCCAATGACCAGGGCAAGACCTCCGGCGTCAACGCGATCGGCGTCATCGCCGCCGCACTCCGCACGGCCGGCGAAGCGTCCAGGGGCATCGGCGACATCGGCACCACCACCTACCGGGCGCCGTTCACGCCGGTGGCGTTCGCAGCACTGGCCGGACGCCAGCGCGGCGAACTGTTCGACCCCGCCCGCAAGACCTCCATCCACCCGTGGCACGAGGCCAAGGGCGCATTGTTCGAAGACGTCGGACAGTGGAAGCGCCCCTGGTACTACCCCCAGGCGGGCGAGGACATGGACGCTGCCGTGCTGCGCGAATGCGCCGCCGTCCGCGCGTCCGTGGGCTTCATGGATGCCACCACCCTCGGCAAGATCGAAATCCGCGGCAAGGACGCCGGTGAGTTCCTCAACCGGATCTACACCAACGCGTTCAAGAAGCTCGCCCCGGGTTCCGCCCGCTACGGCGTGATGTGCATGGCGGACGGCATGATCTTCGACGACGGCGTGACCCTGCGCCTCGATGACGACCGCTACTTCATGACCACCACCACCGGCGGCGCCGCGAAGGTCCTGGACTGGCTGGAGGAATGGCTCCAGACCGAATGGCCGGAACTCGACGTGCACTGCACCTCGGTGACCGAACAGTGGAGCACGATTGCCGTCGTCGGGCCTAAATCCCGCGCGGTGCTTGCCAAGGTGGCACCGGAACTGGCAGCGGACGGCGGGCTGGAAGCAGAAGCCTTCCCCTTCATGACCTTCCGCGAGACCACCCTCGCCTCCGGCGTGCGGGCCCGGATCTGCCGGATCTCGTTCTCCGGCGAGCTGGCGTACGAGATCAACGTGCCGTCCTGGTACGGGCTGAACACCTGGGAAGCCGTGGCCGCAGCCGGGGCAGAATTCAACATCACCCCCTACGGCACCGAAACCATGCACGTGCTCCGCGCCGAGAAGGGCTACCCGATCGTCGGGCAGGACACCGACGGCACCGTCACCCCGCAGGACGCGGGGATGGAATGGATCGTCTCCAAGGCGAAGGAATTCATCGGCAAGCGCTCCTACGCCCGGGCCGACGGGCAGCGCGAGGACCGTAAGCACCTGGTCAGCGTCCTGCCGGTGGACGGCTCCATCCGGCTACCGGAAGGAACCCAGCTTGTGGAGCAGGGCATCAGCACCAGCCCCGCTTACGGCCCCGTCCCCATGCAGGGCTTCGTCACCTCGAGCTACCACAGCGCCGCCCTGGGCCGCTCGTTTGGCCTGGCACTGATCAAAAATGGCCGCAACCGCATCGGCGAGAACCTGGTGGCCGTGGCCGGCGACCAGCTGGTCGATGTTGTTGTCGCAGAAACCGTACTGTTTGACCCCGAAGGGACCCGCAAAGATGGCTAATTCAGCAGCACTCGAAGGCATCAATGGACTCCGGGACATCCGCCGCAGCCCCGCCTCACATTTGGCGTCGGCACTCGAGGCCGGCTCCGTCCAGGGCAAGGTTGTCCTGGCGGAAGGCCCCTTCCAGACCATGGCCGGGGTCCGCGTGGATCCCCGCTCGGAGGGCGCTTCGCGGATCGCCGGCGCTACCGGCGGCCTGCCGGCACGCTGCGGTGAAGTGACCGGAACCGACGGCGTCAGCGTCCTTTGGCTGGGACCCTCGGAATTCCTGGTGGTGGCACCGGAGGAGGCCCACGATTCCCTGGGCGGCAACCTGATCGGTTCCCTCACGGAAGCGCTGGGTGACGCCCCGGGCCAGGTGGTGGACCTGTCCGCCAACCGCACCACGTTCGAGCTGTCCGGCCCCCGCGCCCGCGCCGTCCTGGAAAAGGGCTGCGCCCTGGACCTGCACCCGCGGACGTTGAAGGCCGGCACGGCACTGTCCACGGAAATCGGCAACATCCCGGTGGTGCTCTGGAAGACCGGCGAGGAGTCCTTCCGGCTCTTCCCCCGCGCCTCCTTCGCCGACTTCCTGGGCCGCTGGCTCCTGGACGCGATGCGGGAGTACGCCTCCCCCGAGGTCCCCTGACATGGCCCTCAGCGTCCTGGACCTGTTCTCCGTTGGCATCGGGCCGTCGTCGTCACACACGGTCGGCCCGATGCGGGCAGCAAAGCTGTTCGCGGACGGACTCAAGGGCGACGGACACCTGAGCTCTACCAGGCGCGTGCAGGCCGAGCTGTTCGGCTCACTCGGTGCCACGGGTCGCGGCCACGGCTCGGACAAGGCCGTGGTCCTGGGCCTCAAGGGTCTGGACCCGGAAACCGTGGACACCTTCACAGCCGATGACCAGGTGGCCGCCGCGGCCCTCGACGCCGAGCTGTGGATCGGCGGCGACCACCGTGTGGACTTCAACTGGGACGAGGACGTGCTGCTGCACCGCCGCAAGTCCCTGCCCGCACACCCGAACGGCATGACCTTCCGCGCCCTGGACCACACCGGGGCAGTCCTCAGCGAACGGAGCTTTTATTCCATTGGGGGCGGCTTCGTGGTGGACGGGGACGCCGACGCCGGTGACCGGGTGGTGGCCGACTCCACCGTCCTCCCCTACCCGTTCACCACCGCGGACGAACTCCTGGCGATCTGCAAGCGCGAGGGCATGTCCATCTCCGACGTCATGCTCGCCAATGAACTGACCTGGCGGACAGAAGCGGAACTCCGAGAAGAACTTCTGAAGCTGTGGGCGGTGATGCGCGAATGCGTGGACAACGGCTGCGCCGCGGACGGAATCCTGCCGGGCGGGCTCAACGTCCGCCGCCGCGCGCCGTCGTTGTTCCAGACACTGACGGCGGACACGGGGGTCACCGATCCGCTCCGGGCTATGGAGTGGGTGAACCTCTTTGCCCTCGCGGTCAACGAGGAAAACGCCGCCGGCGGGCGCATCGTCACCGCCCCGACCAACGGCGCGGCCGGCATCGTCCCCGCAGTGCTGCACTACTACGTCAAGTTTGTCCCCGGCGCCGACGACGACGGCGTGGTCCGCTTCCTGCTGGCGGCGGCCGCCGTCGGGATCCTGTTCAAGATCAACGCCTCCATCTCCGGCGCGGAAGTGGGCTGCCAGGGCGAGGTGGGTTCCGCCTGCTCCATGGCCGCCGCCGGGCTGTGCGAGGTCCTCGGCGGCACCCCCGAACAGGTGGAGAACGCCGCCGAGGTGGGGATCGAGCACAACCTCGGGCTGACCTGCGACCCCGTCGGCGGCCTGGTGCAGATCCCCTGCATCGAACGGAACGCGATCGCCAGCGTGAAGGCCATCAACGCCGCGCGGCTGGCGCTGCACGGCGACGGCAGCCACAAGGTGTCGCTGGATAAAGCCATCAAGACCATGCGTGAGACAGGAGCGGACATGAAAACCAAATACAAGGAGACCTCCCGCGGAGGCCTCGCCGTCAATGTGATCGAGTGCTGAGCCGTGACTGCCATCGAAGCTGAATCGCGCCCGCACCGGCCGGCCACCACCGTGGAACATGTCCTGACGCTCGACTGCCGGGAGTCCCCCGGCATCGTCCACGCCGTCTCCGGCTTCCTGCTCGAACACGGCTGCGACATCATCGACAACCAGCAGTTCGGCGAACGCTCCGAGGGGCACTTCTTCATGCGGGTGCATTTTGCGTCCGACGGCGATGCGTCCACCGCAGACACCCTGCGGACCGCTTTCGCCCCGGTGGCTGCGCGCTTCGGGATGAGCTGGCGGCTGGAGCCGCACGGTTCCAAGCGCCGCGTGCTGATCATGGTGTCCAAGTTCGGGCACTGCCTCAACGACCTGCTGTTCCGGGCCAGGATCGGCGAACTTCCCGTCGATGTGGTGGCCGTGGTCTCCAACCACACGGACCACCAGGCGCTGGTGGAATGGCACGGCATCCCCTTTTTCCACGTGCCCGTCACCGCTGACACCAAACCCCAGGCCGAGGGCCGGCTGCTGGAGCTCATCGATGAGTTCGACGTCGAACTGGTGGTCCTGGCCCGCTACATGCAGGTCCTCAGCGACGGGCTCACCCGCAAGCTGGACGGCAAGGCCATCAACATCCACCACTCCTTCCTGCCCAGCTTCAAGGGCGCCAAGCCTTACCACCAGGCCTACGCGCGCGGTGTGAAGACCGTCGGGGCCACCGCCCACTACGTCAACGCGGAACTGGACGAGGGACCCATCATTTCCCAGCAGGTGGTGGAAGTGGACCACACCTACGGCCCGGAAGACCTGGTGGCCGCCGGCCGGGACACCGAATGCAAAGCACTCTCCAACGCCGTCCGCTGGCACTGTGAGGGCCGTGTGATCCTGCAGGGCAACAGGACGGTGGTCCTGAAATAGCGGCTGCGGAGGCGTTCCCTGCGGGGGCGCCTCCGTGGCACACTGGGACGACTATCGAGTGTCTGGGGGGCCAGGTCAGGAGATTGTCATGGGCATTCTGAGGTCCCCCCGCACTTTGTCCCCACGGCTGGCGGTGAGCAACCTGTGATGATCGGCTGGGCCTACCTGCTGGGGGCCATCATGACCATCGACTCGCTGCTGCTGGGCCTGCTGCTGCTGAACGTGAGGTGGCCGCAGCGCTGGAAGCGGTAGAACCGGACGACGGCGCGGAGCCGTCCACTCCCGGGCTCACACCGTGGGCGCCAGGTCGGCTGCGGGAACCACCACGGCGCCGGTGGCGGTCGAATCCGGATTCAGCATCCAGCCCACCCGCTTGGCGGAGTTGAGGACCACAACGCTTTCCACGAGCTCAATTCCGGGGATCCGCTGCTGCAGTGCCTGTTCGGCGTTCATCACGTCCGCCAGGGAATGCAGCCACATGATGATCACGAAATTGGTGCGCCCGGTGGTGGAGGCCGTGAGCCGGATGTTGCGGAAGCTCCGCAGCTCGGCCGCGGCCGCCTCGTGCTGGCCCGGCGGGACGTTGGCGAACCACCGGCAGGTCACCGGGTATCCGGAGTACTTCTGCGCGATTTCGCACCGGAAGGACAGCACCTGGCTGGCCAGCAGCCGGTTCAGCTGGCGCTGGACGGTGGCCGGGGTGCGGCCCAGGGCCCGGGCGATGTCAGCCGCGGCCGCGCGGCCGTCCCGGGCCAGGAACGGGATGAGGTCCAGGTGGCTCTGCGGCAGCGGCGCACCCTGGTTGACCGGCGCCGCCCCCGCCGCCTCCGGTCCGGCCAGCGCCTGGAGCGCTGCCATCTGGGCTTTGTCCAGGACGTTCAGCCGCCAGGCGTAGCCGCCGGAATGCAGCCGGGTGCACAGCGCGGTCTGGTATTTGACGAGGCCGGGGATCTCCTTGAGCTGCCCCAGCAGGGTGTCGCTGAACCGGTCCAGCGTGGGTGTGATGACCGTCAGCATGAGGTCGCGGTTGCTGGCGGCCTCCTCCACCGTGACCACCTCGGGGATGGCCGCCAGCGCTGCGGTGACCTGCGTCCGCGCGGCCATTTCGCAGTCCACGTCCACCAGCGCCAGGCACATCTGTTTCGGGTCCCCCATGAGGTGGGCCGTGCTCCAGGCTCCGCCGGAGTCCTTCAGCCGCTCCCAGCGGGCGGCCAGGGTGGTCGGGTGCACTCCCAGGATCCGGCCGGCGTCCGACCAGCTGATCCGCGGCGCGATCTGCAGCGCGTTGATCAGCTGGAGGTCCTCCTCGCTGAGCTCCACCCGGCGCCTCCTCCGTGAATTATTTCTGCCCCAACACCGCCATGTTTGCATTTTTCCAGCCATTTGGGCGCATGTGACTCCAGTCACTTCACAATGGTTCGTAGAAACCTACCAACCGTTCGGGAAGAGGGAACACATGTCGGTCACCGCCGATGCCAGGGAACTGCACAGCGACATCACCCGGCTGCGCCACCAGCTGCACCAGGAACCCGAAGTGGGCCTCCAGCTCCCGCGCACGCAGGAGAAAGTGCTCAAGGCCTTGGACGGACTGCCGTACGAAATCACCCTCGGCGAGACTACGACGTCGGTCACCGCGGTCCTGCGCGGCGGTGCACCGCACGCCTCGGCCAGCAGGCCTGTTGTGCTGCTGCGCGCGGACATGGACGGCCTTCCCGTCCAGGAGCGCACCGGCGTCGGCTACTCCTCCCGCCTCGATGGCGCCATGCACGCCTGCGGCCACGACCTCCACACGTCAATGCTGGCCGGGGCGGCCACCCTGCTGGCTGAACGCCGCGTGCAGCTGGCCGGCGACGTCGTCCTGATGTTCCAGCCGGGCGAGGAGGGCTACGACGGCGCGGGCCACATGATCCGCGAAGGCGTGCTGGACGCCGCGGGCCGCCGCGCGGACGCCGCCTACGGCATGCACGTGTTCTCCTCGCTGGAGCCGCACGGCCAGTTCGCCACCAAGCCGGGCGTGATGCTCAGCGCCTCGGACGGGCTGTTCGTCACCATCTTGGGCGCTGGCGGCCACGGCTCCGCCCCGCACGCGGCCAAGGACCCTGTGACGGCGGCCGCCGAGATGGTGACCGCACTGCAGGTCATGATCACGCGGCAGTTCAACATGTTCGATCCCGTGGTGCTGACCGTCGGCGTCCTGCAGGCGGGCACCACCCGCAACGTCATCCCCGAGACCGCCCGGATCGAGGCCACCGTCCGGACGTTCTCGCACGCTTCCCGCGAACGGATGATGACCGCCGTCCCCACCCTCCTGCAGGGCATCGCCCACGCCCACGGGCTGGAGGTCGACGTCGAATACCGCCCCGAATACCCGCTGAGCATCACCGACGAAAACGAGACCGCCACCGCGGAACACACCATCCGGAAGCTGTTCGGCGACTCCAGGGTGACCCGCTGGGCCACGCCGCTCAGCGGATCCGAGGACTTCTCCCGCGTGATGGACGAGGTGCCCGGCACCTTTATTGGGCTCAGCGCCGTCGCGCCCGGAGCGGACCACACCGCCGCCCCGTTCAACCACTCCCCCTACGCCACGTTCGACGACGGCGTCCTCGCCGACGGCGCGGCGCTGTACGCGGAGCTCGCCATTGCCCGGATCGCAGCCCTGGCCGCTGCCGCGCCGGCTTCCCCCGCTTCCTAGCCCACTTCCTTCGGAGACACCATGACCACCCTGACTGACCCGCAGCTCGCCCGCCGGGCCGCCACGCGCAAAACCATCCTCGGCACGGGCATCGGCAACGCCGTCGAATGGTACGACTGGGCCATCTACGCCACGTTCACGCCGTTCATCGCCAGCCAGCTGTTCAGCAAAGCGGATCCCGCCTCGGCGGTGCTGGCAACGCTGGCGATCTTCGCCGTCGGGTTCGTGGCCCGGCCGCTCGGCGGGTTCCTGTTCGGCTGGATCGGCGACCGTGTCGGCCGCAAGACGTCGATGACCCTCGCCGTGGGCCTCGCGTCGCTGGGCAGCCTCCTGATCGGCGTCGCCCCGTCCTTCGCCACCATCGGCGCCTGGGCGTCGCTGCTGTTGCTGGTTGCCCGGCTGATCCAGGGCCTGGCCCACGGCGGTGAGCTGCCGTCGTCGCAGACCTACCTCTCCGAGGTGGCACCGAAGGAAAAGCGCGGCCTCTGGGCCACGCTGATCTACACCTCAGGCACAGTGGGCATCCTGGCCGGCACGCTGCTGGGCGCGGTCCTCAACATGACCCTGAGCGCCGAGGCGATGAACGACTGGGGCTGGCGGATTCCCTTCCTGGTGGGCGCCGCCATGGGCCTGTACGCGCTGATCATGCGCTCCAAGCTGCACGAGACCGAGGCCTTCGAAGGAGAGACGGCGTCCGAGAAGCGCGCCCCGATCTGGCCGCAGATCGTGAAGCACCGCAAGCAGGCCCTCCAGGTGATCGGGCTGACGGTGGGCCTCACGGTGATCTACTACATCTGGGGTGTGGTGGCCCCGAGCTACGCGGCCACCACGCTGAAGATCGACCGCGGCCAAGCACTCTGGGCCAGCGTGATCGCCAACATCGTGTTCATCGCCGCCCTGCCCGTCTGGGGCAAGCTGTCCGACCGGATCGGCCGCAAGAAGGTGCTCTGGGCCGGTGCGACCGGAAGCGCCCTGATGCACTTCCCCATGACCTGGCTGCTGAAGGATTCGGCCTGGCAGCTGGCCGTGGGCATGTCCGTCATGCTGATCTTCATCGCCGCCAGCGCAGCGATCGTCCCCGCTGTTTACGCGGAACTCTTCCCCACCAGCATCCGGACCATCGGCGTGGGCGTCCCGTACTCCATCTGCGTGGCCGTGTTCGGCGGCACCGCCCCGTACCTGCAGACCTGGCTCGGGACCATCGGCCTGGCCAACGTCTTCAACGTCTACGCCGTGGGCCTGCTGGTGGTCAGCGCGCTGTTCGTCTTCACCATCCCGGAGACCAAGGGCAAGGACCTGAGGCACTAGGAAGGGCATTTCACAAGCGAGTCCGGGCACATCCGCGGGGTGTGCCCGGACTCTGCATGTGCGGCGTTGGTCCTGCCGTTCTCCCAGATACTGCATGCTGTGTTCCTTCGTGGTGGGTTGTTCAGAAGAGTGGGATGCCGGTCAGTTCGGCGAGTTTGTCGGTGAGGCTGTCCTGGAAGCCTGGGTCGGTGACTTCCGGCGCCGGCGTCCGTTGCCGGCGGTGGTGCCAATAGTTGCCGGAGACCAGGGCTGCGGGGTCATTGCTGACGGCGAGCCAGCTTTGGGTGTCGTGACCCATGGCCAGATCGCCCGGCGCCCCGGGGCCGCCCATCTTGGTGGGCACCCAGCCGGGGTCTACGGAGTTGCTGAGCACCGTGGGCCAGTGGCGGGACACCGCGGCGGAGAGCGCCGAGACGTGGAGCTTGCTCTCGGAGTAGGCGGAGACGGCATCCCAGTCCCGCCTGGTCCAGTCGATGTCCTGCAGGTCTGCGGTGGCGCCGAGGTGCAGGCCGCTACTGACATAGATCAACCGGTCCGGCCTTTCGATCAGGGCGGTGAGGATGTAGGGGGCGAGCACGTTGACGGCCAGGGTCCGGGAATGCCCCTCGAAGGTGGCAATACGTTGCGGTGAAAGGTAGACGCCGGCGTTATGGATAATGGCGTCCATTCGCCCGTGCTCGTTGACCTGCCCGGCCAGGTCCCGTGTTTCAGAGCTGCTGCTGAGGTCCCCGATCACGACGCCGGCCGGGTGCGGGGTGAGGCCATTGAGGGCGGTGGCGCGTTCCTTGGTGCGGGCGTGCAGCAGGACTTCGTGGCCGGCGTCCATGAGTGCGCGGGCGCCGGCGAGGCCCAGCCCGTCGGTTGAACCGGTGATGAAGATACGGGCCATGGTGGCGGTCCTTTCCTTAGGTTCGGGGTGGCGCGGCACCCGGGCGGGACGGTCGAACCGGCGCGCCCGGGCCGTCGGTCAGGCAGGGATCGGGAACCCGTTGTTCTCGAGGGTCAGTGAGTCGGGGTCAGGACCGCCCCGCACACCGGTGTCGAGTGTATCGATGGCAGCGACGTCCTCGGGGCCAAGTGTGAAGTCGAAGACGTCGAAGTTCTCCACGATGCGGTGGGCCTTTGACGGACTTCGGTAGGGCGGAGAAGCCGTCGCGGCCGCCAAACTACGGGCAGCGGTGATTGTGGTTCCGGCTAGTGGGTCGCGCCGAGTTCGATGAGAAGGACGCCGCCGATGATGAGGATGATGCCAAGGCTCATCAGCCACGTGAGGGGATCTTTGAAGAGGAATCTGGAAAGGACGGCGGTAAGGGCGACGCCTGCTGCGGCCCAGATTCCGTAGGCGATGCCGATGGGCATCCCATGAGCGAGGGCGAGGCCGAGCATGCTGAAGGACACGACGTATCCGACCGCAACTGCTGCGTACCAGCGTCTGTTGTCGATGGCCAGACGGAGGCTGATCGTTCCGGAGACTTCAAATAGGATGGCGCCGGTGAGGAGAAGGTAGGACATCAGGCGGTCTCTGTCTTCTTGTGGGCTGCCTGGGCTCCGAGCTCCACACACAGGACGCCGGCGATGATGACGATCATTCCGATGCCCATGAGCGCGGTGATCGGTTCTCCGAAGATCAGGAGGGAGCCAACGGCAGTGAGGGCGACACCGGCGGCTCCCCAGATACCGTAGGCCACCCCGAGGGCCATACCCGTGCGGAGTATCGCGGCGAGCAAGACGAATCCGCTGAGGTAGCCGATGACAACGACGACGTACAGGGCCGGGTACTCGAGTGCGCCCTTGAGGGCCAGCGAGGCCGTCACTTCGACCAGGATGGCGGGAATCAGGAGTAGCCAGGCCTTGGTGGTGTTGCTCATGGGGTTGGTTCCTTGCGTGATGAGCTAGTGGGTGATCTGGAGGACGAGGTGGGCATGCCCACACGTCTGGTCCGGCTGCCCGCCGACGGTGGTCCGCCGGCGGGCTCGGTGCCACACTTATCGACCGGGGTGGGCGGCCGGTCCTGGCTCAAGATGGTCCGGGCATGCTGAGGGCATGATGGCCACCATCGCGGTACTTCTACTGGGTGCTGCGGCCCTGCGCGGCGGAGGTGACGAGGTCGCTCTTGGTCAGTGCCGCGCCCGTATGCAGTGCTTCGGTCCAGGTCGCGGTGTCGGTGACGGCGGCCCAGTTTGAATGCAGCAGCGCCATGAGGGTCTCGTGGACCTGGCGTGCGGGCGCGGTGCCGGCGTCGTTGGCGAGGTCGATTGCTCCCGTCGCGTCTCGGAGGACTTCGACGGTGAATCCAAGGGGCTCGGCGGCCGCGGCGGAGGCGATCACGCAGTTGTTGGTCATGTAGCCAGCGAGGGTGATCGTGTCGATGCCCTGTTCACGCAGCCAGGCTTCGAGGTCGGTGTCCGCGAAGATGCTGGAGAACTGCTTGCCGATGCGCTTGGCTGCCGCGTCCTCGTGGGCAGCTACTTCGGGGTGGTTTTGCCAGGTCGCCGACCCGGAACCGAACACCGGGGCTTCCGCCGGGAGTTCGTGCTGGACGAGCACGACCGGCGTTCCGGTCTGCTCTGCGGTCTTGATTGCGTGCTGGATGCTGGTGATGGATTGGTCCCGGTCCGGGTACTGGATCGGAAGTAGTCCGTCGAAGTATTCCTGTTGGGCGTCGATGACGATGAGGGCTCGGTGGGGGGCGGTCATGGGGTTCTCCTTTAGATGGGGTTGTGAACGTGTGGAATGTTGGTGTGGGTGCTGCCGCTACGCGGCCGAGGGCGGTGCCTCCAGAGGGGGCAGTGCGTAGTGGTCTGCGATCAGGGTGATCCCGCGCTGGTCGAGGGTTGTTGAGTGGCCGCCCACGACGAGCATCACCTCGTCGACGCCGGTGCGCTCGTGCAGGGCTTCGAGACGGCCGGCGACAGTAGCGGCGGTGCCATGGAAAGTGCGGCTGGTGTAGGCGTCGAGGATCTGCCGCTCGTGAATTGTGGCCGGGTACGCCTCGACCTCGTCCGGGGGCAGCAGCAGGTAGCCCTCGCCTTTGAACATGCGCAGCATCCCCATGGCCGACGTTGACGCCTGGCGTTTCGCTTCAGCCGGGTCGTCGCTGATCGCCGCGGGCACGCTGACGAGCGTGTGCGGCTCGGTGAGCACGTCGGAGGGCTGGAAGCTCTCACGGTAGAGATGCATGGCCGTGTCGATGTCCGCGTCGCCGAACTGCAAGGCGAACGCATACGGCCGGCCGAGCTGCCCGGCCAGCTGTGCTGAGTACGGCGAGGAGCCCAGCACCCACACCTCAGGCGCGGTCGAAGGCGCAGACACCCGGTTTTGTCTTGCCTGCCAGGGGCCCGGCACCGCGTGGACGTTCCGGTACGGGTGTCCCGGAGGAAAGTCGTCACCCAGGAATCCGAGCAGCTCGAGCACCTGCTGCGGGAAACCGTCATTGGCGTCCGCTCCCCGACGCAGGGCCGCAGCAGTAGCCCCGTCAGTTCCCGGGGCGCGTCCCAGCCCAAGATCGATCCGGCCCCGGGCAAGAGTGTCCAGCATTCCGAACTGCTCCGCGATCAGCAACGGGGAATGGTTGGGCAGCATCACTCCTCCGGCGCCAAGGCGGATGCTCGTCGTCTCAGCGATGAGGCGGGCGACCATTAACGGCGGTGAAGAGACCGAGGTCGCGCCGAACCCATGATGCTCAGACATCCAGAACCGGTGATAACCGCGCTTGTCCGCCGTCCGTGCCAGCGAGATCGTGCCCGCGAGGCCCTCCTCAGCGGTCATCCCCACTCCGGTGCCGCCCGCGGAAAGCACGGACAACGCGAACGGGGCCGTGCCGGATTGTCGTCCCAACTGCATACAAGCTCCTCATGGTAAAACGTGGCTTTTGGCGTGATTGAAGCGTAGCAGGCGCCTCACGCTTAAATGAAACTGATACCATGAGAAATATGTCGGAAACACTGCCAGCAGCTGCACCGGGCGCGGAAGAGCATCCCAGCCTCGCGCTGGTCAACAGCGCAAGCGAACTGCACGGAGGCAAGCGCTACGACGAGTTGGACGGTCCTGACGACGCCACGACCTGGCTAAGAGCACACGATCTGATCGCCCCGGACACTGTGCTGCACGAGCACTGCCGGGGCAGGCTCGCAGCCCTGCGCTCAGACCTGCGCGATCTGTTCACCGCGCACACCACAGGCGACGTCCCCACGACGGCGGCAGTGCAGGCGCTTAATCGTGCGTTGACTTGTGCACCCGGGGCGCTCCTGCTTCAGTTCGACCCGGAGTCAGGGTTTACCCGCAGCGCCAACCACCCCGTGACACAAGTCGTTGAGCACGTCATGGCCGTCATCGCCGACGATGCTGCCTCGCTGCTCAGCGGCGACCAGGCATCGGTGCTCGCGTCCTGCGAAGCGGACGGGTGCGAACGGTTCTTCCTCCGCACCCACGCTCGACGGCAATGGTGCTCAACCCGCTGCGGCGACCGGGTCCGCGCCGCACGCGCCTACGCACGCAAACGCGCGCTACACACTGCATGACCTCATGTGCCGCCGAAGCCCAACCTTCGGCCCGATGGGACAAGCACGCAGAGCTACAAAGTAATCCGTGAGCGAAGTCCGGCCCACACGCCTTCGTAGGAGGCAGCCACGGCATAGATCCAGATGTCTCGCAAGCCTGATCCCTGAGGGGGGCGGTTCACCTAGGCCAGCCGTCGCGCTCAAGGATGGCGTCGCGGCTGGATCAGCCGCTGCTCATGGTCATGAGGAGGGTGTATCTGGGCGCAGGTGCGTGTCGAAGAACCGAACGATGCGCCGGCGGGCATCCGCGGTGGCGGCCTCGTCGTACCTGGTGCCGGAGATGCGGGCGAGAAAACGCAGGAACAAAGTCTGATCCTCGGGAGCGTGGTCATTCATGAACCCGTGAGCCACCCCCGGGTAGATCTTGACGTCGTGGGGCACCTCGAGCTCGGCGAGCAGCTTGTCCAGTTGCTGACCGGCGTGCGCGCCCAGTGGGGACCTGTCAGCACCTCCGAAGCTCCCCACGACTGGGCAGGCCTGCGTCAACCAGTTCCTGGCATCTGAGGGGCAGCCGCCGTAGTTGACGGCCGAAGCACTGAAACCGTGGCCCTCGGCCAAGGCGATGGCGTACCCGCCTCCCATGCAGAACCCGACCACGCCGATGACATCTGTGCACCCGTCGTGATCTCGGAGCCATTGCCGCGCTGCCTCGATGTCGTCGAAGGACCGACCCCGGCGCGGGCCAAGGTCTCTCATGATCGTGCGCAGGCAGCGCAGTCTGCTGCCCCAGTAGTAGAGGTCAGGTGCGATCACCAGGAACCCTTCCCCAGCCAGCCAGCGGGCGTGGCCCTGAAGGTCCTGGCTCATCCCAGTGAAGTCGTGAATCACGACGACGCCTGGCCAGGGTGGTTCCGTCGTCGGCACCGCCACATAGGCGGTCATCGACCCACGACCGGTTTCGATCTCGAGAAGTGATGTCGTGTCCATAGCTCAGTTTGGGAGACACCGCGGTCTTTGGCCAGATGAGGACCAGATTCGGTGCATCTCGGCCAAGGAAGAATCATCACAGCCCACGGCCCAGTCATCCCGCCGACCCGACGACTCAAAGGTGCAGGGTTGCATCTGCATCGGTCTCAACCCATCGGGTGAAGGTGGTCGTGAGGTTAGCCCGAGTGGGTGAGGCACAAAATGGGCCGACCTCGGCACTTACTGTTTCATCCAGAGGAGCAACGCGGATGAGCCGGAAAGGTTCATCCCCGGCGCGGGCCCTGATGGTGACGGCGTTACCGGCCCTGCTCAGCCGCACTGTGATTTCCCGATTGATCCACTCAGGGACAGGTGCCACCGACCAGTCGGAGACCCCATGTGTTACGACGGCCCCAACCTGTGGGACTCCGTCGGACACCTCCACACCGGCTTTGATCCAGGAAAATTCCGAAACGTGAAGATAGATCCCCGCTTGGTCGAACTGCTCGGTGTAATTCAGAAGGAATGAAACCTCAACTGCCCCCTCAGCGGGCAGCGGTGCCAACAGGGCATGCGCGCTGTCATGGACGAAGCCGTACGAGGTGTGCCTCCACGCGTCACTGTTCTCGGCTGCGGTTACCTGCAGAGTCCGACCATCAGCGACGACACGCACGGGCGGGTTGCGCCACCTTCCCCGGTCCCAGGAATCGTGTGCTCCCTTTATCACTTGTGTCACGTCAGATCCCCTAAGTCGATCGTTCAGTCCGTAAGCTCTATTCAAGCAGTGGCGCATCCAACACGACGGCGATTGTCCTGCCGGCGGGCTGGTTTGTCAGGCGCGTTCTACCGGGAGCCACAATTCGCAGCTCGCTGTGCTGAAGTCGGCGGCGCGATCCAGGACTGCCACAATCGAGGGGCCCGGGCGCAGCCGCCACGGGTTGGACGGGAACCAATCGGTGGCGGTGGCGGCCCACGTGGACTGAAGAACCGCCGGGTACTCACCTTCGGCGTGGAACACAGCCCAGGTGCCTGCCGGGACCTCGATCACGTCGAGCTCCTCGGGCAACGGTGTCGCTTCGGTGACGGCGACGCCATGGAGGTAGGTCAGCTCGCTGCCCTCCCGGTAGTCCGGGTCGACGTCGGCGCTCACCTGGAGCAGGCCCACGGGGTTGGTGTTGCTCAATTCCTTTAGCCGGGCGTGCTCTGCTGCTGGCAGTGAGGCGATGCGCGCCTGGATGTGCGGGTTTGGGCCGTGGTGAATAAGCGGTACACGGGCCGAACGGCCGATGAGTCGGAAGGCCGGCCGATCTGCGATGCGAGTGTCCATCGTTGTGTTCCCTTCTACGGTCAGGCGGAACCTGAGTTGTGGTTGCGTGCGAAGGGGTCCGCCGTCCCGGCGCACGTCGCCGGGACCGACGCCGTGCACTGATCGGAATGCCCGGCTGAAAGCCTCGGTCGAGCCGTAGCCATACCGCACCGCGATTGCCAGCAGCTCGCTCGTTCCGAGAACGTCCGTTGCAGCCACCGTCATTCGGCGCCTCCGGACGTACTCGGAGAGCGGCATACCGGCCAGCGCTGAGAACATTCGGCGGAGGTGGTACTCCGTCATGCCGAGACTGACCGCCAAGTCATCAATGTTGATCTCCTCAGTGAGGTGACCGTCGATGAAATCGACGAGTTGGTTGAGCGCTGCGATCACGGTTCCCCCTTCGACTACAAGCCTGCCCGTGTGGTTCACCCCGCACCCTACTATTGCGGTCCGATTCGATCGCCGCTCATCTTGCAGAGCGCCCGTAAGCCGGTCATCGACCGCGCAGCAAAGCACGGATCCTCCCCTCGGGCCTACGAACCTGCTTCGTCGCGGATAACGGTGATGGCGATCTTGCCGAGCACGGCTCCGGATTCGAGGCGGCGCATGGCATCCTGCACCTCGGCGAGCGGGTACGTCCGGTCGATGCTCGGGGTGACGGCGCCGGACTCGAGGCGGGGCGTGAGCCGCTCGAGGTCGCTGGCGCGTTCCTTGGAGGCGAGCATGGCCAAGCGCTGGCGGACGAACAGGGACACGAGGGGCGCCCGCAAGCTCCGGCCGAAGCCGCCCGTCACTTTTCCGCCCTGCTCGCCGCCGACAATGACGGCCGTCCCGGCGGGCGTAAGGGCGCGGCGCAGCCGGGACAGCTTCGGGTTCCCGCCGATGTCGAGGATCACGTCGTAGCGCTGCGATCCGTCGGCGAAGTCATCCGCCGCGTAATCCAGGACGTGGTCCGCTCCGAGGGAGCGCACCAGAGCGGCCTTCTCGGCGCTGCAGACGCCGGTAACCTCGGCACCCAGGGACTTGGCCAGCTGCACCGCGTAAGTGCCGACCCCGCCGGAGGCGCCCAGAATCAGGACCTTCTGCCCGCGCTCCACCCGCGCGGCGTCGAGGGCCTGGAGCGCGGTGCCCGCGGAGATCGGAACCGCCGCGGCCTGCGCAAACGTCAGCATCGAGGGCTTGTGCGCCAGTTTGTCCTCCCGCGCGGCGGCGTACTCGGCGAACGACCCCCGGGACATCCCGTACACCTTGTCCCCCACACTGAACCGTGACACCC
The DNA here is from genome assembly GCF_052245515.1 of Pseudarthrobacter sp. 1C304. Classification (NCBI taxonomy): domain Bacteria; kingdom Bacillati; phylum Actinomycetota; class Actinomycetes; order Micrococcales; family Micrococcaceae; genus Pseudarthrobacter; species Pseudarthrobacter sp. 1C304. The sequence continues at coordinate 293,246 of NZ_JBQQCH010000001.1, read as the reverse complement.
CGGAGCCGACGGCGGCAACGGTGCCGGCCACGTCGATGCCCGGCACAGGATCCTTCGGCCGGCGGAACCCGAATCCGAGGATGCGCATGAGGTAGGGACGGCCCGTCATCATGTGCCACGTTCCGCGGTCCAGGCCCGCTGCGTGCACGCGGACCAGCACCTCATTCCCGGCAATGCGCGGCCGTGCGGTCCGGCCGGGCCGGAGGACGTCAACTGAACCGTACGCGTTCTGCACGACGGCATTCATGGTGCCGTCAGCGGCAGCTTGGTGATCCGCGGCCGTCGGACTGATGTGGTTTGTCATGTCAGGGCCTTTCGAGGAGAAGTTTTCGTACTTAGTACGGTTAATGTAACGTACTAAGTACGAATGGTCTATGGCCGAAAAAAGTGGAGTGTGAAATGCCCGTAGCAGCCCGCCCCGGCCGCACCCGGCTCAGCCGGGAACTGGTGCTGCGCGGCGCCGTCGCGGTTGCCGATGCCGGCGGCATCGGAGCGCTGACGATGCGCTCACTTGCCGACGCGCTTGAGGTCAAGCCCATGTCGCTTTACCACCACGTGGCGAACAAGGATGAAGTGCTCGACGGCATTGTCGACATCGTCTTCAGCGAAATCGATCTGCCGGTGATCGGCGGCGACTGGCACGCGGAGATGCGGCGGCGGGCAGCCTCCGCCCGCGCAGCAATGCGGCGCCATCCCTGGGCGATCGGCCTCGTGGAGACGCGGACCAGCCCCGGCCCGGCCACGCTCAAACACCACGACGCCGTCCTCGGCACCCTGCGCGCGGCGGGCTTCTCGGTGGAGATGACGGCGCACGCCTACGCCGTGATCGATGCCTACGTCTACGGCTTCGCCCTCTCCGAGGCCACCCTGCCCATCAACGGCGCAGAGCCCTTGGCCGAGGTTGCCGGGCGCATGATGAGCCACTATGCATCCGGTGACTACCCCCATCTCGCGGAGTTCACGGTGGAACACGTGATGAAGCCCGACTACGACTATGGTGCGGAGTTCGAGTTTGGGCTGGACCTGGTCCTTGACGGCCTCGCCAGGGCTCAGCAACCCACCGCCGGGGGCAGCAGCAGTTGACCTCCGGCGGAACGGCGGGCAACAGCGGGCAACAGTGGGGCTACCCGACCACCAGGTCCTGGTGTCCGTCGATGAACTCCCGGACGATGTCGAGATGGCCCGCATGGACGGACGTCTCAGCGAGCACGCGAAACAGGACCTCCCGCCCGTCGGACATCGGCGGTGCATCGAACACACTGGCTGGCGGCCACCACCGGGGAGGGGCCGCCAGATCGACCCCCGCGAGGATTTCATCGCTGCGGGCGATCTCGCGCCGGTAGATGTTGATGGCCTCGGCGCCCGTCATCGGCGTGGAAGCCCAACCATTGTGAAGTCCGGAGATTGCCCTGTCATCACCGCCCAGAACAGCAGAAATCCAAAACATCTCGTCGTCGAAGGCCAGGTGATTGAGCAGCTGAGTCGGCGTCCAGCCGGAAGGGACCAGGGCGCGGCCCATCACATCGTCCGGAAGGCCGTCCACCGCCCTCAGGACGTGCGCCCGCGCGCTTGCCAGGTGCGCGAGCAATGACGCATCGACCCCGGCTGCTGCCGTGCGTGGATCCGTCACCGGCCCGCCGTCCGCTCGCCCGTCACGGCGGTGCTGTCCTTAACCCGGTCAAGGGTGGCGCCCCACCCTGCCTGGCATTCCGCCAGCGCCGGCTCCTCAAGCCCGCCGGCCGCAGGGTGCTCGGGAAAGTCGACTGTGAGGACCAGCTCGGTGGCCGTTCCGAGGTGGTTGAGCTGCACAGTCACTACCGGGGCGCCCGGCCCGTTCTCGCCGTCGAGTTCGGGCCACCCGCCGGCTGCTCCCCAGCGGAAGACGAGCCGTTCGTCGGGAACGATCTCCCGGTAGATCCCCCCGGTGGTGTAGCTGAGGCCGTCACTGACAATCATCTGCTGCCGCCAGGCACCCCCGACCCGGAGGTCGACCTCTATGGGCGTGGTGGGGGCGGGCATGCCGGGGTTATGGAACCAGGCGAGGTGCCCGGGCTCTGTCCACGCCTTGAACACGGCAGGCCGCGGTGCAGCCACAATTCGGGTCAGTGTGAAGCTCCGGTCCTGCAGCGGGTGCTCGGTCATCGTCTCTCCTCAGGCTCTGGTGGCGCCGAGCCTACAGGAATGGGTCCGCCGCCGGCGGTACCGGACGGGACCGCATTGCCGGTGCATCCTCCATCGCTTCCGCCGGCGCTTCCCGGGCCCAGTCCGCCAGCATGGAGACCAAGCCCTCGACGGCGTGGTCATCAGCCGTGCGCAGGCCCTCCAGCAGGCGGTCGACTTCAATCCCCCTCGCGCGGGTGCCCACCGTGGGAGAGGCCCCTTCGTAGGCGCTCCACTGCGCGTCCGGTATCAGGCGTGCGATGGTGTTCCCGAAGAAAATCGCCGCCGCGGCACTCAGCGTGCTGTCGCCCCCGATCCGGGCGGCGGAGGTGCGCAGGAACCGGATGAGGCGTTCAGGGTCGGACGCCAGGTCTCCGGCCCGGACCCCGCGGCCCTCGCAGAAGGCCACAAACGGGGCATAACCCCGCACATGCCTGACGGCCGCCGTCGGGTCCGCCGGTTCCCTGTACCGGGCACTGCCGCGCGGCATCGGCGCCGGCAAGCCGCCGGGCTCCCCCTCGAATAAATCCTCCGTCGGCCCCATAGGGCGATCCTAGTCCGAGGGACCGGCGGGGCGTGGCCCTGGTCTTTCAGTACGGAATTTGATCAGCTTGTGGGTCCCGTCGCAGTACGGCTTGATAGCGGAGGCGCCGCACCGGCAGAGGGCGACGGTTTCCCGCTGCCTCGGCACCGGTTCCCCGGACGGCGTGACGACGTCGAAGTCGCCGCGGACCAGGACCGGGCCGTCGGGGCAGATGACCACGCTGACGCGGCCGGATTCCGGGGAAATGTCGTTCATGAAGAACTCCTCTCGGCAAGCTGCGGCAGCAGGGAGGATCGGCCGCTGTCCCAGGCGTCCATAAGGTGGGCGGCGAACCGCGCGTCGATGCAGGACACCGCGGCCGCCCCGAACAAAACATCGTCCAGCAGAGCCGGTTCGGCCTCCACCAGCCCGCCGGCAAGGTCCCTCCCGGCGATCTGTTCGTGGACGGCGTCGGCCTCGACATGCTCGTCGAAATACGCGGTGACGGCGGCGCCGAAACCCAGCCGTCGGAACCCGTTGCCGTAGAGCTGGTTGGGCCGTGAGGACGTCATTTCGTACATCGCCAGATGCCCCGCGATTGCTCCCCTGAGCCGCCGGTTCAACCCGAAGAGGGACATCATGTTGACGGAAGCCAGGGATATGGCCGGAACGACGTCGATATACGCGCCGTAGCTGCCGTCGAGGCCGGTTCCCGTCATGGTCCGGGCGAACATCGCGCTGTGCATCCGGTCCGGGCGGCCGCCACCGTACTCATCCGCCTGGATTTCCACCAGGGCGGCCTTGGCCCGGCCGGACAGTCGCGGAATCGCCCAGGTGTGCGGGTCCGCTTCCTTGAGCTGGTACACCGACTTGTGGATCAGGAACTCGCGCAACTGCTCTTCCGTGGCTTTCCTGGCCACATGACGGGACACGCTGGGCCCGCCGTCCCGGCCTGCCAGCTCGAAAAGGAGGGCCGCAGTGCCGTCACTGCCGGGACGCTCCTGGTCAGGGCGCCGGACGGACGCCGTCACCGGACCTGCCTCCGCGCGCAGCCACTGCTCGAACGGCTCTTCCAGCCGGTGGCGGATCCCGATCAGGCCCGGGTGCCATTCCCAGCGGTCATCGACGCCGTCCAGCCCGCCGTAGTGCAGCTCATAGAGGCAGAACAGGGCGAGCTGGACGTCGTCGTCAATCAAATTCTCGACGCCGGACATCCGCTCCGCGACGAGCGCGTCCAGACCGGACACGGCCAGGGCCCCGGCGCCGGTTCCGGCGCCGGGCGGCCCTCCTGCCACTAGGGCAATCAGGCCTGCACTGATGGGTCCCCGCGCTAGCGGAATCTTCATTTGTCTCCTAGATGGGCCGGCTGCAGCCGGTAAGGGGGATCGTGTGGCGCAGCGCAGAACCGCGGCCAGCGAGCCGGGTCCCGGAAATTGCCGCACCGAAGGGAGGTGACCGGCAACCGCGGGTACTACATCCCGGTCACCGGATCAGCGGGCGTTGCAAGGCTCAGACGAGCCCGGGATAGCTGGAAAGAATGTAGTCCGTGGCCGCGGGGCCCTTGATGCGGAGCTTCGAACGCCCCGGCCGGATTCTTTTCTCTGCCATGGCCGCCCAAAAGCTGCGTTCGGGCTGGGGAGCTGTCTGGGAAAGGAAGCACCAGCTCGTGTAGACGCCGTAAAGGCAATCACGCCCCAGGACGGACCCGGTATCGGCGTAGGCGGTGGCTTCGTTGAGGAACTGGTCATATTGGGTATCTGCCATGATCGGCTCGTTCCGCTAAGTGCGCATGTTACCGCCGAGGGCTACAGCAGCTGAAACCTGGACGCCGCGCACGGGGCGCCAGGCGGAACATCACTAGAGGTCAATCTCTACAATGTAGACGTTACGCGTAGACTGATATCAATAGCAAGCCTGCCTAGCAGGTCCCGCAAGGCGTAGCGCCCTCAAGAGACTCGTCCGGGCCCCATCGGAACGGAAGCCCCATGCCCCCCTCTGCAAAACCGGAACCACGCAGCACTCCTGCACCCAAAGAGCGGCTCAGCCGGGAGCTGGTGCTGACCACGGCCCTGGCTCTCGTCGATGCTGAGGGCCTCGATGCCCTCACCATGCGCCGGCTCGGCCAGCAGCTCGGCCGGGACCCCATGAGCCTCTACCGCTATGCCGACAACCGCGCGGCGCTCTTGGACGGCGTCTCGGAACTTGTCCTCGACGAACTGTCCATCTGCCCGGGTGAAGGCGACTGGCAGAGCGAACTCCGGCGCATTGCACATGACCTGCGGGACCTCGCCCTCCGGCACCCCAACGTTGTGCCGCTGCTGGTGACCCGCCCGCTCTCCACCCCGCTGGGCCTGCGGCCCCTTGGCACGCTGCGGCCGCTGGAACAAATCCTTACCCTGCTGATCAACGCCGGCTTCAGCCCCGTCGACGCCCTCCACGTCTACCGCGCCTACTACGGCTACCTGTACGGCCACATCCTCAACGAACTGCAGGAGTACATCGTGGACCCGGAGGAAAACGAAGTCCTGCTCCGGCTGGGCCTGCACCGCCTGCCGGCGAAGGAGTTCCCCCGGCTCCGGGCGCTCGCCCCGGCCTTGGCCGTTTATGACGGCATGGCCGAGCTCGACGAGGGCATCACCATCCTGCTCACCGGGCTGGCCGGGCGGCTCTCCCCCGACGCCACGCCCGCGCCCTGACCGCCCCGGGGCCGGCGCCTACCCGCCAGCCCCGTCGCGGCCGCCTGCCTCACCCGCCGACGTAGGCCGCGAGGTGCTCCCCGGTGAGGGTGGACCGGGCGGCCACCAGGTCCGCCGGGGTGCCCTCGAAGACCACCCGGCCGCCGTCGTGACCGGCACCCGGACCCAGGTCGATGAGCCAGTCGGCGTGCGCCATGACGGCCTGGTGGTGCTCGATCACGATGACCGACTTGCCGGAGTCCACCAGCCGGTCCAGGAGGCCCAGCAGGTTCTGCACGTCGGCCAGGTGCAGGCCGGTGGTGGGCTCGTCGAGGACGTAGACGTCACCCTTCTCCGCCATCTGGGTGGCCAGTTTGACGCGCTGGCGTTCGCCGCCGGACAGTGTGGTGAGCGGCTGGCCGAGGGTGAGGTAGCCCAGTCCGACGTCCACCAGCCGGTCGAGGACCTTGTGCGCCGCCGGTGTTTTCGCCTCGCCGGAACCGAAGAACTCCTCGGCCTCGGTCATGGACATGGCCAGGACGTCCGCGATGTTGCGGCCGCCCAGCGTGTACTCGAGGACTGACGCCTGGAACCTCCGGCCCTCACAGTCCTCGCAGGTGGACTCGACCGTGGCCATGACGCCCAGTTCGGTGAAGATGACGCCCGCGCCGTTGCAGGTGGGGCAGGCGCCCTCGGAGTTGGAGCTGAAGAGTGCCGGCTTTACGCCGTTGGCCTTAGCGAACGCCTTCCGGATCGGCTCCAGCAGGCCGGTGTAGGTGGCCGGGTTGCTGCGCCGGGAGCCCTTGATGGCGCCCTGGTCGATCACCACCACACCGTCGCGGCCCGCCACCGAGCCGTGGATCAGTGAGCTCTTTCCGGACCCGGCGACCCCCGTGACCACACACAGGACGCCGAGCGGAACGTCGACGTCGACGTTCTTGAGGTTGTGTGTCGAGGCGCCCCGCACCTCCATCGCACCGCTCGGCGTCCGCACAGCGTCCTTGACCTTGGCGCGGTCGTCGAGGTGGCGGCCGGTGATGGTGTCACTGCCACGCAGCCCCTCCACGCTGCCCTCGAAGCAGACCTCGCCGCCCGCGGTGCCGGCACCGGGGCCCAGGTCAACCACGTGGTCGGCGATGGCGATGGTCTCCGGCTTATGTTCGACGACGAGCACGGTGTTGCCCTTGTCCCGCAGCTGCAGCAGCAGCTGGTTCATCCGCTCGATGTCATGCGGGTGGAGGCCGATGGTCGGCTCGTCAAAGACGTACGTGATGTCGGTCAGGGAAGAGCCCAGGTGCCGGATCATCTTGGTGCGCTGCGCCTCGCCCCCGGACAGCGTGCCTGCCGGCCGTGCCAGCGAGAGGTAGCCCAGCCCGATTTCGGCGAAGGAATCGAGCAGGTGCTGCAGGCCCTTGAGCAGCGGCGCGACCGACGGTTCGTCCAGCCCCCGGACCCACGCCGCCAGGTCGCTGATCTGCATGTCGCACAGGTCCGCGATGTTCTTGCCCTGGATCTTCGCGCTCCTGGCCTCCGGGCTAAGTCGCGTGCCGTCGCATTCGGGGCAGGGCTGGAACGTGATGGCCCGCTCCACGAACGCCCGGATGTGGGGCTGCATCGCGTCGACGTCCTTGGAGAGCATCGACTTCTGGATTTTCGGGATTAAGCCCTCGTAGGTGAGGTTGATGCCCTCGACCTTGATCTTGGTGGGCTCTTTGTAGAGCAGGTCGTGCATTTCCTTCTTGGTGAACTTCGCGATCGGCTTGTCCATGTCGAAGCCGGCGCCGCTGAAGATGCGCCCGTACCAGCCGTCCATGCTGTAGCCCGGCACGGTCAGCGCACCCTGGGCGAGTGACTTGGTCTCGTCGTAGAGCGCCGTCAGGTCGAAGTCGGACACCGAGCCCATGCCCTCGCAGCGCGGGCACATGCCGCCCAGGTACACGGCGTTTTGCACCACGCTCTTCTCCACCCTGCCCCCGGCTTTCTCGGTGCTCATCACCCCGCTGGCCTTGCGCGTCGGGACATTGAAGGAGAACGCCGTCGGGGGCCCGACGTGCGGGGTCCCCAGCCGGCTGAAGAGGATCCGGAGCATCGCATTGGCGTCCGTGGCGGTGCCGACGGTGGAGCGCGGGTTGGCGCCCATCCGCTCCTGGTCGACGATGATTGCCGTCGTGAGTCCCTCGAGATGGTCGACGTCGGGGCGCGCCAGGGTGGGCATGAACCCCTGCACGAACGCGCTGTAGGTCTCGTTGATCATCCGCTGCGATTCGGCGGCGATGGTGGCGAACACCAGCGAGCTCTTGCCGGAACCGGACACACCCGTGAACACCGTCAGGCGGCGTTTGGGGATCTCAATGCTGATGTCTTTAAGGTTGTTCTCCCGGGCGCCCTGCACCCGGAGGAGATCGTGGCTGTCAGCAACATGCACCGCAGGCGGCTGGCTGTCGGTCGTCGAGGCCATACGTGTCCACTCTCCATCTGTCGGGCGGGACCGGCGGCCCGCACTGGCCCGGTACCGCCCACTTTAGTTGGTGCTCTTCGTGACGTCCGTCAGCCAGGTCAGGGCGTCGTTCCGGGAGGTGAAAAAGGCGTGCGGGTAGTGGGTGTGCCGGCTCATGGCGGCGGCGACCACCCGGTCCACGGCGCTGGATCCGAGGACGGCGATGGCGAGCACACCGGTGGTCCGGGCGAACTCGTACCGGGCGGCGGCGGTGATCTCGACGTCGGTCATTTCTGAAAGCATCGGCAGCGGGATGCCGCCGCTGATCTGCTCGACGGCGCGCATGGCGTCCTTGGCGTCGTCGACGTCGACATGGGATCCGGGGCGCCAGACGGATTCAATGATCCCCGAGCGCACGCTCAAGGAGTTCTTCCCCTCAGCGGCGACAGCTCGGTCAGGCATCATTGCGTCATTGTAGGCCTGAGCTGGGACGATGACCCGCAGCCGGACACCAAAAAGGCCCTGCCGGTCTAAAACCGGCAGGGCCTTCCGCACCTGGACTACAGCGTGGACGTGTCGATCACGAAGCGGTACCGCACGTCGGAAGCGAGCACACGCTCGTATGCCTCGTTGATCTTCTCGGCCGGAATGACCTCGATCTCAGCGCCGAGGTGGTGCTCCGCGCAGAAGTCGAGCATCTCCTGCGTTTCCCGGATGCCGCCGATCATGGAGCCGGCGAAGGACCGGCGTCCGCCGATCAGGGCGAACGCGTTCACCGGCAGCGGTTCCGCCGGGGCGCCCACGTTCACCAGGGCGCCGTCGAGGGTCAGCAGCTGCAGGTAGGAGCTGATGTCGATCGAGGCGCTGACCGTGTTGATGATCAGGTCAAAGGAGCCCGCGAGGTCCGCGAAGGTGGTCTCGTCGCTGGTGGCGTAGTAGTGGTCCGCGCCCAGGCGCAGGCCGTCTTCCTGCTTCTTCAGCGACTGCGAGAGCACCGTGACCTCGGCGCCCATGGCGTGCGCGAGCTTGACGGCCATGTGGCCCAGTCCGCCAAGCCCGACGACGGCAACCTTCTTGCCGGGTCCGGCGCCCCAGTGGCGCAGCGGTGAGAAGGTGGTGATGCCGGCGCAGAGCAGCGGCGCGGCGACGTCGAGCTCGATGCCCTCCGGGATCCGCACTACGAAGTCCTCGGTCACCACCACGTGGGTGGAGTAGCCGCCCTGGGTGATGGTCCCGTCGCGGTCCACCGCGCCGTACGTGCCAACGTTTCCGGCGAGGCAGTACTGCTCCTCGCCCTTCTGGCAGTTGACGCATTCCCGGCACGAGTTGACCATGCAGCCTACGCCGACGCGGTCGCCGACGGCGTGCTTGGTGACGGCCGAACCGACCTCCGTGACGATGCCGGCGATCTCGTGGCCCGGCGCGAGCGGGTACTGCTGCGGACCCCAGTCGCCGCGGACAGTGTGGATGTCGGAGTGGCAGATACCGGCGAACTTGATGTCGATCAGGACATCGTGCGGGCCAACGTCCCGGCGCTCGATGGTGGTCGGCGCGAGGGGCTCCTCCGCGGAAGGTGCGGCGTAAGCGTTAACGGTAAGCATGGGTCTCCTGCTTGTTGTTGGTTCTGGGGGTCACCCCCGGCGTCCCGCACGGGTTGGGTGCGGCCTGCTGGCCCGGACGTCGTCGGGGGGCATCTTCTATCAAACACCATCCGGCTGCCGGGGTGGGAGTCCCTGCTGATAGGGGTACTGGCAGGGCACCCCTTAGTGCCGCAGCTGCGGGCTACCCGATCAGTGCCAGCACCGCGCCGGCCGTTACGACGCCGCCGGCCTCCGCACGGACGCCGGTCACCGTCCCGTCACGGTGGGCAGAAACCTGGGTCTCCATCTTCATCGCCTCAAGCACGACGACGGGATCCCCCGCCGAGACCGTGGCGCCCGGTTCGACGAGCCATTTGACCACGGTGCCGGCCATGCCCGCGCGCAGCTCCCCCGGATCCGCGGCCGCAGCGCGGCCGCCGTCGGGGGAACCGTCCGCGGTTCCGTCCACGGTTCCGTCCACGGACATGCCGGCGGGCAAGGCTCCACCGGACAGAGTCCGAGTAGACAGTGCCCAACCGTCGAGGAGGTCCGCGGGCAGCCCGACGGCCATCCGGCGGCCGTCCACCTCGACCGTGATGGTGCGGCGTTCGCCGTCGGGCGCTGTGGTGCTGTAGCCCGGGTCGGCCGAAATGGAAACACTGTCCGCGAAGTCGGTTTCGATCCAGCGGGTGTGGATGCCAAGGCCGGTTTCGGACGTGAAATCCGGGGATTCAAGCACGGCGCGGTGGAACGGCAGCACGGTGGAGACGCCGGTGATGCTGATTTCCGCGAGGGCACGGCGGGCGCGGCGCAGCGCCTGCTGCCGGTCCGCTCCGGTGACGATCAGTTTGGCCAGCAAGGAGTCGAACTGCGGCGGGACGAAGGAGCCGGAGCGGACCCCGGTGTCCAGCCGGATGCCGGGGCCGGTGGGGCCGGCGAACTCCGCCACGGTGCCGGGCGAGGGCAGGAAGCCTCGCCCCACGTCCTCGGCGTTGAGCCGGAATTCAAAGGAGTGCCCGCGCGGCGCCGGGTCCTCGGTGATGCGCAGCTGCTCGCCCGCGGCGATGCGGAACTGCTCCTGCACCAGGTCGATCCCGGTGGTTTCCTCCGTGATGGGGTGCTCCACCTGCAGGCGGGTATTGACCTCGAGGAACGCCACGGTGCCGTCCGCGGCGACCAGGAATTCCACGGTGCCGGCGCCGGAGTAGCCGGCAGCGCGGCAGACGGCCTTGGCGGCCGCGTAGATCTGGCGGGTCTGGTCCGCGGTGAGGAACGGCGCGGGCGCCTCTTCCACCAGCTTCTGGTGCCGGCGCTGGAGCGAACAGTCGCGGGTTCCGACCACCACAACGTTGCCGTGCGTGTCCGCGAGGACCTGCGCCTCGACATGCCGGGGCCGGTCAAGGTAGCGCTCCACGAAGCATTCGCCGCGGCCGAATGCCACCACGGCCTCGCGGACGGCGGAGTCAAAGGCCTCCTCCACCTCGTCCAGCGCGCGGACCACCTTCATGCCGCGGCCGCCGCCGCCGAAGGCCGCCTTGATGGCGATCGGGAGGCCGTGCTGTTCGGCGAATTCCCGGGCCTCGGCGGCGGTTTCCACCGGGCCGTCGCTGCCGGCGACCAGCGGGGCGCCGGCCTCGACGGCGGTCTCGCGGGCGGTGATCTTGTTGCCGAGCAGCCGGATGGCGTCCGGCGAGGGACCGATCCAGGTGAGTCCGGCATCGAGGACGGCCTGCGCGAAGCCGGCGTTTTCGGAGAGGAACCCGTAACCGGGGTGCACGGCGTCGGCACCGGATGCGGCCGCCGCGGCGAGCAGTTTGGGGACGTTGAGGTAGGTGTCGGCTGGCGAGTTGCCGCCCAGGGCGTAGGCCTCGTCCGCGGCGGAAACGTGCAGGGCGTCGGCGTCGATGTCCGCGTAGACGGCGACGGAGGCCAGCTGCGCGTCGTCGCAGGCCCGGGCGATCCGGACGGCGATTTCTCCGCGGTTGGCGATCAGGACCTTGCGCATCAGTTACTCGCTTCTTGTTCGGGGGTGGTGTGTTCAGGGGCCGCGGTGGCGGCGGTTATCTCGTCCGGGACCCAGCGGAAACGGATTTTGCCGCCGATGGGGACCTGGGCGGCGCGGTCCAGCTGGGAGTCGACCACCACGGCGATCACCGGGTAGCCGCCGGTGATCGGGTGGTCGGCCAGGAACAGCACGGGCAGTCCTTCCGGCGGGACCTGCACGGCACCCGCGACGGTGCCCTCCGAGGCGAGTTCACCCTGCCGGGTGCGCTGCAGCGGGGTTCCCTGCAGGCGCATGCCCACCCGGTTGGACTGCGGTTTTACGTCCCAGTCCTGGCTGCAGAAAGACGTCAGCGCGTCAGCGTCGAACCAGTCAGCGCGGGGGCCGGGAACGACGTCGAGCACGGTGACCCCGGCGCCCGGGAAGTCCGGCTGCAGTTCGGGGTGCCCCACGACGCCTGATTCGGCATCCCCGCCGGCGGCGAGGTGCTGGCCGGCGGCCAGCGGTGCGGGGCCTATCCCGGACATGGTGTCCGTGGAGCGGCTGCCGAGCACGGGCGGGGTGTCCACGCCGCCGCGGACGGCGAGGTAGCTGCGGAAACCGCTGTGCGGTGCGCCGATGGCCAGGGTTTCGCCGTCGAGCAGGGCAAAGGGGGTTGCCATGGGCACGGTCCGCCACGCCGGACCGGAATCATCCCCGGACGGGTCGGCACAGAAGCGCGTTTCGATGGTCAGCTCCGCGGGTGCCCCGGTGACGGCGAGGACCTGGTCCCCGACGGCCTGGACGGTGAGGCCTCCGGCGACGGTCTCCACGGCGACTGTCTCAATACCGGCTGCGCCGGGTGCGTTCCCCACCAGGCGGTTGGCCCGGCGCAGGGAGGCCCGGTCCAGGGCGCCGGCGGCGGAGACGCCCAGGCCCGAGTGGCCGAAGCGGCCAAGGTCCTGGATCAGGCTCTGCAGGCCCGGTGAGACGATCTTCAGGCCGGAGGTGACCTCCGGGGCGGTGGTGTGGGCCGGCTGTTTCGCTGCCAGGGTCACGGTAGCGCGCACGGCGCGGAACTGCACCTGCTGGCCGGGTGCGGCCAGGGCGGGCTGTTCCCGGTCCAAGTCCCACATCTTGGCGCCGGTGCGGCCGATCAGCTGCCAGCCGCCGGGCGAGCGGCGCGGGTAGACGGCGGAGTAGTTGCCGGCCAGCGCCACCGAGCCGGCGGGCACGGCGGTGCGCGGCGAGCTCCGGCGCGGCACTTCGAGGGCCTGGTTTTCCCCCACCATGTAGCCAAAGCCCGGCGCGAAGCCGGCAAAGGCCACGGTCCAGACCTGCCCCGTGTGGGCGGCAATCACGCCCTCGGTTCCGAGTCCGGTCAGCTCCCCCACCTCGGCGAGGTCCTCGCCGTCGTACACGGTGTCGATGACCACCAGCCCGCCGTCCCGGTCCACGGGGGCGGTGAGGTCGAGCTGGAGCAGCAGGGCGGCGATCCGCCGGGCCGAGACCGGGGAATCCGCGGTGACCAGCACCGTCTGGGCCGCGGCGAGGACGTCCAGCTGGCCCGGCAGCGGCTGCTCCAGGAGCAGCGCCTGGAGGGCCAGTACGTCGCCGGTTCCGGCGAGCTCGGCGAGCACCGCGCGGGTTCCCACCGCCCGCACGGAGCGCACTTTGGAACCTGCCGCCTGCTGTTCTGCCAGGGTTTCCCCCACTGTCTCAATCATCAGTTGCCTTCATGGTTGCCGGTGCCTCGGGTGGGATCCGCGCCGCTCAGGCGCGGGCGAATGCGGCCGTGCTGATGCCGGCGGCGGTCAGGGCCTCGCGGACGGCGCCGGCCATGGTGACGGCGCCCGGGGAGTCGCCGTGCACGCAGATGCTTTCGGCGCGGATCTTGAGGATGGAGCCGTCAATGGTGCGGACGGCCGAGTCGGTGGCCATCCGGAGGACGTGCTCCGTCACCTCCGCGTGGTCGTGCAGTACTGCGCCGGGCAGCGTGCGGGACACCAGCGTGCCGTCCGGGTTGTAGGCCCGGTCCGCGAACGCCTCGGTGACGGCGCGCAGGCCGGCGGCCTCGGCCAGCCGGAGCACCTCGGAGCCCGGCAGGCCCAGGATGGGCAGGTTCGGATCTACGGACTTAACGGCGTCGACGACGGCTTTCGCCTGGGCGGTGTGCGCCACAATCGCGTTGTAGAGGCCGCCGTGCGGCTTGACGTAGGTGACCTTGCCGCCTTCCGCAGCCGCCAACGCCTGCAGCGCGCCGATCTGGTAGACGACGTCGTCCGCGAGTTCGATCGGATCGATGTCCAGGAAGCGGCGGCCGAAGCCGGCGAGGTCGCGGTAGCCGACATGGGCGCCGATCACGACGCCGGCAGCCACCGCCTCGCGGCAGGTCTTCCGGATCACGCTGGGGTCGCCGGCATGGAAGCCGCAGGCCACATTTGCGCTCGAAACCGAGCGGAACATCGCCGTGTCGTCCCCCAGGCTCCAGCGCCCGTAGGACTCGCCGACGTCGCTGTTCAGGTCAATGGTTGCCACTTTGTGATCCTCGTCTCATTGGTGTTCCTTATCTAGGATGCACCAAATTCCCGGATTGTTCAACAATCCTTGGATCCGACGATGGGGCAGGGGTGTACATTCTCAGGTATGAGCAGCGCCCACCCGGAATTTCGTGGCACTACCGACGGAACGCCTCCCGGCGGGACTGGGGCGGGCGGCCTGGCCGGCGGAGCCTTGGGGTCTGCGGCCCGGCTGCGGGTGGCCACCCCCTCGGTGGCGGACCGCGTCGCGGCGGAACTGCGGCTGCAACTGGCCGAAGGGCTGCTGCTGCCGGGTGCACGACTGACCGAATCCACCATCTCCGAGGAGCTCGGCGTTTCCCGCAACACGGTCCGCGAGGCCTTCGCGGAACTCGCGTCCGAGCGGCTGGTGGTGCGGCATCCCAACCGCGGGGTGTTCGTCGCCAGCCTGGGCCCGGGCGATATCCATGACGTCTACACGGTGCGCCGGTTCCTGGAAGTGAGCGCCATCCGCGGCGGCGGGAGCCCCGCCCGGATCGCCGCTGTCCGTGCGGCCGTGGAGGAGGGCAGGGCCGCGGCGGCAGCGGACGACGAGGAAGCACTCGGCACCGCCAACCAGCATTTCCACCGGGCCATCGTGGCCCTGGCGGAGAGCCGGCGCCTCGACACGATCATGGCGCAGGTCCTGGCCGAGATGCGGCTGTTTTTCCACAAGGCCACCGTGGATGCGCACTTCTACCGCGGCTACCTCGCCGACAACGAAGAGATCTCCCGCGCCCTGGAGGCCGGGCAGCTGGACCGCGCGGGCGACCTGCTCCTGGCCTACCTGGACCGGTCGGAAGCAAAGCAGCGCGCCGTCCACGGCGAGTGAACCTCCCGGCGAGTGAATCTCCTCCGGGAGTGCCAGTGCCGGTCATTGTTCAACAATTCCTTGCGTGGATTGTTGAACAACCTGTACAGTGGCAGAAGACAACCGTTGTGACCCACGTCACCCAACTGTTTGGATTCCCATGGAAAACACCACTGTCAAGGCCGCCATCAAGCCGGCCGCCCGGCGCTCGGCCCTCCTGGGCGCCATGTTCCTTATGGCCACCAGCGCCATCGGCCCGGGGTTCATCACCCAGACCACAGCCTTCACAGTCCAGCTCGGTGCCGCCTTCGCCTTCGCGATCCTGGTCTCCATCCTGGTCGACATCGCCGTGCAGGCGAACGTCTGGCGGATCATCGGCGTCTCCGGACTGCGGGCGCAGGAACTCGGCAACAAGGTCCTCCCGGGCGTGGGGTGGTTCCTCGCCGCACTGGTTTTCCTGGGCGGCCTGGTCTTCAACGTGGGCAACATCGCCGGAACCGGCCTCGGCGTCAACGCGATGATGGGCGTGGATCCCAAAATCGGCGGTGCCCTCTCCGCCGTCCTGGCCATCCTGATCTTCCTCAGCAAGCGGGCGGGCGTGGCCCTTGACCGGATCGTAGTGATCCTCGGTGCCCTCATGATCCTGATGACCCTGTACGTGGCCATCGTGTCCGCCCCGCCGGTGGGCGAGGCGCTCAAGAACACCGTGATGCCGGAGGAGATCGACTTCCTGGTCATCACCACCCTGATCGGCGGAACGATCGGCGGCTACATCACCTACGCAGGCGCCCACCGCATGCTGGACACCGGCGTCACCGGCGTCAAGCACGTCAAGCAGATCACCCAGAGCTCCATCGTGGGCATCCTGGTCACCTGCGTCATGCGCGTCCTGCTGTTCCTGGCCATCTTCGGCGTCGTCGCCGGCGGCGTGGCCCTGACCGGCGACAACCTTGCCGCCTCCGCCTTCCAGGCCGCCGCCGGAGACATCGGCATGCGCGTCTTCGGTGTCATCCTGTGGGCCGCCTCCATCACCTCCGTGATCGGCGCCGCCTACACCTCGGTCTCCTTCGTGACGAAGCCCAGCACCAAAGAGCGCACCCGCAACCTGATCACGGTCGGCTTCATCGCCTTCTGCAGCGTGGCCTACCTGCTGATCGGCCAGGCCCCGCAGCAGCTGCTCATCTTCGCGGGCGCTTTCAACGGCCTTATCCTCCCCGTCGGCTTCGGTGTGCTCCTGTGGGTGGCCTCGCGCC
This sequence comes from Pseudarthrobacter sp. 1C304, assembly GCF_052245515.1. Taxonomy (NCBI): domain Bacteria; kingdom Bacillati; phylum Actinomycetota; class Actinomycetes; order Micrococcales; family Micrococcaceae; genus Pseudarthrobacter; species Pseudarthrobacter sp. 1C304. Next base: position 277,268 of record NZ_JBQQCH010000001.1, on the reverse strand, counting down.
GCCGGGACCTGCTGCACGGCTACGTCTACCCCAAGGGGCTGCTCGTCATCGGCATCGTGGCCTGGTTGCTGACCCTGTTCCTCGGCTACAGCTCGCTGGCCAGCCTGGCCAAACTGTGGGCCTAGAACCAATGGATGCCCCGATGCTGAACACGCAGTCCGCCATCCAGTCCCCCGCAGACCCGGCAGCGCTGCTCCCGGCCGAGGCGCGGGCCCTGTTCCGCGCCGGCCTGGTGACGCCCACCTCCGGCTGGAGCAACGGCTACGCGCAGGCCAACCTGATCATCGTGCCCAAAGCGCAGGCCTTCGACGTCCTGCTGTTCGCGCAGCGCAACCCCAAGCCCTGCCCGGTCCTGGGCGTGCTGGACGCCGGGGAAACGTCAGGGACGCTGCTGGCCGGCGGGGACATCCGCACGGATGTGCCCAAGTACGTGGTGTACCAGGACGGCCGGAAGGTCGATGAGCCTACGGACATCACGGAGCACTGGCGCGATGACCTCGTGACGTTCATCGTGGGCTGCAGCTTCACCTTCGAGTCCGCCCTCCAGGCCAACGGGATCCGGGTGGCGCACATCGACCAGGGCGTGAACGTGCCCATGTACCGCACGTCGGTCCGCTGCGAGCCCGCCGGTGAAATGGCGGGCCCCATGGTGGTCTCCATGCGCCCCATTCCGGCGTCCCAGGTGGCCGACGCCGTCCGCATCACGTCCCGCTATCCGGCCGTGCACGGCGCCCCGGTCCATGTGGGCAACCCGGCGGAACTGGGCATCGCGGATCTGTCCCGCCCGGACTTCGGCGACCCGGTCCGGATCCCGGACGGGCATGTGCCGGTCTTCTGGGCGTGCGGCGTGACGCCCCAGGCTGCCGTCATGGAGTCCCGCCCGGCGCTGGCCATCGGCCACGCCCCGGGGCACATGCTCATCACGGACGCACGCGACTCGTCGTACCAGGTCCCTTAGCCGCGGCGCGTCACTCCTGCGGGAGGGCGCCGATGTGCACCAGGAGCTCGTACTCGGCGGCATCCAGGTACCGGCGCAACTCCGCCGCGGCGTCGTCCCTGCGCCCGGCCCGCAACTGGGCCACGAGGGCGGCGTTGCGTTCCACGTAGTGGCTGTGGAAGTCCGAGGTGGTTGCCATGGCGTGGAAGACCAGCCGCATCTGCGCGAGGACCTTGTCCATGAGTTGGACCATCGATGCGCTCCCGGACAGTGCCACCAGCGCTTTGTGCAGGTCCTGGTTGGCGTCGGCCATGTCCGTGACGGCCCCGGCCGCCAGGGCGGCGCGGGCCCGGTCGATGATGCCGTCCAGCACCTCCAGGTCCTCGGTCCGGTAGTCGCCCCACAGCACGGCCGCCGGCTCGATCAGCCGGCGGACCCGGTAGATCTCTCGGACGTCCTCGGCCTGGGGCGCGGACACGAACACGCCGCGGTTGGGAATCCGCTGCACCACGGATTCCCCGGCCAGGACCGTGAAGGCCTCCCGCAGCGTGTTGCGGGAAACACCCAGGACCTCGGAGAGTTTCTGCTCGGAGAGCTTGGTTCCCGGGGCGAGCTGGCCGGCTGAAATACGGGCACGCAACACAGCGGCCACCCACGATCCGGTGTGGGCGTGGGTGGCCTGGACCTCGTCGGAGATCCCTTCAAGCGCGGCGTTCATCGGCATGGATTCCAATCTACAGAAGAAGCGCGCGCTCCCTGCCCACGTTCACCGCCGGCGGCCAGCCCTCCCGCGGTGCGCGCTTCCCTACCCTGCCTGCGGCTCGCTGCTCTCCCGGACAACCAGCCGCGCGGGGTAGATCACCGGCTCCCGGGCTGCCCCGGGGTTTTCGATGTCCTCCAGAAGGAGTCGGGCAGCCCGTTCGGCCATTTCCACGGTTGGCTGGTTGATGGTGGTCAGCGGCAGCTCGCCGGGAACCGTCAAATGGTCATCAAAGCCGACGACGGCGACGTCCCCGGGCACCGACCGGCCTGCGGCCTTCAAGGCAGTGATGGCTCCGCGGGCCATGAGGTCGGAAGCGGCGAACATGCCGTCGAGCCCGCTGTCCTCGGCCAGGAGCCGTTCGGCTGCCTCGGTGCCCCCGGCGGGGGTGAAGTCCCCGTGGGCAACCAGCCCTGCCGGCAGGCCCGCTTCCTTGAGGCCCGCCCGCCAGCCGTCGAGCCGGTCCTCTGCCGCCGTCATGTCGAGCGGGCCGGTGATGGTTCCCAACCGCGTCCGTCCGGCCGCTGCCAGGTGCAGCGCGGCCAACCGGCCGCCCTCGAAACTGTCCACATCGACGTAGTGGATGCCGAGCCCGGTATCCCAGGGCCGTCCGATGAAAACGGTGGGCAGGCCCGAGGCGGCGAGCTCTTCGGTCCAGCCGTCGGCCTTGTGGTGCGACACCACAATAGCGCCGTCCACATGCCCTCCGCGCAGGTAGCGGACCGTCCGGGAGGGATCGCCGCCGGCGCGGGACATGAGCAGGACCAGCTGCATGTCAGTCTCGCGCAATGCCTCCGTCACCCCGGTGATGACGGCGGCGAAGAACGGGTCCATCATGACCCGGGCGTCGGGTTCGTTGATCACCAAAGCTATGGACGAGGTCCGCCGGGTGACGAGGCTCCGCGCGGCCCGGTTCGGGGTGTAGCCGAGGGACAGCACCGCCGCGTCAACCGCCGCCTGGGCCTCCGGGCTGACCCGGGACCCGCCGTTGATGGCCCGCGAGGCGGTGGAGCGGGACACTCCAGCCGCCGTAGCGAGGTCTTCAAGGGTGGGGGTGGGTCTGGCCGGCGCGGCCCGGAGACCCCGGTGGATCTGTTCGTTCATCACTTTGAGAATACGACATCACCGCCTCATGCCACGTGCGCAGCCGCCTGGCTGGACGGCAGGGCGTTCGATGCCGCCACCTTCGCGTACCAGAGGCCGCTCGCCTTGGGGATGCGTTCCAGCGTTTCGTAGTCCACCCGGACCAGTCCGAAGCGCTGGTGGTAGCCGTAGGCCCACTCGAAATTGTCCAGCAGCGACCAGGCGAGGTAGCCGCGGACGTCCGCTCCGGCGTCGATCGCGTCCCGCACCGCGCGCAGGTGCACGTCGAAGAAGGCGAGCCGGTCCTGGTCGTTGACGAACCCGTCGGCGTCGGGCACGTCGGGGTAGGCGGCGCCGTTCTCCGTCATGTAGAGCGGGATGCCGGCCGGGCCCGTGTACTCCCGCTGGAGCCTTGTCAGCAGGCGGAACAGGCCCTCGGGCTGGACCTCCCAGCCCATGCCGGTCACCGGGAGCCCGCGCGGCACCGAGTGCACGCCTTCGGCGGAGACAAACGGGGTGGGCGCCGGCCGCTCGACCGAGTCGGGCGCCGCCTGCGCCGTGGTGGTCACGGTCTCCGGCTGGCCCGCCGTTTCCGCCCGGGCCGCCGTCTTGGTCAGGGCCTCGCCCTGGTAGTAGTTGACGCCGAGCAGGTCCAGGGGCGTCGAGATGATGGCCAGGTCACCGTCGTGGACCACGGTCTCGAAGCCGAGGCCCGCGATGTCCGCCAGCACGTCCGCGGGGTACTCGCCGCGGAAGAGCGGGTCGAGGAAGATGCGGTTGTGCATCCCGTCGATCCGCCGGGCCGCGTCCTGGTCGTCCGCCGAGTTGGGGTCGGCCGGATCGGCAACGGTGAGGTTCAGGGTGATGCCGAGGCTTGCCTGCGGGTCCAGCCGGCGCAGTTCCGCGGCAGCCAGTCCATGGCCCAGGAGGAGGTGGTGGGCGGCCGCGAGGGCGGCCGCCGGTTCCTGCCGGCCGGGGGCGTGGACGCCCGCGGCGTAGCCGAGGAACGCCGAGCACCAGGGTTCATTGAGGGTGGTCCAGATGCGGACCCGGTCGCCCAGGGCCTCGTGCATGACGGCCGCATAGGCCGCGAACAGGGTGGCCGTCTCGCGGTTGGCCCAGCCCCCCTCATCCTCCAGCGCCTGCGGGAGGTCCCAGTGGTACAGCGTCAGCCAGGGGGTGATGCCCGCGGCAAGGAGCTCGTCCACCAGGCGGGAGTAGAAGGCGATCCCCTCGGGGTTGGGCGTCCTGCCGTCGGGCATGCAGCGAGCCCACGACGTCGAGAAGCGGTACGCCTTGAGGTTCAGCGACTTCATCAGCTCGACGTCCTGGCCCGAGCGGTGGTAGTGGTCGCAGGCCACGTCGCCGTTGTGGGCATCGGCGACGGCGCCCGGGACCCGGGCGAAGGTATCCCAGATCGAGTCCTTCCGCCCGCCGGTGTGCGCTGCTCCCTCGATCTGGTAGGCAGCGGTGGCCGCGCCCCACAGAAAACCTTCGGGGAATGTAATCGGGGTGGTGCTCATCCTTTGACTGCTCCTTGCATAATTCCTGAAACGAGTTGGCGCCCTGCCGCAATGAAGAGCAGCAGCAGCGGGATGGTGGCCAGTACGGCACCGGCCAGCACCACCGAGTAGTCCACAAAGTGTGCGGCCTGCAGCAGCTGAAGCGCTACTGGCAGGGTCGGATTTGAAGGGTCCAGCACAATGAAGGGCCAGAAAAAGTTGGTCCAGGTGGCGACAAACGTGAAGAGCGCCAGCATGGCCGCGGCCGGCCGCGCCGCGGGGAATCCCACGTACCAGAAGGCCTGGATCATGGAGGCACCGTCCATCCGGACAGCCTCGATGAGTTCATCCGGGAGGGCGTCGCGGAGGTACTGCGTCATCCAGAACACGCCGAAGGCCGTGACAATCCCGGGGATGATGACGGCCCAGAGGGTGCCGGTCCAGCCCAGCTTGGCCATCACGATGAACAGCGGCACCACGCCGAGCTGCGTGGGAACCGCCATGGTGGCGATCACGAAGACCAGCAGCCCCTTGCTCCCGCGGAAGCGGAGTTTGGCGAACGCGAAGCCGGCGAGGGTGGAGAAGATCACCACGGAGGCGGATGTGACGGTGGAGACCAGGATGCTGTTGCCCATGGCCTTCCAGAAAGGAATGCTGTCAAAGACCTTTGCGGCGTTGGCCAGGAAGTTCCCGCCCGGAAGGAGCGGGATGCCCCGGCTCAGCGCGGTGCTGTCGTGGCTGCCCACCAGGAAGGACCAGTACAGCGGGAACAGGGAGGCCAGCAGGACAGCGCCCAGGGCGCCGTAGGTCAGGGGCCCGGGACGCCGGATGTCCCCGGCGCCGCCGCGGTTGCGGGGCCTCCCCGCCCGCGGGTTGGGGCGCTTGGCGGCTGCCTTTGCGGCCCCTTTCCCGGCGGTCTGTCGGATCATGGGGATGGAGCTCATTTGCGGCCTCCCTGGTTGGCGATGCGCCGGGTGAGAAGGAAATTCACGAGGGCGATCAGCACAATCATCAGGAACAGCAGCCACGCCACCGCGGAGGCCCTGCCAAAGTTGCGCTGGCCCCAGCCAAGCTCCCAGATGTACATGGTCAGTGTCTGCCACTGCCGGTCGGCACCGCCGAGGCCAGACTGGTCAAACACCCGCGGCTCATCGAAGATCTGCAGCCCGCCGATGGTGGACGTGATGGCCACGAAAATCACGGTGGGCCGGAGCATCGGAACCGTCACCGACAGGAACTGGCGGACGCGGCCGGCGCCGTCGATGGTGGCCGCCTCGAAGACGTCGCGCGGGATGGCCTGCATGGCCGCCAGGAAGATCAGTGCGTTGTAGCCGATCCAGCGGAAGTTCACCATCGTCGCGATGGCAAAGTGGCTGGCAAGCTGGTCGGAATGCCAGCGGACCGGGTCGAGGCCCAGAAGGCCAAGGAATTCATTGACGAGGCCGAACTGGTCGGCAAACAGGTTGTTGAAGATCAGTCCAACCGCCACCGGAGCCACAACGAAGGGCACCAGCACCCCCATCCGCCAGAACGTCTTGGCCCGCAGGTTGGCGTCCAGCACCGCTGCGATCAGCAGCGCCAGCACCACCTGCGGCACGGAGGAGAGCAGGAAGATGCTCAGCGTGTTGCCCACCGCGTTCCAGAAGTACGGCTGCCCGAGGACAAAACCGAAGTTCTCGAATCCGATGAACTTGCCCTGGCCGCCGATCAGGTTCCAGTTGTGCAGTGACACCCAGCCTGTGTAGAGCAGCGGAAACAGTCCCGTGAGTGCAAACAGCAGGAAGAACGGCGAGATGTAGAGGTAGGGCGACAGCTTGACGTCCCACTTCGACACCTGCTGCGAAAACGCGAGCCGCCGGACGTCCCTGTTGCCGGGTTTTTCCTCGTCAAGTGATTGGCCTTGGGGCCTGACCCGGTCCGTTACTGACATGGCTTAGAGCGACTTCACAGCCGTGAGGAACTTCGCCCAGGAGGACTCGGCGTCGTCCGACTTGTCCACGTCAACACGGGTAAGAGCCTGCTGCATGGCGTCGTTGATGGCGAAGAATTTCGGTCCCTTGAACGGGGAGTCGCCGACGGCCTTGGCACGCTCTGCGAAGATCTTGCCGGTGGGGGCGTCATTGAAGAACGCGTTGGATTGGCCCAGCAGTTCCTCACTGGTCAGCGCCTCAACCTGGCTCGGGAACGTGCCCTTGGCGGTGAACGCCTTGATCTGCTGCTCCGGGGCGGTCAGCCAGGCTGCGAGCTTCTTGGCCTCAGCCTGGTTCTTGCCCTGCGAGGGGACGGTCAGGTAGGAACCGCCCCAGTTGCCGCCGCCACCGGGGAAGACGTTGGCGACGTCCCAGCCCTCGACGCCGGCGGCGTTGCCTTCAATGACACCGAGCATCCAGCCGGGGCAGAGGGTCGTGGCGAACTTCTGGGACTGGAAACCGGCTACCCAGTCGTTGCTCCACTGGCCCAGGTGCGCCGAGAGGTTGTCTTGCGTCGAAGCGTTCAGGACCTTGGTGTAGACCTCCTTGACCTCCGGGTTGTCGGCGGCGATGACCGTGCCGTCCTCGTTCTCGTAGGCCTTCGACATCTGGTTGCTCATGCCCTGGTAGATGGCCCCGGCGGAATCAAACCATGCCGGGCCAGTTCCTGCGGCAACGAACTTCTTGCCGGCGTCGAAGTAGCTGTCCCAGGTGGTGCCCAGCATTTTGGCGACAGATTCGCGGTCCGACGGCATCCCGGCGGCCTCAAGGAGTGCCCCGTTGTAGCAGACAGCCTCGGGTCCGGAGTCCGTGCCGTATCCGATGAGGTGCCCGTCCTGGGTGGTGGCTGCCTCGGTCTTCCAGTCCAGCCAGCGGCCTTCCACGGCAGGGTCCTTCAGATCCACGAACTGGTCCGGGTACTCCTTGAGTTCGGACAGCCAGTCGACCTCGATGGCCTCGATGTCCGAGAGGCCCGATCCCGCTGCCAGGCGCGTGGTCAGGTTGTCGCGCGCTTCGTTCGTGGTGGCGGCCTTCTTGTGCTGGATCGTCACGTTGGGGTTGAGAGTCTCGTATTCCTTGAGCAGGTCCTCGTAGCCGAACTCGTTGAACGTCGCGAGGCTGAGGGTGACCGGCTCCTTGCCTGTTTCGCCGGTGGGCGCGGCGTTCTTGGGGGCATCCGCGCCGCAGCCACTCAGGGCGAGGGTGAGGCAGGCGGCCGACGCCGACAGGGCGGCAAGTTTGCGGGGGAATTTCACGCGGGGACTCCTTTGTCAGGGTGTGGGGACCGGAAGAACAAGGGGCCGGCCGCCCCGGATCGGTATGTGAGAGCGCTCCCAGATCGATCATGGGAGCGCTCTCACAAGCATGGTGTCCTACATCACGCCGTGTTGTCAACAGCGGCATCGCTGCCCGGTTCGAACCCTTGCCCGGCGCCGGATGCGGTGTTACGCTTCCCGGCGGGAGCGCTCCCACACCTCCGCGGTCGCCGGGAGCAGGGCTCCAGTTCCCCGGCAGCCCCGTGTGCAGCCGAAGGGAAATCCGCCCCAACAGAGAGCAGGACCAGCAATGCCGCTAGCCCACTTCCGCCTCCGACCAGGGGCGCCGCAGCCCCGCCTCCGGAGGCCGCTGCGTCTCCACGGCCGGCTGTTCGCCGGCAGCGTCGCCGTCCTGCTGGGCGTGCTCGCCACCGGCGCCGGTGCCGCAACCGCGGCCGAGAACGCCGCACCGGCAAAGCCGGCCCCGGCCCAGCCGCAGCCCGCGAAAGCCAAGACAGCGCCTGCGCCGGAGTTCGGTCCCAACGTCCGCATCTTCGACCCCAGCATGCCCGTGGCCGAGATCCAGGCCGAGGTGGACGCCATTGCGGCCACCCAGGTCGACGACGAAATGGGTACCAACCGGTACTCCCTGCTGTTCAAGCCCGGCACCTACGGCAGTGCCGAGGAGCCGCTGATCGTCCAGGTCGGCTACTCGACGGAAGTCGCCGGCCTCGGGGCATCGCCCACGGATGTGACCATCAACGGGCACGTCGATGTCTACAACCGGTGCCTGACCGCGGACAACTGCATCGCCCTGAACAACTTCTGGCGCTCGTTGTCCAACCTCACCATCAACGTCACCGGCCTCGACGGCTGCCGGAGTTCGGCCAACTTCTGGGCCGCATCCCAGGCCTCCCCCATGCGGCGGGTCAACATCACCGGCGGCAACCTCTCCCTGATGGACTACTGCACCGCCGGGCCGCAGTTCGCCAGCGGCGGCTTCATTTCCGATTCGAAGACCGGCAACGTCATCAACGGCTCCCAGCAGCAGTACTTCGTGCGCGACAGCAGCATCGGCGACTGGTCCAACGGCGTCTGGAACCAGGTGTTCTCCGGTGTGGACGGAGCCCCGGCCCAGTCATTCCCCAACCCGCCGTACACCAACCTGCCGAGCACCCCGATCAGCCGTGAGAAGCCGTACCTCACCCTCGACGCCGACGGCCAGTACAGCGTTTTCGTTCCGGCGGTCCGCACGGACTCCGCAGGAACCACCTGGGAGAACGGCCCCACGGCCGGCCACAGCATCCCGCTGTCCGACTTCTACGTCGCCAGCCCCGCCGACTCGGTCAAGACCATTAACTCCCAGCTGGCGCGCGGCAAGAACCTGCTGCTGACCCCGGGCATCTATGACATCGACCAGAGCATCGAAGTCAAGCGTGCCAACACCGTGGTCCTTGGGCTCGGCATGGCCACCCTCACCGCCGTCAACGGTGCCGTGCCGCTGACCGTCGCGGACGTTCCCGGCGTCGACATTGCCGCCGTCACCATCGATGCCGGCGAAGTGAACTCCCCGACCCTGATGCGGATCGGCAAGGCCCGGAACTCCGACGCCGGCGGGCCTTCCAACTCACTGAATCACAGTGACCCGGCCAACCCCACCACGCTCCACGACGTCTTCTTCCGCATCGGCGGACCGCACGTCGGGAAGGCCTCGCTCAGCCTGGAGGTCAACAGCGACAACGTGCTCCTGGACCACATCTGGGCCTGGCGCGCGGACCACGGAAAGGGCGTTGGATGGACCACCAACACCGGTGAGAACGGCGTCATCATCAACGGTGACAACGTCACGGCCACCGGCCTGTTCGTGGAGCACTACCAGGAGTACAACCTCATCTGGAACGGCGAGAACGGCAAGACCATCTTCTTCCAGAACGAGCTGCCCTACGACGCCCCGAACCAGGCCGCCTGGCAGCATGACGGGGTCCTGGGCTGGGCCGGCTACAAGATCGCCGATTCGGTCAAGACCCACGAGCTCTGGGGCGGTGGAAGCTACGTCTACAACAACGTCGACCCCACCATCCACGCCACCCGGGGCTTTGAAGTCCCGGTCACTCCCGGAGTGAAGCTCCACGGCCTGCTGACCGTCAACCTCGGCGCCGGCACCCTGGACCACGTCGTCAACGACACCGGCGCCCCGGTCTCGACCGACGCCGTCGGGGTTCCGAGCTACGTCGAGAACTTCGGCTAAACCAGCGCCGGCGGACCAGCGCGGCCCGGAACTGCTCCTCGTGGAGCGGGCCCGGGCCGCGCTGCGTTTCCTGCCCCGCGACGCGGCTTTTGCCCTGCGCGGCGCCAAAATCCTGACGCGGCGGGTATACCGGCGCGTGTGGCATTTACCGCGTCGGGAAAAAGAACCCGCGTCATCAGCGCCCACCATCACGGCGTGGCCGCGCCAGCGCACAGCGGCGGATCCCAGCGTCAGACCGTCACTTTCCGCCCATCCGGCGCAGCAGCCGCCACGTGTGGAGCCGCCTCTGACCGCTTCGCCATCCGGCGGGCAATTCCGGCGCAAAGCACCAGCTGCATGGCGTGGTACATGATCACCGGCAGGATCACGACGCCGGCCAGCGGCCCCGGGAAGAGGATCGCCGAGATCGGCAGGCCGGCGGCGAGGCTCTTCTCGGAGCCGCCGAACATAATCGCGGTGGCATCCGCCCGCTCGAAACGCATCCTGCGCGCCGCGAAGAAGGTGAGCGCCAGCATCAGGACCAGCATCAGCGCGCAGATTCCGGCCGCCACAGCCAGCTGGTGCCGCGGCAACCGGTCCCACATGCCGTTGGCCACCGCCGTTCCAAAAGCGGCGTAAACCACCAGGAGGATGGCTCCCCGGTCCACCAGCTTCAGCGGCGCTGCACGTCGCTGCGCCCAGCGGCCCAGCCTGCGGTTCAGGAGCTGCCCCAGCATGAACGGCACCACGATCTGCAGCACAATCCTGACGGCCGAGGCAGCGTTCATTCCGCTGAAGGAGCCCAGGAACAGGGCCACCAGCAGAGGCGTCACCACAATGCCCAGCAGATTGGAGATCGAGGCGGCGCAGACCGCTGCGGCGGTGTTCCCCCGGGCAATTGCGGTGAAAGTGATGGCCGTCTGGACCGCCGTCGGCAGCATGGTCAGGAACAACAGCCCCGCGACGAGCTCTGGCGTCAGGTACCAGGAGGACGCGGCAGCGACACCCAGCCCGAGCAGCGGGAAAAGAACAAAGGAGAATGCCGCAATCAGCAGGTGGAGCCGCCAGACCCGCAGCCCGCCCACAGCCTCCGCTGTGGAGAGCCGCAGACCGCTGATGAAGAACTGCACCGCAATGGCCACCGCCCCGGCCACGGACAAGACCCCCTGCACGGCACCCTGCGGGGGCAGCAGCGCCGCGGCCAGCAGCGTCAGCAAGAGCAGCAGAACAAACGGATCCAGCCAGGAAAGCCGGATGCGGCACGATGCACCCAGGCGCCGAACAGCATTCATCAGGTCTCCTCCGGACGGTCGGCAATGAACTAAGAATACTGTAGACAGTTTTACAAAAAGACGAAACGTGTAAACCTTGGGTTAATTCCAGCGGGAACCGCCCTCCGGGCAATGTGTAGACAGTAGTCTTTAACGATGATCCAGCAGGAAAGCCTCGTCTCACTCGCCGCAAATGAGATCCGGAGGCTGATCGTCAGCGGAGAGCTGGGCCCTGGCGACAAGTTGAACGAACCTCCCCTCGCCGAGCGTCTGGGCATCTCCCGCCCGCCGCTGCGCGAGGCACTGCGCGTCCTCGAAAGCGAGCGCCTCCTGGAGCAGACCCCGCGCCGCGGCTACCGGGTAGTGTCCATGACCGACGCCGACGTTGAGGAGATCTATTCGCTGCGCCGTGCCCTGGAGATGTTTGCCCTCGACCTGCTGCTTGCCCGGCGGGACCCTGGCGCGTTCGACGCCCTGGACCCGATCATGGCCGCCATGCGCGCGGCCGCAAAACGCGGGGACAGCGCCGGAGTGGTCCGGGCCAACGTTCTTTTCCACACCGGCATTGTGGAGGCGGCCGGGCATGGGCGGCTGACCGACGCGTACCGGACCCTGATGCTGCAGATGCAACTCAGCATGGCGGCCAACGTGCGCAGCGAGGCGCGCACCAAGGGCGATCTGGGCAAAGGTTGCGACCGGCACGCTGCGCTGCTGGAGTGCTTGCGCAGCGGCGACGCCGACAGGATCCGGCGCGAATTCGCCGAACACGGCGAGCGGGACTACCTGGACCGGAACGCCGTAGCAGGCAACAGCGCCGAGGTGACCGGGGCATGACGCGGCCGCTCCTGGCAGCCCTGAACGCTGGCCTTGCCGATGCCACCGCCATCGCCGACGCCGTGCGCGCTGGCACCCGCACGGCCGCCGACGTTATGGCCGAGGCCCGGGCCGCCTCCGCCGGCGCAGCCTCGCTCAACGCCTTCATCACGGAGGACTGGGACGCCGCGGAGCGCGCCGCAGCGGAGCTTGACCGCCGCCGTGGCGCGGGTGAATTGCTCGGTCCCCTGGCCGGCGTCCCCTTCAGCGTCAAGGACGTGATTGCCGTCGCCGGCCTTCCGGTCACGGCCGCCAGTGCGGCGTTTGCCGGAACGATGGCCACCACAACGGCACCCGCGGTGCAGCGGCTGCTCGACGCTGATGCCGTGCTGCTCGGCAAAACGAACTGCCCCGAGTTTGCCTTTGGCATGACATGCGACAGCCCCGTCCTCGGCCGGACGGCCAATCCGCGCTTCTCCGGCGCCACGCCGGGCGGATCCAGCGGCGGTGAAGCGGCCTCCCTGGCCGCCGGCATCTCCGCACTCGGCGTTGGCACGGACTTTGGCGGATCGGTGCGCTGGCCCGCACAATGCGTCGGCATTACGGCCCTGCGCCCCGGGCTGGGGACAGTATCCGGCGATGGTCAGGTGCCGGGCGCGGGCGGAGACCTTGGCGCGAACGGGTCAATACCTGCGTCCGGAACCGGAATGCAGGGCGAGTTCCAGACCATCGGTCCGATGGCACGCTCCGTGCGGGACCTCCGGACGGCTTACCTGGTCATGTCCGGAGGCTCCGACGCCGGCACAGCCGCCGCTTATCCCGGCACCGGCGGGCTCCGCATCGCCTGGACCGACGGCTCCGCTCTCGGGCCGGTGCGCCGGGAGGTAACGGACCTCATGGAACGGCTGGCGGGCCTGCTGGCCGCCGCGGGGCACGCCGTGCACCACAGCCCGGACCTGTTCGCCGACTGCCTACCCACCTACAACACCCTGCGCGCCGTCGACCCGATGGTCGACCACGCCGCTGCAGTGGCGGGCCGTGAAGACCAAGTCACCGCGGCCAACCTGCGGACCATCAGGGCATCCTTTGCGGCGCCGCAGGAGGAGGTGCAGCGGGCCTGGCGCGACGCGAGGGCCGCCCAGGCCGCCGCCGTCGGGAACATCGCGGCCTTCGACGTCGTCCTGCTGCCCGTCGCCGGCGGGCCGGCCTCCGACCCGGACGGGCTGCTGGAGATCGACGGCCGGACCGTGGAGGGCTGGGAAATCATGGGCCACTGCCGGGCCGTCACCCTTACCGGCTGCCCCGCCGTGTCGCTGCCGGTAGCTCTGTCCGCGGAAGGCTGGCCGCTGTCGGTGCAAGTCGTGGCCTCCCCCGGAGGCGAGCTGGCGGCACTGGACTTCGCGGCAGAGCTGGAAACTCTCGGGCTCTGACAGGCCCCGCTGAGCCCGGACCGCGAGCTTTGCGCGCCGTTCAACCCTGGTCACGGTACTCCGGCTCGTAATACTGTCTACAGACTTCATAATTTACACACCGGAAACGAAGCAGGCAGTTTCCGGACACACGGGAGCCATAGCGTCTTACTCGTCAGGCCATCATCACTGGCACCGAGATCACTGAAAGTGGGACGCACCGCATGTTTTCACCCAAGAGCAAGGCCGCCCTGATCGCAGCGTTGGCCGCACTGGCCCTGTCCGCCACAGGCTGCTCCGCAAGCACCAGCGCCGCCGCGGACTCCACGGCCAAGGAAAAGTTCACCATCGCCACCAGCGGTACTTTCCGTCCCATCACGTTTTCCGAAAGCGGCAAGCTGACCGGCTTCGATATCGAGGTAGGGACACTGATCGCGGAGAAGCTGGGCATGGAGGCGGAGTTCGTTGAGGGCCAGCTGTCGGGACTGCTTCCGGGCCTCAACAGCGGCAAGTTCGATGCGGTGATGTCCGGCCTCACCATGACCGAGCCGCGCAAGCAGTCCATCACGTTCTCCACCCCGTACCTCGCAGACGGCGCCGTCGCTGTCGTCGCCAAGAACAACTCCACTGTCCAGGACGTGAGCCAGCTCGACGGACTCAAAGTCGGCGCAATCGGCGGCTCCGGCACCGAGACCGACGTTAAGGGGATCGGCGGCTTCAGCGAGCTGAAGGCCTACCCAGGCGCACCGGAAGGCTTCTCCGACGTTGCCGCCGGACGCATTGATGTCTTCGCCACCGGCCGCATCGCGGCGGAAAACTTCATGAAGAACTCGCCCACGGCCTCCGAGCTGAAGATAGTCGGGGATGTCTACGGAACTAAGCCCGCCGGCGTCGGCCTGCCGAAGAACGACACCGAGATGAAGCCCAAGGTGGACAAAATCATCGCCGAGCTGAAGGCGGACGGAACCCTGGAGAAGCTGAACCAGAAATGGTTCGGCTTCAGCGTCGAAATCCCGGCGGAGTAACCAGCACCATGAATGTCCCTGAGCCCGGCGCTGTTGCCGCCGAATACTTCCCGATCTTCCTGAACGGCGCCCTCACCACCCTCGGAATCGTGGCCGCAGCGATCGTCTGCGCCACGGTCCTCGGTTACGTGATCGCCACCATGCGGCTCTCCCGGATCCGGGGCCTGCGGATCTTCGCCGCAGCCTACGTCTGGTTTTTCCGCGGACTGCCGCTGATGTTGTCGCTGTTCTTCTTCTACTACACCAAGCCGTTCGGACTGACCCTGGACGCGTTCACGGCGGGCCTGATCGCCATGAGCCTGAACTCGGCGTCGTTCTTCTCGGAAATCATCAGGGCCGGGCTCAAGTCGGTCAACACCGGGCACCTCGAGGCCGCGGATTCCGTCGGCATGAACCCGCTCCAGAAATTCCTGCGTGTCACCGGCCCCGAGGGGATCCGACTGATGACGCCGCCGTACATCAACAACTGCATCATCATGCTCAAGGAATCCGCACAGATCTCGGTCATCACGGTGCCGGACCTGATGCTCCAGGGCCAGAAGGCGTACAACTCCACCTACAACGTGATGGAAACGCTGGGCGTCGTCGCCGCGATGTACTTGGTGATGACCAGCCTGCTCATGGCCCTGCAGATCGTCATCGAGAAGAAGACCGGCCGCAAGATGGGCACCACCAAATCACTGCGCGAGGCTGTAGGGAGCATGGCATGATCAGCATCACCGGATTGACCAAGAGCTACGGTTCCAAGGAAGTGCTCAAAAACGTTGACCTGCGCATCTTGCCGGGTGAGGTGGTGGCCATCATCGGCCCCAGCGGCGCCGGCAAAAGCACCCTGCTGCGGTGCATCAACATGCTGGAAGTTCCCGATGCCGGGCGGATCCACGTGGACGGCCGGCAGGTGTTCTACACCCCCAACGCGCGCGGGAAGCTGGGCGTGCTGGACCAGTTCCGGCTGACCTGGCTGCGGCGGGAAATCTCCATGGTGTTCCAGCAGTTCAACCTCTGGCCTCATCGGACGGTGCTGGAGAACCTGCTGGAAGGTCCGGTCATTTCGAAGCGCCAGAAGAGGGCCGACGCCGAGCCCCGCGCCCTGGAGAAGCTCCGCTCCGTGGGGCTGGAAGACAAGGCCGACGCCTACCCGGCCGACCTCTCCGGCGGGCAGCAGCAGCGTGTCGCTATCTGCCGGGCCCTCATGATGGACCCCAAGGCCATCCTCTTCGACGAGCCGACGTCGGCCTTGGACCCGGAGCTGGTAAACGAGGTCCTGGACATCATGGCAACACTGGCCCGCAGCGGCATGACCATGGTGATCGTGACGCACGAAATGAAGTTCGCCCGGGAAGTGGCGGACCGGGTGATCTTCATGGAACACGGCGGGATCGTCGCGGAAGGGCCGCCGGAAGAGGTCTTCCAGCACCCCCGGCTCCGCGTCTACGCCTCCCATTTGAGCCACTGAATGGCCCGCTACCCTCTCTCACTGACGACGACGGCGGCCGGTGCCGCTGCCAGCGGGCAGCCGGGCGGGCCCCCGCGCCGGGACGCCCGGCCGTTCCTGAACTGCGACGCCCTCCCGGGTGTGCAGCTGCCGGGCCAGCTGATCGGCATCGGGGAAAACTTCTGGCCCGGGACCGCCGGAGGCACCGCCCCGGACCGGCGGTCCCGGGACCGGATTCCGCTGGTGTTCGGCAAGTTTCCGGGTAGCCTCGCCGCCGCCGGCCAGGACATTGTGCTGGACCCGGACCTTTCCGGCACCGTGGTGGCGGAGGGCGAACTGGCGGTAGTCATCGGACGGACGCTCAAGGACGCGGCCAACCCGGACGAGGCCCTCTCCGCCGTCGCCGGGGTGACCGTGGCCAATGACGTCTCCGCCCGGGACCTCCAGGCCGCGGACATCCAGTCAACGCGGGGCAAAAGCCTGGATTCCTTCTGCCCGCTGGGACCGGACCTCGTCACCCTCGACGAGCTGCCAGACGTGCAAAACCTGCGGATTATCACGCGGATCAACGACGTGGCGGTCCAGGATGCGCCCACCGCGGACATGGTGTTTTCGGTGGTCGAGCTCGTGGTGTTCTGCTCCCGGTTCATGACGCTGTACCCCGGCGACGTCATCCTCACTGGCACCCCCTTCGCGGCCGACGAATCCGGCCTGGAACTGCGCCCGGGCGACACCGTCTCCGTGGAGATTCCCGGCGTCGGGGTCCTCACGAATCCCGTCACGTCCCGCCCGGCGCGCCGGCCACGTTGACCGGGATCCCGGGGCCGCCGTCCGGCGTCGTCCTGAGCGCCTACAACGCCGCCCCCGCTCTCGACTCCCATCATCCTGCCGCTGAGGCCGCATATCTCGCGGCCGTCTGCGCCCTCCCGGGCGTGGGCGGGCTGGAGGTCCCCTTCTACGGCGGGGGCCTGCACCGCCACGACAGCGCAGGCTTCCTGACCTCGGTGCCGCACCTCCCACGCGGCCTGCAGTTCATCCTCACCACCATCCCGGACGCCATGGACAGCATGGCGCGGAACCCCGCCGTCGGGCTCGCGTCTACCGATCCGGGCGGCAGGAAAACGGCCCTGCGGAACGCCCGCCGGGCCGCCGATGCGGTCCGGCAGCTGAACGACGCCGCCGGGCGGCAGGCCGTGACCGCCGTCCACATCTTCAGTTCGCCCCGCCCGGACGCCCGCGGTCGCGGGGCCGACGCCGGGGCGCTCCGCGCGTCCCTGGCTGAACTGGCGGGCTACCGCTGGGACGGCGCCAGGCCCGTCCTGGAACACTGCGACGCGGCGGGCGGCCGCGGCTCCAGCGTCAAGGGCTTCCTTCGGCTGGAAGAGGAGATTGCCGCAACGCTGGCCGCCGGGGCGGGTACCGGGATCGCCGTGAACTGGGCCCGCTCGGTGATCGAGGAGCGCTGCACCACTGCGCCGGTGCGGCATGCGAGGCTGGCGTTCGACGCCGGCGTGCTGGCCGGCGGAATCCTGTCCGGCTGCGCACCCGCGGCCACGGCCTTCGGGGCAGCCTGGGATGACGTCCACCTGCCGCCGGCGTCGGTGGAACCCTTGTCCCTGCTCACCGCGGAGCGGATCCGCGAGTTCGACGCCGCGCTGCAGCACCCCGGACCCCCGACCTCGGGCGCCCCGCCCTACCGCGGGCTGAAAGTCTCTGCCCCTTCAGGCACGGGCTGGCGGGAACGGGCTGCCGTGGTAGCGGCTTCGCTCGACGCCGCCAGGGCCGCCGGCTGGAGCTAATTCCGCACGGGAGCAGGGTGCCGGCGCCAGCGCACCGCGGCGGCTCCCCAGACGGCCAGCAGACACACCACCAGCAGCAGTCCGGCTTCGCCCAGGTCGATCCCGCCCAGCCATGCGGTGACGGGATCCTCGAGGCCGAAGGCCGCGTTACAGAACCCGCCCAGGGTGATGATGGAAATGAAGAGGGCCGAGACGGCGGAGATGCCCGTGACCGCCGCGTTGAATCCCAGCCGTTTCTGGGGGTTGTGCAGCGCCGAGTGGTACATCCGCATCATGGCAACCCCGTTGGCGGTGTCGCACAGTGTCATGGCGGCAGTGAAGGCCAGCGGCAGCGCCAGGAGCGCCAGCGGGGACACTCCAGCCATGGACGCCGCCGTCGCCATCACCAGTAGCCCGATGGTGGTGGCGGTATCGAAGCCCAGGCCGAACAGGAACCCGATGACATAGATGTTGCGCGGCCGCCGGACCCGGGCCAGGGGCTTCGCCAGCAGGCGGGCCATGAGTCCCTGGGCCTCGAGATCCTCGGCGCGCACGTCGCCGCCGGCCCGCACGCTCCGGAATGCCCTCGCCGCCCGGATGAAGGCGGACCCGTTGAACAGCCCCAGAGCCAGCAGGAAAACCCCCGAAACGCCGCTGCCAATGAGCCCCAGCACCAGGTTGCCGGACGTGCCGTCCTCCATGAACTGGCCCACCACCGCAGCGCCGCCCACCAGGAGGACGCCCGCGAGGATCACCACGGAGCTGTGGCCCAGGCTGAAGGCGAAGCCGACGCTCACGGGGTCCTCCCGCTGGGCCACGAACTTCCGGGTCGAATTGTCGATCGCGGCGAGGTGGTCCCAGTCGTAGCTGTGTTTGATGCCGGCCGCATAAGCGGTCAGCACCAGGCCAAGCGCCAGCGGCTCGCCGCCCGTCACGTGGCCGGTCAGGAGGAGCCCGACGGCGGCGGCGTGCAGCGCTGCCACGGCACCGAAGGTGGCAACAAGCCGCGTCCGCAGCGGGAGCTGCTCCCGGCGCTGGTACAGGGCTGCGACGCCGGTCAACGTGGTCATCAATATTTCCTTAGGTCCAGGGGCGCCGTGCCGTGCCACCGCTGACGCAGCAGGGCATTGCAGGCGCCCAGCAGCCTGTTGAGCTCTTCGGTGCTGTTCGACAGGGCCCGGAGCACCAATCCGCTGATGCCGTCCACTGTGGCAGTCAATGAGACTCCTGTGTAGGCATCGTGCCCTGAGGCAACAGAGTGCAGGTCATCCGCAAGGGCCTGGTCAACGCGCCGGTCCACCGCGATCAGGGATCCCACGTGGCTGAAGCCCTCCATGAACCCCAGGCCGGTGACGTCGTGCTGCGGGGGCCGGATCAGAAGGTTGTCGAGGGCCAGCAGCCCGCTGCGCTCCTCCGACTCGACGTGGATTTCGGTGCGGAGACGCAGCTCCTCGTACCGGAAGGAGGCGCCGTCGGGCGACCAGCCGGGAGTGATCACCTCGGAGATGACCAGGCTCGACGTCGGATGCACCGTGATGTGGGTGTTTTGCCGGTAACTGGCCTCCCGGTAGGCGATCAGCTGGTCCGGTGCCAGCTCCAGCTGCGCGCCCTCCCCCAGCCGCAGCCGCATCCGCTGCTCGGCGAATGAGCCCGGCGTCCGGTAAATCTTGGTGGCCGACTGGGTGGTCAGCAGCAGCTTTGCCCCCGCCGCCACCTCCACATCCACGACATAGAGATCAGCCCCCAGATACGCCCCACCGGGGTTGACCACCACATAACAAACCTGCCCGGAATCATCGAGGTAATGCGGCCGCAGAACCCGCAAGGCACCCTGATGAAACTGGTGCGAAGCCACGGACTTCCCGTCACGCTCAGCGATAACGAGTTCGAGCTCCCCCATTGGTGACTTATCCGCTGAGGCGGCGAGGCCGGATTTTGGGGCCGCGGCGTGGCGGGCACCGCGGGGGGCCCACTGCCGCGAGGGCCCCGACTCGAGCTTGCGAGAGTTGGGAGCGGCTGGGGACGGGCACGGCCCCAAATCCGGCGAAGCCGCCGGACTCAGCCCGAGAGTGCTCACGGCGCCAGGTCGAGCATCAGGACGTCGCGCCGCACCCAGTCGATGACGTGCTCCAGCCCCTCGTCGGTCTTGAGGTTGGTGAAGCAGAACGGCTTCGCGCCGCGGAATTCCTTGGAATCCCGCTCCATGACGGCCAGGTCCGCGCCGACGTGGGGTGCGAGGTCGGTCTTGTTGATGACGAAAAGGTCGGACTTGATCATGCCCTGGCCGGCTTTGCGCGGGATCTTCTCGCCCTGGGCCACGTCGATGATGTAGATGGAGAAATCCACCAGCTCCGGACTGAACGTGGCGGAGAGGTTGTCGCCGCCGGATTCCACGAAGATCACCTGCAGGTCCGGGTGCCGCCGGGTGAGCTCCGCGATGGCGGCGGTGTTCATGGACGTGTCCTCACGGATGGCGGTGTGCGGGCACCCGCCCGTTTCCACGCCGATGATCCGGTCGACCGGGAGGATGCCGTTGGCCGCCAGGATCTTGGCGTCCTCGATGGTGTAGATGTCGTTGGTGATGGCGGCCATGGAGATCTCGCGGCTCATATGCCGGGTGAGGCGCTCCACGAGCTGGGTCTTGCCGGCCCCCACCGGGCCGCCGATGCCGATTTTGACGGGTTCAGACATATTCTTCTCCAGACATATTTCCGTTGCGGGTCGGTTTAGCTCATGAACATGCGGGCACGCTGGCGTTCGTGCCGCATCTGTGAAATCTCCAGTCCGGGGCTGATGGCGCCGAAGTCGGACCAGTCCAGGCCGCCGGCGCGCAGGGTAGCAGCCGCCACGTCGCGGGCCGCCGCGCGGAGCAGCCGTTGGCCGGCGTTTTGCCCGAGGGGGATCGCCCGCACGGCGTTCTGAGTCAGCGACGTGGCCGTGGCGAACAGGTAGGCGGCGAGGGCCTCGGGCAGCGGGACTGCGAGGGAACGCGCGACGACGGCGAACGCCAGGGGCTGGTGCCCTGCGGCGCGGCCCGACCCCACCAGCGACCGGTAGTCAGCCAGGTCGGCGGAGGGAAAGATCTCGGTGCCGATCTCGAGCAGCCGGGCGCCCATTTTGGTGCTGGCCTCACGCAACTGCCGGGGCAGCAGCTGGGCGGTGAGCAGCGCATCGAGCTCGGCCACGGGGGCGCCCTCGTACAGGAGCCGGATGGCCAGGGCGTCCGAGTAGGTGAGCTGCTGCGCGATGAAAGCGGCCAGCCACACCCCGAATGTCTCCTCGTCATGGACCAGCCCCCGGTCGATGTAGCTCTCGAACCCCAGCGAGTGCGCAAACGCCCCGGTGGGCAGCGCAGAGTCGCAGAGCTGCTGGAGGGCGAGCTGCCGGGAGGTGGCGCTAGTGGCTGTGTTCGGCATGGCGGAAGGGGACGGGCATGACGCGTTCCTGGCGTTGGTAGGGCGCCCCGGCGTGTTTCAGGTAGTCCTCCACGGTGTGGTCGTACTGACAGACCATCACCTCGGCCCGGTACTCCGAGGCGGCGTCGAAAAACTGGGCCTGCAGGTGCCGGTTGCCCAGGGAGTGGGCCACCACGCCCATCTCATGGATGGACCGCGGCGCGATCACCAGGACATCCGTGGGCAGCACCGACACCACGATCATGTTGTCCTCCGCTATGTGCAGGATGTCGCCGTCGCGCAGGTCCCCGGCCCCGGACGAGAGCCGGATGCCGAGATCCTTGCCGTGGTCCGTGGTGACGCGCTGGATGCGTTTGACCAGCTGGGAGCTGGGCAGCACCACCTTTTCCCGGTGCAGGCCGGCGTACGGGTCAGGCCCGGACGGAAGCTCGTGGGTGTTGCCGAGCACCTTCTCGATGATCATTCGTGTCTCCTCGGGGCCTAGAAAAGGAAGTAGCGCTGCGCCATGGGCAGCACGTCCGACGGTTCGCACGTGACCTCCTCGCCGTCCACCGTCACCCGGTAGGTTTCGGGGTCGACGTCGATGTCCGGGGTGGCGTCGTTGTGCTTCAGGTCGGACTTGGTGAGGTCCCGGATGCCGGACACCGGCCGGATGACCTTCTCCAGTCCGAGTTCCGCGGGAACCCCGGCGTCGATGGCGGCCTGGGACAGGAAGGTGATGGAGGACTTCTGCAGGGCCTTGCCGTACGCGGCAAACATGGGCCGCATGGTGCGCGGCTGCGGGGTGGGGATGGAGGCGTTGGCGTCCCCCATCAGTGCGTAGGCGATCTGCCCGCCCTTGAGCACCAGGTCCGGCTTCACGCCGAAGAATGCCGGGTCCCAGAGCACCAGGTCCGCGAATTTTCCGGCTTCCACCGACCCGATGGAGTCCGCCATGCCCTGCGCGATGGCCGGGTTGATGGTGTACTTTGCCACGTACCGTTTCAGCCGGAAGTTGTCGCTCTCCGCCCCCAGGCCGGAGGCGGCGCCGTGGACGCCCCCGTTCGGATCCTTGAGCACTCCGCGCTGCTTCTTCATCTTGTCCGCCACCTGCCACGTGCGGATCACCACCTCGCCCACCCGGCCCATGGCCTGCGAGTCCGAGGACGTGATCGCGAAAATGCCCAGGTCCTGCAGCACATCCTCGGCGGCGATGGTCTCGGCGCGGATGCGCGAGTCCGCGAAGGCCACGTCCTCCGGGATGTCCGGGTTGAGGTGGTGGCAGACCATCAGCATGTCCAGGTGCTCTTCAATGGTGTTGCGGGTGTACGGCAGTGTGGGGTTGGTGGAGGCCGGCAGGACGTTGGGCAGCCCGGCGATTTTGATGATGTCGGGTGCGTGCCCGCCGCCGGCACCCTCGGTGTGGAAGGTGTGGATCACGCGCCCGTCGATGGCCCGGATGGTGTCCTCCACGAAGCCGCACTCGTTCAGGGTGTCGGTGTGGATGGCCACCTGGACGTCGAAGCGGTCCGCGACTTTCAGCGACGTGTCGATGGAGGAGGTGGTGGAACCCCAGTCCTCATGGACTTTCAGCCCGATCGCGCCGGCGCGGATCTGCTCGGCGAGGGGCTCGACGGCGGAGGCGTGCCCCTTGCCGAACAGGCCGATGTTGATCGGAAGCCCCTCGGCCGCCTGCAGCATCCGCTGGATGTGCCACGGGCCGGGGGTGACAGTGGTGGCCTTGGTGCCCTCGGCGGGGCCGGTGCCGCCGCCCACCATGGTGGTCACCCCGCTGCACAGGGCGGCGGGAACCTGGTCCGGGGAGATGAAATGGATGTGGGAGTCCACGCCCCCGGCGGTGAGGATCTTCCGCTCGCCGGCGATGATCTCGGTGCTCGCTCCGATCACGATGTCCACACCGTCGGTGATCTGCGGGTTGCCGGCCTTGCCGATCCGGGAGATGTGGCCGTCCCGGAGCGCGACGTCGGCCTTGTAGATCCCGGTGTAGTCGAGCACCACGACGTTGGTGATCACGGTGTCCGGAACGGCCTCCCCGGTGCCGTCACCGTCCCGTGTCACCTGGCCGTTCTGGCCCATGCCGTCGCGGATCACCTTGCCGCCGCCAAACACCACCTCCTCGCCGTAGACGGTGAGGTCCTTTTCGATCTCAAGGAAAAGGTCGGTGTCGGCAAGGCGGATGGCGTCACCCGTCGTCGGGCCGTACAGGTCGGCATACTGCCGGCGCGGCAATTCGAAACTCATCGGCGCACTCCCTCTGTCGGGATAAGCCTTCCGTTGACCGCATTACTCAGCCCGTACACCTCGCGGCGGCCGGCCAGTTCGATCAGCCGGACGGTCTTGCTGTCCCCCGGCTCGAAACGGGCGGCCGTGCCCGCCGGGATATCCAGCCGCCGGCCGTAGGCGGCCCGCCGGTCGAACGCCAGCGCGGCGTTGGCCTCGGCAAAGTGGAAATGTGAGCCCACCTGGACGGGCCGGTCGCCGGTGTTGGTCACCACCACGTCGGCCGCCTCGCGTCCGGCGTTCACCGGGATGGGTTCGGCGGCCAGAATGTATTCTCCGGGAATCATGTGTCTGCCCTATCGGATGGGGTTGTGGACGGTGACGAGTTTGGTGCCGTCCGGGAACGTGGCTTCGATCTGCACGTCATGGATCATCTCCGGGACGCCTTCCATGACGTCTTCGCGGGCCAGGAGTGTGGTGCCGTAGCTCATGAGTTCTGCCACGGATTTTCCGTCCCGGGCCCCCTCGATCAGCTCGTAGCTGATGACGGCGACCGCCTCCGGGAAGTTCAGCTTCAGCCCGCGCGCCTGGCGGCGGCGGGCGAGGTCGGCCGCGACCACAATCATGAGCTTTTCCTGCTCACGGGGCAGCAGATGCATGACGGGATCCCTTCAAACGCCGGCGGTCACGCGCCGTTCGGCGCCGCGGTGTTTGCCAGCGTAGACGGGGAACGTTTCCTGCAGGTTTCCGCCGGGAGTCAGCTGGCGTTCAGGCTCGCTTGCTAGGGTGGCGGCATGAAACTTCGCAATACGCACCTGTACGGTGCCGCCATTTCCGCTGCCGCCCTGCTGGTCGCCCTCACCGGTTGCGGCCAGGTGGAGGAGGCCGCCAACAAGGCCGTCAGCGACGGCGCATCCCAGGTTGCGACGGCGGCCGGCAGTGAAGTCAAGAAGCAGGCCTGCGCCCTCGTCGAGGACGGCCTGGTCAGTGTCCAGGACAAGGAACTGCTGGGCGGCCTGGTGGCTGGGGCGGCAGCCGCGGGGGTTCCCGAGGAAATCACCACGCCGCTGCGGCAGATCGCCGACTCCGGCGACCAGGTCCCGGCCGAGTCCGTCAAGGCCCTGCAGGACGCCTGCGCATCCTAGCCGCCGGGCCGACTGCGCTTTAGCGCTTGCCCTTTTTCCGTGATCCCTTGCCGCGGCCCTTGTCCGGGTTCGGGGCGTAGCGCTGCGCCACCTTGGGCTTCTTGGCGGCAGTTCCGGTTCCGCGCCGGTCCGGTTTGGGGGCGCGCTTTGGTTTCTCCTGCTGCGCCGATGGCTGCCGGGAGCTGGCCGCGGTGCGCCCGCGGACAATACCGATGAACTCCTCGATCACCTCGTCCGTACTATCGCTCGGCCACGCCAGGGCGATCTCCGTCGTTGGTGCGCCCGTGAGCTTCCGCGCCACGGTGTCCTTGACGTTGAAGTGCCGCGCCACGGACATGGGCAGGATCACCAGCCCAGCGCCGGAGGCCACCACCTGCAGGGCCATCGCCGGGCCGCCGAGCTCCGCCACGTCCAGGAACGTCTCCTGGGAGAGGTCCGCCAGGTCCACCTCTTCGAACACCGCGATCTCATGCCCTTTGGGAGCCACCACCACAGGCTGCTCCTCGTACAGCGGAATGACGCTCAGGCCGTCGCGCTCCACGGGCAGCCGGACGAAGCTGAGGTCCGCGGACCCGTCGCGCAGCACGGTGAGCTGGGCGCCGTCGTCGGACATAAAGGAGCGCAGCGGAACGTCCGGCATCCGCTCTTCCCAGCGCCGGATCCACTTGCCGGGAGTCACGCCGGCGACGTAGGCGAACCGCAGCTCCCGCTCGGCCGCTTCGGCCGGGACGGCGGATTCATCAGGGGTCTGGGGTGCTTCTTCTGCTGCGGCCACATGTTCACAGTACCGCCCGGTCCCGCACGGACCGGCTGCCGGGGCCCGAGTCGGCTCCCGTGCGGTGCAGTACCGCCGCCCGGGGCCGGATACCCTTGAAGCATGACCTCTGCGAACTCCCAGTCCATGAAGCCGGCCACCGTTGCCAAGAAGCTCGGCATCTACCTGCCCGCAACACCCCAGGAGTTCCAGGATTCGGTCATCACCCGCGCCGAGTTCGCCGAGCTCCAGGCCAACCCGCCGGAGTGGCTGGCGGAACTGCGGCGCAACGGCCCGCACCCCCGCCCGGTGGTGGCGCAGAAGCTGAACGTCTCCATCAGCGGCCTGGCCCGCGGCGGCGTTGAGGAAGCGCTGACGACGGCGGAAATCACCGCGCTGCTGCAGGCTCCCCCGGCGTGGCTCGTCGCCGAGCGCGCCACCCACGCCGCTGTCCGCGCCGAAGCCCAGCGGGTCAAGGACGAGGCCGCGAAGAAGGACGCCAAGAAGGCACGCTCCGCCTCCGAGTAGCCGGCTCCCCGGCGCCATCCGCTTTCGGGGCGTGCGCGAAGCGCCGCTCAGTCCTGGTGCAGCTGGACGAAGTTCCCGCAGCCGTCGTCAAACACCGCCGTCGTGCCGCCGGGACCGTCGGAGGGCTCGCCCTGGAACATCACACCCTTGGCGGTAAGCCGCTTGAATTCCGCCCTCACGTCGGGCACCCCCATCACGATCGCGGGCAGCCCGGCGTCATGGCATCCGTTCATATAGGCGGCCCCCAGCGGGTTGTCGCTGGGCTCCAGGAGGAGACCCACCGTTCCCCCGCCGGAACCCGCCGGGTCCTTGACGATATACAGGTTGTGCTCCGGCATGGCCAGGAGGCTCTCAAAGCCCAGAATTCCGGTGTAAAACTCGAAAGCGGCGGCGGGGTCCTTGACGTGGATACTGCACATTTTCAGTCGCATGGGCTTCAGGCTACGCCCGGACCGTCCCGGGTGTGAACCGGCCTCCCCGCGTTTCCCGCGCCCTTCTGCCAGCCATTGACTGCCTGCCGCCAATGGACTGCAATGGAATCAGCGGAACCGCGCCCGCCCGGGCAGGATCCCTGGAGGTGTCCACATGCCGTCCCTGTTTGAGTCCGCCCCGATGTTGCTGTGGCAGTTGCCGGCCCTGGCCGCCCTTGTCGTGAGCGCTGCGGCGGCCTCGGTTTACCTCGTCCGGAAACATCTGGCCGCGGACGACGACGGTGTGCCGGATGCTGTGTTCTGGGACATTTTCGGCGGACTCGCCGTGGTGGCTCCGGCCGTGATCCTGCCCGCCCTGGCGGCACCATGGGCCGGCCTGCTGCTCGGCGGCCTGGCGGTGGCCGCCGCGGTGGCCTCCTATTTCTACACCCCGCGGATACTGCACCGGCAGGAGGCCCGGCGCCTCGCCCGGACGATTGCAGCCAGCAACGCTGAGGCTGAGGCCCGCCACCGCACCGCCCTGGCCCGCTGGCAGCGCTACGAACTCGACCCCGCCCACGCCATCGACTTCCCGGCCATGACCGACGCCCGGCAGCCCGAGACGGCCGCCCTGATCCGGGCCATGAAGGACGCCGAGCGGCTCCGCGGCGGAACCGACGCCGGCTACGCCCCGTCTGTTGCCCGGCTGGAAGAGGCCCTTGCCGACGCAGAACGGGCGGCCGGCGCGGATCGCAACGCCGGCGGAGGGCAGGCCCCTCCGGCCCGCAGCACCGGACCCCTGGCGAAGGATCCGGCCCGCGGCTGAGCTCAGCGCCCGGCCCCATGGCCCCGCTGGCAGAAGAACGGCAAGCTACGGAAGGAATCCCATGGCCGACATCACCTTTATCGGCAGCGGCAATATGGCCCGGGCGCTTGGGATGCGGGCCCTGGCGGCCGGCCGCTCGGTCCAGATCCTCAGCCGCTCAGCGGAGCACGCGGCCGCTTTGGCCGCCGAGCTTGGCGGAGGCGCCACCTCGGGAGGGCTGGGCGACGTCCCCGACGGGGACATTGTGGTGCTGGCCCTGTATTTCGATCCGGCCCGGGAAGTCGCCACACACTATGGCGATACCTTGAGTGGAAAGACCGTGGTGGACATCAGCAACCCGGTGGATACAGAAACCTATGACTCCCTGACCGTCCCGCCAGGCTCGTCCGCCGCTGAGGAGATCTCCGCGCTGCTCCCCGGGGCCGACGTGGTCAAAGCGTTCAACACCACGTTCGCCGGGACGCTGGCGGCGGGAGCGGCCGGCGGGATGCAACTGGACGTCTTTATCGCCTCGGACTCCGACGAGGCGGCCAACAAGGTCGCCTCGTTCGCAGCGGCCGCCGGGCTGCGGCCGCTGCGGGTGGGCGGACTGAAGCATGCGCGCGAACTGGAGGGCTTCCAGCTCCTGGTGATGGCGCTGCAGGTCAACCCCGCCTATGACGCCTTCAACTGGGACACCGGGCTGAAAATCACCAACCCACCGGGTTAGTACAGCTAGAGCTCCACGGTTCCGCTTTCGCCGACGCTCATGCGGCTGTGCGTGACCTTGGACTTGACCCACTGCAGCACCGTCGCGGCGGTCCCGCCGGGGCTGGTCCAGTATTCGGCGGAGTCGGAGTCAACGTGCAGGAGCACGGCCACCGGAGTGTCGGGGCCGTCCGGGAACCAGGCTTCCACCGCGGGGTTCCACAGCTCGTGGATCTTCTGCCGGTCGGTGACAACCTCCGCCGTACCCGCCACGGACACCCATTCCGTGCCCTTGCCGAAGGAGACGTTTACGCGGGGGTTTGCCCGGACCTGGGCCACCTGCGAGGTGGTGGCGGACGTGAAAAACCACATGTCGCCGTCGTCCTTGACATCCTGGACGGCCAGCGGCCGGCTGACCAGGGCACCGTCCTCGTTGACGGTGGTGAACATCCCGATGTGCGAACTGTTGATGATGTCCGTTACTTTGCTGACGTTTTCTGCATCCGACATGGTGCGACCTCATTCTGGTTCCGAACGGGGGAAGATCCCCCTCCCGCCAGCATATTGGTAAGTTTACTTACTTTCCAATGACGGGCGGGAGGGGGACCCTCCGGGCAGCGCCGCGGACTCAGTATCCCTTGGGCAGCACCTTTCCCCTGAAGAATTCCGGCCGGATCTTGTACATGACCAGCATGAGCACCACGCCCAGCAGGATCACGCCCATGCCCAGGATGAACACCAGGCCGATCCCGCCGACGGAGGATCCGGAGCCGTACGCCGGGTCCATGGAGTCGTACGCGGTCTTGAAGAACATCACCAGCAGGATCACGCCGCCCAGGAGCGGTGACAGGAACTTGAAGAAGAACGCCCGGGCTCCGCTGAATGCCTCGGCCCGGAAGAACCAGACGCAGGCCAGGGCGGTGATGCCGTAGTAGAAGCAGATCATCATGCCGAGTGCCGTGATGGTGTCCCACAGGGCGTTCTCGGAGGTGGTCCGGGTGATGACGTAGAACGCGGCGGCGGCGATGGCTGCCGCAATGGTGGCGTAGCTCGGGGACTTGTACGTGGGGCTGATCCGGTCGAACTTGGAGGGCAGCGCCTTGTAGTGGCCCATGGCCAGCAGCGTCCGTGCCGGCGAGACGAACGTGGACTGCAGCGACGCGGCCGAGCTGCTGAGGATCGCGAGGGACATCAGGATAGCGAAGGGTCCCATGACCGGTCCGGCGAGGACGGCGAAGATGCTGCCCTGGTTCTCCGGGTTTCCGGCTCCCAGCCCTTCCTGCCCGACGCCGGCGTACGCCAGGGTGGACAGGGCGACGGTCATGTAGATGATCACGATGACGAGCACGGTGACGGTGGCGGCGCGGCCCGGGGTCTTCTCCGGGTTGCGGGTTTCCTCGTTCATGGTCAGCGTGACGTCCCAGCCCCAGTAGATGAAGATGGAGAGCGAGACGCCGGCGGCGAAGGCCGAGAAGGATTCGACCGCAAACGGGTTGAACCACTCCGGGGTGATTGCGGTGGCATCGAATGCCGTGCCGTTGGCGACGTGGCTGAATGCCGCGACGGCGAACCAGCCGAGCACCAGGAGCTGGAACGCCACCAGCACGTACTGCACGCCTTTGGTGGTTTCCATGCCGCGGTAGGAGATCCAGCAGGCCAGTGCGATGAACACCAGCGTGGTGGCGATGTTGAGCGGGAGGTTCAGCGTCAGGTCGGCCAGCTCCGGGTTGCCGAACAGCTGGGCCAGCATGAGGTAGAAGAAGTCCACCGCCACGGCCGCCAGGTTGGAAAGCACAATGATCGTCGCCGCGATCAGCCCCCAGCCGCCCATCCAGCCGATCCAGGGGCCGAACGCCCGCGAGGCCCAGGTGAAGGAGGTGCCGGCGTCGGGCATCGCGTTGTTCAGTTCGCGGTAGCCGAACGCGACCAGCAGCATCGGGATGAAGCCCACCAGGAAGATGGCCGGCAGCTGGACCCCGACCTCGGACACAGTGGGGCCCAGGGCGGCGGTCAGGGTGTAGGCGGGGGCAATGCAGGACACGCCGATCACGACGGCGCCGATCAGGCCCACCGATCCGGCCTTGAGGCCCTTGGCGCTCAGTCCTGCGTGTGTGTCGTGAGAGGTCTTGGCCGCCACGTGTTCAGTGCTCATTGTCGTGCCTCTCGGGAGGTGTCATTCGAGGTTGTATCGTTCTGGTGCTTGAGTTCGTAACCGCTGGGGACCACGAGCATCGGCACGGGCAGGGCGCGCAGGATCCGGTTGGCGGTGCTGCCCAGGAAGGTGGACCGGCCCTGAGCGAGGCGGCTGGAGCCGATCACAAGGACCTCGCCGTCCTCCCACTCGAGGCCGTCCACGGCTTCTTCGATGCTCCGGCCCTGTGCGACCACGACGTCCGTCTTGGCCACCAGTTCGACGCCGGCGTGGTTGACGGGCGCGGCAGCCCCGACGGTTTTCTCCGCGTATTCGCGGGCGGCCTCTGCAGCGTCGGCGGCGCTCTCGCCGTCGAGGGCGAGCAGGGACACCACCCGCAGCGGGACTTTCCGGTTCGCCGCCATGCCGATGGCGAAATCCAGCAACTTCTCGGCGCCCGCCCTGGTTCCGAGACCGCAGCTGATCCGGGTCAGCGCGTCCTTGCGGTGGTAGCCGTGGGGTGCCAGCGCCACGGGAACCGTGGAGGCGTGGAGCAGGGCGCTGGCCACGGAACCGATGGTGAACCGCTTGAACAGGCCGGTGTTGCTTGCCCCGATGACCAGCACGTCCGCCCCGAACTCCTCGGCCGCATCGATCAGGGCCTGCGCGTCGGAGTCGCCGCTGCGGATATGGGCCTCGGCCGGGACGTCGGCGGGAACGAGGGCGAGGGCCTCGTCGAGCCACGCGCGGGCCTGCTCGTTCAGGAGGTTCTCGAAACCGGCCTTGGGCGCGTGGGCGGCGCCGAACTGCTGGACTTCGGGGACCACCAGCACGAGGTCCAGGCTGGCGCCGCGGCCTCGTGCCATGGCTACGGCCAGATTGACGGCATCATGGCCTCTGGCATTGGCTGAGTACCCCACTACGTAACGCATCTGGCCGATCCTTTCTGAGCTGCTGGGCGGGTTGGTGGGTGGCTAGTTGGACGCCACGGAGGTGCGGTCTGCCGCCGCGACGATCTGGGCCGCCGTGTGGCGCCCCATCCGGACCGCGCCGTCAACGTGCTGGTAGCCTTCCGCTGCCAGGTCGGAGGAGGACCAGTAGATGGGGCCCACCGGGGCCAGCTGGTCTTTCCCGTAGCGGTGCAGGCCGCCGAGGTCATAGCTGGCGGCGTAGGCGCCGCGGGTCCACTCTTCGGAGCCCCAGTCCGACTCGTAGTAGACCTCCGGCTCAAGGGCTTTGTCCCCCAGGAATTCGGCGATCGATTCGAGGATGGCGCGGCGGCGTTCCTCGGCACTGAGTTCGAACATGGCATCGGCCTTCTCATCCGAGACGAAGCCGACCAGGGTGCCGCGGGGATCCTCGTGGTTGGTGTTGTCGTAGACCTCCTGGACCAGGGCCCCGGCGCCGAAGCAGGTTCCGGAGAGTCCGTCCTCGCGCCAGAACGGGGTGCTGTAGACCGCGTGGACCTTGATGACCAGGCCAAGGGACTGGTGCTGGTGCATCTGGTGCTGCCGGCGCGGCAGCGGCGGGTTGAAGGAGACCCGGGAGTACAGGTTCGGCGGCACAGCCATGATGGCGTAGCGGGCCGTCACTGTGGCGCGCTCCGAGACGGCGGTGACCCCTCCGCCGTCGGACGCCTCACCCCAGTGGATGGTGCGCACCGGGCTGCCCAGCACGACGTCGTCGCCCAGGTCCGCGGCGAGCAGCAGGGAGACCTGCTGCATACCGCCGATGACGCGCTTGTCGAGGATGAAGTCCTCATCGGTCAGGTGCGAGAAGGATCCGGCCGAAGCGGCCATCAGCACCGCCTGCAGGGCGGAGAAGGCGTGGGCGGGTTTGGTCAGCATGCCGCCGGCAATAAAGAGGCCGATGTTGTTGCATGCCTCCTCATCCGAGGAGTTCTGGCGCAGCCAGTGGTGGAACGAGATGGTGTCCAGCTCGCGGGCCTTGGGGTGGGCCCACGGCTCGGTGGGGCCGATCTCCGCGGCGAGGGCGTCCAGCAGGGCGGTGAGCTTGTCCATTTCCGCCTTGGTGGTTTCGCTGACCGGGAAGGTGTCGCCCGTGTAGCGGGTGCGCTTGCCGTCGGCTCCGATGTAGACGGATTCGCCGTCGCGGTAGCGGGAGTAGGTGGTGAGGCCAAGTTCATCGAGGAGCGCCAGGAGTTCGGTCTGGTCCGGGGAAACCCACTGGCCGCCGATCTCCAGCATGGCCCCGTCCACGGTGTCGGTCCAGGTCCGGCCGCCGACGCGATCGCGTGCCTCCAGGACGGCGACGCTCAGGCCCGCCTTCTTCAGTTCGCGGGCGGCGGTCAGCCCGGCAGGGCCTGCTCCGACGATGACGACGTCGCGGTCAAGTTCCAGCATGATGTCCTCTCCGTGACCGCCCAAGGTGATGCTGGCCACTAAATGAATGCCGTTCATTTAGGATTGACTATAGACCTTTCCGGGCCATCAGGGAAGACCCCCGGAGCAACAAATTTCCCCGGCAAAAGTGGCCGTAAAGTGGGGGCACAATGGGAGCACCCAGGACAGCGACAGCAGAAAGGCCCTGCAATGCCGGCATTACCCAGCGCCCCTGCAGAACCCCACCGCCAGGACGCCAGGCCGCGCCGCCGGGTGGGCCGGCCGGCGGCAGCCGTCCTTGACCAGGACGGCATCACGGCGGCGGCGCTGCAGCTCATCGGCAAGAGCGGCTACGAGGGGTTCACCATGGCCGCACTGGCCCGGACGCTGAACGTGGCGCCGTCGGCACTGTACAACCACGTCGCGTCCAAACGGGACGTGTTGGTCCTGGTCCAGGACCATCTGACGTCCTTCGTTGATGTCTCTGCTTTCGACGCCGAGCCATGGGACCGGGCCGTGCGCAGCTGGGCGTGGAGCTACCGCGACGTGTTCTCCAAGCACACCCCGCTGATCACCGTGATCGCTGTGCTTCCCGTGGCGGACGCGCCCAAAACACTGGCCATGTATGAGGCCGTCAGCGCCGGGTTCAGCCGGGCGGGTTTCCCGCAGGGGCGGATCGTCTCCGCGATCGTGGCGCTGGAGTCCTTTATCTTCGGATCCGCCTACGACGTCACGGCACCGGCGGACATTTTCGACTCCGGCAGCATGGCGGAGTCGACGCCCAATTTCACCGCGGCGGTCTCGCATCAGGACCTGGAGGGCTACGCCAAGCCCGCCGACGTCGCCTTCAACCTCGGCCTGGAGGCCATGATTGCTGCCTTCGGGGCGCTCCGCGGTTAAACGTCCCAAGTGCAACGCGGGGTCACTCCGCGCCCATAATTCCCCCTGGGATGGGCGCGGAGTGACCCCGCGTTGGGGCCGGTTAAACGAAAGAACCCCGATCCGAAGACCGGGGTTCTTTCATTTGCGTGCGCGAGGGGGGATTTGAACCCCCACGCCCTTTCGGACACTGGCACCTGAAGCCAGCGCGTCTGCCGTTCCGCCACTCGCGCGCAACTTCTTCCACGTTTCCCCGTCCGGAATCCGGCCGTGAACCTCGTAAAAGCAGCGAGATCAAGCATAACGGACGATTGCGGGAAAACACTAATCGGCCCTCCGGACGGTTCCGGACTGCGCCCCACCAGGCAGGCAGGAACCCCCCTCCGCCAGCCGGAGCGGCCCGACGTCACTGCACGTCAGAGCCGCCCCGGCGCACATTTCCGGCACGGAGGAACGACGCGCATTAAGGCCATTCCCAGACTCGCCCAGTAGTATCTGATGTAGGAGTGCCCGCTACCGGCGGGCTCCCGCAGATGTGGGAAACCGAGTTCCGGAACGAATGCTGCCTGCGCAGCCGTCACGAAAGGAGAAGGACCATGGGATTGCTGGACAAAGTCGAGCGCGGCATCGAAAAGGCCGTCCGCGGAGTCTTCTCCACCGGTTCTCGTGCCCAGGTTGAGCCGGTTGAGATTGCAAGCCACCTCCGCCGCGAGGTGGACAATAAGGCCCTCACCATCGCTGCCGGCAGGACCCTCGCACCCAACGTCTTCGACGTCCTCCTCAGTGATGACGACTTCCAGCGGGCGCAGGAATGGGGCACTCCCCTCGCCGAAGAATTGTGTGACGTGGTGATCAACCACGTGCGCAGCCAGGGCTACACGCTCCAGGGCCCCGTCCGGATCAGTTTCCGCCGGGACGAGGAGCGCCGCGCCGGGGACTTCGACATCAAGTCCCGGACCGAAAAGTCCCCCTCCTCCGGCCCCGCGCAGCCCGCACCCGGCATGCCTGCCGCGCCGACGCGCCAACCCTCCCGGATGCAACCGGTTCTCGACATCGACGGCCAGCGGTACTCCCTGAACGCGCCGTCGATCGTCCTTGGGCGCTCGTCCGAAGCAGACATCCTCATTGATGACACCGGCGTTTCCCGCCGCCACCTGGAAATCCGCACCGGCCCGGGTCCAGCCCAGGCCGTCGATCTCGGTTCCACGAACGGCAGCTACGTCAACGGCCACAAGGTCGAGGGCGCCTCGGAACTCACCGACGGCTCCACGATCACTATGGGACGGACCAAGATCATTTACCGCCTTTTGCCCGCCAGCCCAGGCGGCCGCCAGTGAGCGAACTGACCATTACCGCCCTGCGCTTCGGCTTCCTGCTGCTCCTCTGGGTGCTCATCTTCAGCATCGTGGCGGCCATGCGCCGCGACCTGATGATCGGCCGCAAGGCCGCAGCCGGCGCCCCCACGGCCCGGCAGGTGCGGAAGAACCCGTCCCTCGCCGAATCCCCGGCCCCCGTCAAGCAGCAACCGCGCCAGCTGGTGGTCATCGAGGGCCCGCTCAAGGGCACCACCATTCCGCTGGCAGCCAGCCCCATCCTCCTTGGCCGCGCCCAGGAAGCCACCCTGGTGCTGGAGGACGACTATGCCTCGGGACGCCACGCCCGCCTCTTCCCGCAGGGCAGCCGCTGGTTCATCGAGGATCTGGGCTCGACCAACGGCACCTATCTGGCCGATCAGCAGCTCACCAGGGCCCTGCCTGTTGAACTCGGCGTCCCCGTGAGGATCGGCAAGACGGTCATCGAATTGAGGCCGTAGCCGTGACCGCCCCGGATCGCCCCGCAGACAGGGCCGAAGGCACCACGGCTGCCCCGCTGCGGCCGCTCATCATGCGCTTCGCCGCGCGCTCCGACGTCGGGCGTGTGCGCGCGAAGAACGACGACTCGGCGTACGTCGGCCGCCACCTCGCCGTCGTCGCCGACGGCATGGGCGGGCATGCGGGAGGCGACGTCGCCTCGGCCGCCACGGTGCTCGACATGATCCATCTGGACAAGGACGACTACGACGGCGACGCGGGCACCGTTCTGGCGGACGAAATCCAGACCGCCAATTCGCTCCTCTCCGAACTGGTGCACACGAACCCCAAGCTGGCGGGCATGGGAACCACGGTCACGGCGCTCCTCCTCGCGGAGGGAAAACTGCACTTTGCCCACATCGGCGACTCCCGCGCGTACCGCCTGCGGAACGGTGAATTCGAGCAGGTCAGCGTCGATCACACGTTCGTCCAGCGCCTCATCGATGAAGGCCGCCTCCGGCCGGAAGAAGCGGAGACCCATCCGCACAAGAATGTCCTGATGCGCGTCCTCGGCGACGTCGATGCCAGCCCTGAACTGGACCTCCAGACCCTGGACGTGGAACCCGGCGAGCGGTGGCTGCTGTGCTCCGACGGCCTGAACTACGTGGCCGGCCATGTGGTGGAGCGCACGGTCCGGGAAACAAAGAGCCTGCGCGAGTGCGTCGAACTGCTGGTCGACCTCACCCTCGAGGCCGGTGCTCCCGACAACGTCACCATCGTGATGCTTGAGATCGCCGAACCGACCACGGACGATGTCCGCACCGCCGCCGTCGAGATTGTCCCGCCCACGACGGCGTCCCCGGCCGCTGCAGCCGTGTCCGCGAACGCCGCCCGGCCGGCCGGAAGCACGTTCGGAGCTGCAAAGCCTGCCGGGGCGCCCCGGCAGGGCCCGCTCGACGGGGAAAAACCAGGCACCGCCGCCAGCGCAGGCTCCGCCGCCAAGGGCACCGCGGCCGAGCCGGCTGCGGATACCGCGGCCGCGGCGACTGACGGTAACTCCGCCGGCGCAGGAGAGCCTGCCACCTCCACGGATCCGCACCTCGGTGAGCACCTTTCCGCCGAGGTCCTCCGCGAGGAACTCGCCGGACGCCCCCATGAGCTGGTCGGCGCCGCCGCCACTGCCGCGGAAACCGGGTCCATCCCCACCATCGCTGGACGCACCATGGCCCGCCGGGCAGCCACCGTACTGACCCATAAATCGGAACAGGCCAAGGACGAGACCGAGGAGTACAAACCCGCCGGCCGGCCGCGCCGCTGGGTGACGATCTCCATCGCCGCGGCCATCGTGGGTTTTCTCACCCTCGGACTGTGGCTCGGCTACGCCTGGACCCAGACGCGCTACTACATCGGGGAGCACAACCAGCACGTGGCTATTTTCAACGGGGTCTCCCAGCGCCTGGGTCCCCTCCAGCTTTCCACCCTTGAAGCGGAGACCGATATCCGGATGTCGGACCTGCCCGAGTTCTCGCAGCAGCGCGTGCGCCAGACGGTACCGGCAACGGACCTCTACGACGCCCAGCGGATCGTCAAGAACCTCGAACGCACCGGCACCACCGCTCCCGCAGACGAGTGCATCACGCCGTCTGCGACCCCGACGCCGACCCCGGATGCGTCCGCCCCGGCGGCTCCGGCGGCAACCGCCACTCCGGATGCCTCGGCCAGCCCCGGTGCCGCCGGCACGGCCACGCCGTCACCCACGGCCCCGATATGCGAGGTGGGCCAGTGACCCCCATAGATCCCACGCCAAGGCCGCGGCGGAACGTCGAACTGGTCCTGCTGGTGCTGGCCCTCGCGGTCGGTATCGGCGCCAACGCCCTGGTGGGCGTCGACAAGCAGAAAGCGTTCGATACCGACTTCTGGTTCCAGTCGAGCCTGCTTGCCGTCGCCGCCCTGGCGTTCCACCTGGTGCTGCGCCTCCGCGCCAAATATGCCGATCCGGTAATACTTCCGCTGGTGGTGGCCCTCAACGGCCTCGGTCTCGCGATGATCCACCGGCTGGACCGGGTCGGAGAGGACACCGGCAACAACCAGCTGCGCTGGACGCTGGTAGCCATGGCGGTCTCGATTGCCGTCATCTGGTTCCTCAAAGACCACCGGATCCTGCGGCGCTTTACCTACATTTCCCTGGCCGTCAGCGCAGGCCTGCTGATCCTCCCGCTGGTTCCCGGCATCTCAGCCGGTGAGATCCTCGGCGCCCGCGTGTGGATCAGGTTCGGATCCATGACCTTCCAGCCCGGCGAAATCGCCAAGATCACGCTCGCCATATTCTTTGCCGGGTATCTTTCCTCGAACCGGGATCTCATCCTGCTCGCGGGCCGGAAGGTCGGCCCCATCCAGTTCCCCCGGTTCAAGGACATGGGCCCCATGCTCGCCGCATGGCTGGTCAGCATCGGTGTGCTGATCTTCCAGCGCGACCTGGGCTCCTCGATCCTGTTCTTCGGCCTGTTCCTGGTCATGATCTACGTCGCCACCAGCCGCATCAGCTGGGTCATCATCGGCGTCGGGCTCATCGCCGCCGGCGGTTTCGTGGCCTCCCGCGTGTTCTCCCACGTCGCCCTGCGGATTGACGGCTGGATCAACGCATTCACCGACGAGGTCTACGGCCGCGAGTTCGGCGGCAGCCTGCAGATCGTCGAGGGCCTGTTCGGCATGGCCAACGGCGGGCTTGTGGGCACCGGGCTCGGGCAGGGCCGGCCCAACCTGGTCCCCTTCGCCAACAGCGACATGATCATCGCGTCCTTCGGCGAGGAACTCGGCCTGATCGGGCTCTTCGCCATCGTCCTGATGTACCTGCTCCTCTTCACCCGGGGCTTCCGCGCCGCGCTCGGCACCCGGGACGCCTTCGGCAAGCTGCTCGCCACCGGGCTCTCCTTCGCCGTTGCGCTGCAGTGCTTCGTCGTGATCGGCGGCGTCACCCGGCTCATTCCCCTCACCGGCCTCACCACTCCGTTCCTGGCTGCGGGCGGCTCGTCGCTGCTGGCCAACTGGATAATCGTCGGACTGCTGCTGATGATCTCGCACACGGCACGTGGCCCGGTGGATACCACCCCGCTGGCACCCGGCGAAGAACCCGACGCACAGAAAGTCAGTCCTGCCATGCCTTCCAAACCGGCTGCCAAGCCCGGCAGCGGACGGAACAGTCCGGACGCTCCCACCGAGGCGGTAAAGCTGTGAACCAAGCCATCCGGAATGCCTGGATTGCCGCGATCGCCATGTTCGTGCTCATCTTCGGCGCCCTCAGCTACGTTCAGGTGGTGGGTGCGGACGATCTGCAAGCCAACGCGTGGAACAAGCGCACGCTCCTGCAGAACTACTGCAACGACCGAGGCGCGATCATCGTCGGCGGCACCCCGGTGGCTGAGTCAGTCCCTGCCGACGAGAGCTGCAAGTTCCAGCGCACCTACGCGCAGCCTGAACCGTATGCGGGCATCACCGGCTACTTCTCCCGAAGCTTCGGCGTGACGGGACTGGAGAAGTCGATGAACAAGGAGCTGGAGGGCAGCTCCGACCAGCAGTTCCTGGACCGCGTGGGTCAGCTCTTCCTGGGCAACCAGCCCAAGGGTGCCTCCGTGGAGCTCACCCTGGACCCGGAGATCCAGCAGCTCGCGTATGACCTCATCCCGGACGGCCAGCGCGGCTCCATCGTCGTGACCAACCCGAAGACCGGCGCGGTCATTGCCATGGTTTCCAAGCCCTCGTACGACCCCAACCTGATCGCCACGCAGGACCCGGCGGCCGAGGCCGCCAACTTCGCGGAACTGAACAAGGTCCCCGGGATCAACCTGAACCAGAACGTCAGCGGACCCACCGGGGAGCTGCTGGCCCCAGGGTCGGTGTTCAAACTCATTGACACCTCCGCGGCGCTGAAGTCGGGGAAGTACAACAAGGACAGCGTCCTGCCCAACCCGGCGGAAATGACCTTCCCGGGCATCCAGTACACACTCCCCAACTACGCCGGCGGCAACTGCTACACCCGCGACACGGCGTCGTTCGCTTTCGCCCTGCAGCAGTCCTGCAATACGCCGTTCGCCAGCATCGCCCTGGATCTGGGCCAGCAGGCCATTGCGGATGAGGCGGAGAAGTTCGGCTTCGGGCAGGAATTTGGCGACCAGCTGAAGCTGGACTCCGCACCGAGTTTCTTCCCGGGCGAAGACACCGAGGAACTGGATGACGCCAGCCTCGCCCAGTCGTCAATCGGCCAGCGCGACGTCCGGGCGACGCCGCTGCAGATCAACCAGATGACGGCCGCCATCGCCAACGGCGGGGTGCAGATGCAGCCCAACCTGATCAAGGCCGTGCGCTCCCCGGATCTCCGTCCCATCAGCGAACCGAAGCCCCAGGCCCTGCGGACCTCCACCACGCCGGAGATTGCCCGGCAGATCAACGAGTGGATGGTCAGCGTCGTCGATGACGGGATCGCCAGCAAGGCGGCAGTCCGGGGCGTCAAAGTGGCCGGCAAGACCGGCACGGCTGAACTCGGAAACGGTCTGAACAATTCATGGTTTACCGGGTTTGCCCCGGCGAATGACCCGCAGGTGGCTGTCACGATCGTCATGGAAGGCGTGGACATCACCACCGGCGCAAAGCTAACCAGTCCGAACGCGAAGAAGATTTTTGAGGCGGTGTTGAACAAGTGAGGCCTTCATCAGGAATCACCCTCGGCGGCAGGTTCCAGCTGACCACGCGAATTGCGATCGGCGGCATGGGAGAAGTCTGGAAAGCCAAAGACCTGATCCTTGGCCGCATCGTCGCCATCAAGGTGCTCAAGGAGGAGTACACCGGCGATCCCGGCTTCCTCCAGCGGTTCCGCGCCGAGGCACGCCACACCGCGCTCCTCAACCACGTGGGCATTGCCAACGTCTTCGACTACGGCGAGGAGGAAGGCTCCGCCTACCTGGTCATGGAGCTGGTGCCGGGCCAGCCGCTGAGCAGCATCATCGAGCACGAGCAGGTGCTCTCGCCGGACCGCACCCTGTCCATGATCGCCCAGACAGCGCGCGCGCTCTCCGTGGCCCATGCCCAGGGCCTGGTGCACCGCGACATCAAACCGGGCAACCTGCTGATCACCCCGGACGGCCGCGTCAAGGTCACCGATTTTGGCATCGCCCGGCTGGCGGACCAGGTTCCGCTGACCCAGACCGGGCAGGTGATGGGCACCGCCCAGTACCTGGCCCCGGAGCAGGCCACGGGCCAGGTCGCCACCGGCGCGTCAGACATCTACGCCCTCGGGGTGATCGGTTACGAATGCCTCACCGGCCACCGCCCGTTCTCCGGCGAATCGCAGATCGCGATCGCGCTGGCCCAGGTCAACGATGCCCCGCCGCCGCTGCCCGAAACCCTGCCCAAGCCGGTGCGTGCGCTGCTGATGTCCATGCTCGCCAAGGACCCCAAGAACCGCCCGGCCGACGCGCTCAAGCTGTCCGAAGCCGCCGAAGCCATCCGGAACGGTGACATCGCCAAGGCGCACGCCGCCGTTCCGGGCATGCTCCTCTTCGAGGCGGCCACCGGCCCCATCACGGCGCCGGTAGACCTCCCGACGGCGGCGACCGGCGTCATCGGCACCGCAGACCGGACGACGTCGGCCACCTCGGCACTGCCGGTGGTGGGCGCTGCCGGCGCAGGGGCCGCGGCAGGAGTCGCTGCCGGCGCAGCCGCCGCCAGTGCGTACGGTGCCCGCAACACCCTCTCGCGCGCCGATGCCCTCGCCGCGGAACGGAACTGGGTCCCAGAAGATGATGATGACGACTATGACGAGCCCGTCGAGGAGCCGAAACGCCGCGGCCGCAGCCCGTGGACCTGGCCGCTCATTGCCCTGATCCTGCTGGTGCTGTTCTCGCTGGTGGGCGTCATGCTGACCCAGGCGGGAATCCTCTTCCCGGAGACGCCGGCCAGCAGCAGCGCCGCTGCCACCACCACCAGCGCCACACCGACCACCACCAGCGCCTCGCCCACTTCGTCGAGTCCCAGCCCCACCACCAGCTCCGCAGCGCCCACCCAGTCCACGCCTGCCGCGATCAACGTGATTCCGGAGAGCTACCTGGGGCGGCAGTACAACGAGGTCCGCAGCGAACTGGGCGCACTGGGACTGACTGTGGACGGTGCCGAGGTCTTCGACGATTCCGCTCCCGGTACCGTCGTCGACATTAATCCGTCCGGGCGGGTCCAGCCCGGTACCACCATTACGGTGAGCTATTCCAAGGGCCCGGAAACCGTTACGGTCCCGACGCTCCAGTCCGGGGCGAGCGAGGCCGCGGTCCAGCAGGCCATCCAGAACGCCGGCCTGCGCTGGGCGAAGGGGGCCGACGTCAACCCGACCAGCAAGGACGAAAAAGCGGGCACCTTCGTAAGCTCCGAGCCGGCGTCCGGCAGCAAGGTACCGGCCGGTTCCGTCGTGACCTACCACTTGGCGAAGGCCCCGGCCGCAACGTCCACCCCGAGTCCCACGGGAACGTAGCCCATGTCCATTCCACCCCGCACTCCATCACACCGGGAGGATCGCGGCCCCGTGAACACGCAGCGCATCCTCAGCGGGCGTTATGAGCTGGGTGAGCTGATCGGCCGCGGCGGCATGGCCGATGTCTTCCGGGGCATCGACACCCGCCTGGGACGCACTGTGGCCATTAAACTGTTGCGGCCGGATCTGGCCAGGGACCCCCAGTTCCAGGCCAGGTTCAAGCGCGAGGCCCAGGCTGTCGCCGCCCTGAACCACCCCTCGATCGTGGCCATCTACGACACCGGCGACCACGCCGTCCCCGGCGACCACGAGGACACCGTCCGGGTTCCGTACATCGTGATGGAGTTCGTCTCCGGCAAGACCATCCGGGACCTCATCCGGGCCAAAGAGGTCACCATCGACCAGGCCATCGACTTCACGCTGGGCGTCCTCGCCGCGCTGGACTACAGCCACAAGGCCGGGATCGTCCACCGCGACATCAAACCGGCCAATGTGATGTTTTGCCCTGATTCCAACAGCGTCAAGGTCATGGACTTCGGCATTGCCCGCGCCATGGCCGACTCGGCGGCAACCATGACCCAGACCCAGGCCGTGGTGGGGACAGCCCAGTACCTGTCTCCGGAGCAGGCCCGCGGCGAGACCGTGGACGCCCGCAGCGATCTCTATTCCGCCGGCTGCCTGCTGTACGAGATGCTGGCGGGCCGGCCGCCGTTCATCGGCGACAGCCCCGTTTCCGTGGCCTACCAGCATGTACGCGAAATCCCTGAACTGGCCAGCAGCCTGAATCCGGACGTCTCGGAGGCACTCGACAGCGTCCTGATGAAGGCGCTGCAGAAGAACCGTGCGGACCGCTTCCAGGACGCCGCAGCGTTCCGCCGCGCCCTCCGGGCGGCGCGAAGCGGCGTTGGGGTCACCCCGCCGGCCGCAAGCGAAGCGGCGACCGACCCCCAGAACACTGTGCCGACGTCGGACGGCATTCCGACCGCCGCATTCTCCGTCACGGGCGCCAAGTTCCTTGACGAGACCCCTACCGGCAGGCTCCGCCCGCTCGAGGCAGCGGCTGACGAGGACGCGGCGATGGCGCCGGGCGGATACGATGAGGCCGACACCGGGAGTCTGCCGCTGGTCCTGCCCCCCGAGCGCGAACACACACCGCGCCAGAAGTCCCGCCGCCGCACCTGGATCGCGACACTGATGATCCTCACCCTGCTGGTGCTGGCGGGAGGCGGTCTCTGGCTCTACAACATGATGAACCAGCCGCCGCCTCCGGTGGCGAAGGTCCTGGTCCCCTCGGTGACGTCGTTGACCGAGACCGAGGCTCTCCAGAAGCTGTACAACGCCGGATTGAAGCCGCAGCTGAGCCGGATGCAGCACGAGACCATTGCCAAGGGCATCGCGATCGGCACTGTGCCGGCCACGGGAAGCTCACTGGACCCGGATTCGGACATCACTCTTAATATTTCTGAAGGTCCCAGCGTCATCACCATCCCGGCGGATCTGCCCGGGCGGACCGAGGCGGCCGCCCGGGACGTGCTGCGCCAGAAGGGCCTCGTCGGGGCGCCGGGGACCACCATGGCCAACAGTGCCACGGTTCCGGCCGGGATCGTGATCACCACCAATCCTGCGCCGGGGCAGAACGTCCCGGTGGGCAGCACGGTCGAAATCATCGTGTCCACCGGAAAAGTGGCGGTGCCGCAGCTGGTCGGCCTCCCCATCGCAGAGGCTGAAACCGCACTGAAGGCCCTTGGCCTCGGCATGAGCGCCACGGAAGTCGAAAACTCCCAGGTGGAACCGGGGAAGGTCACCGGTCAGGCGGATGCCGCGGAATCCCTCGTGGAACAGGGCAAGACGGTCGCCGTCACCGTGGCCAAGGCGCCGCCGCCCCCGCCGTCGCCGAGCCCCACCCCCACTCCGACCCCCACCTCCACCAAAAGCAGCAAGGACGACTGATTCCGCCCCTGCAGGGCTGGCCCGCTAGTGCTGGATGAGCGGGCTCAGTGCCGCGGCGCGCTGGGCGGCGCCGGCCATGCCCAGCGACTCCAGCCAGTTGCCGAGCATCTGGTACCCGCCTTCAGTGAGCACGGACTCCGGGTGGAACTGCACGCCGCACAGGGGGGCGGTGCGGTGCTGGAGCCCCATGACAACCCCGGTCGCGGTCTCCGCAGTGATCTCGAGGACCTCGGGGATGCTCGCCCGGACGGCGGCCAGGGAGTGGTAGCGGGTCGCGGTGAAGGGAGAGGGCAGCCCGGTAAAGACACTGGCGCCGTGGTGCTCCACGAGGGAGGTCTTGCCGTGCATAAGCTCCGGGGCGTGAGTCACCGTGCCTCCGTAGGCCTCAGCCAGCGCCTGGTGCCCCAGGCAGACTCCCAGCATGGGCTTGTTGTGGCCGCCGCACCATTTGATCAGCTCGATGCAGACTCCCGCGCCGGCGGGATTGCCCGGGCCCGGGGAGATGAGGACACCGTCGCGCGCCTCCGCCAGATCGATCGCTTCGGCGAGGGTGACGTCGTCGTTGCGGACCACAGTCGTCTCGGCACCGAGTTCCTGAAGGTAGCCCACCAGGGTGTAGACAAAACTGTCGTAGTTGTCGACGACGAGGATCTTGGTTGTACTCATGGGTGCCTTGCTGAACCAATCGTTGAGCCAGTGAACAGGGCGGCCTGTGCCGCCCGGGGAAAAAGGGACTGAACCATCCATATCAGCACGCGGACAGCCAAAACCACTGTGGCCTGAACTACAGCTAGAATTGGCTCCGAATATGAACTTCAACAAGACCAAGAGCGTGCTGACCGCCCGGTGTATTCCTCCTTGCAGGATATCAAGCCGGGGTCTCGCTCCTGTTCCAGCCGCCTAGGAGGACCCGTGCCCGAGTCAAAGCGCCGTAAAAGGACGAACCCCGAGACGCCGCAGACCTCCGCCGCCCAGGCCTACAAGCCCAACCCCGTCTGGTTCAAGCCAGTGATGTTCGGGCTGATGATCATCGGGCTCCTGTGGATCATCACGTTCTACATCAGCGAAGGCGCCTATCCTGTGGCGGCTTGGGGGTCTGCGAACATCATCGCCGGCTTTGGGATTGCCATCATCGGCTTCCTCATGACCACCCGCTGGCGTTCCTGACGCCTCCCCTGCGACGGAAAGACCGGTACACCCTGCGTGCCGGTCTTTCTTTCGTTGGCGCGGCGGCCGCCGGTGGACTGATAATGCTGGGACAACGGACGCCCCTAGCGAAGGAACACCCATGGCCCCGGCAGTAACCGGTTCGGTAATCGGCGACGACGGACTGGCCCGGCCCCCGTGGGCAGCCGTCGATCCGATGCTGCGCGAGTACTACGACACCGAGTGGGGACTTCCGGTCCGCGACGAACAGGGCCTCTATGAGCGGATCAGCCTGGAGGCTTTCCAGGCCGGGCTCTCATGGGCCACCATCCTCAGGAAGCGTCCGGCTTTCAGGGCCGCGTTCCACGATTTCCACCCCGAGACGGTGGCCGCTTTTACTGAAACAGACGTGGAGCGTCTTCTCCTCGACGCCGGAATCGTCCGCAACCGCCGCAAGATCCGGGCCGCCATCACTAACGCACAGGCCACCATCGCGTTGCGGGACGACGGCGGCCTGGTGGACTTCGTATGGGGTTTCCAGCCCGACGCTACTCCGGAGCCGACGCGCCACGAGGACATACCCACCACGTCG
The DNA here is from genome assembly GCF_052245515.1 of Pseudarthrobacter sp. 1C304. NCBI lineage: Bacteria > Bacillati > Actinomycetota > Actinomycetes > Micrococcales > Micrococcaceae > Pseudarthrobacter > Pseudarthrobacter sp. 1C304. The sequence goes on along the minus strand of NZ_JBQQCH010000001.1, from coordinate 232,472 downwards.
GCAGAGTCGGTCGCGTTGTCCAAGGCGCTGCGCAAACGCGGTTTTGCTTTCGTGGGTCCCACAACGATGTACGCGCTGATGGAAGCGATCGGCATGATCGACACCCACCTGCTGGACAGCCACCGTCGCGGATCGTCAGGAGTTTGGCCCCGCTGACTGTGCACAACTCCCGTTAAGTTATCCACAGTGTTGATAACTGGGCGGTGACTTCAGCTGCTTCAGCCCCGCCACCCGTGCACTGTGGCCCTCAGATCGGGCCTCCGCGCGGTGAACTCAACGGAAGTACATGCACGTGAGTTATTAACAGTGTGGATCGACTGTGGATAAGTGGCATTTGGGCCAAGGACCGACACCCGGCCCCGACGTGGGACAGGGTGAGACCCGCGATGCAGGGATGGCACACCACCGTTCTCCGGAGCGGCGGGTTATCCACTTGCTAACACGCCAGTACCCACAACTTATCCACAGGTGGGGATAAGTGCGGCATCCGGCCCCAGCTGGGGGCATCCTGACGCCGTGTGCCGCGAAGTTTGCCGCAGTAAACACCCTGCGCGGCGTTATTAACACTGTGAATAACGCTGTTGAAATCTGATGTAAACGCTCCGTGCATACCGTTGTGGGGCGCTCGACGGAGCCGGAGTCGACGATTTTGCGGGTTTTCAAGGGTCAACTGCCCGCTATACCGCCCGGTTGTCCACTTAACCACAGGACTTCCCACAGAAGTTATCCACAACTGTGGAGACTGTGAAGCCGGCCGGCACAAAATCGCCAGTTGTGGCTCTCAGATCCGGCACCACGCTCTGAACTACAGCCTTGTAAGTTACTAACAGTGTGGATAACCCCTGTGGACAAGTAAACGGGCGCGTGGGAACACCGTTCCTTCGAACCGGGCTGTGGGAAGAGAATGCAGCCGTCATTGCAGAGCGCACGTGGGTGTGGACCCGCGCGTGGCTGTGGATAACGGGCGAATGCTGTGGGTAAAGCTCACCGCAGGGGGCATTTCTGGGGCCCGGGCCTCAATGAACGGCCTGCCGGGCGCCGGGAAGTGCGGAGGCGCGACGCTCCTGCCCGGTTACTTCCCCGCCGACGCCGGCGCAACCCCGGAAAACCAGGGGTTTATGGACACCGAGGTCCCTCTAGGCACGCGGTAACTGGGCCGGAGCGTCGCCCGTCCGCGGGGACTCAGCAGGCGGGAAGTGCGGAGGTGCAGGGCAGGTCAGCGGGGGAAGGGGCGCGCACCTGACAAGGGTGAGCAAGCGGAGCGGGGACGCGCAGCAGGCGGCGGATGCGCGGCTAGGTGGCCACCCCGATGGCCGAGATTGCAATCAACAGGGCCAGTACCAGCAGGAGCCCGCCGGCCTGCAGCAGACCCTGCCGCGGGCCGCGGGGCGTGTACGCCAGGACGGCGGCGCAGAGGGCGCCGGTGACCGCCCCGCCAAGGTGGGCCTGCCAGGCGATCGAGGGGACCACGAAGCCGATAGCACCATTGATAAGGATCAGCACCCAGAGTTGCCTCGTGTCGCCACCGCGGCGGCGTTGGACCACCAGCATGGCGCCGAAGAGTCCAAAGATGGCGCCCGAGGCGCCGACGACGCCGCTGAGGGGCTGGCCCGGGACGTATCCGGGAGTCAGCAGGAGATACCCGACGGAACCGCCGAGGGCAGACAGCAAGTACACCGCCAGGAAACGGATCCGTCCCAGAAGCGGCTCGAGTGCCTGTCCAAACACCCACAGCATGTACATGTTGAGCGCGATGTGAAGGATGAAGCCCTGGGAATGGAGGAAGGCGGAGGTCAGCATCCGCCACGGTTCGAAGACCCCGTATTCCGGGCTGGCATAGACCGTAGCGAACGCCAGGTTCCGGTAAATCGCGTCGTTGGGGACGATCCACTGCAGCACGTACATCACGGCGCAGAGGGCAATGAGGGAAAGCGTAACCACTGGCCTGCCGGTGGTCACGGCGCCGCCGTAGACGGTCTTGACGTCCGGCGTCGAACGTTTTGCTTCGTTGACACAGTCAACGCACTGGAATCCGACGGCGGCCGCCCGCTGGCAGTCGGGGCACGCAGGGCGCCCGCACCGCTGGCAGCGCACGTAGGCGGGGCGGTCCGGGTGCCGGGGGCACACCGGGACCTGGGCGGACGGCTCTGCCGCCGGAATTCCGTAGCTCATGCGCTGGCTTTAGAGCTTTTCTACGTCAATGCTGTTGATGGTGACGTCCTCGACCGGGCGGTCACCCATGCCGGTACGGACACCCTCGATGGAGTCAACAACCTTCTTGGAGTCCTCGTCCGCCACTTCGCCGAAGATGCTGTGCTTGCCCTGCAGCCAGCCGGTGGGGATGGTGGTGATGAAGAACTGCGAGCCGTTGGTGCCGCGGCCCATCTGGATGCCGGCGTTCGCCATGGCCAGCTTGTAGGGCTCGTTGAACGTCAGTTCCGGGTGGATCTCGTCATCGAACTTGTAGCCCGGTCCGCCGACGCCGCGGCCCAGCGGATCGCCGGCCTGGATCATGAAGTCCTTGATGATGCGGTGGAAGATGGTGCCGTTGTAGAGCGGCGTACCGGTCTTGTCCTCGCCGGTCTCCGGGTGGGTCCAGGCCTTCTCGCCCGTGGCCAGTCCGACAAAGTTATCGACCGTCTTGGGGGCGTGGTTGCCGAAGAGGTTGACGACGATGTCGCCCATGCTCGTGTGGATGGTTGCTTTTGCGGTTGCGATGGCAGTCATAGCCCCTATTCTTCCATGACAGGCAATTGCGCAAAGGGCCGGTCCGCCAGTTCCGCGCTGGGTGAAATCCGCCCAAAATCGGCCTGAAGAATAGCCGGTGAGGTCCGGGACACGTAGGCTAACAGCAGAACCGTCACATTAATCGGGAGGTAGTTGTGAAGAAAACGGATCGTATTGCCCGTGAGCTGGAGCAGTCAGTCAGCACCGGGGTAGAAACCGCCAAGGACTGGGCCGCACCTCGAGTGGAGGCAGCAGTAGGCTGGGCCGTTCCGCGTCTGCAGCAGGGTCTGGACACCGCTTCTCCCAAGATCCAGGAGGGTCTCAAGTCCGCAGCATACAATCTTGCCGGCGGCGTTGCGACGGTGACCCCGCGTCTCCAGGACGGACTGGCCCAGCTCGCACCAAAAATCAATGACGCGGTTGAGGATGCCACTCCTCGCCTCCACGAGGTCGTGGACAGGGCCACTCCGGTGATGGCAAACGCCCGCGACCGGGTGGTCGTCGAGTACCTGCCGAGGCTTTCCGACCAGATCGGCCACGCCTCCGACGCCGTGCACCGCACGCTTGAAGGCGCCCCGGCCCATGTGGACGCGGTTGCCCAGAAGCTCAGCGAGGCAGGGATCATCCACGCGGTTCAGGAACAGGCCAAGACCGCAAAAGGCCACGCCAAGGTCGTTGCCAAAAAGGCCGGCAAGGCCGTCAACATCGAGGTAGCGAAGCCGCAGAAGTCCAAGCACCGCGGATGGCTGATCTTCGGCATCATCGCTGCGGCTGCCGCCGCCGCTGCTGCCGCATGGAAGGCTTCCAAGCCGGTCGAGGACCCGTGGAAGACCCCGGCGCCGGTAACGCCGGCACCAGCCCCGGCCACCACGGTCAGTGATGTCAAGGACGCTGCCCGGGATGCAGCCGGCCAGGCCGGTGCTGCCACGGTTGCAGCTGCGGACGCCGTCGCGGATGCTTCGGCCGACGCTGCCAAGTCCACCGACGACGCCGCCGACACCGCCAAGCACGCAGCCAAGGACGCCGCTGAGGACATCACGGACGCTTCCGCGAAGGTTGCCACCGATGCGAAGACGGCAGTCAAGAACATTGCTGCGAGCCGGAACAACGGTTCGGACAAGAACACCGGCGCCTAAACCGCGCCCGGCTGCCGTAAGCAGCCATTGAGGGAGGGATTCCGCCGGAGGCGGGATCCCTCCCTTTTTTAAGCTCCGATGGTTACCAGTTCGTAGCCGTGGAGCTGCCCGCCGCCGGGCAGGAAAATTCGCGGTGGTGCTAAATTTGTGGGGATGTCACCCGAAAACTCCTCTGAGGACGCCTCACACGATGCCGTGCAGTCGCCGGCGGTGTCCATTGTCATCCCTGCGTTCAATGAGGAGAGCGTCATCCGGCAGTGCCTCATCGCCGCCGTGTACCAGTCCGTCCCGGCCCACGAGATCATCGTGGTCGACAACATGTCGACGGACCGCACCGCCGAGATCGTCCGGCAGATGCAGCTGGAATACCTCGAGAGCCCCATCATCCTGCTCAGCCAGGACAAGGACCAGGGACTGATCCCTACCCGCAACTTCGGCCTCGACCACGCCACCGGCGACATCCTTGGGCGGATCGACGCCGACTCCGTGCTGGAACCCGACTGGGTGGAGCAGGTGCAGAAAGCCTTCCGGGACAAGTCCGTTCACGCCGCGACCGGCCCGGTGGTCTACTACGACATGCCCATGCGGCGCTTTGGCTTGAAGGCCGATGACAAAATGCGCCAGCTGATGCTCAGGCTCGCCAAGCACCAGTACCACTTCCTTTTCGGGTCCAACATGGCCCTCCGCCGGTCCGCATGGGAGGTCATCCGGAGCGAGGCGTGCCGGGATGAAAAGGACGAGATGCACGAGGACATCGATTTGTCCCTGCACCTGGCCGACCATGACCTCCGGATCCAGTACTGGCCGCAGATGGTCTCGGGGATGTCCGCGCGCCGGCTGGAAGACTCGCCCCGCGACTACCGGTATTACGTGACGCGCTTTGATCGCACCTATAAAGCGCACAACGTCAAGAAGATGGCCCTCAAGGCCCCCATGGTGGTCTTTTTCTCGGTGTACTTCCCGGCCAAGCTGCTGCGTGCCATCCACACGGTAAATACCGCCCAACCTGCCCGCCGCGGCGGCCAGTAATCCGCCGGGCTCCCGGACCAGGCTGCATTCCGACCGCCACCCGGACGGCGACGAATCAGTCCGTTCCCAGCTCCGCCAGCGGGGCCGTGCCGCGGCGCACCTGGCGGGACCCCCGCTGACCCACAACTACGACGGCGAGCCCCACCAGGATCATCGCCAGCCCGGCGTAGGTCCCGGCCGGAAGCGTCTCGGAGAGGAATGCGGCGGCCAGCAGCGCTGCCCCGGGAATCTCCAGCAGGATGATCATCGACACCAGCAGCGGGCTCATAGTGGCGAGCAGGTGGTTGAAGGCAGTGTGCCCGATCAGCTGGGCACACACCGTGATGGCCAGGATGCCGAACCAGCCGGCGGCTTCAAAGCCGGCCAACGGCTGCTGCGCAAAGAGCGCCAGGACGGCCACAACGGCAGCACACATCCCGTAGCAGAGGGTCGTGTACACGCCCGTGCCCATGGTCTGCCGCGCCTTCCCTCCGGCCAGGGTGTAAATGCCCGCCAGCGCGCCTCCCGCCAGCGCCAACAGGTCACCCAGCAGCGCCTCTGTGGAGGTTCCCATGTCGAAGCCGGTAATGGCGATGACACCGCCAAAGGAGATCCCCAGTCCGGCCAGCACCGACCAGCGGTGCTTCACCCCCCGGAAGAGCTGGAAAACGGCAATCCAGCCGGACTGCAGGCAGACCAGCGCGGTGGCCGCCGCGACGGAGGTCAACTGCAGCGACGTGATGAAGCAGGCGAAGTGCAGCGCCAGGGCCACGGCGGCGGCAAGCGACCAGCGGAACTCACTGCCGGTGACCCGGCCGAACTGGCGGGGGTCCCGGACCAGCACCGGTCCGGCCATCACGGCGGAGCCGATCGCGTTGCGCCAAAAGGCGATGGCCAGGGCGCTGACCGAGGTTGCCCCCAGGGTAGCGGCGATGAGCGGCCCGGAGGAGGCCACACCAAGCACCCCGATCGCGGCCAGGAAGAAGTTCACGGTCCAACAGTAGCGGGGCGGTGGAGCCGTCCGCGGGCCCGCGGGTCCTTGACGGCGAAATTTGGCGGTGCCAGTCTTAAATCCGGTCTCACCATCACCTATTCAAGGAGACCATCATGGCTTCAACCATTCGCAAAAGCCTGGACAACCCCGAAGAAACCCGCCCCGTCAAGGACGGAATGGGCCAGGTAGAGCTCGTAAATCTCGACGGCGGCGCCGTGGCACGCGCGACGTTCCTGCCGGGCTGGAAGTGGTCGCAGCACGTCAAGCCGATTGCCCAGACGGACAGCTGCATGGTGGCGCACAAAGGCTACACAATTTCGGGACGCCTCAAGGTCGTGATGGACGACGGCGAGGAAACGGAGTACGGCCCGGGCGACTACGGCGTCATCCCGCCGGGGCACGATGCCTGGGTTGTCGGTGACGAGCCCTACGTCTTCATCGACTGGCAGGGGATGGATGACTACGCCAAGCCCAAGGAATGAGGGCCGCTGCCCGGCAGTCCAGGCAGGAAATGCAAAAGGCCCCGGACCGCATTTCTGCGGTCCGGAGCCTTTCCTATGGTGGAGGCACGGGGACTCGAACCCCGAACCCCCTGCTTGCAAAGCAGGTGCGCTACCAATTGCGCCATGCCCCCATAAGAAGCAACCCGTCAATCATACCCTAGTTCGGTGAGTTGATTTCCAACTCCCGGGCCGGGGAATCCGGGCTAATCAACCGTATCGGTTGATTCGCTCCAGACCGTTTTCCGGGCTTCGGATTCCTGCACTTTTTTGTAGAGCAGGACGCCTGCGATCGTAGCTGCAACAACCAGCAACTTCTTCACATGCACCCCGTTCCGGTTCGGCGATAAATAAATATCAACCGGACCTCCACTTGAATCAGTACAGATTCCGTGGGCGTACCAGGACTTGAACCTGGGACCTCTTCGTTATCAGCGAAGCGCTCTAACCGCCTGAGCTATACGCCCCGATGCCTCATCGGGCCGAGATATGACTGTACAGCACATCCCGGCCCGATCTCAAATCGAGGCATTTTCCCGCGAAAATCCGGGAAAATCTGGGATCTAGTCGTCCGTGAGGGTGACGCCGATGCCGCCCACAAGGGTGGCCGAGATGTTGTATAGCACCGCCGAGAGCATCGAGAGGGCCGTCAGCAGAACCACGTTGATGACAGCGATGATGGTGGCAAACGACGCCACCTGCCCCAGCGAGGCCACCTTCTTCAGCTCGAAGCCGCCGCCTTCGGACCCTGCAAGAGTCCCCAGCAGGCCGTCCACCTGGTCGAAAATGCCGGTCAGGTCCAGGACCGTCCACAGCACAATGGCCGCCACGACGGTCACGATGCCCAGAGCCACGGACAGCAGGAAGGCCATCTTGAGGACGGACCACGGGTCCACTTTGCTGACCAGCAGGCGGGCGCGGCGGACCTTGGCCTTGGGCGCGGGCTTGATCAGCCCGCTGGTGCCCTGCCCCGGACGGGCCTGTCCCGGACGCTGGCCCGGCGCGGCAGGACCCTGCGCGGGACGCTGTCCCGGCACGCCAGAACCCTGCGGCCGCTGCACCGGGGCGCCGGCAACGCCGGCCGCTGCCGGGCGCTGCTCGGGCCGGGACGGTGCGCTCACCCGCGGGGCTGAGGCGGGCTGCCGCACTCCGCCGGGAACGCCGCTGTTCGGCTTGGGATATGAGTCGGAATTACTCACTCGTTACCTCCGGTGTTGTCTTCGTCCAGCTCGGCATCGCCTGATGACTCATCTGACTCCGGGGCCGGTGCTGATTCTTCCGCTGCGGACCCCTCGCGGGATCCGGTATCTTCAGCCAACGTTACGTCATCCGCCGCCGATGACTGGCTTTCGCCGGGGTCGACGGCATTTTCGCCCGCACCCTCTGCGTCGGAACCGTCCTCGGTTTCGAGGCCGCGTTCGCTGTTGCGCGCCACCGCGATGATGCGATCGTTCTTGTCCGGCTTGGCGAAGATAACACCCATGGTGTCGCGGCCCTTGGCCGGGACCCCGGCGACGGAGGACCGGACCACCTTTCCGCCCTCCATGACCACCAGGACTTCATCTTCTTCCTGGACGATCAGCGCACCCACCAGGTGTCCGCGTTCCTCCTGGTACTTGCCGACCTTGATGCCAAGGCCGCCGCGGCCCTGGAGGCGGTATTCCTCGACGGCGGTGCGCTTCGCGTAGCCGCCCTCGGTAACGATAAAGACGAAGGATCCGTCAGTGACGACGTCGGCAGCCAGCAGTTCGTCGTCCTCGCGGAACTTCATGCCCGTAACGCCGGAGGTGGCCCTGCCCATCGGGCGCAGCGCCTCATCGGTCGCGGTGAAACGGATGGACTGGCCCATGCGGGAGACGAGCATCAGGTCATCCGTTTCGGAGACCAGCTGGGCCGAGACCAGTTCGTCGCCGTCGCGCAGGTTGATCGCGATGACGCCCGCGGAGCGGTTGGTGTCGTAATCCTCCAAGCGGGTCTTCTTGACCAGGCCGCGCTTGGTGGCCAGCACGAGGTACGGCGACTGCTGGTAATCCCGCAGGTCCAGCACCTGGGCAATGTGCTCGTCCGGCTGGAAGGCAAGGAGGTTCGCCACATGCTGTCCCTTGGCGTCGCGCCCGGCTTCCACCAGTTCGTATGCCTTGGCCCGGTACACCCGGCCAAGGTTGGTGAAGAACAGGAGCCAGTGGTGGGTGGTGGTGACGAAGAAGTGCTCGACGACGTCGTCCCCGCGCAGCTGGGCGCCCTTGATGCCCTTGCCGCCGCGCTGCTGCGAGCGGTAGTTGTCGCTGCGGGTCCGCTTGACGTAGCCGCCCCGGGTAATGGTGACCACCATTTCCTCTTCGGGGATCAGGTCCTCCATCGACATGTCGCCGTCGAAGCCCAGCAGCACCTTGGTGCGGCGGTCGTCGCCGTGCTTGGCCACGATTTCGGCCAGCTCGACGCTGATGATCTCGCGCTGGCGCTCCTCGGAGGCGAGAATCGCGTTGTATTCCGCGATCAGGGCTTCGAGTTCGGCGTGGCGGTCCTGGATCTTCTGGCGTTCCAGGGCGGCGAGCCGGCGCAGCTGCATGTCGAGAATGGCGCGGGCCTGGAGTTCGTCAATGTCCAGCAGTTCCATCAGGCCGTCACGCGCGGCCTCAGTGGTGCTCGAGGCCCGGATCAGTGCAATGACTTCATCCAGGGCATCAAGGGCCTTGAGGAGGGCCCGCAGGATGTGCGCCTCCTCCTCGGCCTTGCGGAGACGGTAACGGGTGCGCCGGGCAATGACGTCCATCTGGTGCGTGACCCAGTGCCGGATGAACGCATCGAGGCTCAGGGTGCGGGGCACGCCGTCGACGATCGCCAGCATGTTTGCGGCGAAATTGTCCTGCAGCTGGGTGTGCTTGTAGAGGTTGTTCAGCACCACCTTGGCGACGGCGTCGCGCCTGAGCACGATCACCAGTCGCTGGCCGGTGCGTCCCGAGGTTTCATCGCGCAGGTCGGCGATGCCCGAGATCTTGCCGTCCTTGACCAGCTCGGCGATCTTGATGGCCAGGTTGTCCGGGTTGGCCTGGTACGGCAGTTCGGTGACGACGAGGCAGGTGCGGCCCTGGAGTTCCTCGACGTTGACCACGGCGCGCATGGTGATGGAGCCGCGGCCCGTGCGGTACGCATCCTCGATCCCCTTGTGGCCCAGGATTGTGGCACCGGTCGGGAAGTCGGGGCCTTTGATCCGCTGGATCAGCTCCTCGAGCAGTTCCTCGCGCGTTGCTGTCGGGTTGGCCAGGTACCACTGGACGCCGTCTGCCACCTCGCGGAGGTTGTGCGGCGGAATGTTGGTGGCCATGCCGACGGCGATGCCTGAGGATCCGTTGACCAGGAGGTTCGGGAAACGGGCCGGCAGGATGGTGGGTTCCTGGTTCTTGCCGTCGTAGTTGTCCTGGAAATCGACGGTTTCCTCGTCGATGTCGCGGACCATTTCCATGGCCAGCGGGGCCATTTTCGTTTCCGTGTACCGCGGGGCGGCGGCGCCGTCGTTTCCGGGAGATCCGAAGTTGCCCTGGCCCAGTGCCAGCGGGTACCGCATGGTCCAGTCCTGGATCAGGCGGACCAGCGCATCGTAGATGGCGGTGTCGCCGTGCGGGTGGTACTGGCCCATGACTTCGCCCACCACGCGGGCGCACTTGTTGAAGGAGCGCTCCGGGCGGTAGCCGCCGTCGAACATCGCGTAGAGCACCCGGCGGTGGACGGGCTTGAGCCCGTCGCGGACATCCGGCAGGGCGCGGCCCACGATCACGGCCATCGCGTAGTCGAGGTAGGAGCGCTGCATTTCCGTCTGCAGATCCACCTGTTCAACCCGGTCAATCAGCACATCGGTGCCGAGGACGGTGCCCTCGACTACGGTCTCGCCGTCGGCCGGTCCGGCCGGAACTTCGGGTGTTTCGTCACTCATCGTCTATATTTTCCGTTTCAGGTATATATCAGTCCGGGAATACTCAGGGCCTTGCGGCCGCTAGATATCGAGGAACCGAACGTCCTTGGCGTTCTGCTGAATGAAGTTCCGGCGGGATTCAACGTCCTCGCCCATCAGGGTGGAGAAGGTCTGGTCCGCCGCCAGGGCGTCGTCCATGGTGACTTGAAGCAGCGTGCGGTGGTCGGGATCCATGGTGGTGTCCCACAACTCGGTGTAGTCCATTTCGCCGAGGCCCTTGTAGCGCTGGATCCCGTTATCCTTGGGGATGCGCCGCCCCGCAGCCTGGCCCGCCAGCAGCCGCGCATCGCGTTCGCGGTCGCTGTAGACGTAGTCGTGGGGGGCGTTGGACCACTTGATGCGGTACAGCGGGGGCTGCGCCAGGTAGACGTAGCCGTTTTCAATCAGCGGGCGCATGTAGCGGAACAGCAGCGTCATCAGGAGGGTGGTGATGTGCTGGCCGTCGACGTCGGCATCGGCCATGAGCACGATCTTGTGATACCTCAGCTTGGCTAGGTCGAAGTCCTCGCCGATTCCCGTGCCGAACGCGGTGATCATGGACTGGACCTCGGCATTGCCCAGGGCCTTGTCCAGCCGGGCGCGTTCCACGTTCAGGATCTTGCCGCGCAGGGGCAGAATGGCCTGGGTCTCCGGGTTACGGCCGCGCTTGGCGGAACCGCCGGCGGAGTCGCCCTCCACAATGTAGACCTCACACTTTTCCGGGTTCTTCGAGGAACAGTCCGAGAGCTTGCCGGGCATGCCGAAGGACTCCAGGGGGCTCTTACGGCGGGCATTGTCGCGGGCCTTGCGGGCCGCCATGCGGGCCTGCGCCGCGGAAATGGCCTTGCGGATCACGTCACGGGCGGGCCCGGGGTTCCGTTCCAGCCAGTCGCCCAACCCATCCGTCACCACGCGCTGGACAAAGCCCTTGACCTCGGAGTTGCCGAGCTTGGTCTTGGTCTGGCCCTCGAACTGCGGCTCGGACAGTTTGACTGAAATAACGGCGGTCAGGCCTTCACGGATGTCATCGCCGGTGAGGTTGTCATCCTTTTCCTTGATGATGCTTTTCTCCCGCGCGTAGCGGTTGATGAGCGAGGTCATCGCGGCGCGGAAACCCTCTTCATGGGTGCCGCCCTCATGCGTGTTGATGGTGTTGGCGTACGTGTGGACGCTCTCGGAGTACGCATTGGTCCACTGCATCGCCATTTCCAGGGCGATGTGCCGGTCCGTGTCCTCGGTTTCGAAGGCAATGACGTCCTCGTGGACCACGTCCACCTTCTTGCCGGAGTTCAGGTGCTTCACGTAATCCAGCAGTCCGTTGTCGTACTGGTACACCACGGTGTGGAACTCGGCGGGGACTTCGCCTTCGGTCGCGATAGCGTCGAGATCGAGATCCCCGTCCTCGGACGGTTCCTCGGCGGCCTGCCGTTCATCGGTGAGCGTGATGCGCAGGCCCTTGTTGAGGAAGGCCATCTGCTGGAAGCGGGCGCGGAGTGTTTCGAAGTCGAAATCGGTGGTCTCGAAGATGGCGGGATCGGGGTAGAAGGTCTGGGTGGTGCCCGTCTCGGTGGTCTCCTCACCCTTGACCAGGCTGCCCTGCGGCTTGCCGCCGTCGGCGAAGGACATCCGCCAGACGTGGCCCTGCCGGCGGACCTCGGTGTCGACCCGGCTGGAGAGCGCGTTGACCACGGAAATGCCCACGCCGTGCAGGCCGCCGGACACGGCGTAACCGCCGCCGCCGAACTTGCCGCCGGCGTGCAGGATGGTCATCACAACTTCCACGGTGGGCTTGTGCTCCGTGGGGTGCATGTCGACCGGAATGCCGCGGCCGTTGTCCACCACTTTGACTCCGCCGTCGGCCTGCAACACGATCTCGATGTGCGTGCAATACCCGGCCAGGGCCTCGTCGACCGAGTTGTCCACCACTTCGTAGACCAGGTGGTGCAACCCACGCGGACCCGTGGAACCGATGTACATGCCGGGACGTTTCCGGACAGCTTCCAGACCTTCGAGCACCGTGATGTCGCTGGCGCCGTAGCCGTGGGGGGTGGCGGCCTCCGGCGGGGTGCCCGCCGTTACCGCTTCTCCCGCTTTCGCGGCATTTTCCGCTGCCGGGTTCTCTGCATTGTCGTTAGCCACAGGCGCTTTCGACTCCTCTTTTTCGTTGAAGGCCGGCCGTGCCCCTTCCCGGAGGAAACAGCTACTGCCAACGGGCACGTCACTGACGGCGCCGGTTTCTTGCTGGAGTGAGGCTCCGTTTACGCACGCGAGGAATTGCGTCGGAAACGGACTCAGTCAACGTTTCACCGGCGCCCAGTTATCTACCACGATTCTACCGTGCTATAGAGGCGAATCCCGCATTCCAGCGGCCTAAACGGGGAGGAAAGTGCCACTGGGAGGCCACGGATTCCGCCTGCAAGGCTCTGGGGGTGCAGGACTGGGGTTCCTATACAGCTCCCGGGCGTCTAAGCGTCCTACACGCCGTTTGCGGATTTTTCAATACTTTTGCAAGAAGTGCTTCATACCCGGCGGGCAGTGCCCCTCGCGCGACGCCCGGATGCTCCGTTGGTTTGGGGCTGGCAGACACGTACGGGCTTACCCGTAGGTGTCCCGCGGGCCGCGGCCGTTGACGGTCCGGCCACCCTTGCGCCAGCTTGGCGCTGCGGGCCCGAGGACCTGGATTTTGGTCACGACGCCGTCGCCGAGTTCGGTGCGGAACTTCTCCAGCAGGCTGATGCTGAGCAGGCGGAGCTGGGTGGCCCAGGCGGTGGAATCGCAGCGGACGTGCAAGGTGGTGTCGGTGAAGCTCTCCGGAGTGCAGTGGGCGGAAATCTCCGGACCCACAAGCGCCGGCCATTCGGCCATGACCGACCCCACTGCCACGGGGGAAGTCCAGCCACGTTCGGCGACGAGTCGTCCCACCACTTTTCCAAGCCCCATGGGGTCCCGGCCGGTGCCGTGAAACTGTCCGAAGCCTCGGGTGCTGCCCGAACTCCGCCCGGCCTTCTGCGGCGTGGCGCCGGGACGCGGCGGGGCTTTGCGCCGGATCTCACCGCGTGATGCGGCCGCCTCACGCATTCTGTTCAGCGCGGACTGGGCAGCATCGATGTCATCGGGGTCGCGGCCCGGTTGCAGGCCGCCGTCGGAGTCCTTATTCATCGATCTTCCCGCTCATCGATTCCCCGCCGATCCCTCCGGGGATAACTTTCACCCGCCGCCCGGCCAGTTCTGCCGGGATGTCGTCCTCGACGGCGGCAGTCACGAGCACCTGCTCGGCGCCGGATACTATTGCCGCCAGTTTACGCCGCCGCTGGACATCAAGCTCGGCAAAAACGTCGTCCAGGATCAGGATGGGCGCCGAGCCGCCGGTCCGTGCGTCATCAAGCATCACGTAGTACGAGGCCAGGCGCAGGGACAGGCACATGGACCAGGTTTCACCATGGGAGGCATAACCCTTGGCGGGCGCCGAGCCGAGGATAAGTTCCAGTTCATCACGGTGCGGGCCGACGAGGGAGATTCCGCGTTCCAGTTCCTTGCGCCGTGATGCCGCAAAGGCCTGGACGTAGCGCTCCGTGAGTTCATCGACGGTGAGCTGGCGCAGGTCCTCGGCCGGCCCGTCGCCCGAACTTGCGGCGGCCGGCGCGCCGCCGTCGTCTTCCAGGGCGCCCTGCAGCGTGGACCGGTAGACGGCCCCCGCTTCCTTGGACCCGTCAGTGAGCTGGGCATAAGCGCTATTGAGGTGCGGACGGAGCCGTTCCACCAATTCCAGCCGGGCATGCAGCAGCTCGGCGCCCGCCCGCGCCATGTGCTGGTCCCAAACGTCGAGGGTGGCCTCGTGGCCGCTGGTGAATTTACCGGACCGGGCCGATTTCAACAGGGCATTGCGCTGCTTCAGCACCCTGTCGTAGTCGCTGCGGGTGGCCGCATGCCGCGGGATGAGGCTGACCAGGAGCTCGTCGAGGAAACGGCGGCGGCTGGAGGGATCGCCTTTGACGAGGGCCAGGTCCTCCGGGGCGAACAGTACGGTCTGGCAGATGCCCAGAATGTCCCGGGCGCGGACCGGATTGCTGCGGTTGATCCGGGCGCGGTTGGCGCGCGAGCTGTTAATCTCAAGTTCCAGTACCGTGGACTGCCCGCCGCGCACCAGTTTGGCGCGGATCAGGGCACGTTCGCTGCCGAAGCGCAGCAACGGCGCATCGGAGCTGACCCGGTGGGAGCTCAGGGAGGCCAGGTAGCCGATGGCTTCCATCAGGTTGGTCTTGCCGATGCCGTTGGAACCGACCAGCACAGTGACGCCGGGCTCGAAAGTCAGATCCACCTGGGCATAACTGCGGAAATCTGTGAGCGAAAGTTGTTCTAGGTACACGCCGGGTTCAGGATCTTAGGGCAGGGCTATTTTGCGGGCCGGGTCGCATGCCCGCCGAACTGGTGGCGCAACGCGGAAACCATCTTCATCGCCGGGGAATTGTCCTCCCGGGAGGAGAAGCGGGCAAAAAGCGCCGCCGTGATCGCCGGAGCGGGCACCGCGTTGGCGATGGCCTCTTCGACCGTCCATCGGCCTTCGCCCGAATCCTCAACGTAGTCGTCGATCGATGCCAGACCGGGATCCTCGTCCAAGGCCTTGACCATAAGGTCCAGGAGCCAGGACCGGACAACAGTTCCCTTCTGCCACGCGCGGAAGGTGCCGGGGAGATCGGTGACGATGTCCTTGGCAGCCAGAAGTTCGTATCCTTCGGCGTAGGCCTGCATCAGACCATATTCGATGCCGTTGTGGACCATCTTGGCGTAGTGGCCCGCGCCGATCCCGCCCACGTGGACGAAGCTGTCAGCACGATCGCCCTCGGGACGGAGCGCGTCGAAGACGGGCATGGCGCGTTCAATATCGGCGGCGTCTCCGCCCGCCATCAGGCCATAACCGTTCTCCAGGCCCCAGACCCCGCCGGAAACACCGCAATCGGCGAAACGGATGCCTTTTTTAGCCAGCGCGGCACCGTGTTTCTGGTCCTCCGTGAATCGGGAGTTGCCGCCGTCGATCACCAGGTCCCCGGCGTCGAGCTTGGTGCCGAGTTCGGTGATGACGGCGTCGGTGATCTCGCCGGAGGGGACCATTACCCAGATCAGCCGCGGCACTGGCACGGCGGCAATCAGGTCATTCACGCTCGCGACATCGGTGACGTCCGGGTTGCGGTCATATCCGGTGACTTCGATTTCACCCTTGCGCAACCGTTCGCGCATGTTGAAACCCATTTTTCCAAGGCCGATCAGTCCGATATGCACTGAGATGATCTCTTTCCTGCGCTGGTGTTTCGGGTGGTGGTGCTGAGCCAGCTGCTTTTAGTTGGGCAGCCGGACCGGCATGACCAGGTAGCGGTAGTCAGCCTGATCTTCTCCGTCGGCCTCTTTCTGGGCCGTGATCATGGCCGGCTTGGGCGCACTGGTGAAGGAGAATCGCACGAATTTCGTTTCGATGACGCTGAGGCCCTCGATCAGGTAGTGCGGGTTGAAAGCCACCGTGATGTCTTCGCCGGTGAGCTGGGCTTCGAGCTCTTCTGAGGCCTGGGCATCCTCGCCGGTGCCGGCGTCGAGGTGCAGCTGGCCCTCGGTGAAGGCAAGGCGGACCGGGGTGTTGCGTTCCGCCACCAGGGACACGCGCCGTACGGCTTCCACGAGCTCCGAAGTCTGCACCGTTGCGTGGATCGGGGTGGATTCCGGGAACAGGGAACGGATTTTGGGGTAGTCGCCGTCCACCAGAAGCGACGTTGTGGTGCGGCCGCCGCTTTCGAAGCCGATGAGACGGCTGTCATCGTCGGCAAGGGCAAGGTTGATGTCGCCGCTGCCGCCCAGGGTCTTGGCCACTTCGTTGAGGGTTTTGGCTTTAACCAGCGCGCTGGTGGAGATGCCGGGAGTGACGGGCTTCCACGGGACCTCGCGCATGGCGAGGCGGTAGCGGTCAGTGGCCAGCAGCGTGATGAGGTCGTCTTCGATCTCCATGCGGACGCCGGTGAGGATCGGCAGGGTGTCGTCTTTGCTGGCCGCAATGATCACCTGGGAAACAGCCTGGGCGAAGGAATCGCCCGGGACGGTGCCGCTGATGGCGGGCAAGGCGGGCAGCGGGGGGTATTCCGTT
This sequence comes from Pseudarthrobacter sp. 1C304, assembly GCF_052245515.1. Taxonomy (NCBI): domain Bacteria; kingdom Bacillati; phylum Actinomycetota; class Actinomycetes; order Micrococcales; family Micrococcaceae; genus Pseudarthrobacter; species Pseudarthrobacter sp. 1C304. The sequence continues at coordinate 216,031 of NZ_JBQQCH010000001.1, read as the reverse complement.
TCCGGCATGGTGGCCAGGTGGAAGCTGCTCCGGCGGCAGGACAGCGTGACTTTGTTGCCGTCGGTCTCGATGTCGACCGGGGCGGACGGCAGGCTGCGGCAGATGTCGGCCAGCAGGCGTCCGGACACCAGGATGGTTCCTTCGGTGCGGATGTCGGCGGGGATTTCAAGCCGCGCGGAGGTCTCGTAGTCGAAACTCGAGAGGCTCACGGTACCGGCTTCAGCCTTGAGAAGCAGGCCGGACAGCACGGGCACCGGCGGCCGCGGAGACAACGAGCGCGCGGTCCAGGTGACGGCTTCTGCCAAGACGTCCCGTTCGACTCTGAACTTCACGGAAGGGTGCCGCCTTTCATTGCTGCTGTCATCGCCAGTAGCCGGGCCGCCGGCCCGGCAGGGAATTACAAAAGATGTCCAGGACGGACACACTGCAGACAGCTTAGCCGCAAGAAGTGTGATTCTCCCATCCCCGGGTTACATCCGTGTGGTTCGGGATGCCCGGCCCGGTATCCGTTTCCGGCCGAGGGCCGGGGCGGTCCTGGGCGGGGTCGGGGGCTCGACAAGAAGTTGTTATTTGAGGGATTTCATTTTCAAGGGATTAGTAGTGTTAATAACTGCTGTGGATACTGTGGATAACCGTGTTTCGTGGCGCGATTCCGCGGTTAAGCCCTGTTCATGGGCTGTGGGCGGAGCAGGTTTTAAACAGGCTGTGGATGGGGATAAGATTTCCGGCCGTTTCGCTGATCCACAGACGCCTTAAGGGTTTTAAGCCCATTAACCGCGGTTGTCCCCTTAACTATCCACAGGCTTGTCCACAGGTGTCTGTTAATAAGGTAAGAGTGCGCGTGCGGCCAGATCCGGAAACAGGCCGGAAATCAGCTCAGGAGTTGCGCTGCTGCTGCTTGATCCGGTTGGTCAGTTCGGTCACCTGGTTGTAGATGACCCGGCGTTCCGCCATGAGTTCGCGGATCTTGCGGTCGGCATGGATGACCGTGGTGTGGTCGCGACCGCCGAGCTCCTGCCCGATTTTGGGAAGCGACATGTCTGTGAGTTCGCGGCACAAGTACATGGCGATCTGGCGGGCGGTCACCAGGGTGCGGGTCCGCGACTTGCTGCAGAGTTCTTCCATGCTGAGCTTGAAGTAGTCGGCCGTCTGGGTCAGGATCTGCGCGGAGGTGATCTCCTGGGCGCCGTCGTCGGTGATGAGATCCTTGAGCACCATCTCGGCCAGGGCCACGTCCACCGGCTGGCGGTTGAGGCTGGCGAAGGCGGTGACGCGGATGAGGGCGCCCTCAAGCTCGCGGATGTTGCTGGAGATCTTCGAGGCGATGTACTCCAGTGCATCATCCGGGGCGGACAGCCCCTCGCTGAGTGCCTTCTTGCGAAGGATCGCGATCCGGGTCTCAAGTTCCGGCGGCTGGATATCGGTGAGCAGGCCCCACTCAAAACGGGACTTCATGCGGTCCTCGAAGCCCGCCAGCAGCTTGGGCGGCTGGTCGGAGGTGATGACCACCTGCTTGTTGTTGTTGTGCAGGGCGTTGAAGGTGTGGAAGAACTCCTCCAGCGTCCGGTCCTTGCCGGCCAGGAACTGGATGTCATCGATCAGGAGCACATCCACGTTGCGGTACGTCGTTTTGAAGCTGGTGCCCTCATCGTCACGAATGGAGTTGATGAAGTCGTTGGTGAACTCCTCGGAATTCACGTAGCGGACCCGGATACCGCTGTAGAGCCGGCGGGCGTAGTGACCGATCGCATGGAGCAGGTGGGTTTTGCCCAGCCCCGAATCGCCGTAGATGAACAGGGGGTTGTAGGCCTTGGCCGGTGCTTCCGCCACTGCGACAGCGGCGGCATGGGCGAAGCGGTTGGAGGAACCAATCACGAAGGTGTCAAAAACATACTTCGGATTGAGGCGGCCAAATTCGTGGGACGTGCTGGGCAACATCGGCTGCGGCTTCAGTTCCACTGACGGATCGGCCACGAGGGACAGCTCGACGGCGGGTTCCGGCTCCGTGTGGAGCGGCACCAGGTCGGTGTCCACGTCGATCGCGCAGCGGATTTCGTCGGAGAACACGCTCCGGAGTGCGTCGTCGAGGGCTTCTTTGACCTGCGTCTGCAGCACTTCGCGGGTGAGTTCGTTCGGCACGGCCACCAGGAGGGTCGAACCGATGAGGCCCTGGGCCTGGGCGAGGATGACGAAGCCGCGCTGCCGGGGTGAAACCCGGTGGTCGTTCTCCAGCAGGCTCACAACCCGCCGCCAGGAACTTCCGACAGTGTTGGCTTGGTTGGCTTCGTCTACTGTCATCAATCAGTTCCTCAAACTTGCTTGCCTGCATTGCGTGCAGCCACAAGTCCTGAACCAGCGAGTTGGCCCGGCTTAATCCACAGGGTTATGCACATCCCGTGGATAATCGGCTACTGAGACACTCTAGGTGATGAAAAGGCCAGAAGATAGCTGGGATCTGTCCTGTGGATAATCACACCGTTGTAGTTCGATTCAGGGGTGCGTGACCCGCTTCATCCACAGGTTGCGCCCAGGGTTAGCCACAGCTGGGGATAGCCGCCGAAGGGACCCCCGGTTTGACTCGGGAGGGCGGCAAGCCCTAACGTTGTGAAGTCCCATGTGTACGCTTTTCGCCTCTTTTGAATCTCTCCGACGCCCCGCGTCGAGCGGGTCCAGGGCGAAGCGGCACATACAAATACTTAGCGTCGACCAGTTCTTCCCCTTGATCGGGTGGGCGCACCTTTGATCCCACTGGAGTAACTAACGTGAGCAAGCGGACTTTTCAGCCGAATAACCGCCGTCGAGCCAAGAAGCACGGCTTCCGCCTTCGTATGCGTACCCGTGCCGGCCGTGCCATCCTGGCAGCACGTCGTGGCAAGGGCCGCACCGAGCTGTCGGCTTAAATAACTGACTCGTCGGTCCCCATCCCTGTGCGAGTGTAAAGGTGCTGGCCACCCGAAACCGTCTGAGGACACCAACCGATTTTTCCACAACCGTACGTTCCGGTGTCCGCAATGGACGCCGGAACGTAGTGTTATATACGGCAGCTCTTGCTGCCGACGAACCAAGCCGGATCGGATTCATCGTTTCCAAGAGTGTCGGGAACGCTGTTGTCAGGAACCTCGTTAAGAGGAGACTGAGAGAAGTCGGCGCTTTGTCATTGCAGACGCATGCCAACGGGTTCGCAATCGTGGTCCGGGCCCTGCCGGCCGCGGCCGGGGCCAGCTGGGAGCAGCTGCGATCAGATTACGATTCCGCGTTGGAAAGCACTGTGAAGCGGCTGGGCAGCCGGCCTCCCAAGGCCGCTTCGCCAGTTTCCACCGAGACAACACAGGAAGGGACCCCGCGTGCGTAACTCAACTGCCGCCGTCGTCCCTCCCGTAAAATCCGCAGCAGTGTGGCTGGGCCGGGCGGTCTGGAACCTGCCCCGCAATATCCTCATCCTGTTGCTTCTGGCGTACCGCAAGGTGGTCTCACCGCTGTACGGCCAGGTATGCCGCTTCTTTCCCAGCTGCTCTGCCTATGCGCTGGAGGCGGTGACGGTGCACGGAGCCGTTAAGGGAAGCTGGCTCGCCGCCCGGCGGCTTTTGCGCTGCCATCCCTGGAACGCCGGCGGTGTGGACCACGTCCCCGCCGGAAAATGCGAGTGGCCCGCTGACCGCACCCCCACAATTGTTGTGCTGAACAATCCGGACAAGTACCTGGCTGCTCAGACTGATGGAGAAGGCCGCTCTGCGGCCTGACGAATAGGGATATCGTATGGACTTCTTTGAAACAATCATGTTTCCGTTCAAGTGGCTTGTGTCCGCCATTATGGTGGTCTTCCACGATGGCCTGAGTGCCATCGGGATGCCTGAGGCATCCGGCTGGACGTGGACCCTGTCCATCATCGGGCTGGTGCTGGTGATCCGCGCCGCCCTGATCCCCGTGTTCGTGAAGCAGATCAAGGCCCAGCGGGGCATGCAGCTCCTGCAGCCGGACCTGAAGAAGCTCCAGGACAAGTACAAGGGCAAGACAGACCAGCTTTCCCGCCAGGCCATGGCGCAGGAACAGATGGCCATGTACAAGAAGCACGGCACCAACCCGTTCTCTGCCTGCCTCCCCATGCTGATCCAGATGCCGTTCTTCTTCGCACTCTTCACTGTGCTGTCCGGCATTACGTCCGCGGCCGACAGCGGCAAGGGCATTGGTGCCATGAGCCATGAGCAGGTGGTGCAGTTCGACGAGTCGAGCATCTTCGGCGCCCCGCTCTCCGCGACCCTGCTGCACGGCACGCCCCCGGGCGGCAACGTGGTGGCCGTGTGGATCCTCTCGATCGTGATGATCCTGGCCATGACGGCCTCGCAGTTCATCACGCAGAAGCAGATCATGGCCAAGAACATGTCCGAAGAGGCCATGGCCAGCCCGTTTATGAAGCAGCAGAAGCTGATGCTCTACATCCTGCCGATCGTCTTCGGCGTGGGCGGCATCAACTTCCCCATCGGCGTCCTGATCTACTGGACCACCACCAACCTCTGGACCATGGCCCAGCAGTTCTTCGTTATCCGCCGGATGCCGACGCCGGGTTCCCCTGCCGCCAAGGCCCTGGCCGAGCGCCGCGCCGCGAAGGGTCTGCCGGCTCTGCCCCTGACCGGAGCCAAGAAGGCCGAAGCCGAGGCCGCCGAAGCTGCTGCCGCTGCCCCCGTGGTGGCCAAAAGCCAGCGCGTCCAGCCACAACGTAAGAACAGGAAGAGGAAGTAATGTCCGCCGAGAGCACCGAAAACGCTATTTCCGTCGAAACCGTTGAGAACCAGGACATGAACCAGGACGAGGCCCTGAGCGCGGTCAAGGACGCCGGACCGGCAACCGAGGACAGCGCGGAGACTTCGGAAGGCAAGGGCACGTCAGCCAGCCGCCTGGAAGAAGAGGGTGATGTCGCCGCCGACTACCTCGAGGAACTGCTCGACATCGCGGACATTGATGGCGACATCGACATTGAAGTCCGCAACGGGCGCACGTACATCTCGATCGTCGCGGAGGAAGAATCGGCCGGTTTGGAGAACCTGGTGGGCGAGGACGGCGAGGTCCTCGAAGCGCTGCAGGAGCTGACACGCCTCGCGGTGCTGTCTGCTACCGAGAACCGCTCCCGCCTGGTGCTGGACATCAACGGATACCGCTCAGAGCGGGCCGGCGAACTGCAGAAGATCGCGGAGGACGCCGTCGCCTCCGTCAAGGAGTCCGGTGACACTGTGGCCCTGGCTCCGATGAGCGCCTACGAGCGGAAGATTGTGCACGACGCCGTCGCCGATCTGGGGCTCGTCAGCGAGTCCGAAGGCGAAGGCGCCGACCGCCACATCGTCGTCTCAGCAGACTGAAGCCGCGGATAGTTTGATGGTTGAAATTACCGCTGCCGAGTTGACGGCAGCCCGGAAGATCTTCGGCGACCGCTTGGACCTGGCCAAGCGTTATGTGGAACACCTTGCGACGTCAGGGACGGAACGGGGACTCATTGGCCCGCGGGAAATTCCGCGTCTGTGGAGCCGACACGTGCTGAACTGCGCCGTGATCGAGAACCAGATTGCCCAGGGAAGCCACGTGGCCGACGTCGGAAGCGGCGCTGGCTTGCCGGGCCTGTGCCTGGCTATTGCCCGCCCTGATCTGGAATTGACCCTCATCGAACCGCTTGAGCGCCGGGTCATCTGGCTTCAGGAAGTCGTGGACGACCTTGGACTCGACAACGTGACCGTCATGCGGACCCGTGCGGAACTCGCCGTTGGTATGGTCAACGCCGACGTCGTAACGGCCCGCGCCGTTTCGGCACTCTCCAACCTCGCCGGATTGACCATTCCGCTCCTGGCGGGCAAGGGTGAAGTCGTCGCGATCAAGGGGCGCAGTGCCGGTGAGGAAATTGAGAAGGCAGCGAAGGTGATCCGCAAATTGGGCGGCACCCAGACGTCAGTTGTGGTGGTGGGTGAGGACCTCCTTGAGGAACCCACCACGGTTGTCCGAATCGTTGTGAATAAGCCTCAAAAGATTGCCTAGCACCAGCCCGGTGCCCGCGGAGTCGCAGGGTAAGAGGTTAGGCTAGTAACCGGCAGCTAGAGCCGAACGAGAGTGAGTGTGTCACAGTGACCAGTAGCGAAGCCTCCACGCAACGGATTCCCCCGTTTGTGTCCCTGGGCTCGGCCCGGGCTTTCGTTGCGCCCGCAATCGCTCGCGATCATTCCGTAAATCACACGGCTTCAGTTGCAAAAGCCACCGGGATGGCCGGTGTTTCACGTGAAACCGTAGCCGCCGGCCGTAACGTGCTGGACTCCATTGATGACTCCAGCCCCATCGCCCGCGAGCTGGCCCATGAAAACAAACGGCGCGAGCGGCTCTTGGGCCGCGAACTTCCCAAGCCGGAAAAGACGCGGATCTTCACCGTGTCGAACCAGAAGGGCGGGGTGGGCAAGACCACCACCACGGTCAACATCGCCGCTGCCCTGGCTGCTGCCGGCCTGAATGTGCTGGTGATCGATATCGACCCGCAGGGGAACGCCTCGACCGCCCTCGGTATTGAACACCACGCCGACGTTGACAGCATTTATGACGTGCTTATCAATGACGTTCCGTTGCAGGATGTGGTGGCCCCGTGCCCCGACATTTCCAAGCTGATCTGTGCACCGGCCACCATCCACCTCGCCGGCGCCGAAATTGAGCTCGTCAGCCTCGTGGCCCGCGAACAGCGCCTCCGCCGGGCGATCGATGTGTACGCCAAGGAGCGCGCCAAAAACGGTGAAGAGCGGTTGGACTACATCTTCATTGACTGCCCGCCCAGCCTGGGCCTCCTGACGGTCAACGCCTTCTGTGCTGCCAGCGAAGTCCTCATTCCCATCCAGTGCGAGTACTACGCGCTGGAGGGCTTGAGCCAGCTGCTCAAAAACATCGAGATGATCCAGAAGCATCTGAATGCTGAGCTGGTAGTCTCCACCATCCTCTTGACCATGTACGATGGCCGCACTAACCTTGCCGCCCAGGTGGCCGCCGAAGTACGCGAGCATTTCCCGGAGCAGGTGTTGGGCGCTGTGGTGCCCCGGTCGGTGCGCATTTCCGAGGCTCCCAGTTACCAGCAGACTGTCATGACGTATGATCCCTCATCCAGCGGGGCACTGTCCTACCTGGAAGCCGCAGCCGAAATCGCGGAACGTTAGAATCTTCTCGAGAATTGCACTAACTAGAGTCCGGTGATGCCCGGCTCTTCCAATGGAGGGATTTATCCATGAGCGATAAGCGACGCGGCCTCGGCCGTGGACTTGGAGCACTCATTCCAAGTTCCGCTGCGGCGTCCGGAAGCGGTTCAGCGCCGTCCCGCCCCGTGGATTTGTTCTTTCCCGAAGCGCGGAAGCGGACCCCGCTCGCCGCGGTCCCGGTAGCGGATGAAGACGTGGTCACTCCTGAGGAGGACGTGGCTGCAGAACCGCAGGCTGACTCCCTGGCGGCGGCGTCCGCCAAAACGGTTGACGCCGCTGAGCCAACAAGTCCTGCCGCAGCGAAGAAGGCACCGTCGCGGAAGGCGCCCGCCGCTAAAGCGGCGACCTCGAAAGCAGTTGCGCAGCCTGATGCCGTGGAGACTTCCGAGGACGAGTCACCGTCTGTGACCGCTCCGGGGCCGGCTCCTACTCCCGAGTCCGGCACCGAAGATCAGGGACCGGACCTCGTGGAGGTGCCGGGTGTCCGGTTTGCCGAAATCCCGGTTACCGACATCCACCCCAACCGCAAACAGCCGCGCTCTGTCTTCGATGAGGACGACATGGCGGAGCTTGTACACTCCGTTCGCGAAATCGGGGTGCTCCAGCCAATTGTTGTCCGTACTTCAACCGAAACAGGCGGAGAACCCTATGAACTGGTCATGGGTGAGCGCCGGTGGCGGGCAGTACAGGCCGCTGGCCTTGAAACCATCCCCGCCATCGTCAGGGACACCACCGATGATGACCTCCTGCGGGACGCCCTGCTGGAGAACCTGCACCGCAGCCAGCTGAACCCCCTCGAGGAGGCAGCCGCGTACCAGCAGCTGCTGGAAGACTTCGGCACCACCCACGAACAGCTGGCAGACCGCATCGGCCGCTCGCGGCCCCAGGTCTCCAACACACTGCGGCTGCTGAAGCTTCCGCCGCTGGTACAGCGCCGTGTGGCCGCCAACGTTATCTCCGCCGGCCACGCGCGCGCATTGTTGGCTCTTCCGGACGCTGCTGCCATGGAACGCCTGGCGCAGAAGATTGTTGCTGAGGGGATGTCAGTCCGGGCAACGGAAGAGGCAGTTACCCTCTACCAGAATCCTGCTTCGACCCCGAAGAACAACATTCCGCGTCCCGGAGCACGGCACGAGCGCCTGGACTACCTGGCTTCTTCCCTCTCTGATCGGCTGGATACCAACGTCAAGATCTCTCTGGGCGCCCGCAAGGGCCGCGTGAGCATCGAATTTGCCAGCGTAGAGGACCTCAACCGGATTATGGACGTCCTCACGCCGGGATCGCCGAACTAGTTCTTTGACCTGAAACACTGAAGGGATCCGTTTCACGTGAAACGGATCCCTTCTTTTGTGCGCCACTTCCCTGCCGGTCTTACGGCAGTTGGGAATGTGGGAGGACTCGATTCAGGTCGTTGTAGTGCAACCTTCTTTCGCCGCTGCCGTGCGTCGCCTACAAGAAAGCCTGATTAGCGACCGTGATGAGTCGGAAGGCCGTAGCAGGTGTTGCCCCGCTGATGAGGATACGCGCACTGCACGGACCTAATGCCAGCTGCCGAGGGCAGTCGGCCGCGTTCATCCTGCGGCTGAGCCATGCGCGTTTCGGGGGTAGTGGTGCCCTCCCGTGTCCGAAGGGTCCACTGTTCGCTGTTTTGTGCTTTAGCGGCACCCGCGCACGTTCAGATCACGCCCGATCGTGTACATTTCGGTGGCAATAGCACCAGTCAGCGTTCAGCCAACCCCTCTGCTGCGCGTACGTGGCCTGTCCGCCGGGGACCCCATTGGCCTCTGCCTGTCAGCCCGCTGCCCAACTGTCCCCCTTCGCTGCATATCCGCCCGCATGCGGAAGATTGTAAGAGGGCGAGCTAAAGCTACTGGAACCTCGAAGATTGGCCGTCGTTGGAACATCGTTGTCGCTGCCACGGCCGACCGTGGCGGGAATTGGCTACCCGGCATAGCCTCAGGAACGCCGCCCAACGTCTTTCTATCCGTCTTCTGTCACCGGCGGCAGGTCAGATGCAGCGATATGGTCGAGTGTGTTTCACGTGAAACGTCTGCGCGATGCTGCAGGCACCCTGGGCGCACTCCTGGATGCGCTGCTCGACTGCGAACTCCGACTACCGAGCCCTCGGAACCCTCGGAAGTTCATGCGTATATCGCGGCCGGTCCCGTCCCCTCCCCCGAAGATGACCGTTTCACGTGAAACGATCCCCGATGGCATCAAGGCACCCGAAGCGTATGGGTGCAATGCGATACGAGCTGGGACGTAAGCGCCGGTCGCCCGTGGCCGAGCGTGACCGCTCAGCGACGATATTAGCGCCCCTCTGGCCGCTAGAGGCCTACGGTCCTGCCCGCCTTTACAAAGCGACACGGGGGCTGGAAAGGGATGCCAAAGCGCTCGTAGGGCCTCCTGAGCAGCCCAGGGCGGCCCAAAGCCCGCAGGGCCCTCCAAGCGCCTAAAAGCGGATTGTGGTTCTGTAGGGAACCCCAAGGGATTCGGAAGTGCCGTGGGGCCAGCAAAGGCCTTACGGACGTGTTCCTTTGCCTAAGGCTAGTGGGGGTCCCCGGGAGGGCCGGTGCTTCAGGTGCCGCTTGGAGACCACAAACGCCAGCCGAGCCTGCCCTACTCGCTGTGTGAAGGTGCGGGCTCCAGGACAGGTTCCGAGGGACTCCAGTAAACCCCCGTCGGCACCATGGTCTCCGGATCCGTGCACTTCCTCCTGAGACCACGCATGTTCCAGTACGCAGCAGGGTCTTAGCGCTGCCAGCCACGTTGGGAAACCCCGCTCCCGGCCTTAGCCTCCCCTGATTCCAAAAGGTAACCTTCCCTATCCGCAGGGGGTTGCCGCTCGTCAGATCTAGCCCCACATTCCGGTTCCGCAAGTGGCACAAGTCTTCGTTGCCATCGCCTGTCCGTCGGCAGTCATGCTGGATGTGGGCCCCAGGAATCTCAGGTCTGGGTAGGGCGCCGGCGGGGAGTGTGCACCCTTGGATTGGGCTACAGCAGGCTTTCGATCCGCGCGTACGTGGCCAGTACCGATCATGGTGACCCCCGCTCTCCTCAGGTGGCGCTCCCCCAGGGATGATCATATTTATGTGACCCGCGGACTCGGTGCTTCCCGGCTGTCCCGCCCGACGACTGCCTTTCTGGATTTCCAGGGATGACACAACCCGCCCGACGCAGGTGTCTCCCCGTGCAACTTTTTGTTCCGAAGCTGGCGTATGGCTGTCGTCCGGGAGCGTCTCTCAGGAGCGCACTTGTCAGCGACTCACGGCCCGTGGTCGCTGCCGGGATGGGGACAAGACGGTGGATATTCCTGTGGATAACTTTGTGGATTACTTCAGGGGCCAATGTCGTGATTCGCCGTCGCCAAATGTTGTCCTCATTGGTCGGGTCGTCGCCGAGCTGGTGCCGGCTCGGACAGTGCCGAGGATGTTTCACGTGAAACGATGCCGGCACTACGCGGGGTGAAGCACTTCACACGAGACTGATGCACAGAAATCGCCTACAGCAGGTTAATTTTCTCGGCAGTGGAAGGCTTTTCGGCCGATGTGGTCCGGCCGGTAAGAGATGCGACAGACCAAAAGTTGCCCCTTTGTGGGCGTCCAGCCGTCAGGGGTTCTGAAGTAGAGTCCACCATCGATTAGTGGCAGATGAAATGTTGGGGCCGCGGCGGCCTATGAGAATCATCTCACCGCCTGTGGATAACTATGTGAATAACTAATGTGGAGAACATTGTGGAGGGACGGGGATTCATGTCGGCAAGATCGCGGTGGCGGTGCCGGCACGGTCACAGCTTGCAGTCCAGCAGACAACTGCGAGGGGGGATCCCTGATCGCTTTTAACGGTTACGCAACACGGCCTTGCGCGCCACCAGCACGTGCGCGTCGCCGGATAGGTCTATCCCCCTACAGCTGATTATCAGCGTCGCGCACCGGTTCACTGACCGCCGCCACGCGCAGATGAGGGGCATGAGGGTCACAGGGTGGCGCAGGGTCGGGCCTGTGCGAATGAGAGGCATCGAGTTCAGAGAGTGGCCCCGGCCCCAACTTGTGCAAGGGAGCTTCCTGGGCTCGTCGCTTGGGGAGGTGACCTACCGACCAAGGGTTGGTTTGACCGGCGTAGAGGTACCGCAGCTGCTCGTCTGACTGAGCCGGAAAGCCAAGTCCTTCTCCCTTAGAAGCGGTGCTCATCCCTCACGGACCATGCAACGGTCATTTCTCGGTGGGCTTTTATGAGGCAATGCTTAGACGCCTGTACTCATTGATGTCGAGGTAACCCCTCGGCGTCCTAGCGTGCGCCCGATCGGCCATGGTGAGTGGGCGTCCATTATGCGCGGTGGGCTCACAGAGGGTGCTTGGCGGTGCTGCGCCGCTTCCCGCGGCTTAGCTGAGTGTAGACCCAGCGGCACTGAGAATGCCTTAGCCGTGGCTTTCTGGCTCGGTGACCGGTCAGACTCCCTGCCGCGTGCCATGGACTGCGGTCCTACGCACGGTCGACCGTGTTTGACTCTTATTTCCGCATTTTCCACGGTGTAGGACGCATCTATCACGTGTCACCAAGCGTACCGCCCTCCTCCGCCAGGCTACCAGCCTGAAGTCGTTAGGCTGCCACAGGATATTAGTTTGACCCTATCCAGTTTCCAGCCTGCATATCGGCCTGACGTACGCTGCCTTGACTGTCAGTGGGCTGCTGTCGTGTTTCACGTGAAACAAGAGGATACTGGGAGCACTCTCCCATGGCTGCCATCGCCTACTCTGTCTGGAGCCAGGCGTCGAAGCGGACTCCGGAACTGCAGAGTCAGTTTTGCGATCCGGACGTAGAGCGGATCTGCCGAAAGCACCAGTGTGGATCGGGCGGGGCGTCTGTGATCCACCCTGGGCTTCGGGACCCACAAGGAAGCAGAGCATGGATGCGGCCCTGATTGCGGCTCGAGCTCCGTAGCGGGCGGGAGAAGACGCGAGAAAGAGCAATCATGATCTGTCTACGTCCTTCATCTCGGATAAATGATAGTTAGCTACTGATAAGTCTTACGTTCTGACCTTATGGCTAGTGGCTAGCCTGTCCTACTCAATAGGTGCAGTGGGTACGGAACCATGCGCTCTGTGTCGCCCGCTACTTTCCCGTTTCACGTGAAACATCGTCAGTTCACAGCTGTCGAGTTTCACGTGAAACATCGTCAGTTTACGGCTGTCGGACGCTTCGCAGCGTTAGACAGATTCTCCGGAGGCAGCGTGGTCATCTCAAGATGAACCCGGGAACTGTATCCATCGAACAGACCACGTGTCCCCTTAGGGGCAACTGCATACCTTGCCGGTAGCCGTGCGCCGTGAACGCCCCTCCTCAGCTCAAGGTACGGTCTGTTTCACGTGAAACACCGTCCAGGGCGGCGCGTGCTGCACCGCCCGTAGCCGTCATTCGGAGTCTGTCGTTAGCAGTTCGAAAGCCTCCACGTACTGCGCATACGCACAGCGCGATGCCGCCGCTGACCACGGATTTGCAGCCCAAGCTGACTCTTCGGCGCCATAGGTGACAACCTGCAGCAACTCATTTGTTGGCCTGAGGCATACTGCGGACCCGTGTTGATTTCCACGGGCATGAAAAACCCTTCTCAACCTTAAGTCAAGGAACCAGGGCACGCACTCCGTTGCTGAGCTGGACGGTCAGGAGCGCCCCAAGTTTTCATAAACTAGCAGCCGCGACAGAAGAGGGACTGTTTCACGTGAAACAGAATGTCCCGGCCGTTGGACCTGGCGGCGGCTACGGGATGCGTAGATCGACAACGTGGGTCCGTCCGCATGAGATCGATTCCGGCGGCGGCGACGGGGAACGAAAGAACGCCCAAACTCTGCGCTGGTCACCGGCGGGTACCCTGCTCCTATAGCCGACTTCGCTCGAAGCTTTTCGAACCTTCACCTTGGCGGTAGCGCCCCCTCGGTCGCTTGGGCAGAAAAGGCAGATAGTGCTGCCGCTTCGGTGGTGGCAATCGCATTAAGGCGGGAGGAGCTCTCTGCACGGGTATGTAGTGTTGCCCATGATGCTTAGGGCAGTCTGGACGATTGCAAAGCCTCAAACAACTTGCATCGGTTGATCAAGTGTCATAGATGAAACGAGCTAAGGGGCAGCGCCCGATTTTTGCGCAAGAATGCCCTCCCCCGCGGCCGTGAGACATGAGGAGAGGCCCTTAGGACTACGTCTACACCCAAAAGGTGGCCCCACAACCGGTGAAGGACGTGGGGCCACCCTGGGGGCTGCCGGCAGCAGCGTGCCGGAGCCAGAGGAACTTAGGACAGGACGTCCGCGAATTCCTTTTCGAAGAACTGCTTGGGACGGGCTCCGATGACAGTGCCCTTCACTTCGCCGTCCTGGAACAAGTAGACCGCCGGAATTGAGGTGATGCCGTACTGGGCAGCGATGGCGGGGTTGTCATCCACGTTCAGCTTGACCACCTCAACCTTCTCGCTGTACTCGACGGAGATTTCGTCCAGGATTGGTCCCAATTTGCGGCACGGGCCGCACCATTCAGCCCAGAAGTCAACAATGACCGGCTTGGTGGAAGCCAGCACATCGGTGCTGAAGCTGGCGTCTGTTACATCTTTTGCGTTGCTCATAGCCCTGTCTCTCTCTTGGATGGGTTGCTGCGCGAGGGTTTAGGCTTGAAGATCAGCCAGGTAGTGTTCGACGTCGAGGGCTGCCACACAACCGGATCCGGAGGCTGTGATGGCCTGCCGGTAGGTCGGGTCGATGACGTCTCCGGCGGCGAAGACACCCTGGATGCTGGTCTTTGAGGTACGGCCTTCAACAGCGATGGTGCCTTCGGGCGTGAGGTCGAGCTTGCCCTTGACCAGGTCCGTGCGCGGATCGTTGCCGATGGCCACGAAGACGCCGGTCACGGCAAGCTCCGTCTCGGTGCCGTCCACGAGGTTCTTCAGGCGCAGTCCCGTGACCTTATTCTGTCCAAGGACGTCCTCGACACCGGTGTTCCAGATGAAGTTGATCTTCTCGTGGGCCAGTGCGCGGTCGGCCATGATCTTGGAGGCGCGGAGGGTGTCCCGTCGGTGCACCACGGTGACGGTCTTTGCGAACTTGGTCAGGAAGAGGGCTTCTTCCATGGCGGAGTCCCCACCGCCGATGACGGCGATGTCCTGGTCCTTGAAGAAGAAACCGTCGCAGGTTGCACACCAGCTCACTCCGTGCCCGGAGAGGCGCTTCTCGTTGGACAGTCCGAGCTCACGGTAGGCCGATCCGGTCGACAGGATGATGGACCGGGCGCGGAACGTTTCTCCGGAGCCGATGGTCACGGTCTTGATGTCGCCGTCAAGGTCGAGGTCGGTAACGTCCTCGAACTGGATCTCCGTGCCGAAGCGGGCGGCCTGCTTTTCGAAGTTCTCCATCAGGTCCGGGCCCATGATGCCTTCCGGGAATCCCGGGTAGTTCTCGACGTCGGTCGTGTTCATAAGCTCGCCACCGGCGGTGACCGAACCGGCCAGGAGCAGCGGCTTCAGATTGGCCCGTGCCGCGTACACAGCAGCCGTGTAGCCCGCGGGGCCGGAGCCGACGATGATGACATCACGTACGTCTGACGCGGTGTTTTCTGCGTTGCTCACTGAACGGTGAACCTCTTCCTTTGTCGATGCGCCCGCCTGGGTGGCCGGCCACATGGCACAACTACTTGTAGGCGCTGAATATTCCGGCAGGACCGGGCCCCACAGGAGAACGCCACTACTCAGGGTACCGTCCTGATGACGGCGGGCGAGGTGATGTTTCCCTGCTGAGTAGTCTGCTATTGGACCTTGATCTCGGCCAGGCGCAGGCCGAATCCGTAGCGGGTCTTCGGTGCCGCCAGCTTCGGCAGTGCCTTGATCGAAACAATGACGTACTGCGCCGTGGTGGGTTCCTGCAGCGGCATGGTCAGGTCCGGGGAGGTGAAGCTGTTGGTGCCCACCTGCTTGGCTCCGTCCAGGGACGGGCGGCTGTTGGTGTAGATGCTGATGTTGCCCCCGGAAGCGCCCAGCTGGCTCAGCGTCACGGAGGACACCTTGGCCGGGTTCTCCAGTTTGACCACAAGCGGGACCTCCGTGGCGAGGCCGCCCCAGTTGTCCGTGGCGAATTCCATGTCGGACCAGTAGCTCGCGGCGTTGCCGTCAAACGTCTTGACCAGGTCGCCGTCGTAGGTTCCGGCGAAATCGAAGTCGCCCAGCCTTGTGACGTCCTCAATGGCGGGTGGTCCGGCAGCCGGGGCAGGGCTGCCGGTGGCGGACGGCTCGGCCGACGCCGTGCTGGGCGCACTTGTGCTGGCACCGCCGCCAGCGGCGGGCTGCGGTGTGGATTTGAAGAGGCTGCCGAGGTTCGTGATAGCAAGGACCAGGCCGACGACAAGGACCGCCGCCAGCAGGCCGCCCACCAGCCAGCGCATTGAGCGAGGCCCGCGCTGGGGCTCCTCGTCCTTGCCGTAGTACTCCTCGTCAGCGGCGGAGCTGTTGCTCCGCGCCGACCCGGGGAAGAAGCCCGGCGGACGGTCCGCGGACGCACGGCCCGCTGCTGCTGCGGCGGCGTACTCCGGAGCTGCGCCCTGGCGCGGCGCGGGCTCGTCGTCGGCAGGACGGCGGTAGTCGTCGTCGTCGGACCACAGGGAAACCTTGGGCTTTTCGGCGGGCGCCGCCGGCCCGGACACCGGAGCACCGGCGCCCTGCACCGGCTGCGGCGCCGTCGCATGCGGGGTGGCATCCTGGGGTGCGGTCTCAGGGGACTTGTCTTCGGCGGGCTTCACCTCAGTGGCCTTAGCGCGGGCCGCGGCGGCACCCGCTCCTGCAGCGGCTGCTCCGGCTGCAGCACCTGCGCCGGCAGCGGGCGCCACGACGGGACGCTGCGGCTTGCGTGCGGGCGAGAGCGGCTGCGAAACGGGCGGCGCGGCGGGGGCGGCCCCTGCCGCGGGCGCGGTCCGGTGGTTCTGCCCGTAGGTGATGTAGCCGGCGTCGACCTCGTCTTCGTCGTAGAGGCCGTCATACGTTTCGGGTTCGTGGGACCGCGGCTGGCCAAAGATTTCACTGCCCAGAGTGTCAGTGAAGAACGGCTCAACGTAGGGCGGGTTGGAGGACACCACAAGGTCCAGCAGATCAGCGGCGGACGTGTGGTTGGTGATGAGGTAGGTGGTGGCCTCGCTGACCCCAAGGTCAAGGATCTGCACGTTGCCGGGGCGTTCGCCGGTAGCAACTTCGCGGGCGCTCTGTGCCACCTGGTCCGCATTGTCCGGCCCGGCCACAAGGATGCTCACAGCACGGTTGAGCACCTGGTCAACGCCGTCCAGCACCAGATCCTGGTCATGTGAGGTCAGTACAGTTGCAGTGACCTTGTAACGGCCACCTAGTACTGATCCGACATCGATCGGGTGGGACACGGGCTCCTCCTAGACTGTCCGGGAGCTGCCGAACTGATCACTTCATCAGTGACCGCAGGTCCTCCGGTAAGCCGGTGGACCCCTGGTCTGCAACTCCCCTTGTTAGTCTTCGATCCTAGCCGATGCAGTGTCCCGGCCGCGGAAGCACGGCGCTGGGAACCAGGCCGGATACTATTTTTTCTTCTTGCCGCCGGACGGGAAGTGCGGATTGCGCCCGGCGGGGCCCTGGTAGGTGCGCCGGCCGGGCAGGGGCACGTCGCCGCGGCCCAGGCCGCCCTCTGCCGAGCTTGGCACATCCTCCGTGGGGAGGTAGCCGCCCTCCGGCCCGGCGCGCCGGGCCCGTTCGTCCCCTTCGTCCAGGTCCGGGCCTGCCCGGAAGGATGCCGCGTCGAACTCCCCGGAGATCCTCGGAATGAGGCCTGTGTCCACGGAGACCGTGGCACGTTCGGGCCTGGTCCGGGGTGCAGCGGCACCGTCAGCGGGCTCGCCGGCTGCGGGCTGGGCGGCCGGCTTCCGGCGAAGGCGCCCCAGCAGCGGCTGCAGGAGGTCGCTGAGCTCGGTCACCCGGAACAGTTTCAGCAGGAGCAGGTACGCCGCCAGCATGACGGGTCCGACGACGATGATCGTCACCAGCGCGGCCATGGGGGTGCTCCAGGCGAAGCCGTCCGGGCTGTAGCTGCCCATGAGCCACAGGGCGCCGGCGCCGGCGAGGGCGGAACCCAGGGCGGCGTAGCCCATCCGGATGTAGGAGTTGGCGATCCGCGCGCCGTCCAGGTGTCCCAGCAGCCGGCGCAGGAACACGGCGCTGACGACCACCGACAGGATGTTGCCGCCCGTGTAGAGGATGGCGATGGCGAAAATGATCTGGTCGAACGGGAGGAACTGGATGGTGAACGCCGCAGCCACGTTCACCAGCGCAAGGACCAGCTGGATGAAAAACGGCGTCCGGGCGTCCTCGTTGGCGTAGAACACGCGGGACATCATGAAGTTGGCGCTCATAAAGGGAGTGCTGAGGGCCAGGATGGTCAGGGTCTGGGCCAGCATGACGCCGTCCTGTGGCACCCCGCCGGAGAAGAACATGCCCAGCGGCCCGGCCAGCGCGAAGAGTGCCAGTGCCCCGAACACGGTCGCCACGGCCATGGTCCGCAGCCCGTGCGAGAGCGCGTTCCGCAGGCCGGCGGTGTCCCCGTCCTGTGAGGCCCGTGTCATCCGGTTGAACAGGACCGTGGCGAGCGAGAGCGCAATGATGGAGTGCGGGAGCAGGTAGAGCTGGCTCGCCACCTCCAGCACTGCGTTGCCGGGCAGCGTGTCGGCGGCCGGGTCCCCGGCCTGTTCCAGGCGGAGCCGCTCCGCGCCCGGGATGGTGGCGATACGCATGACATAGAGAAACGCCAACTGCCCGACGGCGGCCGTCGCCAGGGTCCAGACGCTCAGCCGCGCAGCGTGGCCCAGCCCCACCCCGCGCCATCCGAAGCGGGGACGCAGGCCGAGCCGGAGCCGGAACACCGGGATCAGCAGGATGGCGGTCTGCGAAACCACGCCGATGGTGGAGAATCCGGCCACCAGGAGCGTCTGGGTGGAGTTCCAGGTGTCCAGGGTGTGGGGGTTGGTGACGTTGGCGCCGAAAGCCCAGATGAACATCCCCAGTCCGGCGATCGCGACAAGGTTGTTCAGGATCGGGGCCCACATCGCGGGCCCGAAGGCGCCGTGGGCATTGAGCACCTGGGTCAGCAGCGCGTAGAGGCCGTAAAAGAAGATCTGTGGCAGGCACCAGAACGCGAAGGACACCGCCAGGGCCTTCTGCTGCGGCGAGTATCCCTGGGTGGTCAGTTCGATGACCCACGGCGCCAGCAGCGTCACCGCCAGCGTGAGCGCCAGGAGCACCAGCACCGCCAGGGTCAGCAGCCGGCTGATGTAGTCCGATCCCTTGTCCGGGGCCTTGCTCGCCTTGATGATCTGGGGCACCAGGACCGCGTTGAACACGCCGCCCGCCACGAGCAGGAAGATCAGGTTGGGGAGGTTGTTCGCATTGATGAACGTGTCATTGACGGTGGAGCCCAGTCCCAGGGCGGCCGCCAGCATCCAGGTCTTGGCGAATCCGAGGAAACGCGAGACCAGCGTTCCCGCGGCCATGATGGCGCTGGAACGGACTTCTCCGGACTGGACAGCTGAGGAATTGGCGGCGCCGGAGTCGGCCGGGCCGGAGTGCGCTGGGGTGGGTTTGGCTGATGACATCGTCTTCATCGTCTCACCCGGGCACGCCTTAAGGCGTTATCGGGGTCCATTGCGGGGGTCCGCGGAGCCCTAGCGGTGCTCCGGCAGGACTTCCTTGGCGAGGTCGGCGATGCGGCGCTCGTTCGGGAAGGACAGCTTCCGGGCCAGCTCGTGGATGGGGACCCAGGCGACGTCCACGGCTTCCTTGTCCGGATCATTTTCGATGGTCAGTTCCCCGCCCGTGGCCTGGAGCAGGTAGTGGTGGACGGTCTTGTGGACCCGGTGCCCGCTGACCGTGAACCAGTAGTCGATGCTTCCCAGCGGTGCGAGGATCTTGCCTTCAATGCCGGTTTCTTCCGCAATCTCACGGACGGCTGCTTCCTCGTTGCTCTCCCGGCCTTCCGGATGGCCCTTCGGGAGGCACCATTCCAGCCGTCCGCCGCGGTTCAGGCGGGCAATGATCGCAACCCGGAGTTCGGCGTCGGACGTGTCCACCACGACGCCGCCGGCGGATATTTCCTCCACGGTGGGAAGGGAAGCCTGCCCGGAGTGCTGCACCGGCGCGACGTTGGCACCGATTGCCGAAGGCAACGGTGCGTTTGTCCTCCTGCCGGGAGCGCTCGGTACGGGATGGGCCATGAAGTCCACTCTAACGACTCTTGTCCGCACTTGATGACCTAAACATGGCAGGAAAGTGGACGGCCGGGAAAGTGGATCGCCTGCGCCGGCCCTGTGTCCGGCTCTTCACCGCCGGACTTACGGGGATCCGGTGTGGTGCTGGCGGGGATTTCTGACAAGCTTAAGTAACTATGGCGCACGCACATCACGAGACTGACTCGCACACTGTTGATTTCCAGGTGGACCCTGTGGTTCTGGAGCTTGGGCAGCGGTTTGTCGACGCCGGCCACCAGCTTTCCCTCGTGGGCGGGCCGGTGCGTGACCTTTTCCTGGGCAGGGTGTCCCCCGACCTCGACTTCACCACGGATGCCACACCGGACCAGACGCTAGCCCTGATCAAGAAGTGGGCCGACACGTACTGGGAGATCGGGCGCGCCTTCGGGACCATCGGGATGCGGAAGGCGGGGTTCCAGATTGAGGTCACCACCTACCGCGCCGAAGCGTACGACCCCGACTCCCGCAAACCCGCGGTGGCGTTTGGAAACTCGCTGACAGATGACCTGCTGCGCCGCGACTTCACCATCAACGCGATGGCGCTGCGGTTGCCCTCGCTGGAGCTCGTGGATCCGTTCGGCGGGGTCCGTGACCTGCACGCGTCCGTCCTCGCGACGCCGGGTGCCCCGGAATCCTCCTTCTCCGACGATCCGCTGCGCATGATGCGGGCCGCGCGCTTCGCTGCGCAGCTGGGCATCACGGTGCACCCGGACGTCCGCGCCGCCATGTCCCGCATGGCGGAACGGATCACCATGATTTCCGCCGAACGGGTCCGCGAGGAGCTGGTCAAGCTCATTTGCGCGGCGCACCCGCGGGCCGGCGTGGACCTGCTGGTGGACACCGGGCTGGCCGACTTCGTGCTGCCCGAGGTCAGCGCGCTGCGGCTCGAATCGGATGAGCACCACCGCCACAAGGATGTCTACCAGCACTCGCTCCAGGTCCTGGAGCAGGCTGCCGCCCTCGAAACGGATGCCGACGGCGCCGTGCCCGGCCCGGACTTCGTGCTGCGGTTCGCGGCGTTAATGCACGACGTCGGAAAACCGGCCACGCGCCGCTTCGAGCCCGGAGGCGCCGTGAGCTTCCGGCACCACGACATGGTGGGCGCCAAACTGACCACCAAGCGGATGAAGGCGCTGCGCTTCGACAACGACACCATCAAGGCCGTGGCCAAGCTGGTGGAGCTGCACATGCGCTTCTACGGCTACGGCGATGCGGGCTGGAGCGATTCCGCGGTCCGGCGTTATGTCACCGACGCAGGCCCGCTCCTGGAACGGCTGCACCGCCTGACCCGGTCGGATGTGACCACCCGCAACCAGCGCAAGGCCGAGCGGCTGGCCTTCGCCTACGATGATCTCGAGGCCCGGATCGCGGCGCTTCGGGAGCAGGAATCCCTGGACGCCGTCCGGCCGGATCTGGATGGAGGCCGGATTATGGAGCTCCTGGGACTCAAACCCGGACCCGTCGTGGGGCGTGCGTACAAGTTCCTGCTGGAGGAACGGATGGAGCACGGTCCGCTGGATCCCGCCGAGGCCGAAGCCAAACTGCACGAATGGTGGGCGGCGCAGCCCGAATCCGCCGCCTTACTCTCAACCGAGGAGCCCTAAGTGATCGCACCTTCGAACGGCCCCCGCCCGCAGCTGTGGATCCTGCGGCACGGAGAAACCGAGTGGTCCAAGAGCGGCCAGTACACCGGCCTCACCGACCTGCCTCTTACGGTGGAGGGTGAACAGCAGTCCGTGGAGGCACGCAAGGTGCTCGACGCCGTCGACTTTGACCTGGTGCTGACGTCACCGCTGCGGCGCGCCCGCCGGACAGCGGAGCTGGCGGGATTCCCGGACGCCCAGCTGGAGCCGCTCGCCGTCGAGTGGGACTACGGCGATTACGAGGGCATCAGCTCGGACCTCATCCGCAAGGACAATCCGGAGTACCTGATCTGGACGCACGGAGTGCCGAACGGCGAGGCCCTCGATGATGTGGCGGCCCGAGCGGACAAGATTGTGGCGCGCGTGCTGGAATCCGGTCTGGACAACGTGTTGGTGGTTGCCCACGGGCACTTCTCCCGGATCCTCACCGCGCGCTGGCTGGGGCTCGACCCGCACGAGGGCCGGCACTTCATTCTGGGAACCGCGAAAGTCTGCACCCTTGGCTGGGATAAGCGGACCCCGGCAGTTGTCCGCTGGGGCCTCTAGGCCAGGCTTTAAAAACAAGTTCAAGAAAGTTTATAAATTCAGTAGTCAACTGCTGCATTTATAGGGTATTTTTATTTCTGACCCCAGAGCGTCTTGCCGGGGTCGAGGCGCGCGTCGCCCGGCCAGTCAGCCGGAGCCACGGCATAACAGAAAAGGAGGTTGGGAAAATGATTACTTTGACTAGCGGATGGATGTACTTTGTCACCGCCACCCCGGCCTCTGCCGCTGGACCGCGCCCGTTTTTCGGCCTCGCTGCCTCCTGACCCCTTCGTTTGCGCCCTCATCGTTGAAACTGGTTCGCTGAAACCGGTCTATCAAGACTGGTTCGTTGAACCTGATTCCTTGAACTAGGACGCGGAGCCGGAGCTTCGCCGGCACCTTCCTCTCCGGAAGTGCCGCGGCGGCGGGCTGACCAGTCGGAACCGCGCGGTTGCGCAGCACCTCAAAGATCGGAACCAGGCTTCCTGTTGGGTGTGCCGCGCTCCCTCGCCAGGGGCCATTGTCCGCCACGGCGAAATCATTTACTCATCACCGGGCATTTCTATGCCGAATTACGGCCTTTTCTTCCTGAATTCACAGAGGCCTTAATTGGCATGCCCAATTACTCCGGATTTCCATCATCACCCACGAAAGGTCCACCGTGACTATTGCCAGCAGCACCACCCGGCGACGCAGCACCACCCGGCCCCGCAGCACCAGCCGCCGAAGGGAGGTGACCACCATGAAGCAGAAACTCCAGCACCTCCTGCGCCTGGCCCTCCGGCCGGCACCACGGCACACAACGCTGTTTAACGGACAACTCCTGGACCAGAAGCGTGAAGACTCCTATGTCGTTATGCACCAGATGGGACTCATCCGCTGAGCCACGGCCCGGCCGTCGAAGGAGAAACGGATGACTGAGCATGGACTTGATCCGCAAGGAGCCCACGCGGCGACGCGTGGGCTCCCCCGTTTAACCGCCCGTTTAACCTCTTGGGTCCGCCACCGCAGAGCCTCCCGCCCGGCGCGGCGCGGCACGCCGCAAGGGCCCCGGTAAGCTCAGGGGCATGCAGGAGACAAAGCCGCCGGAGCACCGCCGTCGTGTGCGACTGGTCATCCCGAGCCGCAGCGACCCCCTGCTGCGGAACTTCACGGAACTGGTGGGCGGTCCTTTGGGGCGCCGTTCGGCCCCCGGCATCGTTTCCCCCGGCTTTTTCACGGTGGAACGCGTCCTGATCCTGCTGACCGTCCTGGCCGCCGTGACCGGAATAGTCCTCAAGTCCTACTGCCGCGTCAACGGGTGGGAAACGCCGGGCCAGTTCTACGCGACCTGCTACTCGGACTTCCCTGAACTGTTCAAGAACCGGGGCCTCGGGGACGGTGCTTTCCCTTTCATCACGCCGGGGACATTCTTTGAGTATCCCGTCCTCATGGGGTTCATCGCCGGCATCACGGCGTTGCTGGTTCCCGGGGAAGGCGTCTCGGCCGCCCGCATCCTGGCCTACTTCGATCTCAACGCCGCCCTCATCGCCGCCGTCTGGATGGTCACCGTGCTTGCCACGGCGCGGATGGCGCGCCGCCGCATGTGGGACGGGGCCATGGTGGCCGTGGCGCCGGGCATCATTCTCGCCGGAGCCATCAACTGGGACATGTGGGCTGTGGGGCTGCTCGCAGTCGGCATGTACTGCTTCTCCCGCGACAAACTCCTGCTGGCCGGGGTCTTCATCGGCCTGGGCACCGCAACCAAGCTCTACCCCGTGCTGATTCTGGGGGCAGTGCTGCTCCTGGCGCTGCGGACCGCGAAGTTCCGGGCCATCCTCGTCACCGCGGGTGCCGCCGCCGCAGCGTGGCTGGCCGTCAACCTGCCCGTGGCCGCGGCCAACCCCGAGGGCTGGAGATACTTCTACCAGTTCACCGAGGACCGGCCCGCGGGCTACAGCTCGCCCTGGTTTGGCTACAACCTGGTGGCCGGCCGCCTGGGCTGGGCGCCGCTGCAGCCTGAATTCATCAACGGCCTCGCGTTGAACCTCTTTGTGCTCGCCTGTGTGCTGATCGGGGTCCTGGCCCTCACCGCACCGAGGCGGCCCCGGATGGCGCAGCTCGCCTTCCTGATTGTTGCCGCGTTCATCCTGACCAACAAGGTCTACTCCCCCCAGTTCGTCATCTGGTTAATCCCCCTGCTGGCACTGGCCCGGCCGCGCTGGCGGGACTTCCTGGTCTGGCAGACCATCGAGGTGCTGCACTGGGCGGCGGTCTGGATGTACCTCGGGCAGGTGACCAGCGGCGGGGTGGCCCAGCACAATATTGATATGCCCTACTACGTGCTCGCGGTGGTGTTCCACATGATCGCCACCGGTTACCTGATGGTCCGGGTGGCGTGGGACATCTGGGACCCCCGCTATGACGTGGTCCGCCGGCACGGGACGGACGATCCGCAAGGCGGGCCGTTCGACGGCGCACCGGACCGGTTCCGGGTGGACCTGCTCCGCCCTTCGGCCTCCGTGCTGCCATGGCGCAAGGTGCCCGCGGATGCCTGACGTCGCAGTGGTCGGCTCAGGACCGAACGGGCTCGCGGCGGCGGTGACCCTCGCCCGGGCCGGACTGAAGGTGCACGTTTACGAGGCGGCGCCCACCGCCGGCGGCGGGTTGCGCACGGCCGAACTCATGGAGCCCGGGCACTGGCACGATGTCTGCTCGGCGGTGCACCCGATGGCCCTGGCCTCCCCGTTCTTCCGGGAGTTCGAGCTGTCCCGGCGGGTCCGGCTGGAGGTTCCTGAGGTCTCCTACGGCACCCCGCTCGACGGCGGCCGCGCTGCCCTGGCGTACCACTCACTCGAGCGTACGGTCGCGGCGCTGGGGCGCGACGGAGCCGCGTTCGGGCGGCTGATGGCACCCCTGGTCAAGCGCGCGGACGGTGTGGCGGACCTGACGCTGAACCAGCTCCTGCGGATACCGCGCGACCCAGTGGCGGCGGCCCTGTTCGGCGCCCGGGTCCTGGAGCAGGGTTCACCGCTGTGGGGACTGAGATTCCGTGAGGACCTGGCGCCGGCGCTCCTGACCGGCGTCGCCGCGCATGCCGTGGGACGGCTCCCCGCACCGGCCCCGGCCGGCGCCGGCCTCATGCTGGGGATGCTGGCCCACACGGTGGGCTGGCCCGTCCCGGTGGGCGGCTCCGCGGCGATCGCGGAGGCCATGGTGGCGGACATCGAAGCGCACGGCGGGGCGGTGGAGACCGGCGCCCGGATCGGGTCCCTGGCCGAGCTGCCCCCGGTCAGGGCCGCGTTGCTGGACGTGGCCCCGCCCGGACTGGTGGCACTGGCGGAGGGAAGGCTCCCTGACCGGTACCGCAGCGCCCTCGAGGCGTACCGGTTCGGAAATGCGGCTTGCAAGGTCGACTTCATCCTTTCCGGCCCGGTCCCGTGGGCGGCGCCCGGGCTGGCCGACGCCGGAACGGTCCACGTGGGCGGAACCCGCGCGGAGATGGCTGAGGCGGAAAATCTCGTCGCTGGTGGGCGCCATCCGGAACGCCCCTACGTCCTGGTTTCCCAGCCGTCGCGCTTCGACACGGGCCGTGCCCCTGGGGGCCGGAACGTCCTGTGGACCTACTGCCACGTGCCGTCCGGTTCCACCGTGGACATGGCCGGGGCGGTGATCGCCCAACTCGAGCGCTTCGCTCCGGGTTTCCGTGACCTTGTGGTCAGCCACCACGTGACCACCGCCGCCGGCCTGGCGGACTACAACGAGAACTACGTCGGCGGGGACTTCAGTGCGGGCCTCATGGACCTGCAGGGGATGCTCCGCCGGCCCGTGGCCGGTCCGGTCCCCTGGCGGACTCCCCTGCCCGGCGTGTACCTGTGCTCTTCCTCGACCCCGCCGGGCCCGGGAGTGACCGGTATGCCCGGGTACCACGCAGCAAAATATGCCTTGAAGGACATATTCGGCCTGGGGCTGCCCCGGCTCGGGATGGACGGCTAGCCGCCGGTCGTCAGGTCGCCGCGGTGCCGACGGGCTCCCGGGCGGAGAGCCTGCCGTTGCGCATGCTGGCCACAGAGTCCGTCAGGGGCACCAACCCCGTGTCGTGGGTGACCATGACCGTGGCCACCCCGAACTCGTCGGTGACCCGCCGCAGCAGCCCCACGATGGCCGCACTCCGTTCCTGGTCCAGGGCGGCCGTGGGCTCGTCCACCAGGAGAACGGCGGGATCCCCCATCAGGGCCCGGGCGATATTGACCCGCTGACGCTGGCCGCCGGAGAGCTGATGGGGCCGTTTGCCGGCTGCGGGGGCTAGGCCTACGAGGTCCAGGAGCGCGGCGGCGCGGCGGGTGGCCGCCCCGGCCGGTTTGCCGCGCAGGTGGTCCCCGAGGACCAGCTGCTCCAAGGCCGTCAGCGACGGCAGGAGGTTAGGTTGCTGGAAGACGATGCCGATCCTGTCCCGGCGCAGGGTGGTTCGGTCGGCCTCGGACAGCTCCCCGGCAGCCACCCCTCCGACCAGCACGATGCCTGCAGTGGGGCTGATAAGGGTGGCGGCGACGGCCAGCAGGGACGACTTCCCGGATCCCGAGGGGCCGACGAGGGACAGGAATTCCCCCGGTCCGATGCTGAGGTTGACGGCGTCGAGTGCCTTGAGGGTGCTGTCGCCATCGGGGTATTCGAGGGTGACATCGACGAGTTCCAGTGCGGTGTTCACAGTATGTGCCTTTCGAGGAATATTCGGGTGGGAGACGGGCTAGCTGCCGCCAAGAGCCAGGAGCGGATCAACCTTGGTAATGCTCCGGACCGCCAGTGCCGCCCCGGCGAGGCCCAGGACCACGACGCCTGCCACGGGGACCAGGGTGGTTTGGGCTGTCAGCAGGAACGGGACGGCCCCGGCGGCAAGGGCCCCGCCGGCCGCCCCGGCCGCCCCTCCGGCCGCGGCCCCCGCGAGGAGTACAACGGCGGCCTGCACCATGGCGTCCCTGAGGATGTAGCCGGAGGAACCGCCGAGGGCCTTGAGGACGGCGACGTCACGGGTGCGCTGCACGGTCCACACCGTCAGGAAGGCCACGATGACCAGGGCGGAGATCCCGTACAGGAACGCCTGCATCAGGAGGAGGGAACCGTTTTCGCTTTTATAGGAACCCAGGGCCTGGAACGAGCCGTCCCGGGTGGTGCTGGTGGTTCCTGCCGCCGAGTCGGCGGCATCGACGTCGGGCCCGGCGCCCTCCTCGGCGGTGACGGCGATGACCGTCGCTGCGGCGTTACCGCCGGGAAGGTGCGCCAGCTTCCGCCAGTCGCCGAGGGTGGTCCAGACAACGCCGGTGTGGGCGTACCACTGGTCCGGTACGACGGCGGACACGGTGAGACCGGTGCCGCCCACGGCGGCGCGGCTGCCGGGCTGCAGGTCGAGTTCCCGGGCCAGGGTGCTTCCGATCACCACCGTGCCCTCGGCCACCGGGACGGGGGACAGCATGCCGGCAGCGCTGCCCTCGCTCCCGAAGACGGCGACGCTGGCTGTCCCGGACGGGGCTCCGCCGGCGCCAAGGGCCTGGAACCTGCCCTGGCTGATGCCCAGCAGCCCGGCATGGGCAACGCCTTCGCGTGAGGCCCACTCCGTCAGTTGCCCGCGGCTGACTTCCGATTCGGTGAAGGACGCCTTGGCGGTGTCCCCGGCGGGGGCGCCGAAGACAATCCGGTCTGCCGGCAGTGCGGCGAGGGCCGACGTCGACTGGTTTCCCAGGCCCGCGGTGAGGCCCGAGAGCAGCACCAGGAGCAGGGTGATGAGCGCGACGACTCCGCCCATGAGGAGAAAGCGTCCTTTGGCGAAGCGGAGATCGCGGAGAGCGAGGTACATGGGGGTCCTTTTCGAGGCGAAGATGGCTGTGTTTCCAGCTTTCCGCGGCCCTGCCGTCCGGACATCGCCCGCGGGGTTGGCCGTGCCGGCCCGGGCGGTTGAGCCGGGCATCAACCAAAAGGTTGATCGTGACCGGGCGGCGGGGATTTCGGGTCAGACCCGCCCGCTCCGGCACTACGCTGAAGGGATGGACGGAAGGGCTCGCACAGCACCGGCAAGGGCGGCCACGGCCGGCACCACCGATGCCGCCGTGATTCTGCGCATCCTCCGCGTGTGCCTGCACAGCGGTTTCGCCGTCCTTCTGCTGGTCGCTGTGGTGCGGCTCGTGGGAGCAGGCCTCGAGGGTACGGACTGGATCGCCGCGTGCCTTGCGCTGGTCCTCGCCGGCGTCTACGTCCTGGGCACTGTTCTCGAGAAACGGCACTCCACGGACCCGTCGCAGTTCGATCCCCGGCCCTACTCACAGCTGTGGCTGGGCGCTGTCTGCCTGCTGTGGCTGCTGCTGATCTGGGCCAGCGCCGACTTCGTGTGGCTGGCGTTCCCGATCTTCTTCCTGCAACTGCACGTGCTGCCGCGGCGGCTGGCGCTGCCGGCGATCGCCCTGAGTACGGTGCTGGTGGTGGTGGCGCTATGGTTTCACAACGCCGGGGACGCCGGAGGTGCGCTGGAATTGCCGATGGTCCTGGGACCGATGTTCGGCGCGGCGTTTGCCGTGGTGACCGGGCTGGCGTACCGGGCGCTCTATCTGGAGGCGGAAAACCAGCGGCTCGCCGCCGAGGAGCTCCGCCGCACCCGCGCCGAACTTGCCCGCAGCCAGCACGACGCCGGCACGCTGGCGGAACGGGCCCGGCTGGCCCGCGAAATCCACGACACCCTGGCCCAGGGTTTTTCCAGCATTGTGCTGATGGGCCGCTCGGCGGAGAAGGCCCTCGACGGCGGGGACACGGCCGCGGCGCGCGACCGGCTCCGCACCGTCCAGGAAACCGCTGCGGCCAACCTGGCCGAGGCCCGGAACTTCGTCCGGGCCCTCCAGCCGCCGGACCTCTCGGAAAACGCTGGGAATCCTGCGGCGGCAGCCCCGGGGGACCCCCTCGTCAACAGCCTGCGCCGGCTCTGCGGGAAGACCGAAACCGAGGCAGCCGCCCGCGGAACCCGCCTGCGGTGCCGCTTCGACCTGGAGGGGATCCCTGTAGACCTGCCCAACCCGTACCGCACCACCCTCCTGCGGGCCGCCCAGGCAAGCCTTGCGAACGTGTGGGTGCACGCCCAAGCGGAGACCGCCGTCGTGACCCTGTCCTTCCTGGGCAGCGAAGTGGCGATGGACATCTACGACGACGGTACCGGCTTTGACCCCGCGGCGGCCGTCGATCGCGCCGGACGGCCCGACGGCTCCGGGTACGGGCTGAGATCGCTCCGGGAACGCGTGGCGGCGCTGGCCGGCAGCCTGGACATCGAATCGGCGCCCGGCGAGGGAACGGTGGTGGCCATCCGGCTGCCGCTTGCGAACTCCCCCGTTGGGACTCCCCCTGCTGGGACCTCCGCTGCTGGGACTTCCGCTGCCAGGGAGGAACCGTGAACGACATCCGCGTCCTCCTGGTCGATGACCACCCGGTGGTCCGCGCCGGGCTGCGGGCCATGCTGAGCGACTTCGAGGGCATCACCGTGGCCGCGGAGGCGGCCGACGGCGGCGCGGCCCTGGCCGAGCTGTCCCGGTTGCATACCCTCGGCGAGCCGGCCGACGTCGTGCTGATGGACCTGCAGATGGGTACAGGCATGGACGGCGTCACGGCGACCGGCAGGATCAAGGCGGGTGACGCCGGGCAGCCCGCCCCGCCGGTGCTCATCCTCACCACCTACGATTCCGACGCCGACATCCTCGCCGCGGTGGAAGCGGGGGCCAGCGGCTACATGCTCAAGGACGCGCCGCCGGAGCAGATCCGGCAGGCAGTGCTTTCCGCCGCGGCCGGCCAGACCGCCCTGGCGCCCGAGGTGGCCGCCAGGCTGCTGGGCCGCATCCGCAACCCGGAACCGGCCCTGTCCGCACGCGAGATCCAGCTGCTGGAACTGCTCGCCACCGGCCTGGGCAACCGGGCCATCGCCAAGAAGCTGTTCATCTCGGAGGCCACGGTCAAAACGCACCTGGTGCACATTTACGGCAAGCTCGGGGTGGACAACCGCACCGCCGCCATTTCCGTGGCCACGCAACGCAGGATCATCCGGCGCTTCTGAACCCATTTGCCGGCCCGGCGCCGGCCTGCGGATCTTCATGACAGCTGTTTTGTCCGCGGCAGGGGGCATAATGGCGCGAATGGGGAAATCATCAAAACTTTCAGTTGCCCTGGTGGGGCTCATTCTTTGCGCCTCGCTGGTGTCCTGCGACGACGGTCGCACAGGCGCTCAGGACGCGGCGAAGCAGCTGGCATCCGCTGTGGCAGCGCTCGACGTCGGCTCCGTCGCCTTTGACGGCAAGGACGCCGGAGCGGCCAACGAGCAGCTCACGGAGGTCTTCAAGGCCCTGGACCCGGTCAAACCCGCCGTGGAGAGCGGAGAGCTGACGCTTGAGAAGGACACCGCCACGGTCCCGCTGAAGTACAGCTGGAAGATCGGTTCCGGCGAGTGGACGTACACCACTACCGCCACACTCAAGAAGTCCGGCGACCAGTGGCTGGCCGTCTGGAACGCGGCCACGCTGGTTCCCGGGCTGGCCGAGGGGGAAGTCCTCAGCACCCTGTCCCAGTCCCCGGCGCGGGCGGACATCCTGGGTGCCGGCGACGCCGAGCTGGTCACCTACCGGCCGGTGGTGAACGTTGGCATCGACAAGCCGCTGCTGGCATCGGCCGATCCGGCGGCGTCCGCCACGCAGCTCGCCGAACTGGTGGGCGTTGACCCCGCAGCGTACGTCCAGCAGGTCCAGGCCGCAGGCCCGGAGGCCTTTGTTACCGCCATCACCCTGCGCGAGGACGGCCGGACCATCTCCGACAACCAGATCGGCGAGATTCCAGGCGCCCGCGCGATCGGCGATTACCTTCCCCTGGCTCCCACCCGCACCTTTGCCCGCGCCCTGCTGGGCACCGCCGCCGAGGCGAACGCCGAACAGATCGAGAAATCCGGCGGGGCGCTTCAAACCGGGGACACCACGGGCAGCGGCGGGCTCCAGCAGCAATACGATGCGCAGCTGCGCGGCAGCAACGGCACCCAGGTCTTCGCCGAAAAGGCCGGCCTCACCGCCGAAGAGCGGCAGGCGCTGGTCAACGGCGGACGCCGGCTCCTGTTCGAGGCCGCCATGAAAGTGGGCACTCCGCTCAGGACCACCCTGGACCCCAACGTCCAGCAGCTGGCCGAGGACGTCCTGGCGAAGGTGGGCCCGGCGTCGGCCATTGTGGCGCTCCGCCCGTCCAGCGGCGCCGTCCTGGCCGCCGCCTCGGGGCCGGGCAGCAACGGCTACGACACCGCGCTGCTGGGGCAGTACGCCCCCGGGTCTATTTTCAAGATCGTGGATTCCCTGGCCATGATCCGCAACGGCATGTCCCCGGATTCCACGGTGGAGTGCCCCGCCACCCTGACCGTCGACGGGCGGACCTTCAAGAACGCCGAGGGTTACCCGGCGTCGTCGCTGGGCTCCGTGACGCTGCGGGACGCGTTCGCGCACTCCTGCAACACGGCATTCATCAACGCCCGCGACGCCGTCAGCCAGGCCCAGCTGGAGTCCGCGGCCACGTCCCTGGGTGTCGCCGTGGAGGCCCCGGCGCTGGGGGCCAGCGCGTTCCTGGGTTCGGTCCCCGGCGATGCCACCGGCACCGAACACGCCGCCTCGATGATCGGCCAGGGGAAGGTGCTGATGTCCCCGCTGGCCGCCGCCGTCATGGCCGGCTCGGTGGCCAAGGGTTCGCCGGTGTCCCCGCAGCTGGTGCTGAACCCCGGCGCCGACGAGTCTGCGGCAGCAGGTGGGGCGGCCACCCCCTCGGCTTCGGCGCCCTCTGCCGCGCCGTCCGGGTCGACGGCGCCGCCCGCGCCGGCAGCCGCCGCCACCCCGGTCACGGCAGCGGAGGCATCCGCGCTGGCGGACATGATGCGGGCCGTGGTGACGTCCGGCCATACCGGTTTCCTCGCGTCAGTCCCGGGCGCCCCTGTGGCGGCCAAGACCGGAACAGCGGAGTTCGGCAGCGACAACCCGCCCAAGACCCACGCCTGGATTGTGGCCGTGCACGGCGACCTTGCCGTCGCCGTCTTTGTCGAGGAGGGCGGGCTCGGCGCCACCGTCTCCGGCCCGCTGCTGAAGGAATTCCTCACCCGCGCCGGCTGACCCGACGCTCCCGCACGTCCTGCACGGAACCGGCCGACGCTTCCGCACCTCGTGCGGGCAACCGGCGCCCACCAGGACTCCGGCCCGGCCGTGGGAAGATTGAAGGCGTGGCTCATATTGACGTTTCCAATATCGATTACTTCCTTTCCGACGGCACCCAGCTGCTTAACGGCGTGACCTTCAAGGTCCCCGACGGCACCAAAACAGCGCTGATCGGGCCCAACGGAACCGGCAAGACCACACTGTTCCGGATCATCGCCGGGGACCTCATTGCCGACGAGGGCGTCATCGGCCGGTCCGGCAACATGGGCATCATGCGGCAGTTTGTCGGCCAGGTCCGGGACGAATCCACCGTCCGCGACCTCCTCGTCTCCGCCGCGCCGCCCGCCCTCGCCGCCGCCGCCCGCGCCGTCGACGAAGCGGAACTGGCCATGCTGGAGCACGACGACGAGCCCACCCAGATGGCCTACGCCCAGGCGATCGTGGACTGGGGCGACGCCGGCGGATACGACGTCGAAACCGTCTGGGACGAGGTCTGCATGGCCGCCCTCGGCCTGCCCTTTGACCGCGCGCAGCACCGGCCGGCGTCGAGCCTGTCCGGCGGCGAGCAGAAGCGCCTGGTGCTCGAGGCGCTCTTCTCCGGCCCCGACGAGTTGCTGCTCCTGGACGAGCCGGACAACTACCTTGACGTTCCGGGCAAGCGCTGGCTCGAGGCGAAACTCAACGAGTCGAAGAAAACCGTGTTCTTCATCAGCCACGACCGCGAACTGCTGAACAACGCCGCGGGCCGCATCGTCACCCTGGAGCCAGGCATCAACGGCGCCGGCGCCTGGGTCCACGGCGGCGGATTCGGCTCTTACGTGGACGCCCGCGCGGACCGGAACGCCCGCTTCGAGGAACTCCGCAAGCGCTGGGACGAGGAGCACGTCAAGCTCAAGGAACTCGTCAACATGTACAAGAACAAGGCCGCGTTCCGTTCCGACATGGCCAACCGGTACCACGCCGCCCAGACGCGCCTGGCGAAGTTCCTCGAAGCCGGCCCGCCCGAGGCGCTGCCGATCGAGCAGAACGTGCAGATGCGGCTCAAGGGCGGACGGACCGCCAAACGCGCTGTGGTGGCCGAGAAGCTGGAGCTCACCGGGCTGATGAAGCCCTTCTCCACGGAGGTCTGGTTCGGCGACCGCGTCGGCGTGCTCGGCTCCAACGGCTCCGGCAAGAGCCACTTCCTGCGCCTGCTGGCCACCGGCGGCACGGATCCGGAACGCGAGCACCTTCCCGTCTCCGACGTCGACATCGCCGAGGTCCCGCACGAGGGCACCGTGAAACTCGGCGCGCGCATCCGGCCCGGCTTCTTCGCCCAGACCCACGTCCGGCCCGACCTGCTGGGCAAAACCCTGCTGGAGATCCTGCACCGCGGCGACGAGCACCGCTCGGGGCTCGCGCGCGAGGCCGCCGCCGGTGCCCTGGACGGCTACGGCCTCGCCGGGCAGTCCGAGCAGAAGTACGAATCCCTCTCCGGCGGGCAGCAGGCCCGGTTCCAGATCCTCCTGCTGCAGCTCTCCGGGGCCACCCTGCTGCTGCTCGACGAGCCCACGGACAACCTGGACCTGCACTCGGCCGAGGCGCTGGAACGCGCCATCGACCACTTCGAGGGGACCGTCTTGGCCGTCACCCACGACCGCTGGTTTGCCCGGACCTTCGACCGGTTCCTGGTGTTCGGCTCGGACGGCAGGGTCTACGAATCAGCCGAACCCGTCTGGGACGAAAAGCGCGTCGAGCGCGCCCGCTGACCAACGCCCAACGCGGGGCCACTTCACGCCCATCCCTGAGGGTTTTATGGGCGCGGAGTGACCCCGCGTTGGGGTCGGGGTGGTTACGGTGGCAGCAGCCCGGACGGGTGTTCGGCCTCCGGGCCGGCGGTTCCACCCATGGCTGCGACCAGCCGCTCCCGGGCACGCCCCAGGTGTTCGTCGAGCAGCTGGGCGGCGGACTCACCCTGGCCGGCTTCGATCAGCTCGAGGATTTTCTGGTGTTCGGCCTGGATCAGTGCCGTGTCCAGCAGCTGCAGCGACTGGATCCGGACCATGCAGAGCCGGACCTCGCCCACCAGTGAGCGGTACATCCGGCTGATGCGCTCATTTCCCACGGCATCGATCAGGCTGGTGTGGAACCGCATGTCCGGTTCGACGACGTCGAGCGGGGCGCCGGTCTGCACCGCCGCAATGTCGCGGTTGGCCTGCACCGCCGCCGCCGGCACGTCCCTGGTGCCTGCGAGCCGGCGCAGCACTTCGCTTTCCAGGTACGCGCGGGCCAGGTAAATGTCGCGCACAGACTCCGGGCCAAGCTCCACTACACGGGCCGTTTTGTGGGTCCCCCGGTCCAGCAGCCCCTCGGCCACCAGTTTTTCGATTGCGGCTTTCGCCGTGGGCCGCGCCACGTCGTAGGAGGAGGCGACCTCCGACTCCGTCAGGGCGTTCCCCGGGCCCAGCTCGCCGGCGAAGATCCTGCTCCGCAGATCCGTTGCGACCGCGTCCACAATCGAGACTGCTGCAATGCGCCCGGCCACCGGAGCTCCCTTCCCGCTACGAGTTCTTTTGTGCACTCCCAATCTTGCCAGACAAGGCAACAAAGCACTCTTGACGATCATGTGTACTTGTAAGACAATCGTAGGGCGCCACGGAGTTGTGACGCCTCACACAATCTGGAGACACATGTTTCAGCAGATCCTCGACCCCATCGCCGGGTCCCTCGTGATTTCAGCGCTCTGCGCGGCGCTTCCGCTCGTTCTGCTTTTCGTCCTGTTGGGCGTCTTTAAAGTCAGGGCACCCATTGCCGCCCTGGCCGGGCTGGCGCTGTCGCTGGTGCTGGCCGTCGTCGGCTGGCAGATGCCGGTCAACCAGGCGCTGAGCGCCACCGCAGCAGGCATGTTCTACGGCCTGTTTCCGATCCTGTGGATCCTGGTCAATGCACTGTGGATCTACCGTCTCACCGTGGCCACCCCGTGGTTCGAGGTCCTGGGCCGCACCATCCGCTCCATTTCGAACGACCTGCGGATCCTGTCCATCCTCATTGCCTTCTGCTTTGGCGCGCTGCTGGAGTCGCTGGCCGGCTTCGGCGCACCGGTGGCGATCTCCGCGGCCATGCTGATGGCTGCCGGCATGAAGCCACTGAAGTCCGCCGTGGTCTCGCTGCTGGCCAACACCGCTCCGGTGGCCTTCGGCGCGATGGCCGCGCCCATCATTGCCCTGAACGGTGTCACCGGCCTGCCGCTGCATGACCTGTCCTCGATGGCAGGGCGCCAGACGCCGTTCATCGCCCTGATCGTTCCGCTGCTGCTGGTGTTCATCGTGGACGGCCGGCGCGGCGTGCGGCAGACCTGGCCGGTGGCCGTGGTGGCCGGCGTCGCCTTCGGTGCGGCCCAGTTCGTCACCTCCAACTACTTTGCCGTGGAACTCACCGACGTGGTTGCCGCCGTCGTGACGGTGGCCGCCGTGCTGCTGATGCTGAAGGTCTGGCAGCCGCGCGAAATCGTCGGAATGGAGCAGGCGCCGGAGGACGCGCGGGTCGCCGTGGCCAGCGGTGCCGGCGCCGGCGGCACCTCCGCCGGGAACACAGCCGCCGGCACCACCGCCGGTTCCGCCGGCACCGGGAACACCGCAGCCGAAGCCACCGCGGCCGACGTCCGGCCGGCACCCCGCCAGATCTGGATGGCGATCGCTCCCTACCTGATCATCATTGCCGTGTTCTCGGTGGCCCAGCTTCCCGCCGTCAAGACCTGGCTGGGCCAGGTGGGCAGCGTGACGTTCGCCTGGCCCGGCCTGGACATCACCGATGCCGCCGGAAAGCCGGTGGCCGCCACCAAGTTCAAGCTCGACCACCTCAAAGCGACCGGCACCCTGCTGCTGTTCTCGGGCCTGCTCACCATGGTGCTGTACAAGGTCACCGCGTCACAGGGCCTGCGCATCTACCGCGACACCCTGGTGCAGCTGCGCTGGACCATCGTTACCGTCACCGCGGTCCTGGGCCTGTCCTTCGTCATGAACCTTTCGGGACAGACCACCACCCTGGGCTTCGCGCTGGCCTCCGCTGGCGGGTTCTTCGCCATCCTCTCGCCCCTGATCGGCTGGATCGGCGTCGCCCTGACCGGCTCCGACACGTCCTCCAACTCCCTGTTCGGCCAGATGCAGGCCACCGCGGCCGAGCAAACGGGCCTGTCACCGGTGCTGATGGCTGCCTCCAACTCCTCCGCCGGCGTCATGGGCAAGATGCTCTCTGTGCAGAACCTGGCCGTGGCCGCCGCCGCCGTCGGGCTCGACGGCGCGGAAGGGACGCTGTTCCGCAAGCTGATCGGCTGGAGCCTGGGCCTCCTGGCGCTCATCACGGTGCTGATCTTCCTGCAGTCCACCCCCGTGCTCGGCTGGATGGTGCCCTGATGGCCCCCCTGGACCTCGGAGCGCTCCGGGACGCGGTGCAGCACCCCGCCCAGGTGAAAACCCGGGCCATCGACCTGCACGCCAACGCCCACGATGCCTCGCATTTCCTCCTGATCCCGCAGGCCGTGGTCACGGCCGGGAACGCCGCAGAGGTGGGCGGCCTGCTGCGCGCCAGCGCCGCCCAGGGCGTGCCGCTGACCTTCCGCTCCGGCGGAACCAGCCTCAGCGGCCAGGCCGTCACCGACGGCGTGCTGGTGGACGTCCGCCGGAACTTCAGGGACATCGAGGTGCTCGACGGCGGCGCGCGGGTCCGCGTGCAGCCCGGCGTCACTGTGCGGGCCCTCAACGCCAGGCTCGCCCGCTACGGACGGAAGTTCGGCCCCGACCCGGCGAGCGAGGCGGCATGCACCATCGGCGGCGTGGTTGCCAACAACTCCTCCGGTATGAACTGCGGCACCGTGGACAACACCTACCGCACCCTGGAATCGCTGACCGTGGTGCTGCCCTCCGGCACGGTGATCGACACCGGAGCGGCCGATGCCGACCGGAAACTCCGGGCCCTTGAGCCGGAGCTCTACGAAGGGCTGGACCGGCTGGCCGGCCGGGTGCGGAACAACCCGGATTCCGTGCACCGGATCCGCCAGCAGTTCTCGATGAAAAACACCATGGGCTACGGCCTGAACTCCCTGCTGGACTTCCAGTCCCCGGTGGACATCATGGCCCACCTCATCGTCGGCAGCGAAGGCACCCTGGGGTTCGTGGCCGAAGCGGTGTTCCGCACCATCCCCCGGATCCCGCACGCGGCCGCGGGGCTGCTGGTGTTCCAGGACCTCGAGGCCGCCAACGCGGCCCTCCCGGCCCTGGTGGAAACAGGGGCCGCCACCGTCGAGCTGATGGACGCGCTGTCGCTCACGGTGGGACAGACACTCAAGGGAACCCCCGCCGTCGTCCGGGACCTGGCGGTCCGGGACCACGCGGCCCTGCTCGTGGAATACTCCGCCGGCAGCGCCGGGGACCTGGCGGAACTCCAGGAGCACGGCGAGGGCCTCCTCCCCGGCCTCGGCCTGTCGGCCCCCGCCCGGTTCACCGGCGACGCCCGGGAACGAGGCCAGCTCTGGCAGCTGCGCAAGGGCCTCTACGCCTCGGTCGCCGGGGCACGGCCCCAGGGGACCACCGCGCTGCTGGAAGACATTGTGGTTCCGGTCCCGGTACTGGGCCGCACCTGCCGGGAACTGATCCGGCTCTTCGACAAATACAGCTACAGCAACAGCGTGATCTTTGGTCACGCCAAGGACGGCAACGTCCACTTCATGCTCACCGACGGCTTTGCCACCGCGGCCGAACTGGACCGCTACAGCGCCTTCACCGAAGACATGGTGGACCTGGTCCTCGCCGAGGGCGGATCGCTGAAAGCCGAGCACGGGACCGGGCGGGTCATGGCCCCCTACGTCCGCCGGCAGTACGGCGATGAGCTCTACGACGTCATGCGCAGCATCAAGAAGCTCTTCGATCCCGCCGCAATCCTCAACCCCGGCGTCCTGATGGACGAGGATCCGCAGGCGCACCTGCGGCACATCAAGACGGCGCCGCCCGTCGCCGAAGAAGTGGACCGCTGCGTCTCCTGCGGCTACTGCGAACCCGTCTGCCCCAGCAAGGACATCACGCTCACCCCGCGGCAGCGGATTGTCACGCTGCGCGCCATCGAAGCGGCGCGGCTGGCCGGCGACACCGCGCTGGTCAAGGAACTGGAAAAGGACTACGACTACGAGTCCGTGGACACCTGCGCCGTGGACGGAATGTGCCAGACCGCCTGCCCGGTGGACATCAACACCGGATCCCTGGTGAAACGGCTGCGGAAGGCCGACGCAGGTCCGCTCGCCAACGGTGCCTGGAATGCGGCCGCCAAACACTGGGACGGCGTCACCCGCGGTGCGTCGCTGGCGCTGACGGTTGTCGACCGTATCCCGCCCGCCGCCGTCGCGCTGCCCAACAAGGCCGCCCGGGCGGTGCTCGGGGCAGACACGGTGCCGCTGTATTCGGCCGAGCTGCCGGGCGGCGGGACCGCGCGGAAGCGTCCGGCGCCGGCCGGCGAGGTCGACGCGGTCTACTTCCCGGCCTGCGTTGGAACCATGTTCGGGCCCGCCGGAGCAGGCCAGGGCGCCGAAGGGCGCGGCATTCAATACAGCTTTGAACAGCTGTGCGCCCGGGCCGGGCTGACCCTTCTGGTGCCGGATGGCATCGACAGCCTGTGCTGCGGCACCCCCTGGTCCTCCAAGGGCATGGCCGCCGGCCAGGAGACCATGCGGGAGAAGACCCTGGCCGCGCTCCGGACGGCAACCCGGGACGGCGAGCTGCCCATTGTCTGCGACGCGTCCTCCTGCACCGAAGGCCTGCGCCAGACCGTGGAGTCGGACGTTCCCGCCGCCGGCCGGCGTGCCCTGCGGATCGTGGACGCCGTGGACTTCGCCGCCGAGAAGGTCCTGCCCCGGCTGCCCGGGCACGCGAAGCTCGAGTCCCTGGCCCTGCACCCCACCTGCTCCTCCACGCGGATGGGCCTCAACGACGCCCTGAGTGCGGTGGCGGGCGCCGTCGCCGAGCGGGTGGAGGTGCCGGAAAACTGGGGCTGCTGCGCGTTTGCCGGTGACCGGGGCATGCTGCACCCGGAGCTGACAGCCTCGGCCACCGCCAAACAGGCGGCGGAGGTCAACGAGATGGGTGCCGCCGCGCATGCCTCGTGCAACCGCACCTGCGAACTCGGCATGACCCGGGCCACAGGAGCGCAGTACCGCCACGTGCTGGAGCTGCTGGAGGAAGTCACCCGCTAGAGGCGGACGCTCCCTCAGCTTCGGCACGTTTTCCGCCAACCCTCCCCCTCCGGTGGGGGAGGGTTGGCGTTTTCCCTGCGCAATGTGAGGGAGCGTTTCGGTATCACAATGATCAAATAATCATGATGCGTTAGCATTTGAACATGAATACTGACGAGCGGCACCGCCGTATCGGCGAGATCCTGCGGGTCCGGGAGCATGTGACGGTCGATGACCTCATCGCCGAGTGCGGCGCCTCGGGGGCCACCATCCGCCGTGACCTCGACGTGCTGGAGCTGCACGGCGTCCTCCGCCGGGTCCACGGGGGTGCCCGGAGCCTTGTGCTCCGCGGCGAAAACCCCGAGTACGGCCAGCGGGAACTCGAGGACCACGCTGTTAAGGTCCGGATCGCGGCGGGTGTCGCCGGTCTGCTCAAGGACCGGAGCCACGTCTGGCTGGACAGCGGCACCACGGCCACCGAGGTGGCCCGCCAGCTGGAGCAGCGGGACCTGACCCTCATGCCCATGTCCCTTCGGGCTGTCAACGTTATCTCCGGCGGCGGAGCCGCCGCCGGCCGCCGGCCCGACCTGATCCTTCCCGGCGGGAGCCTCATCCGCGGGGAGCTGTCGTTCCGCGGGCCCATGGCGGAATCCAACATCCGTTCGCTGCGCTTTGACACCGCCGTGGTGACGCCGTGCGCGCTGAATCTCCGCGACGGACTCCTGGCCCACGACCTCGACGATGCCGCCGTCAAACGTGCCGGCCTGGAATCGGCGGCACGCGTGGTGGTCGCCTGCTCGGGGACCAAATGGAACGCCAGTGCCGTCGCGCTGGTGGCCTCCCTCGACGCCGTGGATGTCCTCGTCACCGACACACGGTTCAGCCCTGAAGAACTCGGCCAGCTCGCCCAACACTCGGTGGAAGTAGTGAACGTATGACCAAAACAGCAACCCGCCCGCAGCTCAACGCGGCCGCCGCGGCGACATTCCTGATTTTCGGCATCAACGGGCTGGTGTTCGCCAGCTGGGCCGCCCGGATCCCTGCGGTAACGGAGATCCTGGATATTTCCTCGGGGCAGATGGGAACCCTGCTGCTGTGCGTGGCAGCCGGCTCCCTGATTGCCCTGCCCACCGCCGGCCACGTGGTGGGACGGATCGGGACCGCCAACGCCGTGCGGGCGGCCGGCCTCGTCGCCGCGTGCGCCGGCGCCGGCGTGGCACTGGCGCTGCTGGCGGAATCCGTCCCGGGCACCGCGATCGCCCTCTTCTTCTTCGGGATGGGCATCGGGCTCTGGGACGTCTCCCAGAACATCGAAGGCGCCGACGTCGAACACCAGCTGGGGCGCACCATCATGCCGCAGTTCCACGCCGCCTTCAGCGGAGGCGCCTTCCTCGGCGCCCTGATCGGCGCGGGCCTGGCGGGGCTTGGCGTCGGACTCCCGGCCCACCTGCTGGTGATCGCGGTGATCGTCGCGGTGCTCACCCTGACCGCACCGCGCTACTTCCTCCCCCACGCCCCGGCGCAGGCGCCGGCCGCCGGGGAGACGGCCGAACCGAAGGGACGCTCGGCCTGGCGGGACGGGCGGACGCTGCTGATCGGCGTTGTGGTGCTGGGCGCGACACTGACCGAAGGCGCCGGCAACGACTGGATCGCCAAAGCCGCCGTGGACGGCCTGGACGCGAGCGAGACCACGGGCGCGCTGCTGTTCGCGGCCTTTGTCCTCGCGATGACGGCGGTGCGCTTCTTCGGCGGCCGGGCCATCGACGCCTACGGCCGGGTGGCCGTGCTCCGCGCCAGCATGGCCGCGGCCGCCGTCGGGCTGGGGCTGTTCGTGCTGGCCGGTGACCTCTGGCTGGCGACGGCCGGCGCGGTCCTTTGGGGGGCGGGGGCCGCCCTCGCGTTCCCGATGGGCATGTCCGCCGCGGCGGACGACCCCAAGCACGCCGCGGCCCGCGTATCGGTGGTCTCCACCATCGGGTACGTCGCCTTTCTGGCCGGCCCGCCGCTGCTGGGCTACCTCGGGGACCTGGTGGGTATCCGGGTTGCCCTGCTGGCGATCATGATTCCGATTCTTGGTGCATTGCTGCTCGCCGGCGCCGCGAAGCCCTTGCGCGCCACGTAAGCAGCCGGCGGGCATCGCCGTTCTCCTGGATGCACAGGTCCTGGTAGAACAGCCAGAGCAGCAGCGCCACCGGCACGGCCAGGCACACGCTGCCGACGGTGTCCATCAGCCAGTGGGCCGAGAGGTACGTGCGGCTGACCATCATGGCCAGCACGCCGATCCCGGCCAGCACCCAGACCCAGGCGCGCCCCACGAGCAAGGCCACCACCACCAGGAGTACCGCCGTGCTGGCTACATGCCCCGAGGGGAATGAACCGGTATCCGTCAGGACCACCGTGTTGTCCGGCCGGCCCCGGAAGATGCCGGCTTTGAGAATTTGGGTGAAAACCAGGACGGCGACGCCGGCAGCAGTGGCGAAGGCGGCTGCCTGCGGCCGCCTCCTGAGCAGCAGCGCGACGACCAGCAGTCCGTGCAGCACTAAAGCGCCCCGGTAGCCGGCAATATTGAGGAACGCATTGATCCCGTCCCAGAACGGGTTGCGCATCGACGTGATCCAGCGGGCCCAGTCCTCGTCCAGGCCCTGAAACGGCGGCAGCCTGACGTCCGCCACCAGAAGTCCCGCCAGCACGACGCCCAGCGTAAGCAACACTGTGCTGACCGTCAGGACGCGTCCGGGCGGCAATCGCTGCGGGTCCAGCACTCTGGTCATCGCCCCATCCTAGCCAATCCGGGTCTCCCCGCCGCGTCGGCAGTATGGTGGCAGGATGCGAAGCCTGCTGCGAAAAGCACCGCGCCGGTTCAGCCGGCTCGACCGGCGGCTGGTGCGCGCCCTGTCCCGGGTTCCCGGCGGCAGCCACGACGACTTCTTCCGGCGGTTGTCCGCCGCGGCGAACAAGGGCAAGCTCTGGTTCGGCATCGCCGCCGTCATGGCGCTGTTCCCCGGCCGGACCCGGCGGGCCGCGCTCCACGGCGTGCTGGCCCAGGCCGTCGCCTCCGCGGTCACGAACCTCGGGTTCAAGGCCCTGCTGCCGAGGGCGCGGCCCCTGCCGGAGCACCTGCCGGCCTTCCGCTTTGTCCATCCCCAGCCCACCAGCTCCTCCATGCCCTCGGGCCACTCCGCCTCCGCGGTGGCATTCGCCCTCGGCGCCGGGCTGGTGCGGCCGGGGATCGGGGCCGCGCTGGCCCCCCTCGCGGCCGGCGTCGCCTACTCGCGTGTCCACACCGGGGCGCACTGGCCCTCGGATGTGTTCTTCGGCTCGGCGATCGGCGCGGGCGCTGCCATGGTCACGCGGAAGTGGTGGCCGGTGCGGCCGCCGTTTCCCGAGGTGCGGCGGACTGCCGTGAAGGCTCCGGAGCTTCCGGAGGGTGACGGCCTGGGCATCGTGGTCAACACACTGGGCGGCTCCTATGCCGCGGAGACCGCAGCCGCCCTGGGAAAAGTATTCCCTAAGGCGTATATAAAGGAAGTCGACCCGGAGGGGAACCTCACAGAGGTGATCGCCCGTGTTGCCACCCGCCCCGGGATCAAGGCCTTGGGTGTCTGGGGCGGGGACGGGACGGTGGGAACGGCTGCCGCGGCCGCCGTCGAACATTCCCTCCCGCTCCTGGTCCTGCCCGGCGGGACACTGAACCACTTTGCCCGGGACGCGGGGACTCCCACGCTCGCGGCCGCCGTCCAGGCCGCGGCCAACGGCGAAGCGGCCCGGGCGGATGTCGGCATGGTGTCCGTGGAGCGCGGACTCCCCGAGGACCCCGAGCGGCTGCACCTGACCATGCTCAACACGGCCAGCATCGGCCTCTACCCCAATCTGGTGCGGCGGCGCGAACTGCTGCAGCCGGCCCTCGGCAAACCTCTGGCCGGGGTGGTGGCGATGTTCCGGACGTTCGCCTCGGGAACACCCACCACCCTGACCGTCAACGGCGTGCGGCACAAAGTCTGGATCCTGTACATCGGCCGCGGCCGGTACTACCCCCGCGACCACGCCCCGCTGGTCCGCCCGGTCCTCGACGACGGACTGTTCGACCTGCGGCTGATCACCGCGGACGAATCCTTTGCCCGGCTCCGGCTGCTGTGGGCCGTGCTGACCGGAACTGTCGCCACCTCCAGAATCACCCACCTCAGCGAGAGCAGCAGCATCCGGGTGGAACCGGGCAACTCAACCATGGTGCTGGCGGTGGACGGGGAGGCTATGCCGGGGGTCCGCGGCGTGGAGTTCTCGGTCCTGCCGGGCGCCCTGACCTACTATTCGCCGGCCGCCTGACGGCGGCTCCGTCATCCTCCCGGATGACCCTGATTCGACCCTGAATCATCCCTGAGACCGGCGAAACCGGCCGCCCGGCTCGGTAGGTTGGGAAGTACACAACCCCCACTGCCAAGCAAAGGAACGCTTCCATGATCGAAGCACGAGGCCTGACCAAGGTGTACGGCGAAAGAACCGCCGTTGCCGGAGTCAACTTCACTGTCGAAGCCGGCCGGGTCACCGGCTTCCTGGGTCCGAACGGGGCCGGCAAATCCACCACCATGCGCATGATCATGGGACTGGACCGGCCGACGTCGGGCACTGTCACCGTCAACGGCACACCCTTTGCCCGGCACGCGGCGCCGCTGCGCGACGTCGGCGCGCTGCTCGATGCCAAGGCCGTCCACACCAGCCGCTCGGCCTACAACCACCTGCTGGCCATGGCCGCCACGCACAGCATCCCCAAGAAGCGTGTGCACGAGGTCATCGAGATGACGGGCCTGGCCGATGTGGCCAAGAAAAAGGTCGGCGGGTTCTCGCTCGGCATGGGGCAGCGCCTCGGCATCGCGGCGGCGCTTCTCGGCGATCCGCAGACCGTCATCCTGGACGAGCCCGTCAACGGCCTGGACCCGGAAGGCGTGGTCTGGGTCCGCAACCTCGTCAAGTACCTGGCCTCCGAGGGGCGCACGGTGTTCCTCTCCAGCCACCTGATGAGCGAGATGGCCGTCACTGCGGACCACCTGATCGTGATCGGACGCGGCCGGATCATCGCCGATGCGCCGATCCAGGACATCATCAACGGCAAGGGCCGGATCCGCACCCGCGTCCGCACCGACCAGCCCGACCAGCTGATGCGCCTGCTCGCCGGGGACGGCGTGTCCGTGGAACTCCAGGACCACGAGCTGCTTGAGGTCACCGGGCTGGACCCGCGCCGGATCGCCCGCGCCGCGCTGGACAGCCACGTCATGCTCTACGAACTCACCCCGCTCCAGGCCAGCCTTGAGGAGGCCTACATGGAACTGACCAAGGATGAGGTCGAATACCACTCGCTGATCACCACGGGCGATGCCGCCCCCGCCCAGTCCGGAGGCCACTAAGCCATGAGCTCCACCGCCCTTGACCCCTCCCGCCGCGGCACCCCCGGCCCTGCGGGCACCAGCACCGGCCCCGGACCGAGTTTCCCGCGGGTGCTGCACTCGGAATTCATCAAGTTCCGCACCCTTCTGTCCACCCTGATCCTGCTCGGCTCCACGGTCCTGGTGGTGATCGGCTTCGGCGCCCTGTCGGCGTGGGGCACGGGGCAGTTTGCCGAGGCCGCGCTCAGCGACCCGGAAGCGGCCGCCGCGTTCGCCTCCCAGGGCGGGGACCTCGCCGTCGGCGTCCCCACCTCCGGCATCGCGTTCGCCCAGCTGATCCTCGGCT
The DNA here is from genome assembly GCF_052245515.1 of Pseudarthrobacter sp. 1C304. Taxonomy (NCBI): domain Bacteria; kingdom Bacillati; phylum Actinomycetota; class Actinomycetes; order Micrococcales; family Micrococcaceae; genus Pseudarthrobacter; species Pseudarthrobacter sp. 1C304. Next base: position 171,281 of record NZ_JBQQCH010000001.1, on the reverse strand, counting down.
CGCTCGGGGTGCTGCTGATGAGTTCCGAGTTCACCACCGGCATGGCCCGCTCCACCTTCGCGGCCGTCCCCCAGCGGATCCCGGCGTTCGCCGCCAAGCTGCTGGTGGTCATGGTGACGGCGTTTACCCTCACCGCAGCCTCCGTGTACCTGGCGGGCCTGGTGTCGCTGCCCATCCTGGAGAACTACGACCTCAAACTGGATCTGGCCAGCTCCCAGTCGGTGAAGCTGCTGGTGGTCAACAGCTTCTACGTCGCCGCCGTTGCCGCCATCGGCATGGCCCTGGGCGCGCTGCTGCGCAACTCCGCAGGCGGCATCATGAGCCTCGTGGGGCTGTTCTTCGTGGCGCCCATCGCTTTCCAGCTCATCCCGGGCGACTTCTTCGTCGAGGCACGCAAGTACCTGCCGGGGAACACCGTGGAACCGATGACCGCCGTGGAGCACCTCCCCGACACGCTGGAAGCCTGGCAGGCCGCCCTGGTGCTGGGCGCCTGGGTGGTCATCCCGGTGGTCCTCGCCGCCGTGCTGCTGAAACGGCGGGACGTCTAGGGAACGCCGTTTAGGCTCAGAGCATGATCGATGCTGCAGTGGTGAAGGACGCGCCGGCCGGCCAGGCCGACGCGTCCTTCGCTGAGATCACCGCCCGGCGCCGGGGCCGGATCAGGCGCTACCTGTTCCAGCACCCGCGCGCCATGGATGCCGTTGTGGTGGCGTGCTACCTGGTCCTGGTCACCCCCACCGCGGTGGAATCCGTGCTCGACGGCGTCTGGCAGGTGGCCGTGCTGCTCGCGGCGGCCGCCGTGGCGCTGTTGTTCCGGCGGAGCCGCCCGGTGCGGGTGGTGGCCGTGGTGGCGGTCCTCGAAGTGGGGGTGACGCTGCTCCACCCGTGGGGCTCCAACGTCTCCGCCGGGCTGTGGTTCGCGCTCTACTCGGTGGCGCTGGTGCGCAGCCGGCGGTTCGCGCTGCGGACCCTGGCCGCGGCCACGGCGCCGCTGGTCATCGTCTACTTCCAGCTGGCGGCCGGGCCGCTGGACGGCCGGCTGCCGGACATGGGCGCCAGCACGCCAGAGAACTTCCAGCTCATCACCAGCATCGCAGCCGGCGTGAGCATCACCCTCACCAACGTCATCGCCACGGGGATCGGCGTTTCGGTCCGGCAGCGGCGCGAACATGAGCAGGAAATTGCCGCCTGGGCCGCGAGGGCGGGGCGGCTGGGGCAGGTCACCGAACGCAACCGCATTGCCCGGGAGATGCACGACGTCGTCGCGCATTCGCTGACGGTGATGGTCGCCCTCTCCGACGGGGCCGCCGTCGTCGCCAGGAGGGACCCGGCACGCGCGGCGGAGGTCCTCGGGGAACTGTCGCACACCGGGCGCACCGCGCTGGCGGACATGCGGCGGGTGCTCGGGGTGCTGCGCGACGACGCGTCCCCCGGGCAGGCCCCGCGGGAACCGCTGGCGGCCGCCGACAGCCTGGGCAAGCTGCTGGAAGGGTTCCGTACCGCCGGGCTTCCGCTGCACTACATGCACACCGGGCCGTCGCTGCCGGACGATGCGGCGTTCCAGCTGACGGTATACCGGATTGTGCAGGAGTCACTGACGAATGTGCTGCGCTACGGACGCTCCCTGAGCCGGGTGGATGTGGCGATCGTCCGGGACGGTTCCACTGTCACCATCGACGTGGTGGACGACGGCAAGGGCTCCGTGGACTCCGGCGGCCGGGCCGCCGCGCCGGGACCACGGGACCCCGGCGGGTCCGTGGGCAGCGGCCAGGGCCTCGCCGGCATGCTGGAGAGGGCCCGGATCTATGCAGGCACCGTGGAGGCGGGACGGAGTTCCGACCACGGCTGGCGGGTCCACGCCGTCCTGCACTGGCACGGCGACAACGAAAGCAGGAGCACATGAGTCTTGGGGAACCGCTGGCCGGCAACGAGCCGATCCGCGTCCTGCTGGTGGATGACCAGCCGCTGTTGAGGATGGGGTTCCGCCTGATCCTCGAGGGCGAGGGGGACCTGCACGTTGTGGGGGAGGCGTCCGACGGCGCCGAGGCCGTCCGCCAGGTCCGGGACCTCGCTCCCGACGTCGTGCTGATGGATGTGCGGATGCCGGTGCTGGACGGGATCGAGGCCACGCGGGCTGTCACCACCTCCGGTGCCAGCGCCAAGGTCATCATCCTCACCACCTTCGACCTGGATGAGTACGCCTTCGCCGGGCTGCAGGCGGGGGCTTCGGCCTTCCTGCTCAAGGACGTGGCGCCGGCCGAGCTGGTCAGTGCCGTCCGGGTGGTGGCGGGCGGCGACGCGGTGGTGGCGCCGCGCATCACGCGGCGGCTGCTGGAAACTTACGTCCGCAGCGCGGATGCTGCGGATTCCCCCGGCGGCGGCGACGGCGGCGATCCCGCCCAGGGACTCCCCGCCGGGGCGCGTCCGGCGCGGGATCCCCTGCTTGAGGACCTCACCCCTCGCGAAACCGAGATGCTGGAAGCGATGGCGGAGGGCCTCTCCAACGCCGAGATCGCGCACCGGTACTTCCTCTCCGAGGCCACCGTGAAAACCCATGTGCGCCGGATCCTCACCAAACTGCACCTGCGGGACCGGGTCCAGGCCGTGGTCTACGCCTACGAGACCGGCCTGGTGGTGCCCAGCAACCCGGACTACTGACACGGCCGCGGGACCCAACCGGCGGTGCGGGGGCACATCGGCGCGGACACGCTGCCGTCCGGCCCCGGAACAGCCCTGCGGCGGGCCCAAAGCCGCCCCGGAGCGCCGGGGCAGTGGTTTCCGGCACATTTCAGAATTGCCCAGCAGGCAACATTCCTTGCACATAGGGCGTATTTTCTGGAACTGTGCCCTTCCTGGCGCTGCGTCATTTGTGGGATTGCACAGAACAGACAGCTCTGCCGCCGGTCTAGGGTGAAACGTCAATGTGGTCCGCCGCACAACTTCCCACGCTTCACCCGCGGACCCGAACAATCCACGAAGGACGGCGCTTCATGCAGGCTGACCAGCAACTCTCCAAGTCCCTGAAACCCAGGCATCTGTCGATGATCGCCATCGCGGGGGTGATCGGAGCCGGCCTGTTTGTCGGCTCCGGCGCGGCAATCCAGCAGGCGGGCCCCGGCATCCTGGTGGCCTACGCGGCGGCGGGACTGGTTGTCATCCTCGTCATGCGGATGCTTGGCGAGATGGCGGCGGCCAACCCGGAGACCGGCTCGTTCTCGACCTATGCCGACAAGGCGCTGGGCCGCTGGGCCGGCTTCAGCATCGGCTGGCTGTACGCCTGGTTCTGGATCATCGTGCTGGGTATCGAGGCCACCGCCGGTGCGGCCATCATGCACCGCTGGGTGCCGGGCATTGACCAGTGGATCTGGGCGCTGCTGCTGATGGTGGTCCTGACCTTGACCAACCTGGGGTCGGTCAAGTCCTTCGGCGAGTTCGAGTTTTGGTTCGCATCCATCAAGGTTGCGGCCATTGTGCTGTTCCTGATCTTCGGCGTCGTGGCCATCCTGGGCCTCCTTCCGGGCGTTCCCGCCCCCGGCCTGAGCAACCTGCTGGAGAACGGCGGTTTTATGCCCAACGGGCCGGGAGCCGTGCTGGCCGGCATCCTCGTGGTGGTCTTCTCCTTCTTCGGCGCCGAGATCGCCACCATCGCCGCCGGTGAATCCGAGAACCCGGTCGATGCGGTCAAAAAAGCCGTGAAGTCCACCGTCTGGCGCATCCTCGTGTTCTACATCGGCTCCATCGCGGTCGTCGTCACCCTGCTGCCGTGGAACTCCGCCTCCGTGGCCAAGAGCCCGTATGTCGCCGTGATCGAGCTGTACGGCATCCCGGGTGCCGGGACCATCATGGATATCGTGGTGCTGACCTCCGTGCTGTCCTGCCTCAACTCCGGCCTGTACACCGCCAGCCGGATGCTCTTCTCCCTGTCCCGCCGCGGCGACGCCCCCCGGTCCTGGATGCGGATCTCCAAGCGCGGTGTTCCCGCCGCCGCCGTACTGGCCTCCACGGTGGTTGGCTTCATCACCGTCGGCCTCAACTACATCGCCCCGGACACCGTGTTCCTGTTCCTGGTCAACACCTCGGGGGCCATCGCGCTCTTCGTGTGGCTGGTCATTGCCGGTTCGCAGCTGATCCTGCGCCGCCGGATGGGCGCCGCGGCCAAGGACCTCCAGCTCAAAATGTGGCTCTTCCCCTACCTGACCTGGGTTGCCATCATCAGCATCGTCGCGCTGCTGATCGGGATGGTGGTGCTGGAGTCCACGCGTGAATCCCTGCTGCTCTCGCTGGCCCTCGCCGCCGTGGTGGTCGGCATCGGCCTCTGGCGCTACCGCACGGACCGCGGCAACACACGCGCGGAGCACGACGGCGGTCCCGCGGCCCAGGACGCTCCCGAAGACGCCACCGTGGGGGCGGGCCCCGCTTCATAGCACCACGGGACATGCCCAGCCCTGCCGCCAAGCAACGGACATAATGCCAGTATGTCCACCCGCCGCGGCCAGGGGAGGGCATGTCCCGCGGGGATTGGGCAGCATGTCCAGCCTTGGCGGTGAGGGGAGGGCATGTCCCGCGGGGACTTGGGGGCATGTCCGGTCTTGGCGGCCGGGGGAGGGCATGCCCTGTTCCCGGCCGCGCGGGAACGAGGCACAGCGGCCGCACAGGAAGGCTCTAGCCAGCGCATAGCGGACCGGGGTTCGATGGGCGCATGACTTCTTCTCCGCAACCTCCCCACGAGCCGCACCCCAACCACGACCGCGGCCTGGAGTTCGACCTTTCCACCCTGATGAGCCGCCGCTCGCTGGGCATGTTCCTCGGTGCCGGCACCGCCGCGGCCCTCGCAGCCTGCACGCCGGGCGCGTCGCCGGAGTCCGCGACCTCAACAGCAGGGACGGCAGGGACGGCAGCCGCGACGGCGGGCCCGACGGCGGCCGCCAGCACACCGACCGCCTCGCCCACGCTCACCCGGGCCATCGCCGAATGCGGCGTGGAGATCCCCGAGGAGACCGCCGGGCCCTATCCGGGTGACGGCTCCAACGGCCCCAATGTGCTGGCGGCCTCGGGCGTGGTCCGGCAGGACATCACCACCAGCTTCGGCACCTCCGGCACCAGGGCCGACGGCGTTCCGCTCACCGTCACACTCACCCTTCTCGACAACGCCAACGGCTGCACACCCCTGGCCGGGGCCGCCGTCTACGCCTGGCACTGCGACAAGGACGGCAAATACTCCATGTATGACGCCGGGCTCAGGAACGAGAACTACCTCCGCGGCGTGCAGGAGGCCGACGCCAACGGCCAGGTCACGTTCCGCACCGTCTTCCCGGGCGCATACAGCGGCCGCTGGCCGCACATCCACTTCGAAGTCTTCGAGTCCATGGACAACGCAACGGCGGCCGGGCAGGTCCTCGCCGTGTCCCAGATCGCGCTCACGGACGCCGCCTGCAAGGACGTCTACGCCTCGGCCGGCTACGAAGCCAGCGCCCGGAACTTCCCCCGGACCACGCTGAAATCGGACAACGTTTTCCGCGACGACGGCGGCATCCACCAGCTCGCCACGATGGCCGGATCGGTGTCCGGCGGCTACACGGCCGGACTGAACGTCACCGTTTAGCGCCTCGGCAGCGTCCCGTGGAGCCGGCGGCGCGGCAGCTAGACTCGGAGCCATGCCTTCACAGTCCCGCGCGTCCGCCCACATCCAGGACCTCGGCGCGTACGTCACCGCGTCGCCGTCGAGCTTCCACGCCGTCCACGAGGCCGCACGCCGGCTGAATGAGGCAGGGTTCACGGCCCTCGACGAGCTGCAGCCCTGGGACGGTGCCGGCGCCGGAAAGTTCTACGTGATCCGCGACGGCGCCCTCATCGCCTGGGTGACGCCGGAGGCAGCCGGCCCCACCACCGGGTTCAACATCCTGGGCGCCCACACCGATTCGCCGTCGTTCAAGCTCAAGCCCAAACCCACTACCGGCAAATTCGGCTGGCTGCAGGCCGGCGTCGAAGTCTACGGCGGCCCGCTGCTCAACTCCTGGCTGGACCGCGAACTGCAGCTCGCGGGTCGCCTGGTGATGCGGGACGGCACCCAGCACCTGACCGCCACGGGGCCGCTGCTGCGGTTCCCGCAGCTGGCCATCCACCTGGACCGGGCTGTGAACGAGGGGCTGGCCCTCGACAAGCAGCAGCACATGAACCCCGTCTACGGGCTGGGCGATCCGGCAGGCGAGGACCTGCTGGGGCTGCTCGCGGACAGGGTCGCCGGCGCGGACGTGGATGCTGCCCAGATCGGCGGCTACGACGTTGTCATCGCGGACACCCAGGCCCCGGCCGTGTTCGGGGCGAAAGGCGAGTTCTTTGCGTCCGGCCGGCTGGATAACCTCTCAGCCACCCACGCCGGGCTCACGGCACTGATTGACCACGCGGACGCTGCGCTGCCGGCCGGCGGGCCCATTGCGGTGCTGGCCGCGTTCGACCACGAGGAGATCGGCTCCGCGTCCCGGTCCGGCGCCAGCGGGCCCGTCCTCGAGGACGTGCTGGTCCGGATTTCCGACGGACTGGGGGCCTCGGCAAGCCAGCGGCGGCAGGCTTTCGCGGCGTCGTTCTGTGTGTCGGCCGACGCCGGGCATGCGGTCCACCCCAACTACGCCGAACGGCACGATCCGGCCAACCGGCCGGTGCTGAACGGCGGCCCGCTGCTGAAAATCAACGCCAACCAGCGGTACGCCACGGACGCCGCCGGTGCCGCCCTGTGGGCGCGCCTGTGCACCGACGCCGGCATCCCGTACCAGGAGTTCGTCTCCAACAATGTGATGCCCTGCGGCTCCACGATCGGGCCGCTGACCGCCACCCGCCTCGGCATCCGGACGGTCGACGTCGGCGTTCCCCTGCTCTCGATGCACTCAGCCCGTGAGCTCTGTGGCGTCGAGGACCCCTACCGGCTCGCGACGGTGACCGCCCTGTTCTTCGGCACCGCTTCGTAGCCGCGCGGGAAACCCGCCGCGCCCGCGCTAGGGCGCACAGGTGCGGGCAGCCCCGCTGATCTTGTACAGGTGGACGGCGTTGCCGTCGTCGAAGGTGTCCCTGAAGACGCCGTTGCTGATGGTCACCGTGCGGTTCTCATCCAGGACGGCTGCGGGAACGGACGCGCCCGAAAGACAGGCCAGGGTCAGCTCTGCGGTTTGGGGACCCGCCTGCGCCGAGCCGGCGAACACGTACAGATCGTCGCCGTGCACCTTCACGGCCGTGTCAATGCCCAGGCCGTGGGCCAGGGCGCCGTCCAGGAAGGGCGCGTTGAGGACCGGTGCGAGTCCGGTGATCTGCCGGTTGACCGCCGTCACCCAAGGCCGGACCTCATTCCCGCAGGCGTCCCGCAGGATGTGCTGCGTCTGGCAGGTGCCCCCGAAGCTGTGATTGAAGTAGACAATTCCCCGGGCCCCGTGGATCAGGCTGCTCCACACGGCGGCACGGATCTGCGGGCCGCTGATCGTGGGCGCATGGTCCTGGGTGAACGGGTGCCCGACCTCCACAAACGCCCACACGGGCTTACTCACACCAGGCTTGATGAGGGACCTTACCTTGCTGACCGTCCAGCCGTAGTTGGCTGCGAGCCTGCACTTTTCGGGCGCCAGCTCCTGCCCGCCGCCGAGCACGGCGCCGCCCTCGCTCGGCCCGCAGATGTAGGGGTCCGTGAACCAGTAATTGTCGGCAGAGACAACGTGCTGAAAGTCGTTGACGAATGTGGTGGCATTGGCTTCGCCTTCCCAGAACGTCACGCCTTTACCGTAGTTGCTGTAGACGAGGGCCTCCGGCGGGATCGTCTTCAGCAGCTCGCGCTGGACCGTAAAACCACAGCCCTGGTCCACCGGCCTGCAGATCTCGCCCACACCGGGCCAGGACCCGGTCCACTCCGCGTCGCCCCCGCGGGCCCACATGTCCACTTCGTCGGAGAGCACCCTGCCCACTGCACCGGGCAGCGGTTCCTCGGTCAGGGCGTACGATCCCACTTCGGTGGCAAACGCCACGTCCGAGTCACCGGTCAGCTCCACGTACGTGTTGAGGAGAACCGCCCTGTCCTTCGGAGCGTCGGCCGGGTCGGTCAGGCTTTCTTTCCAGACGCCGATCGGGAAATAGGAGGGATCGGACGGCAGGGAGTTGGGAATTCGGTTGAAGTAACCGGGGCCGCCATCAACGTCCCGGAGGGAGATGGCTTCCGTGACCTGGGCCGGGGTTCCGGTGCCGCCGGAACCGGTGAGACCGCCGTCGGCCGCGGTTCCGAACGCTAGAAGGGCTGACACGCCGAGGACGCCCAGGCCCTTTGCTCCGGTTGTGATTACTACGCGTTGCTTCATAGTCATCCCGTAACTTCGCAGAGGGTGAGACCCTTACTGACTTGCTATGGTGCCCGCCATCCTGCAGCGGGTCAAGGCTCCGCGGATGGGCTGCCGTGGGCCGTGGCACTACCGGGCCTGACCCGCCGGCCCGCGCCCGCCACGGGGCGGGAATTGAAATCGTCGGCGGGAGCGGGGCCCAGGACCCGGCGCAGCCGCGTGGTGAGCTGATATTCGGCGAACCTGGCGAAAGCCCGCGCGTCCTGCCCGATGCTGGCGTCCCCGGCGGTTGCTGCGGCCTGCGAGTAGAAGTCCTCCACGGCAAGGGCCGCCCGCTCCAGTGAGAACCGCTCCTGGACCGTGGACAGCCCGAAACTGCCGAGCGTCTTGCGGCGGGACCCGTCAGGAAGGAGGCCGCGCAGCACGTGCGCCAGCCGTGCGGCGCCGTCGTGGGTCCCGGACCCGACGCCGTACCAGCCCTGGTCGAGGAAAAGCGGCAGGGTGTCCGGTGTGAGAAGCTCCCAGAAGCCCTGTTCGCCCTGCACGATCAGCGGTTTCGCAAAGGCCAGCGCCCGCAGCGCCGACCCGCCCATCCCAAGGGCAACATCCGCCACTGCGTAGGCCGGCCGGGGATCACTAAGCTCGCCGGTGAGCACGATGGCCCGCCGGCCGCTGGCGGCATTGACCGTCCGGGCACGGGCTTCCACCTGCTGCCGGGCGGGTCCGTCGCCGGCAATGACGAGCTGCACCCGGAGCCCCGCCGGAAGCAGTTCCACGCAGTCCATCGCGGCCAGGATGCCCTCGAGCTTGAGCTCTTTCGCCAGCCGGGACACCAGAACCACGGTGTAGGCGTCCGGATCCAGCCCCCACGACTCGCGGAAAGTCTGGCTGTCGGTGTTCCGCGACGGGTTGTTGGCGTCCAGGTCCACCGGCGGCTCGAGGAGCCCGGTCAGGCTGCGGCCGAATTTCTGTTCAGCCGCCAGGATCTCCCGGGTGCCCACCAGAAGCGGCATCGACTTGGGAATGAAGGGGGCCACCGACATTGACATGACCGTCGCCACGGCTGCGGTCCCCGGCGACCGCCGGGAGGCCAGGAGGCTTTCCAGCGCCGGGGGCCATTCATAGCCGTGCAGGATGTCGAGCCTTCGCTCCCGGGCCAGCCGGACCAGCGATTTCACGATTGACGGGGTCGGCCGGCGGTGCGGTTCCGGAGACGGTATGAACTCCAGTCCCAGCTCGTCGATGCGCGCGTTCAGCGCCCCCGGCCGTCCGTAGACGATGACCTCATGACCCAGCCGCTGCACGGCGGCGGCCAGCTCAATGGCGTTGAGCTGGCTGCCACCGATTCCCAGATCATGCGGATAAACCAGAACTCTCATACTGTCGCCTCCACAGTGGGCTGCTTCCCGATGGACCGGAGCTCCCGGACCTTGTCCCGCTGCAGGTACAGGAGGCCGGTTGTCGCCAGCGCCGCCACAGTTCCTGCAGCGCAAAGTGCCACGAAATGGTTGGGCACCGCGAGGGCCAGGACGCGTGCCGCCGCACCCGTTGCCAGCCCCGCCGCCACGGGCAGGATGAGTCCCTTGGCGATGCCCCGGAGGGCCAGACCGTGGCGTCTCAGTTTCCAGAGATACAGCGGAAGAACCACACATCCCGTGACGGCGGCCTGTGCGGCGGCGAGCCCTTCCAGCCCTCCCCAGGAAGCTCCTGCGACGAGCGCGGGAACCAGCACCAGCAGGCTGCCGGCCTGGATGGCGAAGACCGTCCCGGACCGGCCGAGGACCACCAGGTAGTCGTAGGAGAGATCGCAAAAGACCTTGCACATCGCCGCAATGACCAGCCAGGAAAGGGCCGCCGCGGCCGCCACCCAGGCCTTACCGTAAACAAAACCCACCAACGGGACTGCGGCCCCGGCCAGGAAGAGGATGACCGGGAGTGTCGCCGCCGCCAGCACTGCGACGATCGACCCCATGGCCGAGTTCATCTTTTCCCGGTCCCCCTGCAACGAGGAGAGCGCGGCGGGCGCCACCCTGCGGAGAGGTTGGGCAAGAATGCTCACGGGCCAGTTCGAGAGGTTGAAAGCCATGACGTAGAAGGCCAGGACCGTGGATCCCAGGACGGCTCCGGCCGTGAGCTGGTCGGCGTAGCCGACGGCGAAGAAGATGATGCTGGTCCCTGCCAGCGGGAGCCCGAAGCGCAGGAGGGGCCCCAGTTGCGTACGGTCCAGGCCAAAACGGTACGGCAGCGGGGAAGCGGCCAGGAACATCGCCCCGGAGACCAGGCTGCCCGCCAGGCGGCCGACCGCCAGCGCCATGGCGCCCATGCCGGCGAGGACCAGGGCCACCGACAGGACGGCACCAATCCAGACATTCGCCTGGTCGATGCCGAGCCGTTCCTTCTCCCTGAAGTCCCGCTGCAGCAGGGCCGCCGGCGAGGCAACCACCCCGTTGATGAAGACGCTCAGTATCAGGACCCGTACGACGTCGGTGGCGCCGGGGTCTCCCATGGCCGACGTAAACGCGGGTGCTGCGGCGATCGCGGCAGCGCAAAAGAGCGTGCTGCCGGCGACGGAAATGGTATTGACGGTCGGCGTGATTTTGGCCGGATCCCCGGGCCACCGGACGATGGCAAGGGAGACGCCGAGTTCGTTAAAGCTCAGCACCGCCATCAGGGCCACCATGGCGACGGCAAAAGTGCCGAAGGATTCGGGTCCCAACAGGCGGGCGAGGACAATTCCGATGCCGAGGGTCCCGAGCCGGGAAATCACGGTGTTCAGCAGCCCCCACGCGAATGCATTCGAGGCGCCGCTTTTCCGGTTGCCGCTGGCCGCCATATGCGCCCCTATTCTTCCCCAAAAGACCATTCAGGAGGGTTTGCGATGTTTCCCGGGAATGTTCGTTTCCCGCTGACATTTCACTGCTGCAGGCCAATTGCCAGCCCAGAATCGAAGCGCGGTCACGCTGGCCGGCGGAGGGCCTCCGGCCGGATGGCTGTAGCTTTTTGCAAATATAGCCGGGGCACAGCCGGGGGACTAGGCCGCAGGAATAGTCGAGTAGGCCGCGGCCCGAAGTCGAGTAGTCAACGTCCCCGTACTCGGTTTCCGTCCGGACACGGGGAAGGGTGACTGGCTCACCCGGGTTCCCACAGGCACGGCGAACGGCCGGTCAGCCACCGGTGGCCGGCCAGGGTTGTCCACATGGCGCCCCGTTGGGCTTCCGTCCCGCTCCGGGGCGTGCGTACGCTGGGCAGGCGTGGAATCGTGGAATCCGGTACCGATGCACTAAGCTATTGAAGTCTGTGCTGCGTCCTGCCCCCGATCCTGGGGGCCTGCGGGCACATGGCACCGCAAATGAACCTCCTGTTACGGAAATGCCGTAACCGCTTAGCCCAAAGGAGGTGGGTTCACATATGCGTCCTTACGAATTGATGGTAATCATCGACCCCGAGGTCGAAGAGCGTACCGTTGAGCCAACGCTTCAGAAGTTCCTGAACGTCATCACGACCGATGGTGGAACCATCGAAAAGGTTGACATCTGGGGCCGTCGTCGCCTGGCTTACGAAATCCAGAAGAAGTCTGAAGGTATCTACGCCGTGGTGAACTTCACCGCTGAGCCGGCTACCGCCAAGGAACTTGATCGCCAGCTGAGCCTCAATGAGACCATCATGCGCACCAAGATCACCCGCCCCGAAGAGCAGAAGGTCGTTGCTGAGTAATTCAGCTCCCGATTTTCACTCTTCACCCCCGCAGGAACGAACAAGGAGGCAGTAGATGGCAGGCGAAACCACTATTACGGTCATCGGTAATCTCACCAATGACCCCGAACTGAGGTTCACACCGTCCGGTTCGGCAGTAGCGAATTTCACCATCGCGTCCACTCCCCGCACCTTCGACCGCCAGTCCAATGAGTGGAAGGACGGGGAAACCCTGTTCCTCCGCGCGTCGGTCTGGCGTGAAGCCGCCGAGAACGTCGCCGAATCCCTGACCAAGGGCATGCGTGTGATCGTTTCCGGCCGGTTGAAGAGCCGTTCCTACGAAACCAAAGAAGGCGAGAAGCGCACCGTTATCGAGCTTGAGGTCGATGAAATCGGCCCCAGCCTGCGCTACGCCAACGCCAAGGTCAACCGCACCCAGCGCTCCGGCGGTGGGGGTGCCGGAAGCGGCGCCCAGGGTGGCTTCGGCGGCGGCAACGGCGGCGGCTTCGGTGGCGGTTCTGGTGGAAACCAGGGCGGCAACTCGGGTGGGAACTGGGGCGGCAACCAGCCCGCGCAGCAGGATGACCCCTGGGCCACGCCCGGTGTCAGCAATGCAGGCGGTGGCTGGGGCAACGGCCCCGATTCCGAACCTCCCTTCTAAACAACATCTAAGGTTCGACGGCGTAAACGCCGGAACGCCGCAAGGCGGACTGGCACGCAGCGCCGTCGGATCACCACCATCCCGTGGATCAATGTCCACGGGCTCCATCGAATAGGAGCTCCACGATGGCTAAGGCTGAACTCCGTAAGCCCAAACCAAAGTCCAACCCCTTGAAGGCCGCTGACATCACTGTCATCGACTACAAGGACGTAGCATTGCTGCGCAAGTTCATCTCCGACCGCGGAAAGATCCGCGCCCGTCGCGTTACCGGCGTCACGGTGCAGGAACAGCGCAAGATCGCACAGGCAATCAAGAACGCCCGCGAAGTTGCTCTGCTGCCTTACTCCGGCGCTGGCCGCGGCTAAGGAAGGGATTAACTAACATGGCAAAGCTCATTCTGACCCACGAAGTAACCGGTCTCGGTGCTGCTGGCGACGTTGTCGAGGTCAAGGACGGTTACGCACGTAACTACCTGCTGCCCCGCAACTTCGCCCTGACCTGGTCCAAGGGTGGCGAGAAGCAGGTTGAGTCCATCAAGGCTGCCCGCGCTGCCCGCGAGCACGCTTCCCTGGAAGATGCTCAGAAGCAGGCTGCTGCACTGCAGGCCAAGCCGGTCAAGCTCGTTGTCAAGGCTGGCGAGACCGGACGCCTGTTCGGCACCGTCAAGCAGGCCGACGTGGCTGACGCTGTTGAGGCTGCCGGCCTCGGCCGCATCGACAAGCGCAAGGTTGAACTGCCGGCTCACATCAAGTCGACCGGTTCCTACCAGGCAAACGTCCGTCTGCACGACGACGTTTCCGCTGTGATCGAACTCGACGTCGTCGCCAGCAAGTAGCGTTACGTAGCGCAGGGCGCCGTGCAGTAGCCTTCACCAGCTCTGCGGTCCTGAACTGCTGAAAGGCCCCCGTGCCCGGATTCCTCCCGAGGAACCGGACGCGGGGGCCTTCTGCTTAAACCAGGTGTCCCTGCCTGTGGAGGGTTCAGCCGTGGTGCAGCACCGTGGTCACATGCCGGTAGCCCGACCGGACCAGCTCCGCCAGCACCGCCTGATCGACGTCCTCCAGCTTGTTGATGTACAGGCATCCTGCACCGGTCCTGTGCTTCCCCAGCCTGCCGAGAAGTTCCGCCGCCTCGGGGCCGTAGGTCAGCCCGTAAAGGGACAGGCTGGCTTTCCGCGGCGAGAATCCGACGGCGGCAGCGTCGCCCTCGCGTCCGGACTCATACCTGTAGTGGTAGCGTCCGAAGCCGACGATTGTCGGACCCCACATCTGCGCGGGCTGGCCCGTGATTCCGGACATCAGTTCCAGCAGCCGGCGGCCGTCTTCCCTGCGCACAGGATGCTCGACGGCGGCCAGGAACTCCTCCACGGAGGCTCCCGTGGCCACAGTCTTGTTGTCGGTCGTCTTCGCTGCCATGGGGGCAGTCTCGCAGACCCCGCCACCCGTTGTCAGCCGGAACCGCCGCGGTGGTAGCCTGCTCCGGTGACTCCGACTACGCCAGCTGACCCCCGTTTACGGCCCTTCGGGCAGGTGGACGTCTTTTCCGCCGAACCTTACCGCGGCAATCCGCTGGCCGTCGTCGTCGACGCCGAGGGGCTCTCGCCTGCCGTCATGCAGCAGTTCGCCAACTGGACCAACCTGTCCGAGACCGCGTTCCTGCTGCCGCCCACGGAGCCCGGGGCCGACTACCGGGTCAGGATCTTCACCGGCAGCGAGGAGTTCCCCTTTGCCGGCCACCCAACGCTCGGCGCGGCGCATGCCTGGCTCGAGGCGGGCGGCGTCCCCCGTCAGGACGGCATGCTGGTCCAGGAGTGCGGGGCGGGGCTTGTCCGGGTCAAGCACGACGGCGGCCGGCTGGCTTTCGCGGCCCCGCCGCTGACACGCTCCGGACCGGTGGCCGGCGAAGTCCTCGCCCGCATCGCCGCCGGCCTGGGCCTGCCGCGGGAGGCGCTGCTGGACGCTTCCTGGCTTGTCAACGGCCCCGAGTGGATCGGTGTTCTCCTGGCGTCCGCCGAACTGGTCCTGTCCATCAGGCCCGACTATGCCGCCATGGCCGGCCTCAAAGTCGGTGTGATCGGTCCGCATCCGGCCGGTTCCGAAGCGGACTTCGAGGTGCGCACGTTCATCCCCGGCGATGCCGCGGCGGAAGACCCGGTAACGGGCAGTCTCAACGCCGGCGCAGCCCAGTGGCTGATCCGCAGCGGCCGGGCTCCGGAGTCCTATGTAGCGGCGCAGGGAACGGTGCTGGGCCGGGCCGGACGGGTCCACATCCAAGCGGCGGCGGACGACATCTGGGTCGGCGGCAGCGCCGTGAGCTGCATCGAAGGCTTTGTGCTGCTCTGAGGGAGGGAATAAACGGGGGTGAACCCGCCTTCTATGGATAGATGCAAACGCATATACTGAATCTGTCCCACTTCACCCCAGGAGCATTCCGTGGAAACCCGACGCATCACTGTTCTCTCCGCCGGACTCGGCGTCCCGTCGTCGAGCCGCCTGCTGGCCGACCAGCTGGCCGCTGCGGCGGAACGCCAACTCGCGGCCGCGGGGTATGGCGCGGACATCGAGGTCATTGAACTGCGGGACCTGGCGGTGGACATCGCTAACAACTTCGTAACCGGCTACCCGGCTCCCAAGCTGGCCGCTGTGATTTCCGGCGTCGAGGACTCGGACGGCATTATCGCGGTCAGCCCCGTCTTCAGTGCTTCCTACAGTGGACTTTTCAAGTCCTTCATCGACGTCCTGGACCCCAAGTCCCTTGAGGGCAAGGCCGTCCTGCTCGGCGCCACCGCGGGGACGGACCGGCACCAGCTGGTCCTGGACTACGCCATGCGGCCCCTGTTCACGTACCTGCGCACCCGCATCGCCGGCACGGCCGTCTTTGCCGGCCCCCAGGACTGGGGGAACAACGACGGCGGCGGTGCGGCGCTCTCCACCCGGATCGACCGGGCGGCGGGGGAGTTTGCGGGACTGCTGCAGGGCCCACAGCCCCGGCCGAAGCCGGGCGCCGCTGAATCACTGCCGTTCGAACAGCTGCTGGCAGGAATTTCGGGCGGTCAGTGATTCCGCGGCGGCGGGCTGTTCCACGTCCGAACGCCCGGCCCGAGGTCAGTCCTCCAGCAGGGCGATGAACTCGCGGGCCTGCTTGAGCGAGATGTCCGAGTGGCGGGTGAGTGCCTGCGCCGCCGCCTCGGTATCGCCGCTCCTGGCCAGGGTGCGGATCCTGCCGTAAATCTCATCGTTGAGCATGTTGCTGCTCACTTCGCGGGTCACATCTCCCTTGCTGGCAATGGCGCGGTAGCGGTAGGCGAAACGCTGCGGAGCGTCGTCCTCGTCCTCGGCAGGCGCCTGGACGGGTGCCTCGGGCCGGAACGGCTGCGGATGGGCGGCCAGGGCCCGTACGGCGTCGTGGGAGGCCCGCAGGCCGTCGCCGGTGGCCTCGAAGTAGACCTTCACGGCAGCCATTGCCTGCCCTTGGGCGATCAGCGCGTACAGGCGGCGGTGCTGCTCCTCGGTGAGCTTGGCTGCGGAGGAGCGGGCCAGCTCGATGGGGTCCAGTGCGGGCTGGGGCGTGGCCTCCGGCCGGGCATGGTCCTTCCGGCGGCCAAGGGCCCGGGCGGTAAGCAGCACGCCGACGCCGACGAGCGCCAGGATCAGGAGGGGGACAAGCAGGGATTCCATGAAACTACAGCCGATCTACAAAATTCTTGGCGGTCAAAAGATCTAATTGGGGTGCCTGCGGGCGTGGTCTGCCTGCTGGCGCTGCTGCTGTTCATTCTGGCTGGGCCGCGTGACGGCGTCCACGCGCGCACGGGCGGCCGTTGCGGCCTGTACCTGTGCGGCGTAGTGGGCCTGCGAACGGGCGGCCAGTTCGTGCTGGTATCGCTCCGCCTCGGACATGCCGAAGTCGCGCGGCTTGAGGGCCGTGACAACCGCCCACAGGACCGCTGCGAGAATGAGGGCAGGCAGTATGACCAGCAGTACATCGCCCATATAAAGAGCTTATGCCAGATCGCAGTTATCCACAGCACATTCCGTACCTGGCATGGCGCCGGGCGCGGCGCAGCCGCCGTCCCGGGCACTTCTGTGGGGACCATCACTTAATGTGCATATTTCTGCGGATGTATGGCCTCATGGGCCGCCGGGTATCCCCAGCCGCCCCGGTGGGCTGTGGATGAGCCGCGGCGAAAATTCTTTTGTGTCCACACGGTAAATACAGTGTTTCCCCAGTTCAGAGGCCTGTTATGGACTGAACATTTTTTCTATCCACAGCTGTTCCCACAGGCTGTGCACAAGCAGTGGACCGTAGTGCACAGGTTATCCACAGGCCCGGCGGCCGGCCGGGTTGGTGCCTGCCGGATCGGGCGATACCGTTGCTGGAGATCGAACCCTGGACACAGAATGCGGGTCCCGGCTGCGCGCGGATCCCACTCAAGTGCGGGCGCACAGCACGGGCGCCGGGCTGTGGACAACCGGCCCTTCCGCGAGCCAGCCAAAGTGTCGGAGCCGGCTGATAGGAATGAGCCAGCCGGGCATCCCGCGGGGGACGACGGCACCGGGCACTTACGCCCACGGCACACCGCGCCGCCGGCGCACGGACACGGCCGCGGCACACAACGGAGGACGGCAGTTTTGTCAGTAACGCATCTGGACTCAGTCGAGGGGACCCGGGGAGCCGAAGGCAGCCGCAAGCCGCCACAGGACATTCCCGCCGAGCAGTCGGTGCTGGGCGGCATGATGCTGTCGAAGGACGCCATCGCGGATGTCGTCGAAATCCTGCGCGGTGTCGACTTCTACCGGCCGGCCCACGAGACGATCTACGAGGCCATCATCGACCTCTACGGACGCGGCGAGCCCGCGGACGCCGTCACCGTCTCGGATGAACTGACCAAGCGGGGCGAGGTCAACCGGATCGGTGGCCCTGCCTACCTGCACGAGCTCATCCAGACCGTCCCCACCGCCGCGAACGCCGGCTACTACGCCGAGATCGTGGCGGAACGAGCGGTCCTGCGCCGCCTCGTCAATGCCGGCACCAAAATCGTCCAGCTGGGCTACGGCCAGGACGGCGAGGTCGAGGACCTGGTTAACCAGGCGCAGGCCGAAATCTATGCCGTGGCGGAGCGCCGCACCGCCGAGGACTATGTGGTCCTCAAGGACGTGATGGAATCCACCGTGGACGAAATCGAAGCGTCCGGACACCGCGAAGAGGGGATGACAGGCGTTCCGACGGGCTTCTACGAACTCGACGAGCTCACCCACGGACTCCACCCCGGCCAGATGATCGTCATCGCGGCGCGGCCCGCCGTCGGCAAGTCCACGTTCGCGCTGGACTTCGCCCGCTCCGCGGCCATCAAGAACAACCTCGCCACCGTCATGTTCTCGCTCGAAATGGGCCGGAACGAGATCGCCATGCGCCTGCTGTCAGCGGAGGCAACCATCGGCCTGCAGGACCTGCGCAAGGGCACCATCAAGGACGAGCAATGGTCCAAGATCGCCACCACGATGGGCCGGATGAATGAGGCTCCGCTCTTCATCGACGACAGCCCCAACATGTCCCTGATGGAAATCAGGGCCAAGTGCCGCCGCCTGAAGCAGCAGCACGATCTCAAGCTCGTCATCCTGGACTACCTCCAGCTGATGAGCTCGGGCAAAAAGGTGGAGTCCCGGCAGCAGGAAGTCTCCGAGTTCTCCCGCGCCCTGAAGCTCCTCGCCAAGGAACTGCAGGTCCCGGTCATCGCCCTGTCACAGCTGAACCGCGGTTCCGAGCAGCGCCAGGACAAGCGCCCCATGGTCTCGGACCTGCGTGAATCCGGCTCCATCGAGCAGGACGCCGACATGGTCATCCTCCTGCACCGCGAGGACGTCTACGACAAGGAGTCCCCGCGTGCCGGCGAGGCGGACATCCTCATCGCCAAGCACCGCAACGGCCCCACCAAGGACATTGTGGTCGCCTTCCAAGGCCACTACTCGCGGTTCGCCAACATGGCAGCCGATGCAGGGGGCGGCGGCTTTTAGCTGTCCCGGCCGGTTTCCGCCGGCCGCAGCAGGTGGTTGGGCAGCCGGTTACCCGGGGCCCGGCCCCGGATCTCCAGCAGCTCGCGGGCATGGGCGTGCAGCCGCTTGTCCTCGTCCGAGACCGGTACCCACTGCGGGACCGGGACGGACGTGCCGTGCTCGTCGCGTGCCACCATCACGGTCAGGCAGTAGGTGGTGAGCTCCAGCTCGCGCCCCTTGGGATCCCCGGAGCGGACATGGACCGCGATGTGCATGCCTTTGGTCCCGGTGTAGACCAGCCGGGCTTCCACTTCCACCACCTGGCCGATCAGCAGCGGCCGGTAGAAGCGCACGCCGCCGGAAAAGACGGCCACCGTGTCCATCCCGCAGTACCGGGAGGCGCAGACGTAGGCCGCCTCGTCGATCCACTTCATGACGATGCCGCCGTGCACCTTGCCGCCCCAGTTGACGTCCGTGGGGGCCGCCAAAAAGCGCAGGACCACGTTCTCGGCCGTCCCGGCCGCGGTGTACTCCTGTCCGCTCATCGCCTGGACGATGTCCTCGCGGACCTTGATCCGCGCCAGCGCGTGGTCGCGCTGTTCGATTTCCTCCGGCGTTTCCGGCTCAAACTGCGCCACCGGAACGGGTTTCCCGTCCTCGCCCACGGCCACGAAGATCACCATGCACTGGCTGCGCATCGTGGCAGGGCCGCCCTTCGGATCGCCGGAGGACACCACGGTGCGGATGTGCATGGAGGACCGGCCGGTGTAGACGATGGTCGCCTCCACTTCCACCATGTCCCCGCTGTTGACCGGATCCGCGAAGTGGATATTGCCCACATATGCCGTCACGCAGTAGGACTTGGCCCAGCCCACCGCGGCGGCGTAGGCGGCTTTGTCCACCCATTCGAGCACGGTTCCGGCGTCGACCGACCCGCTGTGCCCGACGTCGGTGGGGGCGGCCAGGAAGCGCAGGGTCACGGAATTGGCGGCTTTCTCACTCATGCGATGAGTTTACTGACCTGCCGCGGCCAGGTCCCGGCCTGGCCCTTAGGCCAGCGCGTGGAGCCTGCTGCCGCTGCGGCCGAAGAGGGCCTTGTCCACCGAGACCCTGCCGGCGCCTACGAGGGCCACGGCCGCAGCCGCGGCAGCCAGGAGCAGAACCAGTTCATAGCCACCCGTGGCGGCAAATATTCCAGCCGGGGCATGGACGAGGAACAGGGCGCCGAGCATGTTCAGCACGAGGAGGGCGGCGAACGCGCGGGTGAGGACACCGAGGATCAGGGCGACGCCGCCGACCAGTTCCAGGGTGGCGATCACCGGGGCGGCGATGTTGGCGGCCGGAACCCCCATCTGCGTGAAGGCGGCCTGGGTTCCCGCGATGGTGAACTCATTGAATTTCTGCCAGCCGTGGGCGGCGAAGAGGAATCCGGTGACGACGCGCAGGATGGTGCGGGCCGTTGTGGTGAGGGTGGACTGGTTCATGGTCATGCCTTTCGGGGGGCGGCAGGTGCAGCCTGCCGGGAATTTACTTGAAGATTCAACTACAAGTGTTCTGCCGGATGGTTGAAAAGTCAACTAATGCGAGGCTGTGCGACGCGGCCGGTGGCGTTAGGGTGGTGCCGTGCCCGCCTCCGCCCCGACTCCCGCAGCCCTCCCGGCAACCACCGGCCGGCGGCATGAAATCCTCCGCCTCGCGGTGCCGGCCTTCGGTGCGCTGATCGCCGAACCGCTGTTCCTCCTCGCGGACGCGGCCATCGTGGGGCACCTGGGGGTGGCCCAGCTGGCCGGCGTCGGACTGGCGTCCGCCGTGCTGCACACGGTGGTGGGGCTGATGGTGTTCCTCGCCTACTCCACCACCCCGGCCGTGGCGCGGGCCGTCGGCAACGGCCAGCTGGCCAAGGGCCTTGCGGCCGGGCGCGACGGCGTCTGGCTGGCGCTGCTGCTCGGCACGGTCCTGGCCGCCGCCGGATTCTTCGCCGCCGGTCCCCTCGTGGACCTGATGGGCGCCACCGGCGAGGTGCGGACCTTCGCCGTGGAGTATCTACGCTGGTCCATGCCCGGGCTTGTCGCGATGCTCCTCATTTTCGCCGGCACGGGGGTGCTGCGCGGCCTGCAGGACACGCGGACCCCGCTCGTCGTGGCCGCCGCCGGCTTCACCCTCAACGTGGTGCTCAACCTCTTCCTGGTCTACGGGCTGCAGTGGTCCGTCGCGGGCTCGGCGATCGGCACCAGCATCGCCCAGTGGGCCATGGCGCTGGTTTACGTGGTGATGGTCCAGCGCAACGCCCGCAACCACGGCGTGTCCATGCTGCCGGATTGGCACGGCATCCGCGCACTGGGCGGAGTGGGCTCCTGGCTTATGCTGCGGACGCTCAGCCTGCGCATTGCAATTCTCGCCACCGTTCTGGTGGTCACAGCCCAAGGGCCGGTCAATCTGGCGGCCCACCAGCTCGCAATGACAATCTTCACCTTCCTGGCATTCGCCCTTGATGCCCTCGCCATTGCCGCGCAGGCGCTGATCGGGAAGGAGCTTGGCGCGTCCCGCCCGAGGGCCGTGCGGGAGCTCACAGGGACCATGGTCCGGTGGGGTGTCGGCTTTGGCGTGCTGACGGGCGCGCTGCTGGCCGTTGTTGCGCCGTGGGCCGGGCTGCTCTTCACGTCCGACGGCGACGTGCAGGCTGCGCTCACGCTGGCGCTGTGGGTCCTTGCTGCAGGCCAGCCGCTGGCCGGTTACGTGTTTGTCCTGGATGGGGTGCTGATCGGCGCGGGCGATGCGCGGTACCTGGCGATAGCCGGGGTGGCCAACCTGGTGGTTTATATCCCGCTCCTGCTGGCCGTCGCGGCGTCCGCGGCCACCGGCGCCGCGGGGCTGCTCTGGCTGTGGGCGGCGTTCTCGCTGGGCTACATGGCCGCCCGGGCGGTCACGCTGGGCCTCCGCGCCCGGACGGACCGGTGGATGGTTCTCGGCCCGCAGTGACGCACTAAACTGATCGGGTGACTCTCCCCGCAGCCCCCGCCGACCCCGCATCCCTGCCGGCCGCAGCGGACCTCTGGAAACCTGTGCTTGTCCGCGCGGCCGTCGCACTCGGATTCGGAGCCCTGACCGTGTTCTGGGCCTCGCCCTCGCAGGCCGGCATGGCCTGGGCCGGCGGCCTGTACCTGCTGGCCACCGGCGTCGTGCTGCTCTGGAGCGTGAACAGGACCGGCCTGGTTGTCGGTTCCCGCCCCAGCAAGATCCTCTCCGCCGCCGGCGCCGTGCTGACCGGCACCGGCGCTGCGGTGGCCTTCCTTCCCAGCAGCCTGGTCTTCGGTGTGCTTGTGGCCCTGGGCCTTGGCCTCGCTGGCGCCGCGGAGCTGTACCTCGGCATCACCCACCGGGGCCGGTCGGTGCTCGCCCGCGACTGGATGGCGTCCGGCGCCGTCGCGCTGGGCACGGCCGGCCTGCTGCCCTTCTTTATCGACCTCGGCCCGCACGCCCTCCTCGGGGTGGCCGGCGGAGGCGCGATCATCACCGGGGTGCTCTGGGCGCTTGCCGGGCTGACCCTGCGGCATGATGCACGGGCCGATTCCCCGGAGGCCGTAAACTAGTACCGACAGGTTCTACCACGCGTAGAACGATTGCGGCATCACAACTGCCACGCCGGGCGGCGTCGGCTGCAGGAGGAAACCACCTTGGCACAGCAGAAATCCGGAGAACCGCGCAACCTGCGGACCTCGGTCAAGGGACCGCTTATGTTCTCCGCTTTCTGGGCAGTGGTGGCCTTCTTCGCCACGCTGATCTTTGCCTCCGGCGGCTCCGCCAAAGTGCCCCGCTTCGATCTGGCCTTCATTGCCGCGGGAATCGCGTTCATCGTGATCCTGGTGGTGCTCGCGATGCTTTCGATGGGCCACAAGCCCAACGCCGAACACCTCGGCAAAGGCTCCGGCGTGAACCTGAGCTCCCGGAACCCCGGCCACGGCGGCCATCAGGGAGCTTCCAGCCCCGAAACCGATGCTCAGGACCGCGGGGCCGGCGGCACTCCCGGCGAGGACCTCCGCTAGCGATCCGCTAAAAAAGCAGTGCGGCAGGCCTCCGCAGGCGGGGTCAGGACGCCGCTTTGCGGGCCCGGTAGGCCGCCACGTGGGCGCGGTTCGCGCAGTTGCCGGTATCGCAGTAGCGCTTGGAACGGTTCCGGCTGAGGTCCAGGACCACAGCGTCGCAGTCCTCGGCGGCGCACACCAGCATCCGGTCCATTTCCTTGCTGCGGATGACGTCAACCAGGGCCATCGCCGCCTCGGTGCTCATCCGGTCCGCAAGCGGTGCTTCCGGTGTGGTGGCGTGCAGATGCCAGTCCCACTGATCGTGTTTGACAAGCTGGGGGAGCGCCCGGGCTTCCCGCAGCAGCCGGTTGACGGTGTCCACCGCGGCGGATTCGTCCGCGAGCCAGAGGGTTGCGAGCTCCCCGCGGAGCCGGTGCACGCTGGCCAGCTCGGCCGCGTCCCGGGTCCGCGAGCCCGTGAACCCCTCGGCCTCCAGAAACCGGTCCAGGTCCTCGGTGGTCGCGAGCTGCTCGTCCCCGTTGGCCGCGGAGTTGACCAGGTTGACCACAGACCGCAGGGCCACCTCTGTGTCAGGGGCAAAAACCATCTTGACTCCTTACGTCGCCGTGGCGTACTGTCATGAGCATAACCCCACTTTACTCCTGACAGGAGGCAGCCCGTGTCTGCCGCACGCCGCACCGCCGAAGCACCGGCCACCACAGTGCCGGGCAGGCCTGCCCCCGGACCGGCCGGTGCCGGCGGCCCCGCCGCGGGATCAGCCTTTATGGCATCGGGCCTGGGGGTCGCACTGTTTTCCTCTGCCGTCTTCGGGCTCTCCGGGTCCTTCGCCAAAGCGCTCCTGGAAACCGGGTGGACCCCCGGTGCGGCCGTCACCGCCCGGCTCACCGGTGCGGCGCTGATCCTGGCCATTCCGGGCATCGTGGCGCTCCGCGGCCGCTGGCACCAGCTCCGGAGCAACTGGCTCACAGTCCTGCTGTTTGGCCTGATCGGCGTGGCCGCCTGCCAGCTGTTCTACTTCAACGCGGTGGCCAGGCTGTCGGTCGGGGTTGCCCTGCTGCTGGAATACCTCGCACCCGTGATCATTGTGCTGTGGCTCTGGGCCGCCAGCCGCAGGCGCCCGCGGGTCCTGACGATTGCCGGAACCCTGCTGTCCCTGGGCGGGCTGGTCCTGGTCCTGGACCTCACGGGCGCCGTCAAGATCGACGTCGTCGGCGTGCTGTGGGGCCTCGCGGCCGCGGTCTGCCTCGCCATCTACTTCTTCATCACGGCGAAGGAGAACGACAGCCTCCCGCCGATCGTGCTTGCCTCCGGCGGGCTCATGGTCGGTGCGGCCACCATGTGGAGCGCCGCGGCAACGGGCCTGCTGCCCATGGCCTTCAGCGCCGCCGACACCCGCCTGGGACCGTGGGTCACCCCCTGGTGGGTGGCCCTGGGTGGTCTCGTGGTGCTGGCCACCGTGCTGGCCTACGTCTCCGGTATCGTGGCGGCCCGGGCTCTTGGGTCCAAAGTGGCATCCTTCATCTCGTTGACCGAAGTGCTCTTCGCCGTCATCTGGGCGTGGCTCTTGCTCGGTGAACTGCCGGGGCCCATCCAGCTCGTGGGCGGGCTGCTGATTGTCGGCGGCGTCCTCCTGGTCCGGCTGGACGAGCTGCGGGCACCGTCCGGCGCGGCCCTGCCGCCAGCACTCGACCACGCGAACGACGTCGAGCCCGTTCCGTAAGCCAGTGCTGACGCAGAGCCGGCTCGGACGCTGCTGCGTCCGGGCCGGCGTGGGTCTGCGGGTTCCTGCCTAGCGTGAGGCGCTTTCCTGCTCGGTGGCGTTGCGGCTGGCCTGCTTGCCCGCCTCCTGCAGAGCCTGGGAGACCTTCGCGAGGGCCGCCACGTGCTGCCCGTTCCACTCGCTGCGGAACTTGTCGGCGTCCGGGCCCTTCCAGTCGGTGCCTTCCAGCACCTTGGTCAGCAGCGACTTCTGCTTGTCGATCTCGGACGAACCGGCCTGCAGCTTCGTCCCAAGAGTCTTAAGCTGAGCAATGTCTGCACCCCAAATAGCCATTCGAAAATCTCCTCAAGTGTTAGAAGCGGACGCGGATCCGGCCGGCGCCCCTCTCGGATCCCGGCTGCTCCGGAAGATCCAGTGCCCCCAAGCTATCCCGGGCCCCGGAACGGTGTCGATGGGCACCCCTCCCCATCCCGCGCAGGGCAGGGGGACTCTCGATCCGGGACGCCCGGGCGCCTAGCATGGAGGCATGTGCCGAAACATCCGGACCCTCCACAATTTTGAACCCCACGCCACCGACGCCGAGGTGGAAGCCGCCGCGCTGCAGTACGTGCGGAAGATCAGCGGCAGCACCAAACCGTCCAAGGCCAACGAGGAAGCGTTCAACCGTGCCGTGCATGAGATTGCCCATGCCACCCAGCACCTGCTCGACGCCCTGGTGACGCACGCCCCGGCCAAGGACCGTGCGGAGGAGGCTGCGAAGGCGAGGGCCAGGGCGGCCGTCCGCTACGGCACGCCCTGAGCAGTCGTCCGTTGCAGGCACCGCCGCAGCTGCCTACCGTCCGAAGCGCCGCAGCCGCAGCGAATTCGCCACTACCAGCACGGAACTGGCGGCCATGGCCGCACCCGCGATCATGGGGTTGAGCAGCCCCAGTGCCGCCACCGGGATCCCCACGGCGTTGTAGAAGAACGCCCAGAAAAGGTTCGTCTTGATGGTGGCCAGGGTCCTTCGGGACAGCTCGATCGCCTGGGCCACCTGCCCGAGGTCGCTGCCCATGACCGTCAGGTCGGCCGCCTCGATCGCCACGTCAGTGCCGGAGCCCATGGCAATGCCAAGGTCCGCCTGCGCCAGCGCGGCCGCATCGTTGACGCCGTCACCGGCCATGGCCACGGTGGCGCCGCCGGCCTGGAGCGTCCGCACCGCCTCGACCTTGCCCTCGGGCAGGACCCCGGCGAACACATCGTCCGCGGCGATGCCGACGGCGGCCGCCACCTGTGCGGCCACGGCGGCGTTGTCCCCGGTCAGGAGAATCGGCCGGAGGCCGAGGCTGCGGAGCTTGGCGATCGCGTCGGCCGAGCCCGGTTTAACGGTGTCCCGCAGGCTGATAATCCCGGCAGGCTCACCGTCCACGGCGAGCCAGATCGCGGTGGCGCCGGCAGCTTCGGCGTTGCCGAAGACCTCCCGTTGCGCCGCCGTGGGCGTAATGCCGCTCTCCTCCAGCCACCCTGTGCGGCCGGCCGTGACGAGCCTGCCCTCGACCGTTCCCTGGACCCCGCCGCCGGGCGCGGAGCGGAAGCCTTCGACGGCGGGCAGCCCGCCGGCGCCGGGTGTCCCCTGTCCGTGCTCCGCCGCAAGGGCAGCGGCGGCCACGGCGCGTCCGATCGGGTGTTCAGAGGCGGCCTCCACCGCCCCCGCCAGCCGCAGGACCTCCGCCGGGCCGGCGGTTCCGAACGACTCGGCGCCGTCGACCGCGAGGTGGCCAGTGGTCACGGTGCCCGTTTTGTCCAGCAGGATGGTGTCCACCGTCCGGGTGTCCTCAAGGACCTGCGGGCCCTTGATCAGGATGCCCAGCTGCGCACCGCGGCCGGTTCCCGTCAGCAGCCCCACCGGGGTGGCCAGGCCCAGGGCGCAGGGGCAGGCGATGACCAGCACGGCCACGGCAGCGGTAAAGGCGGCCCGGAGCTCAGTGTCGCTGATAGCCGGGGCGGCCACCAGCAGCCAGCCGGCAAAGGTGAGCACGGCGATGGCAAGGACCACCGGCACAAACACGGCGCTGATCCGGTCCGCGAGCCGGGCGATGGGTGCCTTTCCGGTCTGCGCCTGGGAGACCAGCCGGCCCATCTGGGCCAAGGTCGTTTCGGCGCCGACGCGGGTGGCCCGGACCAGCAGCCGGCCCGAGGTGTTGATGGTGGCCCCGGTGACCAGGCTGTCCGGGCCGACTTCCACCGGGACGGATTCACCCGTCACGAGGGAGGCGTCGACGGCGGAGGAGCCGTCGATGACGACGCCGTCGGTTGCGATCTTCTCGCCCGGGCGGACCACGATCACGTCGCCGACTGCCAGCTGGTCCGCCGGCAGCTGCTCCTCACGGCCGTCCCGGAGGACAGTGGCGTCTTTGGCCCCCAGGCTTAGCAGGGCCTTAAGGGCGTCCCCCGCTTTCTGCTTGGCGCGGGCCTCCAGGTACCGGCCCAGCAGCAGGAAAGTGGTCACCACGGCGGCGACTTCGAAGTAGAGGCCGCCGGAGGCCATCTCCTCCATCCCGCTCATATCACTCATACGCTGCGCGGGATCCGTCATCCACGGGTCCGCAATGAGCTGCCAGGCCGAGAACGCGTAGGCGGCGGTCACGCCGATGGACACCAGCGTGTCCATGGTGGATCCGAAGTGCCGGGCGTTGACCAGGGCGGCCCGGTGGAATGGCCATGCAGCCCAGGTGACCACGGGCAGGGCAAGGAACCCCACCACCCAGCCCCAATGGGGGAACTGGAGGGCCGGGAACATCGACACCAGGAATACCGGCACCGTCAGGGCCGCAGCCACGATGAGTCGCGGCCGGAGCCCGGCCGCCGGATGGTCGGCGGTGCGTGCAGCCGGGGCGCGGACGGTGGCCTTGTAGCCGGCCGCCGCGACAGTCTCGGTGATCTGCGCGTCGGTGATGGCGGAGGGCACCGTTACCCGGGCCGATTCCAGGGGCAGGTTGACGGACGCGCTGACACCGTCGAGCTTTCCAAGCTTGCGCTCGACGCGGCCGACGCAGGACGCGCAGGTCATGCCCTCGATATCGAGTTCAATCACCCGGCTTCCGGGCTGGTCCAGCAGTTGCTCTCTACTCACGGTGTTCCTCGTCTGTCCGGATGCTGTGCTCTGTGGTGCCATGCTCTGTGGTGCCTTGTTCTGTGGTGCCTTGCTCTCTGGTGCCGGGTGCCCCGGCGCGGGGTCAGGCCTCGTTGGCCACCACCAGGTACCCCGCTTCGGCAACGGCCTCGCCGATCTCGGCGGTGGACAGGGCCCCGGTGGATGTGATGGTGACGGTCGAAACCCCGCCGGAGTTAAGGTCGACGTCGACCGCCTCCACGCCGGCGAGGGCTTCGAGCTCCTCGCTGACAGAGGACACGCAGTGGCCGCAGGTCATGCCGGAAACGTTGACGGTGGTGGAAACGTGGCTCATGGCGTGCTCCTTGTTCGTGGACTGCCGGTCCGGCAGTCCGATGGTGTGATGGGTGGTGGTGCCGCTACCGCAGCAGGCGCCCGATGGCATCGGTGGCCTCCTTGACTTTCAGGTCGATGGCTTCGGCCCGCAGCTCCGCGTCCGGTTCCGACGCGGCACCGACGACGCAGTGGCCGATGTGCTCCTCCACCAGGCCGAGGCTGACGGCGTGGAGGGCCTTGGTTACGGCGGCGACCTGGGTGAGGATGTCGATGCAGTACTTGTCCTCATCCACCATCCGGGCGATGCCGCGCACCTGGCCCTCGATGCGCTTGAGCCGCAGGAGGTAGGCCGCCTTGTTGGCGGAGTAACCGTGCTGCTGGTGCGGCTCGGTGTCGGCTGTGTCCGGGGCGGAGGCTAGGTCGGGGACCGGGGCAACAGGTTCGTTCATACGCCCAACATATACCCCGAGGGGGTATCACGCAAGTACCCTCTGGGGGTATCCGTCAACCCGGGTCGGACACAAAAAAGCTCCGGAGTGCGTTATTGGGGGATACGCACTCCGGAGCAGCCTTTGGGTAGGCCTTCGATCCCTCGCGCCTACGAATTCCAGCTTACTTGGCAGTAGACGGGGAACGCCAGCACCCCGAATAACTACTTTCGCTTTATTTTCCGGGCCGCCCCGCCCACCGGAACAATGAGGATGGGCCGGTCCTGGTGGTGGCTCAGCCACGCCGCCACCGACCCGTTGAGTGCCGCGGAAATGCGGTGCCCCAGGCCGGGCTCCGGCGTGCCGACGATGATCATCGCTGCACCGGTCTCGGCGGCGAGCCGGCCCAGCGCCCGGGCGGGGTCTCCAGCCAGGGACCGCAGCGTCCAGTCGATGCCCAGCGGACCGCAGGCTGACCCGATGCTGTCCCGCAGTTCCTGGGTCACGGCCCGGATTTCGGCATTGTCTGTGTCCGGGTGGAGGGACAGCCGGTGAGCCGAGCGCGCCGGGTCCCACTCCACAAGGTAGCTCGCCTCGTCCACGTAGGCGCAGATCAGCCGGGTGGCGAGGCTCTGGGCCAGGGCGCCGGCGGTCTGCAACACCTCGGGGCTCTGCCCCGGGAGCACGCCGACCACCAGGGGCTGCGGGCCGGGGGTGGTCTCGTCGGACATACTCCATTGTGGCCCCGGTGCCGGGGTGCGAACAGGGGCTTTCTTCCCGGGCCGGCCGGGCATCAGTTCCCGCCGGCGCCGGCAGCTCTTGAAGACCTCCGGGCCGGGGCCTACCGTTGAAGAACTGACGAAAGGGTGACGGCCGTGGAGATCTTCATGTGGTGGCTGGATCTGGATCTGGCGAGCAAGGAGTGGCTGCGGGAAAACCTCCGCGCCGCGGAACTGCCGCTGCCCGTGCTGCAGGGCATTGCCGAGGCCGGCGGGCCACACCCGGATAACGTGTCCGGCGTGCTGACCGACGCGGACTGGGATTTCATCGAGACGCAGTCCGAATTCGTCGACTGAAACCATTGCGGGCACCAAAGCCCTGGTGGTTGCATGGGGGGCATGGCTACCGCAGAGAGTTACCTCTTGGCAATCGGCACCAAAAAAGGCCTCTGGCTCGCAACGAGCCCGGACCGCAAGGAATGGTCCCTCTCGGGGCCACATTTCCTGATGAGCGAAGTCCCCAGTATCGGCATCGACACCCGTGACGGCCGGACGCGGATCCTGGTCGGCGTCCGTTCCGAGCACTGGGGTCCCACAGTCTTTCACTCCGATGACCTGGGCGAAACGTGGAATGAACCCGAAGAGGGTGCCATCCGTTTCCCCGAAGATGCCGACGCCGCCCTGGAGCGCGTCTGGCAGATCCATCCCGACGCCGACTCCCGCCCCGGCGTGGTCTGGGCCGGCTGCGAGCCGATCTCGGTCTGGAAGTCCACCGACGGCGGCGAACACTTTGAGCTCAACCGCGGGCTGTGGGACCACCCCCACCGCGGCGACTGGGGTGCCGGGTACGGCGGGGCCGCCGCGCACTCGATCGTCATTGACCCCACGGGCGAGAAGGTCCACGTCGCCATGAGCACCGGCGGCGTCTACCGCTCGCTCGACGGCGGCACCTCCTGGGAGCCCCGCAACAACGGGATCTCCGCTTACTTCATGCCCGATCCCAACCCGGAATTCGGCCAGTGCGTGCACAAGATCGCCGCCGATGCGGCCGTGGACGGGCGGCTGTATGCACAGAACCACCACGGCGTCTATCGCAGCGATGACGGCGCCGAGAGCTGGGAATCGATCGCGGACGGGCTGCCGGCGGACTTCGGCTTCGTCATGCTGACCCATCCCCGCCGGGCCGGAACCGCCTGGGTCATCCCGCTGAAGGCAGACGGGGAGAGGATCCCACCGGACGGAAAGCTGGCTGTCCACCGCACCGACGACGCCGGGGCCACCTGGAAGCGCCTGGACCGCGGCCTGCCGGAGGCCGAATTCAACTCCGTGCTGCGGGATGCCGCCTGCGTTGATGCGGCAGACCCGGCCGGGGTCTACTTCGGCACCCGCGGCGGCACCGTCTATTCCAGCGCCGACGAGGGCGAACACTTCAGCGAGGTGGCCTCCCACCTGCCGGATGTGCTGTGTGTGCGTGCCTCGGCCGTGTCCGCTGCGGGCGTGCCCGGTTCCGGGAGCCTCGGCGCCGCTGTGAATGCGTGAGGTCCCATGACCGGGATCAGTGTGGTGCTCCCCAGTGTCCTCCAGCCGCTCGCCGGCGGGCAGTCCTTACTGACTGCGCCCGCGGAGACGGCGGTGACGGTGGAAGGAGTGCTGGACGCGGTGACCGGAGAGTACCCGGCCCTGTCGAGGCGGATACGGGATGAGACCGGCGCGGTCCGACGTTACGTGAATATATACGTCAACGGGAATGAGATCCGGCGCCTTGAGGGCCTGGCCACCGAGGTTGCCCCCGGCGGGGAGGTCCTGATCATCCAGTCCGTCGCGGGAGGCTAGCAGCCTCAGGCGACCCGCCACAGGCTGCATTCATCGGTGTTGATGGCTTTCCGGGTTCCGGACTGCCGGTCCAGGATCCAGACGACGCCGATCCCGGGCGCCGTCTCCTGGACACTGCCGCGGCGGATCACCACGTCGTCGTAATTGGGGCCGACCTTGAGGCGGGCTTCGATCTCGTCGCCGCGGTGCAGCTGATCCAGGGCGCGGATTCGGGTGACAGGGGCGTTGGCTTCCTTCAACATGGCGGGGCCTCCTGGACTGGAGAATGATGCCTGCTCTTGCCGGCTCTTCCAGTGTCCTGCGCCAATGTTGCCGCTGCGTTTCAGCCCGGTAAGGGGCGGGTAAGCGTTCGGCGCCGCCGCCGTTACCGGGCCGGCACGGCGGCCGGCGGCCTCAGGGGATGTGGCGCTGGCCCGGCCGCTGGACCCGGAGCCAGCGGTAGCCGTAGCGGTCCAGCTCCAGTTCGAAGCCTCCGTCCGGCGCCAGTTCCACGTCCTCACCGTCCAGCAGGTCCCGCAGGTAGGCGCCCTCGAACCCGGTCTCCGCGTCCCCGGCCAGGCTGGCGGCCACGGAGGCTGGCTCCGCCCCGAAATTGTGGACCAGGACCAGCGTTGAACCGTCCCAGGTGCACCGGTGGAGAAGCACCTTCGGGTCGGATTGTTTGATCAGTTCGAAGTC
Organism: Pseudarthrobacter sp. 1C304; assembly: GCF_052245515.1. Classification (NCBI taxonomy): domain Bacteria; kingdom Bacillati; phylum Actinomycetota; class Actinomycetes; order Micrococcales; family Micrococcaceae; genus Pseudarthrobacter; species Pseudarthrobacter sp. 1C304. The sequence goes on along the minus strand of NZ_JBQQCH010000001.1, from coordinate 139,780 downwards.
GCCCCAGCCCAGTTCGGGGCTCTCCCGGTAGCGCTGGATCAGGGTGGCCATAAAGTTCCACAGCGACCCCGGGTCCCTCTTCGCCGCGGCCGCGTTGACGTTCTTCGGCCCGAAGTATCCGTCCACGACCTGCGCCACCAGATCCTTCGCGGGAGCCGTGGAGAACCCGCCGTTGTCGCCGTCGGTCCACTGCATCGGGGACCGCACAGCCGAGCGGCCCTTCGCCGACAGGTCCTCGCCCATGCCGATCTCCTCGCCGTAGAACAGCACCGGGGTCCCGGGCAGAGCGAACATCAGCGAGTAGACCATCCGGATCCGGGCGGGATCGCCTTTGAGCATGGTGGGCAGCCGGCGGCGCAGGCCGCGGCCGTACATCTGCATGTCCTCGTCCGGGCCGAACGCCGCAAAGACCTCCTCGCGCTCACTGTCGCTGAGCTTGTCGAGGGTCAGCTCGTCGTGGTTCCGGACAAACATGGCCCACTGGTTGTCCGGGTGGATCTTCGGCCGGGAGGCCAGCGATTTTGCCAGCGGCCGGGCGTCCTCGCGGGCGAGTGACAGGTACAGGTTCTGCATGGACAGGAAATCGAACTGCATGTTCAGTTCGTTTCCCGCCGCCCCGCCGAAGTATTTCAGCTGGTCCTTGTAGGGCACGTTGACCTCCCCCAGGAGCAGCCCGCTGCCGTTGCGGCGGTTGAGGAAACTGCGGAGCGCGCTGAGGTAGTCGTGCGGGTCGACCGTTGCCGAGCCCTCCTTTGACGTGCCCTGCAGCTCAAGGAAGAACGGGACGGCGTCCAGCCGGAAGCCGTCCAGTCCCATCTGCAGCCAGAACCCCATGGACTTGGCGATCTCATCCCGCACCAGGGGGTTCGCCACGTTCAGGTCCGGCTGGTGCTTCGCGAACATGTGCAGGTACCACTCGCCGGTGGCCTTGTCCTGGGTCCAGATGGACGTCTCCTCGCCGGGAAACACCACCTGATCCGAGGTGTCCGGGGGTGTGTCCTTGCGCCAGACGTAGTAATCGCGGAACGGGTTGTCCACCGATTTGCGGGACTCCACGAACCACGGGTGCTTGTCCGAGGTGTGGTTGAGGACGAAGTCCGCGATCACGCGCATGCCCCGGTCCTTGGCGGTCCGGATGAACTCCACCACGTCGCCCAGGTTTCCCAGGCGCGGGTCCACGCTGTAGAGGTCCGTGACGTCGTAGCCGTCGTCCCGGTCCGGGGTGGGGTAGAACGGCATCAACCAGATGCACGTCACGCCCAGGGCCGCGAGGTAGTCCACTCGCTGGATCAGGCCGCCGAAGTCCCCGGTGCCGTCGCCGTCGTCGTCGAAGAACGTTTCCGGATCCAGGCAGTAAATGACGGCATTCTTCCACCAGAGGTCAGAGGTTTCGGCGATCCTCACAGGGCTGCCGCCCGGTCCTGCCGCGGGGCTCCGGAGAGGCGGAGTTGGGGCAGCACGTGTTCGGCGAAGGCCCGGATGAACGGCGCCTGCTCCTGGCCGACGAAGTGCAGGTACAGCTCGTCGAAGCCGAGATCAAGATATTCGGCGAGCCACTGGGCGTGCTGTCCGGTGTCAGCGGAGATGTTGACGACGCTGCGGACCTGTTCCTCGCCGACGTCGGCGCTGACGACGTCGAAATGCCCCGCCGTCGGCAGGTCCCACGGGACCGGCGGGGCAAAGACGTTGCTGCGCCACTGGTCCATGGCCACCGCCACGGCTTCCCGCTCCGTCGGCGCCCAGGACAGGTGGACCTGCAGCACGGCATTTCCCTTGCCGCCGGCGTCGCGGTAGGCCGCGAGCATGTCCTTCAGCTTGGCGTGCGGCTGGTTCACGGTGACCAGTCCGTCCGCCCATGCTGCGCCCCGGCGGGCCGTTTCCACGCTGACGGCCGGGGCGATCAGCGGCGGCTTGATCTCCGGAACGTCCCAGATGCGGGCCTGCTGGACGGTGACCAGGCCGTCCCGGGTGACCTCCTTGCCGTCGTGGAGGTCCCGGATGATCCGGACCGCTTCCTCGAGGCGCTGCTGGCGGGTGGCCTTGTCCGGCCAGGCCTGGCCCGTGACGTGTTCATTCATGTATTCGCCGCTGCCCGGCGCCATCCAGAACCGGCCGGGAAACATGTCCGCCAGCGTGGCCGAGGCGTGCGCGATGATGGCGGGGTGGTAGCGCTGGCCCGGTGCCGTCACGGTGCCGAAGCGCAGCCCGGTGGTGGCCAGGGCCGCCCCCAGCCAGGACCAGGCAAAGCCGGAATGCCCCTGCCGGGCGGACCACGGCTCAATGTGGTCCGAGCACATGGCGGCATCAAAGCCCGCCTGCTCCGCCAGCTGGACGTCCTTCAGCAGCTGGCCGGGACTGATCTGTTCATGGGATGCGTGGAAACCGAGGGTAGCCATCGTCCATCTTTACCGTCGCCACCGCCGGTTGTCGAGCGAAGACCGTGTGCATCCTCCGCCGCAAGCCCTCTGGCGGGCGGCGGAACGGCGGACCAGAATGGGGCCTATGCGACTGCCGCTGATGCCCCCGATAGCGCCCATGCTGGCGAAGTCCGTCAATGCCCTGCCCGAGGGGCCGGTGATGTTCGAACCGAAGTGGGACGGGTTCCGGTCCATCATCTTCCGCGACGGTGACGACGTGGAGATCGGCAGCCGCAACGGCAAGCCCCTGACCCGCTATTTCCCTGAGCTCGTCGAGGCGCTCAAGGCCAACCTTCCGCCGCGCTGTGTGCTCGACGGCGAGATCATCCTGGTCGGCGCCTCGGGCGACCGCCTCGACTTCGACATGCTGCAGCAACGGATCCATCCGGCCGCGAGCAGGGTCCGGCTGCTGGCCGAACAGACCCCGGCACGGTTCGTCGCGTTCGATCTGCTGGCCCTCGACGACGAGGACTACACGGCGCGCCCCTTCACCGAGCGGCGCGGGGCGCTGGAAGGCGTGCTCGCCGGAAGTGCGGCGCCCATCCACCTCACCGCCGCGACCCGGGACAGGGCCACGGCCGAGGAGTGGTTCCACCAGTTCGAGGGGGCCGGCCTCGACGGGATCGTGGCCAAACCCCTGGACGGGCACTACCTGCCGGACAAACGCTCCATGTTTAAGGTCAAACATGTCCGCACCGCGGACTGCGTCCTCGCCGGGTACCGTGTGCACACGTCCGGGCCTGGCCGCATCGGTTCCCTCCTGCTGGGCCTCTATGACGACGACGGCGCCCTCGCGAACGTCGGCGTCGTGGGCGCCTTCCCGATGCGCCGCCGCGAGGAGCTCTTTGAGGAACTCCAGCCGCTGGTGACCGGGTTCGAGGACCACCCCTGGGCGTGGGCGCGCCAGGAGGAGGGCGGCCGCACGCCCCGCAATGCCCAGGGCAGCCGGTGGAGCGGCGGCAAGGACCTGTCCTTCGTCCCGCTCCGGCCGGACCGCGTGCTGGAAGTGAAATATGACCATATGGAGGGCGAGCGGTTCCGGCACACGACGCAGTTTGTCCGCTGGCGCCCGGACCGCGACCCGAGGTCGTGCACCTACGGACAGCTCGAGGAACCGGTCAAATACGATCTCGGCGCGGTGCTGGGGACCGGAAAAGCCTGACAGCGGGGAGCAACCGGGCGGGGATGCCGTGCTGCTTCAGCCCGGTCCGGGCGGCGGCCGTGGCCCCCGCCGCGCTCATCTCCGCCGACCTGTCGTCCGGGCGCTGACTGCAGCTAGCCGTCGTTGCCTTGAACCGGCGCGGTGGAAACTGTGATGGTGACTCCCGCGGCGGCGTCGCGGATTTTGAGGTGCAGGTCCTTGCCCACCAGCGAGGCGTGAATGTCCTCGCTGTCCGCGGGGGCGAGCTGTTCCGCCAGCCGGGTGACCGCCAGCGCCATGGCCCGGCCCCAGTCGTGGGGATCCCTGCTGGACGCGTCGGCCTCTGCCGAGTGGTTCTGCTGTGGTTCGGACATGTGCTCCTGCTTCCCGCCCGGCACCCGGGCACGGCCAGTCTAGTGACCCCGCCGCACGAACGTCCACGGGCCGCACCGCGGCTGCGCCGGTTAGGCCCGGAACCCCGCTAGGATTTCAATCCGGGACACCCCACGCCCGCCTGCCTCAGAAGGATGCCATGCCAGAGAACAATCACGCGCCTGACAGCACCCCCCGGGTCCGGCGCGCCGCCGTCGTCATCAACCCGGCCAAATCTGTCGGTGAGGCGCTCAAGGGCGCCATTTTCCGGCTGTGCGAAACGCAGGGCTGGGCCGAGCCGCTGTGGCTGGAAACCACTGTCGAAGACCCGGGCGTCGGCCAGGCGCGCGAGGCGCTGAAAGCCGGCGTCGACGTCGTGATCGCCGCCGGCGGCGACGGAACCGTCCGCTGCGTCGCGGAGGTGCTGGCCGGCACCGGAACGCCCATGGGCCTGGTGCCACTGGGCACCGGCAACCTGCTGGCCCGCAACCTCGGAGTGGACATTACCGATCCGGTGTCCGCCTGCTACGACGTGCTCAACGGCAGCGAGCAGGCCATCGACGTCGTGAAATCCCGCCTGAACCGCGCGGACGACGAGCAGGTGTTCCTCGTCATGGCCGGCTTGGGGTACGACGCCGCCATCATGGCGGACACCGTCGACGTGCTGAAGGACCGCATGGGCTGGCTTGCCTACGTGGAGGCCGGCATCCGCAAACTCCCCGGCAAACCGGTGAAGGCGAGCATCAGCGTCGACGGCAAGGAACCCGTCCGCCGCCGCATCCGCAGCGTGATGATCGGAAACTGCGGCCGGATCATGGGCGGCATTGAGATCTTCCCGGACGCCAAGATCGACGACGGTGTGCTGGACCTTCTGGTCCTCGCCCCGCGCGGCCGGCTGGGCTGGCTGGGAGTGGTGGCTGGCATCTTTGGCCGGAACAAGAACGAGACCGAGTCAGTGGAGTATTTCCAGGGCAAGTCCGCGGAGATCACGCTGGAGCGCGAACAGGAGTTCCAGCTGGACGGCGACCACCTTGGCACCGGAACGCATCTTGCGGTGACGGTCGAGCGCGGCGGGCTGTTGGTCCGGATGGCCGCCACCGGCGTGTAGCGTCCCCGCCCCGCGGGCCGGCTACTTGTCAGCCGGGCTTCCCGTGCAGATGCGGGGGCGGCGGTCCGGGTAGTGAGTACTACCCGGGCCGCCCCACCGGCGATGATTCGCAAAGGCAAGTATCGGTTCGGGTAAGAACCACTCGTGACCGGCGCGCTCCCACCAACTTGGATTGGCTCAGGCATCAATCGATGCAGCCAATTGCCTTTGGGAGGGAGTCGCAGTGGCTCGCGCATTCCTTGTCGCCCCGGATGTCCGTTTTGCCAACCGGGCACCCCATTTTCATCCGGACCAGGCGGCGCAGGTCCCGCCGCTCTCCGGCCGCGAGTGGGCGCGGTTCCTGCGCCGCGTGCTGCACACCTCGGATGCCCTGCTGGTCAGCATCATTGTCCTGGCCGGCTTCCTCGTCCACTCCGAGGGCAACCCGCGCTTCGGATCGGCCCTGGCGGACTTCAACGGGGCACTCATCGGAGCCACCCTCGGCGCGATGTGGGCTGCCGCCCTGGCCCTTTACCGCACCAGGGACCCGAAAATCCTGGGCGCCGGGAGCAGCGAGTACAAGCGCGTGGCCGCCGCCAGCGTTGCGGTCTTCGGCCTGCTTGCTGTCGGGCTGGTGACGTTCCGTGTGCAGCCGGCGTCGGCTTTCTATCACGTATCCCTCCCGCTGGGGCTGGTCCTCCTGCCCGCCAGCCGCTGGGCGGCCCGCCGCTGGTACAACGGGCGCCAGGCCCACGGGCAATACCTCGTCAAAGCGGTGGTTATCGGGCAGCCCGAGGATGTGCGGTACGTGCTCAAGCGGATCGCCCGGAAGTCGGGCGCCTTCTACGAGATTCTCGGTGTATCGCTGCCCGGCGGACGGCGGGGCACCTGGTTCGATGCCGACGGGCGCCGCATGCAGGTGCTCTCCTCCACCGATGACGTGGTCAGGACGGTGGGCATCTGCGGGGCGGAGGCGGTCATCGTGGCAGGTCCCGTGCCGGGTGGCAACCAGTTCATCCGCGAACTGGGCTGGGGGCTGGAGGAGCACCGGGCGGAACTGGTGCTGGCCTCCTCCCTGACCAACGTTGCGGGCCCCCGGATCCACTGGCGCCCGGTGGAAGGGCTGCCGCTGATGCATGTCGACGTGCCCCGTTACAGCGGCGCCAAACACGCCTGCAAGCGGCTGCTCGATATCGCGGTGGCCGGCACGGCACTGGTCCTGCTCTCGCCCGTGCTCCTGGCTCTGGCTCTTATCGTCAAACTCGACAGCCCCGGGCCGGTCCTCTTCCGGCAGGAGCGGGTGGGCAAGGCCGGGCAACCATTCCGGATGCTCAAATTCCGGTCCATGGTGGTCAACGCCGAGGCCGCGCTGGACGCGCTGGGGGTGCACAACCAGGGCGCCGGTGTCCTCTTCAAAATGCACAACGATCCCCGGGTCACGCGCTGCGGTCGCTGGATGCGCCGGTTCTCGCTGGACGAGTTGCCCCAGTTCTGGAACGTCCTCACGGGCGAGATGAGCCTGGTGGGGCCCCGCCCGCCGCTGCCGCGCGAGGTGGGCCGCTACGAGCGCCACACGCGCCGGAGGCTTCTGATCAAACCCGGGATCACCGGGCTGTGGCAGGTCAACGGCAGGTCCGACCTGCCGTGGGACGAGGCCGTGCGCCTCGATCTCTATTACGTCGAAAACTGGTCGATCATGGGTGACGTCATCATCATGTGGCGCACCTTCCGAGCTATGTGCGCGCCAGCCGGCGCTTACTGACGGAGTGAGGATACACAATGGATGAATCACGTTCGGGGTACTTCCGCGGCCTGGAACCGGTCGCGGCCGGCGGCCCGCTCAGGGTCGCCGTCGTCGGCGCCGGCTACTGGGGGCCCAACCTGGCCCGGAATTTCACTGCCAGCCCTGACTGGGACCTGGCCGGCATCGTGGACCTGGACCGGGCCAGGGCTGCGGGGCTCGCGGCCGCCCAGGGCGGCGCTCCGGTCTTCGCCTCCATCGACGAACTGCTGGACACAGCGGACGTCGACGCCGTGGCCATCGCGACGCCGGCCCACACACATCACGGGATCGCGCTGACGGCCCTCAAAGCGGGGAAGCATGTGCTGGTCGAAAAGCCCCTCGCGGACAGCCGGGTCAAGGGACTGGAGATGGTCGAGGAGGCGGAGGAACGCGGCCTGGTGCTGATGGCGGACCACACCTACTGCTACACCCCGGCCGTGCTGAAGATCCGCGAGTTGATCGCGGACGGGTCGCTGGGCGAGATCCTCTTCATCGACTCGGTCCGGATCAACCTAGGGCTCGTGCAGCCGGACGTGGACGTCTTCTGGGACCTCGCCCCGCATGACCTGTCCATCCTCGACTTCATCCTCCCCGACGGGCTGCGGCCGGCGGAAGTGTCAGCGCACGGCGCGGATCCGCTCGGAACAGGCCAGGCCTGCGTCGGGCACCTGAACTTCGCGCTCGCCAATGACGCCATGGCCCACGTCCACGTCAACTGGCTGAGCCCGACCAAGATCCGCCAGCTGGTGGTGGGCGGCTCCCGGCGGACCCTGGTCTGGGACGACCTGAACCCCCAGCAGCGGCTCAGCGTCTACGACCGTGGAGTCAGCCTCGAGCGGCAATCGCCGTCGGCGGCGGACCGGAAGGCCTCCGCCATCTCCTACCGGCTGGGCGACACATGGTCCCCGGCACTGCCCGAACACGAGGCCCTCGGCCAGATGGTGGCCGAGTTCGCCGCCAGCATCCGGCAGCACCGCCCCGCCCGGACCAGCGGGGCCTCCGGCCTCCGCGTGCTGTCCGTCCTGGAGGCCGTCAGCGACAGCCTCAGCGCGGACGGGAAGGCCAGCGTCGTCGTCGGCACCGAGGCGCGGCTGGGGGCAACCCGATGAGCATCCTGCAGGGCGCACAGGTCCTGGTCACAGGCGGAGCGGGCACCATCGGTTCCACGGTGGTGGACCACCTGCTCGACGCCGGCGCCGGCCGGGTGGACGTGCTCGACAACCTGGTGCGCGGCCGGCGCGCCAACCTCGGCCCGGCGCTGGCCGGCGGGCGGGTGGAACTCATCGAGGGCGACCTCCGGGACCGGGACCTGGTCCACGACCTGAGCCGGGGCAAGGACATCGTCTTCCACCAGGCGGCCATCCGGATCACCCAGTGCGCCGAGGAACCCCGGCTCGCCCTCGAGGTGCTGGTGGACGGGACCTTCAACGTGCTCGAGGCGGCGTCCGCGCAGCGGGTCGGGAAGCTGGTGGCGGCCTCGAGCGCCTCGGTCTACGGCATGGCGGAGACGTTCCCGACGCCGGAACGCCACCACCACTACAACAACGACACGTTCTACGGCGCGGCGAAGTCCTTCAACGAGGCCATGGCCCGCAGCTTCCGCGCCATGTCCGGGCTGGACTACGTCCTGCTGCGCTACTTCAACGTGTACGGCCCGCGGATGGACGTCCACGGCCTGTACACCGAGGTGCTGGTGCGCTGGATGGAGCGCGTCGACGACGGGCTTCCGCCCCTGATCTTCGGCGACGGACGGCAGACCATGGACTTCGTCCACGCGAGGGACGTGGCCCGGGCCAACATCCTGGCCGCGGGCAGCGGGGCGGTCGACGGCGTCTACAACGTCGCCAGCGGCGCCGAGACCAGCCTGCTGGAACTGGCCGAGGCGCTGCTGCGGGCCATGGATTCGGACCTCCACGTTGAGCACGGCCCCGAACGCGCCGTCAACGGCGTCGTCAGGCGGCAGGCGGATACGGCCGCGGCGTGGCGGGACCTCGGATTCAGGGCGGAAACCGGCCTCGAGGAGGGCCTGCGGGAACTCGTTGACTGGTGGCGGCCCCTGCGCGCAGAGATTGCCGACGCCAGGGTCGGCGGTGCGCGGTGATCCTCGACCAGGACCGGTCCCTGAGCCGGATCAACGTCATGAAGCCGTGGCTCGGGGCGGAAGAGGCTGCGGCGGTGGCCGAGGTCATCGCCTCCGGCTGGGTGGCGCAGGGTCCCCGCGTGGCGCGCTTCGAGGAAGCCTTCGCGGCCGCTCAGCAGGCCGGCCACGCCGTGGCGGTCTCCAACTGCACCACGGCGCTGCACCTGGCACTGAAAGTGGCCGGCGTCGGGCCCGGGGACGACGTGGTAGTCCCCTCCCTGTCCTTCATCGCCACCGCCAACGCTGCCACGTACGTCGGGGCACGGCCGGTCTTCGCCGACGTCGAGGCGGACACCGGGAACGTGTCCGTGCGCACCCTCGCCGCCGCCCTCACCCCGGCCACCCGGGCCGTGATCGTGGTGGACCAGGGCGGCATGCCGGTGGACCTCGATCCGATCCGCGCCCTCTGCGACGGGCTGGGCATCACCGTCATCGAGGATGCGGCCTGCGCGGCGGGCAGCACCTACCGGGGCCGTCCGGCGGGAGCGGGCGCCGAGATCGCCGCCTGGTCCTTCCACCCGCGCAAGATCCTCACCACCGGGGAGGGCGGGATGCTGACGCTGCGCAACGCCGGCTGGGCCGACCGTGCCCGGAAGCTCCGCGAACACGCCATGAGCGTCTCCGCGAACGACCGCCATGCCTCGATCCTGGCGCCCGCGGAGGAATACGGGGAGATCGGGTTCAACTACCGGATGACCGACATGCAGGCCGCCGTCGGGCTGGTGCAGCTGGACCGGCTGGGCGAGGCGGTGTCCCGGCGCCGGGCCATCGCCGCGGCCTACCGGAAGGCGCTCGCCGGCGTCGAGGGCCTGCGGTTCAGCGAGGACCCCCTCTACGGCACCAGCAACTTCCAGTCTTTCTGGGTGGAGGTCCTGCCGGAGTTCGCCCTGGGCCGGGACGAACTGCTGGAACGGCTGGCGCTGGACGGAATTTCCGCCCGGCGCGGCATCATGGCCGCGCACCGGCAGCCCGCCTACGCCGGGTTGGACACCGGCCGGGCAGACCTGTCCGTGACCGAGCGGCTCACGGACCACACCGTGATCCTGCCCGTCTACCACCAGCTGACCCTGGACGAGCAGTCCCGGGTCATCCGTTCGATCCTGAAGGCTGCGGGGGAGTTCCATGACTGAGTTGCTGCTGCTCGGTGCCAGCGGCCTGGCCCGGGAGGTGCTGGCCTGCGTCCGCGAGGAGGGCCAGTTCGACGTCGTCGGAGTGCTCGACGACGACGAATCCAGGGCGGGGACGGACCTGGACGGCGCACCGATCCTGGGACCCGCCAGCCTCGCCCTCCGGTACCCGGAGGCCCGGGCGGTTGTCTGCATCGGGCCGGGCGCCGGGCGTGAACGGGTGGTTGCCCGGCTGGCCGGGCTGGGGTTCCCGGCCCACCGCTTCGCGACCGTGGTGGACCGCTCTGTCAGGGTCCCGTACTGCTGCGACGTTGGTCCCGGAAGCATCTTGCTGGGGAACGTCACGCTCACCGCCGGAATCACAGTGGGCAGCCATGTGGTGATGATGCCCGGCGTAACGCTGACCCACGACGTGGTGGTGGAGGACTTCGCCACCCTCGCCGCGGGCGTCTCGCTGGGCGGCGGCGTTCGAATCGGGCGTGCCGCGTACCTGGGCATGAATTCGTCGGTGCGTGAAGCCAGGGCGGTGGGCGCCGGAAGCCGCGTCGGAATGGGGGCCGCCGTCCTGGTTGACGTGCCCGACGGGGAGACCTGGGCCGGTGTTCCGGCCCGGGTGCTCGAACCCTCAGCGGCCGCCGCGGGAGGCGGGCGGTGACCCGGCCGGCGGGCGGCAGCGTCCCCATGGTTGACCTGGCCGCCCAGCAGGACGAGATCGCCGACGAAGTCGCCACGGGGCTGAAGGACATCTTCACTCAGGGGTCGTTTATCGGGGGACCCGCGGTCGCGGACTTCGAGCAGGCGTACGCGCGGTTCCTCGGCGCCGGGAACTGCGTAGGGGTGGCCAACGGCACCGACGCCCTGGAGCTGGCACTGCGCGCGTGCGGGGTGAGGCCCGGGGGCGAGGTCATCCTGCCCGCCAACACGTTCATCGCCACCGCGGAGGCGGTGAGCCGGATCGCTGCGGTGCCGGTCCTTGTGGACGTCGACCCGGTGCACCTCCTGGTCGAGCCGGACCAGGTGGCCGCTGCGGTGACCTCCCGGACCCAGGCGATCATGCCGGTCCACCTCTTCGGCCAGACAGCGTTTGTGGAGCGGCTGGCCCCGGTGGCGGAGGCCTGCGGCGCCGTTATTGTCGAAGACGCCGCCCAGGCCCAGGGTGCCTCCCGGCACGGCCGGTCCGCCGGCACGCTGGGGCACGCGGCCGGCACCAGCTTCTATCCGGGCAAGAACCTCGGCGCCGCCGGGGACGCAGGGGCGGTGCTGACGGACGACGACGGCACGGCCGCCCGGGTGCGGATGCTGGGCGCCCACGGCAGCGAACGGAAGTACCAGCACGACGCGATCGGCATGAACTCGCGCCTCGACACCATCCAGGCGGTGGTGCTCCACGCCAAGCTGCGCCGGCTGGCCGGGTGGAACGAGCGGCGGCGGCGCGCCGCGGACCGCTACCAGGAACTCCTGGCGGACCTGCCGGGCGTGATCCTTCCGCGCACGGCCGAGGGCAACGTCGACGTCTGGCATTTGTATGTCATCCGGGTCGCGGAACGGGACCGGGTCCTTGCCGCGCTGAACGGTGCAGGAATCGGCGCCGGCATCCACTACCCGGTGCCGGTGCACCTCAGCCGCGCCTACCGGGAGCTGGGCTACGGCCCCGGCGACTTCCCCGTCGCGGAGCGGGCTGCCGGCGGCATCCTGTCGCTGCCGATATTCCCGCACATCAGCGAGACGCAGCAGCAGTATGTGGCGGACCAGCTGCGGGCCGCCCTGCAGCGCCCCAGTACCCCGTCCGCCCACCCACTCCGGGCCGGAGGCCGGGCATGAACGGCCAGGGACCCGTCGTCTGGATAGCCGGCACCAGCTGGGACGGCGTCGCCGGAACCGACAAACGCCTGGTCGAATCGCTGGCCAGGTTCCGCCCCGTGCTGTGGGTTGACCCGCCCGCCCGCGCATCGCTGAAAACGGCGGGCCGGCTGTGGACCCGCCGGGAGTCCCCCGGCACGGACCGGCCGGCGGACCCGGTCCGGGTGGCCGGCTCGATCCTGCGCCTCCGGGTGGCCGCGCCCCCGGGGGTGACGCGGCCCGGCGTGCGCGCTCTGACGGCGCTGCTGCTGGAGCGTGCCATCAGCGCAGCCCTGGTCCGGACCGGCTGGGAGCCCGAGGCGGTGGTGGTCGCCAACCCGCTGGCCCGCTTCCCCGGGAAGGTGCCGGGGAGCAAGACCCTGTACCTCACTGACGACTGGATTGCAGGGGCACGCCTCATGGGTTTGTCGCGCGCGGTCATCCGCCGGGTGCTGGAGGCCAACCTCGCCCAGGCCGACGGGGTGGCGGCGGTCTCGGCGGAACTCCTGGCCCAGGCCGTGGCGCTCCGCCCGTCCGCGCCCGGGACAGTCTCCGCCGTGGTCCCCAACGGCTGCCCCGAGCCGGCACCGCCGTCGTCCACCCGCCGCACGCCCACAGCGTGCCTCGTCGGCCAGCTCAATGAACGGCTGGACCTCGACCTGCTCGAAGCCGTGCAGGCCTCCGGCGAGGACATGGTGGTGATCGGGCCGCGGGCCGACCGGGACCCCGCCTTCCGGCGCCGGCTGGATGCGCTCCTGGCAGCCGGCAACGTCCGCTGGCTGGGACGCCTCGAAGCCGCCGAGCTGCAGCACCAGCTGGGCGTGCACGGCGTGGGACTGACGCCGTACGCCGACTCCTCCTTCAACCGGGCCAGCTTCCCGCTGAAAACCCTTGAGTACCTGGCAGCCGGCATGGCCGTGGTCTCCACGGACATGCCGTCCGCGCGGTGGCTGGGCACCGGCCTGATCACCCTGACGTCGGTGCCGCAGGAATTCGCGCTGGCGGTCAAGGCGGCCCTGGCCCGGGTTGACGACCAGGACCAGGAGCGCCTCAGGAAAGAGTTCGCCGCGCAGCACACCTGGGGCGCCCGGGGCGCCGAGTTCCAGCGCTTTCTGACGTCGGCAGGGAACTCCTCCGGACGCCGGACCACGGGGACCGCCAACATGTCCCGGCGCCCTGCGACACAACTTTCGGGAGGATCGAGATGACAACCATTTCCGGGACAGCAGACGTGGCAGAGACGGCACGGATCGGGAACGGGACGCAGGTGTGGCATCTGGCGCAGATCCGGGAGGATGCCACCGTGGGCCGGAACTGCATTGTGGGCCGCGGCGCGTATATCGGCCCCGCAGTGGTGGTCGGCGACAACTGCAAGCTGCAGAACTACGCCCTGGTCTACGAACCGGCCGTTCTGGGTGCCGGCGTGTTTGTGGGCCCGGCGGCGGTGCTCACCAATGACCTGCACCCCAGGGCCGTCACCCCGGAGGGGAAACTCAAGGGCGCCGACGACTGGGTTGCCGTGGGCGTGACCGTCGGAGACGGGGCCTCCATCGGGGCGGGCGCCGTCTGTGTCGCCCCGGTCCGGATCGGGGCCTGGGCCACGGTTGCCGCCGGGGCGGTGGTGGCCCGGGATGTTCCCGCCTACGCCGTGGTGGCCGGGGTGCCTGCCCGGCAGATGGGCTGGGTGGGCAAGGCCGGGCACCGGCTCAAGCCCGACCGCGGCCATACCTGGCTCTGCCCGGAAACCGGTGCGCGCTACGACGAAATCAACGGGCAACTGCAGCCCGCGGAATCCACTGACGGGCGGGGCGGACATGCTGGGTAACAACAAAGTCATTCTTGGCGGCACTCCGGTGGACCTGATGGATCCCGAACCGGCGCTGGAGCGGATCCTCGACCGGGCCCGCCGCGGCCGCGTTCGGCGGCCGCTCGGAGTGGCGTCCGTCAATCTGGACCACCTGCACCACTTCGGCACCGGCGGCCGCTGGGCCGGCACGCTGCACGCCGACCCCGCTAGCACCGTGGAGTGGCTCTACCTGCTGGACGGGGCGCCCCTGGTGTCCCAGTCCCAGCGGCTCACCGGACACCGGTGGCCGCGGCTGGCCGGCAGCGACCTGGCCTCCCCCCTCCTGGTGCGGGCGGGGGAGCTTGGGCTGCGCGTGGGATTCCTGGGCGGGTCTGCCGCCAACCAGCAGCTCCTGGCCCGGAAGATCGCCACTGACCATCCCGGCCTGAAACTTGTCGGCATGTGGTGCCCCAGCCGCGAGGAGCTGGCCTCCACCGCGGACTCCGAACGGATTGCCAGGGACATTTCCCGCGCCGGCGTCGACATCCTCTACGTGGGGCTCGGCAAACCGCGCCAGGAACTCTGGATCGACCGGTACGCGGAGCTCACGGGGGCGGCCGTCCTGCTGGCTTTCGGCGCCGCCGTCGACTTCCTCGCCGGGCGCGTCCAGCGGGCACCCCAGTGGTTTTGCGAGCACGGACTGGAGTGGGGGTACCGGCTGGCCCTGGAGCCCAAACGGCTGGCCGGGCGTTACCTGGTTGACGGGCCCCCGGCCTACCTGAAGCTGCGGACCACCTCCTGCTGTGTGCCGCCGGCCAGGACGGACAGCCCGACGGCGGCGGACCCGGCCCCCCGGACACCCGGCCACTTCACCGGGCCCGACGGCACGGCGGACGCTGCAGTGATCATCGTGACCTACAACAGTGCAGGCTGCCTGGATGCGCTGCTCAAGAGCCTCAGGGCCGAAACGGCCGACCTGACCCTGCGCGTCATCGTGGCAGACAATTCCTCCAGCGACGGAACGCTGGAGTCCGCGCGCACCCGGCACCCGGACGTGCTGGCCTTCGCAACCGGCGGGAACCTGGGATACTCCGGCGGCATCAACGCAGCCATGCGGAAGGTGGGCGAAGCTGCCGCCATTGTGGTGTTGAACCCCGATCTCACCGTGGGACGCGGTTCCCTGGCGGCCATGATGCAGCGGCTGCGTGCCTCGCAGGCGGGTGCGGTGGTCCCGCGCCTGCTGAACCCCGGCGGGAGCACCAGCCTGTCGCTGTACCGCGAGCCCACCATCGCCACCGCCGTCGGCGACGCACTGCTGGGCCGGCGGGCGCCCAACCGGCCGGCCTGGCTTTCCGGCACTGACCTCAACCCGGAGAGCTACGCCCATCCCCACACGGTGGACTGGGCGACCGGCGCGGCGCTGATGGTCCGCCGCCCGGTGGCGGACGCACTCGCCTGGGACGAGTCCTACTTCCTTTACAGCGAAGAGACCGACTTCTTCCGGAGCCTGCGCACCATGGGGGAGACCGTCTGGTACGAACCTGCGGCGGTGATGGGCCACGCCGGCGGGGCCTCCGGCAGCTCCCCCCGGCTGAATGCGCTCCTGGCAGTCAACCGCGTCCGCTACATCCGTAAGTACCATTCTGCGGCCTACGCGGCGGTGTTCCACGGGGTGGTGGCATTCTCGGAGCTGTTGCGGTGCTGGAAACCGGACCGCAGGGGTGTGCTGCAGACGGTGCTCCACGAGGAGCGCTGGGTAGCCCTGCCAGGACAGGCTCCGGACCCGGCCGCGGAACCGTCAAAAGCCGCGGTCAGGATCCCTCATGGGTCGGTGATTATCCCGGCGCACAACGAGGCCGCCGTGATCGCCCGGACCCTGGCGCCGCTCGCCCCCCTGGCCGCGGCCGGCCAGCTGGAGGTCATTGTGGCCTGCAACGGCTGCACCGATGACACCGCTGCGATCGCGCGGCAGTTCGAGGGCGTGCACGTCCTGGAGTTGCCGCAGCCGTCCAAGACTGCCGCCCTCAACGCCGGGGACGCCGTCGCCTCGTTCTGGCCCCGGCTGTACCTCGACGCGGACGTGCAGGTCAGCCCGGGAACGGTGGGCGAAGTCCTCAGCGCCCTGGTCGACGGAGAGGTGCTGGCGGCCCGGCCGGCCGTGCGCTTTGATCTCCAGGACGCCCACCCTCTGATCCACTCGTACTACCGGACCCGCCAGCAGCTGCCGGTGGCCCGCAGCGGCCTGTGGGGCGGCGGCGTGTATGCCCTCTCCCAGGAAGGACGGCAGCGCTTCGAGCAGTTCCCGGATCTGATCGCCGATGACCTCTTCGTGGACCGCCTCTTCGAGCCCGGCGAAAAGGCCGTCCTGGACGGCGACCCGGCGGTGGTCTGCCCGCCGCGCACGCCCAAGGACCACGTGGCGGTGCTGCACCGCGTCTACCGCGGCAACGCCGAGCAGCGCGGCGGGCACGGCAGTGCCGGCCGGACGCTGTCCGAGGTGGTGCGCACTATCCGCGGGCCGTTGTCCGCCGGCCATGCGCTGGTCTACGTGGGGTTCGCCTTTGCCGGCCGCCGAGGGAGCGGCCGGCCAGGGGCCTGGGAGCGGGATGCCAGCACCCGGCAGCCCGCGGGCGGCGGTGGCCCGTGCTGACAAGCGCACCGGCTCCGGCGCTGCCCGCCCACCGAAAATCCACGGGACCGCCCTGGCTGCTCAAGGCGGCCGGCTTCTCCATCCTGGCATTTCCGCCCTACATGGTGCTGGAGCCGATCGGCGCCAGCAGCAGCCTGGCGCAACTGCTCGCCCTGGGCGTCTTCGGGCTCTGGGCCATTTCGTCGTTGCTGGGGCTGCACGATCCGGTGGCGTTCCGGCACCCGGGGCGGGCCGCCGTCCTGGCCCTCCTGCTGGCCTCGTGCCTGAGCTACGCGCACCTCTTCGCCGGGCTCAGCGGGGCCAGCACCATCGACGGGCGGGCAGCGGCTGACCGCTGGATGCTCCTGATGTTCGCGGCGGCCGGCATAGCCTTTGTCACCACCGACTGCGTGCGGACCGTCAAGGACGCCATGGAGATCACCAGGTGGGTGATCGCCGGTGGTGCGGTATGCAGCGTGGCGGCAGTCATCCAGTTCACCACGCAGACGAATCCCGTCGACTGGATCAGCGCCATCATGGTGGGATTCGTGGAAAACGGGGACTTTGACGCCTTCCAGGCCCGCGGCTCGCTCATGCGGGTGGCGGGCACCACACTGCACCCCATCGAACTCGGTGTTGTCAGTGCCATGCTCCTGCCCCTCGCCATGTGGCGGGCACTTTATGACTGGCGGGGCAAGAAAGCGCTGCACTGGATTGTTGTGGGCCTGTTCGTGCTCGCCAATGCCCTCACTGTCTCCCGGTCCGGTTTGCTGGCACTGGTCATCGCCCTGGCCGTCACCGTTCCCTTTCTGCCCAGGACCGCACGGCAGTGGGCCACAATCGTCATGCCGCTGGGCGCCGCGGGACTCTTCATCGCCGTTCCGGGCCTCATTTCCACGCTGTTCAAAACTGCGACGGCGGGAAGCTCGGACTCGTCCATCACGTACCGGACCGAGGACTATCCGCTGGCCCTTCGCCTGGTCGCGGACCGACCTTGGTTCGGGACCGGACCGGGAACCTGGATCCCCACGAATGCGCTCGATATTTTCGACAACGAGTACCTGCTTACGGCCGTGACAATGGGCGTCGTGGGATTGGTGGGGCTGATTGCCTACCTCCTGATTCCGGCCCTCGCCGCGGTGGCCGCCGCCAGGAACGCTGAGGGGGCCGAGCTGAAACTGCTGGCCGCCTCGGCCGCAGCTGCCGGGCTCATCGCCACCGTGGCCTCAGGCACCTTCGACTCTATGTCGTTCCCGGCGTTTGCCCTGCTTTATCCGTTTTTCATAGGTCTGTCAGGCGCGTCCTGGCTGATGGTCAAGAGCCACATTGAACACGGTCCGGCGGTTCCCTCGGGGACGCAACCGGTCCGGCAACCCGGGGGATAGGAAGAGACTATGGATCCGATTTCGGTACTCAAAACGCTGTGGCGGCACAAGTGGGCCGCCCTGCCCATTGCCCTGCTGACAATTTTCGCCTGCCTCTACGTGATGTTCTTCGCCCAGCGAACGTATGAGGCCACCATGACCTACGCCCTGCTCAGCCCCAAGGTGCCCACCGAGGCGGAACTGCAGGCCCGGCCGGAACTTGCCGCGGTCAACGGAGACAACCCGTACCTGCGCAGCGGCGACCGTGCGCTCCTGGCGCAGGTGCTGATCACCAAGCTCGGCGCGCAGGAGACCGCGGAGCAGTTGGCATCCCTGGGGCTGGGGGCGGAGTACACCGTGGCGCAATCCCTGAGCTCAGGTTCCGGCATGCTGGTGGAGATTGCGGCTTCGGGAAAGTCGCCCGCCCAGGCGGTGGACACCGCCACGGAACTCGGCAAGCGGCTCAACAGCACACTGCGCGACGTGCAGACCATCAACGGTGCGGACGACAGCTACCTGTATACGGCGCTGGCCATTGACGGCCCGGGCCAGGCGGCTGAGATCTTCTCCAGCAGGCTCCGCACGCTGATCATCGTCGCCGTGGTGGGTGCGCTGCTGCTGTTTGTGTCAGTGTCCGTGGCGCGCTCCGTGGAACTGGCACGGGCGCGGCGGCCCGTCGTCGAGAAGCCGGCAAAACATCTTGACCGGGACGCGGACGGGAGGGCGGAAGTGACCGGCGTCCGGGCCGGCAGGGACCATGGCGCCGCCCGGCAGGCGCGCCGCGTGGAGCGGGCGGAGCAGGCGCCCGCTGAACCCGGCCCGGAAACGTCCCTGGTGACGGTACCCGACCGGGAGGTCCGCTCGCACAGGAGCTAAGTGATCCCGGCAGGGCGGTTCGGCGGTGGGGAAACCCGTCCCGTCAGCGGCCGGCGGCCGGTCGGTGCGCGAGAATTTCGGCGAGTTCGGCCAGCCGGTGTGCCCGGGCCGATTCCGCCGGGGTAAACGGCTCGCCGGGACGGACGAACGTGATTGGACCGTGCCACGCGGTCGGGATCCGCAACACGCTCCCGTCCGCCGGCACCGCGGCCTGACCCGCCCCGGTGCCGGCCGAGGCATCGGTGTCCGTATCCGGCACGGGTGCGATCCGCGCGTGCAGCAGCTCAGCCACTGCCATCGGCAGTTCCTCGGGGTTGGCCGCTATCCGGGCTGCGAGGCTCAGTGCCCCCGTCTGCCCGTCGGCCATGGCCAGCGCCGTGGTGGGCCAGACCTGCGGTTCGCTGCCGCCGCCGTCGCGCAGGGCCTGCAGAAGCTCCGCTTCGCGCAGTCCGCCGGGCGCGGACAGCACGAATTCGTCCAGCACACCTCCGTTGACCGGGTGCACGTGGATGCTCAGGATGTTGGTGTCCAGCCGTGCCAGCGCGTGGGTGAGCTTCTGCAGCGATCCGGGCAGGTCCTTCACCACAGTCCGGGCCCGCCACAGGGCAGGTGCCTGGCCGAGGCGGCTGCGGTGGCGCAGGGCGGGGGCATGCAGCCAGGTCCGCAGTATCCGCGTCGCCGACGGTTCCGCCACCCAGATGACCAGGATGGTGGCGGTCAGTGTGAGGACAAGGACTTTGGCCACATAGGGCAGGGCGGTACTGACCACGGCCGCGTGGACCATCAGTTCGATGGGCAACATCACGGCGACGTTCGCCACGGTCAGCCTGGTCTTGGTGGGTTCGGGCATCTGGCCGCAGACTTCACAGCTCAGTTCCGAGGGGGACGGGGTTTTGCCGGGTGTCTTGCCGCGGGCTGGGGGCATCATGGGTCCCATGGTGTCCGTCCGCTGTTACGGTCCCGTTGCTGGGCCGTGAAGATTTTGCGCGGCCTAGTGGCTGCGCCCGCCCGCCGCTTCGACCGGGCGTCCGCTGTCCCCGCCGGAGGGTCCGCCGGCGGTGCGGCGGGCGGCCACGCCGTCGGTCCGGGTGTGATCCGCAGCGGCGCCCTGGGCCAGCAGGTCACGGATTTCCGCCAGCAGCGCCGTGTCGGCCGGGAGCGGCTTCTCTTCCGGCTCCGCCGTGGCGAGGCGCTTCTTGACCAGGTGGTTGATGCGGTTCATCGGCGCCACGAAGATGAAGTACACCACGGCGGCCGTGATCATAAACGTGATGAACGCCGTGATGACTGCTCCGATATTGACGAACGTCTTGTCATTGCCCGGCCAGATCCGGAAGCCCAGCCCGCCGGTCTCCACACCGCCGGCTGCCGCGATGATGGGGTTCACGATGTTTGAGGTGAAAGCGCTGACCAGGGAGGTAAACGCGGTGCCCATCACCACAGCGATGGACAGTTCGATCACGTTGCCGCGCAGGATGAAGTCCTTGAATCCTTTGAGCATGGGGTCCTCCGGGTGCCTCGATGTACTCTGTGTGCCGCGCCCCGGAAACGGGGAATCAACCGCTAGACGCTATCACTTCTGGCGGCCGGTCTCCCGTCCCTGGGCGATGGTGGCTAGTCTGGACACGTCGGGGCAGCAGAGGCATCGGGGGGATTGCTGGTGGAAGCAGTGCAGGTACAAACCAGGGACGTGCTGGACGTCAGCGGACTCGTCCGCCGCTACGGGGACCTGACCGCCGTCGACGGCGTGTCCTTCCAGATCCGCGCCGGGGAAACGTACGGGCTGCTGGGCCCCAACGGCGCCGGCAAGACCACTATTATTTCCATGGTCGCCGGCCTGATCCCGGCCGACGAGGGCACCGTCCGCGTGGCTGGCCGGGACATGACCCCGTCCGAGACGGACGCCAAGCGGGACATCGGCCTGGTCCCGCAGGAACTGGCCATCTACCCGGACCTGACTGCGCGGGAGAACCTGAAGTTCTTCGGCCGGCTGCAGGGGCTCGCCGGCAAGGACCTCACCCGGCGCACCAACGAGGTGCTAGAACTGATCGGCCTGGCCGACCGCGCCGGGGACCAGACCAAGAAGTATTCCGGCGGCATGAAACGCCGGCTGAACATCGGCATCGGGCTGCTGCACCGGCCCACGCTCCTGATCCTGGACGAGCCGACCGTGGGGGTGGACCCGCAGTCCCGCAACTCCATCCTCGAATCCGTGGAAAGGCTCTCGGTCGAAGGCATGGCCGTCCTGTACACCACCCACTACATGGAGGAAGCGGAGCGGCTCTGCGACCGGATCGCCATCATCGACGAGGGCCGGATCCAGGCCGAGGGCACCCGCGATGAGCTGATCACACTCACCGGCGGGGTGGACCGGATCAACCTCCGCGGCGGCGGCAGCACGGCCCGGGCCGCGGACGCCCTGCGCGGGCTGCCCGCCGTCCAGCACGTCGACAACGACGGCTCCGGGCTCATGCTCACCGTCAGTGACGGGCCCACGGCCCTGGCCGGGATCGTCACCGGCGCCGGGGCCGCCGGCATGTCCGTGACATCCGTTGAGATCGTCCGGCCCGACCTGGAATCCGTCTTCCTGCACCTCACCGGGAAAGCGCTGAGGGACTGACATGCGCGGACTGTGGACCATGGTCGCGAACGATCTGCGCCAGCGCATCCGGGACAAGTCGGTGTTCATCTTCTCCCTCATCGTCCCGCTCGCCCTCATGGGCGTGTTGAGCCTCGTGTTCGGCGGCCTCGGCGACGACACCGTGGACCTGCAGCCGGCCACCGTCATCGCCAGCGCGGACGACGCCGGGCCGCTGGGCGCCGCGCTGCTCGGCGCCGTCGATTCCCTCGAGATCATGGACGTGACCGTCAGGAACGTCCCGGCCGGGGAGGTCCACAGCGAGACCCAGGCCAGCGGGGCCGCGCTCGGCATCATCATCCCCGCCGGTTTCAGCGACGCCGCGCTGTCCGGCCGGCCCGCAGCGGTCCAGCTGGTCGAGGGCAACGGCGCCGCCCTTGAGACGGGTGTGCTGGTCTCTGTGGTCCAGGGAATCGTGGACCAGTTCGCCGCGGGGACGGTCACCGCCGCCGCCGGCGGCGCGGCCGGGTTGCCGGACGAGGAGCTCGCGGCCTTGGCCCGGGAAGCCGCCGCCGGACCGCCCCTGCTCACCCTGGCCGAGGGGCAGGCCGCCGCCGAGCAGCTCTCCCTCCGCGGCACGCTCGTCGCGGGCCAGGCCGGCCTGTTCCTGATGTTCACGGTCGGTTTCGGCGTGCTGGGCCTGCTGGCCGAACGGGAACAGGGGACCCTGGCCCGCCTGCGCTCGATGCCGGTCACCGGCGGGGCGGTGATCGCGGCCAAGGCCTGCACCGGTTTCATCCTGGGCGCCGTCGCCACCACCGTCCTGCTCACCGCCGGGTCCCGGCTGTTCGGCGTCTCCTTCGGCTCTCCGCCGGTGGTGGCCGTCCTGATCCTCAGCGTCGTCACCGCCGCGACCAGCCTCACGTTTGTGGTCGCGCGGCTGGTCCGCACCGCGGAGCAGGCCAACGTGGCACAGTCCATCCTGGCCATGGTGCTGGGCATCGCGGGAGGCGCCTTCTTCCCGGTCCAGGGCACCGGATTCGCCGCAACGCTGCTGGACCTCAACCCGATCGGGGCGTTCATCAGGGGCCTCGGCATCTCCGCCGGCGGCGGAACCTTCGGCGACGTGGCGGGCCCGGTCGTGGTGATGCTGGGCTTTGCGGCGGCCGGCCTGGTCCTGTCCCGGATCCTGCCGAACCGGGGAGCCCAGGTATGAGCGCCGTGGCCGCGATCGCGTCCGTGGAACTGCGGCGGTTCCTGCGCGACAAATCGAACATCTTTTTCGTCTTCGTCTTCCCCCTGGTGCTGATCCTGCTGCTTGGTTCACAGTTCGGTGCCGGCAGCGGGCAGGCCAGGGTGGCCATTGCCGGCCCCGGCTCCGCTCTGGCCCAGGCACTGACCGCGGAACTTGAGTCCGCCGGCATCGAGGTCACCGCCACCGGCGCGGACGCCGCCCGGGCGGACCTCAGCCGCGGACGCACCGACGTCGGATTGTTCCTTGACGACGCCGACGGCAGGGCATACGACGCCGGGCAGCCGGCGCAGCTCGACGTCGTGATGGCCCCGCAGTCCTCCGGCCAGGCCGTGCTGCAGCAGGTCCGCACCGCCGTGCAGGCGGTGGGCCTGGACCGGAGCCAGCTGGCTGCACTCACCGGCGCCGGGGTTCCCGGCGGGCAGGCCGGCGCCGCCCTGGCACAGGCCGCCGAGCAGGTGACGGTGCCGACCGTGCAGGTCGTGGACACCGACGACGTCGTCCAGGACTTCCAGGGGCTGGGCAAGTTCGACCTCGGCGCGTCGCAGCAGCTGCTGCTTTTTGTGTTCCTGAGCTCGCTCACCGGTGCGGCCACGCTGATCCAGGCCCGGCGCTTCGGTGTGATCGGGCGGGTCATGTCCGCCCCCGTATCCAGCGGCCAGGTGGTGGCCGGGCAGGCCCTGGGCCGGTTCGCCATCGCCTTCGTCCAGGGCGGCTTCATCATGGTCGGCACTGCGCTGCTGTTCGGCGTGGACTGGGGCAGCCTGTGGCTGTCGGCCCTGGTGCTGGTGCTGTTCTGCGCCGTCTCCGCGGCCGCAGCGATGATGGTCGGTGCCGTGATGGACAACGACACCGCCGCGTCCGGCGTCGGCGTGGGCGGCGGCCTGGTGCTGGGCGGGCTGGGCGGCTGTATGGTGCCGCCCGAGTTCTTTCCCGCCACCCTGGCCGCGGTCTCCTACGCCACCCCGCACCGCTGGGCCTACGACGCGCTCGCCGACATTCAGCGCCACGGCGGCACCCTGGCCGATATCCTGCCCCAGCTCGGGGTGCTCGCCGGCATGGCCGCGGCGCTGCTCCTGCTGGGGGCCTGGCTCCTGCGGCGGAGCCTCGGCCGGGCCCTGTAACGGCCCGGCCGTGCGCCGCAGCTAGAGAACGCAGTTAGGGCACGCGGACGGATTCCGCCGGTGCGGCCTCGACCATGACCGGTGCCGTTCCGCCCGTGCTGTCCCTACCAGTGCCGCCCGTCCCCGCCTTGGCGGACTTGCCCTTCTTCCGGCCCGCCCGGCCGTAGACCAGGTACATCGTCACGCCCGTGATGACCATCAGCAGCACCGTGTAGACAAAGGTGTTGGAGACCCCGTCCACGCCCTCGGCGCCGTCCGTGTTCGCCTTGATCACCAGGCCGAGGGGCTGGTACAGCGGGTGGGCCAGGAAGATGGCGGTGTCGTAGTCGTCCAGCATGCTGTTGAAGTTGAGCGCCGTGATGGCAGCCGCGGCCGGCAGGACGATCGGCAGCAGGATCCGGCGGAACACGTACAGCGTCTTGGCACCCATGATCCCTGCAGCTTCTTCCAGCGAGGAGTTGACCGAGGCGAAGGAGGCCTTGAGCATCCGCAGGGTGAAGGGGATCTTGACGGTCACGAAAGCGATCAGCAGGATCACCGTGGTGCCGGTCAGGACGGCGCCGCCCACCAGCGGGTTCGGGTGGTCGTAGCTGAGGATCAGGCCCAGGGCGAGCAGGGCGGAGGGAAGGATCCACGGGATGTGGAGCAGATACTCCACCGCCGACGTGACCCAGTTGCGGTACTTCTGCAGGAGCCGGGCAACAAAAAGCAGGCCTCCCACGGCGATCAGCGCGGCCAGCGCGCTGTAGACGATGCTGATGATGAACGGCCGAAGGCCCGAGGGCTGGGTGAGGACACGGACGTAGTTGTCGAACGTCAGGGCCCCCGGTGACAGCCGGCCGGTCTGGATCGCGGCGCCGTCGGCGAAGGAATACAGCACGATCAGCACCACGGGCAGCGTGTAGATGGCGAACAGCAGGTACGCCGCGACGTGCACCGCGGCGTTGGCCACCGGGTTGCGGATCTGCTGCTTCTGCAGCCCGGCGGAGACTTTGGACACCGAGAAGTACGTTCCGCCCTTTTCCAGCCTGGTCATTCCCGCCAGCATCAGCATGGTGGCCACGCCGAGGATCACGGCGAGCAGGGCCGCGAGGTCCCTCGACGTCGGGCTGTTGCTGAACGTGAGAATCATGGGGGTGATGGTCTGGAAGTCCCGGCCGCCGAGGACCTGCGGCGCGCTGAGTGCTCCCAGCCCGGTCAGGAACGACAGGACGGTGACGGCGAAGAGCGTGGGCTTGAGCATTGGCAGGACGATCCGCCGGAGGATGGTCCAGGTGGAGGCCCCCATGTTCCGCGCCGCTTCGATGGTCTGGTAATCCACGCCCTTCAGGGCGTTGGTGACGAACAGCATGTGGTTGGTGGTGGTGGCAAAGGTCATGACCGCCAGGACGGCAAAGAACCCGGAAAACCAGCCGGGATCCATGCCGGGGAACAGTCCCACCAGGAAGCCGGTCACGATGCCCTTGTCCCCGTAGATGAACTTGTAGCCCGCCGCCAGCACAATGCCGCCGTAAATGAAGGTCGTAGCGTAGCCGAGGAACAGGACCCGCGAGCCGCGGATCTTGAAGTACTGGGTCACCAGCACAATGAAGATCCCCACCACGTTGACGGTGATGGACAAGGCGACGGCGAGCAGGAAGCTGTTGCCCAGGGATTTCATGGCCCGCGGGGAGGAGATGAGCTTTTCCGCGGCGCGTCCGGAGAAGTTTCCGTCCGGGAAGAAGGTCTGGATCAGCACATTCGCGTTGGGCCAGACGAGGAATGCCGCGATAAACCAGGTCAGCACCACGCCGGCGACCAGCACTGCGGGGGACCGGAACATGCTCCGGATGCTCCGGCCGTTCGAGCCGGCCGCCGCGCTCACAGGCTGGTCGCTTCCTGCAGCCGGTTGCCGAGCGAGGCGCCTGTTTCCGGGTGGTACTGCAGGACGTGGGAGGGCTGGACGTACACCGTGGCCTGGCTGCCCGTGGCGGGGTGGGTTCCGCCGTCCTCCTTGACCAGCAGCCGGATGTCGGCGCCGTGGCAGCGGACCACGTACCGGCTGTGCAGGCCGTGGTAGGTCTTCGAGATGACGGTTCCCTGCACGGGCACGGCCGCGCCGCCCCCGCCCGCGGGATCAAGGGACGCCTTTTCCACCCGCAGGTAGGAGTTGGCCGCGGGATCGAGGCCGGAACCGGACTGCCGGTTCAGTTCCTCGACAAACCCGGACGTCAGCCGTGAACTGTCCCCGATGAAATTGCACACGAATTCGGTGGCCGACTCGTCGTAGATGCTCTGCGGCGTGCCGATCTGCTCCACCACCCCCTTGTTGAAGACGGCCACCCGGTCGCTCATGGCAAGGGCCTCATCCTGGTCGTGGGTGACGTAGACCGTGGTGATGCCGAATTCGCTTTGGAGGTCCTTGAGCTGCTGCCGGAGCTGGTGGCGCAGTTTCGCGTCCAGGTTCGAGAGCGGCTCATCCAGCAGCAGGATCTTGGGCTGCAGCACCAGCGCCCGGGCGACGGCGACGCGCTGCTGCTGCCCGCCGGACAGCTCCGCCACGTTCTTGCGCAGCTGTTCCTCGGACAGGTCAACCCGGCGGGCGATCTCGCGGACGAGGCGGTCAGTGTCGGCCGGCTTCTCCTTGCGCACACGGAGGCCGAATGCGATGTTCTCCCACACGCTCATGCTGGGGAACAGCGCATAGTTCTGGAACACCATGCCCACCTGGCGCTTGTCGCTGGGAAGCCGGGTGACGGCCTTCCCGTCGACGTAGACCTCGCCGGCGGACGGCTCGATGAACCCCGCCAGTGTGCGCAGGGCGGTCGTCTTGCCGCAGCCCGAGGGGCCCAGCAGCGTAAAGAATTCCCCCGGCTCCACCTGCAGATCGAGGCCGGGGATGGCGGTGAAGTCGCCGAACGTGACCTCAATGTTCTCGAAACGGATCATGGCGGTCAGCTCATGTATTCAAGTTCGATTTTTTCGACCCAGGCGCCCATGTTCTTCTGCACGAAGTTCCAGTCGATGTCCTGCTGCTTGAGCGTGTTGAAGAATTCCACCACCTCGGGCTTGGCCGAGGCCACGGCGGCCTTATTGACCGGCATCGAGTTGAACTGCTGGGACCATTCGCCCTGGACCTGTGCGCTGCCAAACCAGTCGATGAACTTGAGGGCTTCATCCTGCTTGTCCGTTCCATTGACCAGGGCAACCTGCTCGATGGCCAGCGGCACCCCTACGGACGGCATGACGGTCTCGACATCGACGTTGAACGACTTCTCGCGTTCGGGGATGACCGAGGAGGCCATCTGCCCCATGTCCGTCTCGCCCGAGGCGATGCGGGCGAAGAGATCGGTCTTGGCCACGGCCGGGGTGCCGTTCTTGAAGTACTCTTCGATCTGCTTCCAGCCCTCCTCCGAGACGCCCAGATCGCCGGCGTCGTCCTTGTAGCGCGTCAGGATTCCGGCGAAGACCAGCTGTGCTGTTGCCGTGCCAAGGCCGGTGACCCGCTCGTAGCGGGATTTGAACTCGTCCCGGGTCCAGAGGTCGGTCCAGTCCTTGGGGGCCTGGTCCGCGCTGAACTTCTCGGTGTTGTAGCCGAGCAGGATTGCCTGCTGGACCAGCGGCCAGTAGGCCTTGCTGTCGGACTGGTCCCCCTTGGCAGTGTCGACTTCGGCGGCCCAGGCGGGGGTGAACGGTGCGATGGCACCGGCAGCCTTGATCTGCTCGAAGTACATGTTGTTCAGCCCGAAAGCCACGTCAGCGATCGGGTTGTTCTTTTCCGCGATCAGTTTGTTGGTGGCGTCCGCGCCGCCGGCGCCGACAATCTCAATCTTGAAGCCGGCTTCCGCGGCCTTTGCAGTCAGCCATTCACCACGGCCTTCACCGTTGGAGTTGGTGTAGACGACAAGTGTTTCTCCGGAGGGCGGTCCGGACGGCGCGACGGCGGCGGGCCCGGTGACTGCTCCGGAGGAGGCAGGGGCAGCAGCGCCCGCGCCGCAGCCGGAAAGAAGGGTGACGGCGACGGCGCCGGCAATCAAAGTTTTCAATCTGCGCACGAGTGGGACTCATTTCTGAACGGGGCCAGGTGGCATTTGTCCGGCCAGCCTATAGGGGAGAAGACCGGAATCGGCGGTTATGGCCATCAAGTTGATGAAATACCTTTGGCCTGGCATCCGAGTCTGGTGGGTCCGGATGAACATCCTGCGCCCTGGAACCCAACCCGCAGTGAACATGCGGCCCATCGACAGGTCCATGGACCGGGAATAGCCTTAATTCGTCCCACCAAATACCCGACAAGGATGACGGAGGTGCCCGAAATGGGAGCCGCAGAGAATGCTGAACTGGTCCGGCGGGGGTACGAGGCCTTCAACGCAGGGGATATGGCGACCCTTGGCGAGATCTTCGCCGAGGACGCAGTCTGGCACGCCGCCGGGGGCGGCGTGCTCTCGGGAACCAAACAGGGCCGGGATGCTGTGCTGGCCTATTTCGGCGAGCTGGGGGCGCGCAGCCAGGGTTCGTTCCAGGCCGATGTCCAGGACATCGTCGGCGGGGAGGAACACACGGTCGCGATCCAGCAGAACCACAGCGAGGCCAACGGCAAGACGATCGACACGGGCACCGTGATCGTGTTCGTGGTCCGCGACGGAAAGATTGCCGAAGGCCGCGAATACTCCCAGGACACCGCCGCCTGGGACGACTTCTGGGCCTGACCGGGCGGCAGGCCGGTCAGGGAACGCGGATGCACCGGCCGTAGACTCGGGGCATGGAGGATGTATCGGTTGTCGGCGGCGGCATCGCCGGCCTGGCGGTCGCCGCATGCCTTGACCCGGAGCGCTTTCGGGTGGTCGTCCACGAGCGGCGGGAGGAGCCGCCGTCGGTGGAGACGTCCCTGGCAATGTGGCCGGAAGCCCAGCGTGCCCTGGCTCAGGTGGGTATTCTCCCCGGAGTCCGGCAGGCCGGCTCGGGGTTCGGCGGCATGGCACTGCGGAACGAGTCCGGCGACGTCCTGCTCTCGGCCCGGCCATCGGGCGTCATTGGCGTGTCCCGCGCGGACCTGCTCAAGCTGCTGGCCGCCGCGCTGCCCGCCTCGGTGGTCCGGGCCTACGGCCCGGTGGCGTCGCTGCCGCGGCCGGGACTGGTGGTCGGCGCCGACGGGGTGCACAGCATTGTCCGCCGGAGTGTCTGGGGCGACCGCACCAGTGCCAGTCTCACGCCCTATCTTACGCTGCGCGGCATCATCGACGGGACGGTCCCGCCTGGTGGAGGCGGGGAGTACTGGGGGCGCGGTCAATTGTTCGGCATAGCGCCGGCATCACGTGGCCGGACCTACTGGTATGCCTCCTACCGGTCGGACCTGGGGCCCGCCGGCGTCGACGTGGACCAGGCACTGGCCATCACGCGTGCGCGATTTTCCCGCCATACTGACGCTATCGACCGTGTCCTGATGGCCGCGGCGCCGGCACAGACGCTGGCCCAACGGGTCTGGACAGTGCCATGTCCGGGCAGCTACCAGCGGGACGGTGCGGTGTTGGTGGGCGATGCGGCACACGGCATGACGCCGAATCTGGGGCGCGGTGCCTGCGAGGCGCTGATCGACGCGGTAACACTCGCCGATCTCCTCAATACCCGGCCGCTCCCGGACGCCCTCCGGTCCTACAACCGGCGGAGACTTTTGCGCAGCCAAGTATTGCGCGTGGCTTCGTCCGCCATGGCGCGGCTGGCGCTGGCGGAAAAGGGCCAGCCGCTGCGCGACGGCATACTGCGGCTGGCCCATAAGCCATGGGCCGCTGCCGCCGTCGAACGCTGACGCAGCTCAGGCCATGGCAGTATGTGCGGCGCTGTGGGAGTCGATGGACTTCGCGTAGCAGTAGGAGTGTTCCAGCCCGATGTACGGTCCAAAGTTCGGCACCGGCGTGAACCCGGAGTTCTGGTAGAACTGCCGGCCGTCCGTCTGCACCGAGCCGGCCTCCGCCGTGATGGACGTGATCCCCATGGCATGGGCGTGTGCCTCCAGGGCCGCGAGGATGGAGCTGGCCACGCCGGAGCCGCGCATGTAGGGGAGCACATACAGCCGTTTGATCTCGGCGGTCCTGGCATCGAGGATGCGCAGGCCGCCGCAGCCCACGGGCTGCCCGGACGCCTTGTCATGCGCCACAAGGAACACCGCCGTGTCAGCCTCCGACGGCGGGGGCCCGGGTTCGTGGTCGCTGGTGCCGAAGCGGGCGTCGAGTTCGGCCTGCTGGGCGGCGCGGAGGTCCGCGCCCACAGGGTTGGCCCAGGTGACCTGACGGATGTTGAGCCGCGGGTTGGTCTGCATGGCTGCCTCGCTTCAATGAAGGGTTATGCAGATCAAGGCTAGGCAGCGCCGGTTTCGGCTGTGTTTCCTGTGCGTAAGGGTTCGGAGAACTCGGCTAGGGCGTGCCGCCGGTGGGGTCTTCCGCCGTCGGGTCCGCCAGCGCCAGGCCGCCCACGGGGCTGTCGTCCCAGTGGATGAGCCGCCAGCCGGCGTCGGGGTCCCCTGCCAGGGCCACGATCCCGGTGTTGGCGAGGACATGGCGGGCGGCAAAGTCCGCCTCCACATTGCCGGCCCGCAGGCCCGTCCACACTCGGATCGCGGCTCCGTGGCTGACCACGGCCACCGTCCCGGCATTTCCTGCGGCCGCTGACGCGGCGATCCGCGCGATCGAGGCGTCGTAGCGCTCGAAGAAGTCGTGCCCGCTGGGCCCGGCCGGCATCCTGCGGTGCAGTTCCCCGGCCGCCCAGCCGAACACCGTGCCGAGGTAGCGGAGGTGCGATTCCTTGTCGGTGAGCTTTTCCAGGGAGCCTGCTTCGATCTCGTGCAGGCCCTCCAGCACCTCGACCGTCAGGCTGCGCGCGGACGCCAGCGGCGCGGCCGTGATCTGCGTGCGGATCAGGGTGGACGCGTAGAGGAGGTCGATCTGCTCATTCGCCAGCGACCGCGCCAGGGCGGCGGCCTGCCGCTCACCGAGTTCGGTCAGCCCTGGGCCCGGGTGGGCGGTGTCCAGCTGGCCAAGGACGTTGCCCGGCGTCTGGCCGTGGCGGATGAGCAGGAGCCTCATGCGAGGTGGTCCACCAGCTTGTCCGCAATGCCGGTGTAGGTGCCGGGGGTCAGCGCCAGCAGGCGGGCCTCGGCGTCCGCGGACAGGCCCAGGCTCTGGACAAACTCCTGCATCCGGGCCGCGTCAACGCGCTGCCCGCGGGTCAGGTCCTTGAGCCGTTCGTACGGGTTTTCCATGCCTTCGACGCCGGCGATGGCCTCCGCGCGCATCACCATCTGGATGGCCTCACCCAGGACTTCCCAGTTGGTGTCGAGGTCCCCGGCGAGCACGTCTTCCGCCACCTTCAGGCGCTCCAGGCCCTTGGCGACGTTGGAGATGGCCAGCAGCGAGTGGCCGAAGGCGACGCCGATGTTGCGCTGCGAGGAGGAATCGGTGAGGTCGCGCTGCCAGCGCGAGGTGACCAGGGTGGAGCCCAGGACGTCCAGGAGCCCGGAGGAGATCTCCAGGTTGGCCTCGGCGTTTTCGAAGCGGATCGGGTTGACCTTGTGCGGCATGGTGGAGGAGCCGGTGGCGCCGGCGACCGGGATCTGCACGAAGTAGCCGATCGAGATGTAGCTCCAGATGTCCGTGCAGACGTTGTGCAGGATCCGGTTGAAGCGCGCGACGTCGGCGTACAGCTCCGCCTGCCAGTCGTGGCTTTCGATCTGGGTGGTCAGCGGGTTCCACGTGAGTCCCAGGCCCTCCACGAAGCTCTTGGCAACGTGCTGCCAGTCGGCACCGGGAACGGACGCCACGTGGGCGGCGTACGTGCCGGTGGCGCCGTTGATCTTGCCGAGGTATTCGGTCCGGGCGATGCGGTCCAGCTGGCGGCCCAGGCGGTGCGCGATCACAGCCAGTTCCTTGCCGAGGGTGGTTGGCGTGGCCGGCTGGCCGTGCGTGCGGGAGAGCATGGGCACGGCCCGGTTTGCCTCCGCCATGGCGCTGATCTGCGCGACGAGCTTGCGGGCGGCGGGAAGCCAGACGTCCTCGACGGCGCCCTTGATGCCCAGGGCGTAGGAAAGGTTGTTGATGTCCTCGGAAGTGCAGCCGAAGTGCACCATGGCGGTCAGGTGCTCGATGCCGATGCCGGGCAGGCGCCTGCCGATGTAGTATTCGACGGCTTTGACGTCGTGCACCGTGACGGCCTCGATGTCCGCCAGCTCGGCCACCGAAGCGGCGTCGAACTCGGTGACGATGGCGCGCAGCTTCTCCTGCTGCCCGGCGGTGAGCGGTCCGGCGCCCGGCAGCACGTTGTTGCCGGTCAGGTGGATCAGCCATTCAACCTCGACGGCGACCCGGTCGCGGTTGAGCGCGGCCTCGGAGAGGTAGTCGACCAGCGGCGCGACGGCGGAGGAGTACCGGCCGTCCAGCGGGCCGAGCGCGATCTGTTGCGGGGACGCGGCGAGGGCCAGGCGTCCGGACGGCGTGCGGGTATCGGCTGTGGCGGCAGTTTCAGGCATGTCCCGATTCTTTCACGAAGTCCCGCCCGGCCTTAAGCGCGCGGATCCATGTGACTTCCCGGTTCCGGGGTTGTCCACATGGGACCACCGGGAGCTTCAGCGCGGCCCGCGCGGTGCCTAACGTCGGGGGTATGAGCGGCAGCAACGGCAATGCGTCCGCCGGTGTCCTCAGGGCAGCCGACGCCGCGGCCTGTGCCTCGCGCGGCTACGAGGTCCAGCAGCTGGCCGCCCGGGTGGCCGCCTGTGCCGACCAGGCCGACGCCGCGCTGGCCCGGCTGTCCGGCGTGGAGATGGGGACCTGGGAATCCCCGGCAGGCCGGGCGTACCGGACGGCACTGTCCCTGCAGGCCGCCTCCCTGCGCCGCAGCCGGACAGCGCTGCAGGAGGCGTCCGCCGCCGTCCTCAGGCACGCCCAGGCCGTGATGATGTCCGCCGCGGGTACGGGCTGATGGCCGAAGCCACGCCGTCCGGTTCCGGGGCAGCGCCCGTCCCGGCCGCGCCCGAGGACGGAATGCTGCGGATCCGCGGCGGAGTGGGCGGGCTCAGCTTCCAGTTCGAGGAGCTGCTGGCCGGAGCGGCGGCCCTCGACGGGATCGTGCAGGAGCTGGCGGCCGTGGAAGCGGAGGCAGAAGCGGTCCGCATCGCCCTGGTGCCATACCTGCACGGCTCCTATGCCAGCGGCAGCACCGCGATCACCGCCGTCGGTGAGGCTGCCCGGGACCTCGCCCGCGTCCGGACCGAGCTGGACCGCCTCGGCAGCGACGTCCGGGCCAGCCACCGGGAGTACGAGTCCGCGGAGGCGCGGAACACCCTCCTCCTGCGGATCGGCCGGACCGGCCCGGCCTACGGACCCCTGTGGGGGCTGCTCGGCCTGCCGCCGGTGACCCTGCGCGACACCGTTGAGGACGTGGCCGGCTCGGTGCCGGCAGCGCTGGCTCTGCTCCTTGGCGTGCCGGCCGGCCATGCCCCGGGCGGGGGACCGGCCGCCGGTGTGCGGGCCGGAGTGCAGGACACAGTCCGCGGGCTGGCGGACGCGCCCGGCCTCGAGTTCCTGCGGCCCCGGCCGGTCCGGATCACCGGCACGGACACCCGGGTGGAGGAGGCAGACGTCTCCCCGGCCGGGCTGCTGCTGCGGGCCGAAGCCCTCGGCGGGGACCGGGGGTCCGTCGAGGTTCTCCGGCTGGGGGAGCCCGGCAGCCGGGCCTGGGTGGTGGTCATCCCCGGAACGCAGCTGGACGGGCTCCCGCAGGGCACGAACCCTTTTGACGCCGGTGGCATCGCCGAGGGCCTGGGGTTCGGGTCGGCCCAGACCGCCGCCGCCATACGGACGGCGCTGGCGGAGGCCGGCGCCGAGGCGGGGGACCAGGTGGCCGCCGTCGGGTACAGCCAGGGCGGCATCCACGCGATGAACCTGGCCCGCGACAAGGCCTTCCTCGCCGACTACAGGGTGAAATTCGTGCTCACCGCCGGCTCTCCGGTGGGGTCGATCGAGTCCGCGGGCGGCGTCCGCAGCCTGCACCTGGAGCACGAAGCGGACTGGGTCCCTGGAGCTGACGGGGCGCCCGGGCCCGACACCAAGGAACGTGTGACCGTCACGTTGACCGGCCCGATCCCAGCGCCGGAGTGGCTGGAGCCGGGCCTGGGGCCGGGCCATGCCATGACCCGCTACGCCGCCGGCGCCCGCGACGTCGCGGCCAGCCGGGACCCATCACTGGAGGCGTCCACCGCAGCGCTCGCCGCCGTGGTCGGCGCCGGCGGAACGGCCACGGTGACCCGGTTCTCCCTGCGCAGGGATGCCATGCCGCCGCGGGTGGCCGCGGCGCCGGGGCCGGCGGTCAGCGGTCCAGCGCGGGAAGGAAGCTCGCGACCAGGGACACGGCGCTGATGATGAGGGCGGCGAAGACGGCGGTCCACCAGAAGCTGTCGATGGTGAACTGGACGGTGGTGTAGCTGCTGATCCAGGACGTCAGGTAGAGCATGCCCGCATTGATGACAATCGTAAACAGCCCCAAGGTGAGGATGGTGATCGGCAGGGACAGCAGCATGACGATCGGCTTGACGAAGGCATTGACGAGGCCGAAGACCAGTCCGATGAAGAGGTACCCCAGCACCAGGCTGAGCGTGCCGTTGTCCGACGTGGTGATATCCAGGCCGGTAAGGATCCAGCACGCGATGGCCAGGGCCAACGCGTTGACGACGACTCGTACGATGAATGAGCGCATGGGCCAATGCTGTCACAGGGCCCGGGGCTGGCGGCAGGGACCATATCCCCCTTTTGCGGCGGGCTGTTGCGGCGGGACCCGAAGTAGGCTGGTGGGCATGACTTCTTCAGAGAACCCGGCCGGGGGCATCAGGCCCCGCCCGGTGGTAGACCTCCTTCCCCGCTACGCGGCCGGCAAACCGCCGGTCCCCGTCGAGGGGCTGGTCAGCTACAAGCTTTCCTCCAACGAAAACCCGCTCCCGCCGATCCCTGCAGTGCAGCAGGCCATCGCGGCGCAGACCGACTTCAACCGCTACCCGGACCCGCTCAGCAGCAAGCTGCGGGAAAAGCTCGCTGGTTTTCTGGACGTGCCCGCCGAGGACGTCGTCACCGGTGCCGGGAGCCTGGGCGCACTCAACCAGCTGCTCACCACCTTCACGGGGCAGAACGACGACGGCAAGCCCGACGAGGTCATCTACGCCTGGCGCTCCTTCGAGGCGTACCCGATCTGTGTCGGCCTGGCCGGCGCCGAGAGCGTCCGGATCCCGCTGACCGCCGACGGCCGCCACGACCTCGACGCCATGGCCCAGGCGGTGAGCGCGCGCACCCGGATGATCCTCCTCTGCACGCCCAACAACCCCACCGGCCCGATCCTCACCACCGAGGAAACCGAGCGCTTCATCCAGCGGGTGCCGGCCGACGTTGTGGTGGTCATCGATGAGGCCTACCAGGAGTTCGTCCGTGACGAACACGCCGTCGACGGCATCGAGATGTACCGGAAGTACCCGAACGTCGTGGTGCTCCGCACCTTCTCCAAGGCCCATGGCCTCGCCGGCCTGCGGGTCGGCTACAGCGTGTCGCGGCCCGGGCTCACCCAGCACCTGCGGGTCGCAGCCACCCCGTTCGCCGTCTCCCAGATCGCCGAAACCGCCGCCGTGGCATCGCTGGAGCATTTTGACGACGTTGTAGAAAGGGTACAAAGCCTGGTGGACGAACGGGAACGGGTCACCACGGGCCTTCGGGAGCTGGGCTGGTTCGTTCCGGAGGCGCAGGGCAACTTCGTGTGGCTCGATCTGGGGGCCGACAGCACGGAATTCGCCGCCCTGGCAGGGGAGCGGGCCCTCTCCGTGCGGGCGTTCGCCAACGAGGGGGTACGGGTGAGCATCGGCGAAGTGGAAGCCAACACCCGATTCCTGGAACTCTGTGCAATCTATACAAAACCCCCTCGGCGTTCCTAGCGCTTAACATGACGGCCGCGGCCAAGCCGCTGCCGCTAGAGTAATGACGAGTAAGCCACCTACGTATGCCGGACCGGGAATGTATTCCTGGCCCGGCATATGTCCCAGCGATCGCGGCGCATTCGGATGCGGCAGGCAAGGAGACGGTATGGGCACCACACATCTGCCCTCTACCGAGTTCGACGGAACCGGCATTGAGGACCGGCTCGAGGCGGAAGCCGAAGCGCGCCAGGGCGATCCTGCCGACCCGATGGTCCAGCTCCTTGCGCCGGACGGGACGCTCGGCTCTGATCCGGTGTTCTCTGAATACGCCGAGCGGCTCGATCCGGAGAAACTCCGCGGCTTCTACGCCGACATGGCGAAGATCCGCCGGTTCGACGTCGAGGCAACGGCCCTGCAGCGGCAGGGCCAGCTGGCCTTGTGGGTTCCGCTCACCGGGCAGGAGGCCGCCCAGATCGGCTCCGGCCGGGCCAGCCAGCCGCAGGACTACATTTTTCCCACGTACCGCGAGCATGGTGTGGCGCTGACCCGCAACGTGGACCTTGCCGAGCTGCTGCGCCAGTTCCGCGGCGTCTCCAACGGCGGCTGGAACCCCAAGGACACCAACTTCCACCTGTACACCCTGGTCCTCGCCGCCCAGACCCCGCATGCGGTCGGCTATGCGATGGGCATCCAGCGTGACCAGAAGTTCGCGGCGTCCACCGCCGGGGCGGGAAACTCCGGGAACCCGGGAAACTCCGGGAACCCGGAAAACTCTGCACCGGCAACCGAGCCCCAGGCTGCCGTGATGGTCTACTTCGGCGACGGGGCAAGCTCCGAAGGCGACGTGCACGAGTCCATGGTGTTCGCGTCCTCCTACAAGGCGCCCGTGGTGTTTTTCTGCCAGAACAACCACTGGGCCATCTCAGTCCCCACCGCCGTGCAGACCCGCATCCCGCTGGCGAACCGGGCCAAGGGCTACGGATTCCCGGGCATCCGGGTGGACGGCAACGACGTGATCGCTGTCCACGCCGTCACCGAGTGGGCCCTGGACCGCGCCCGACGGGGCGAGGGCCCGGTGCTGATCGAGGCGTTCACCTACCGGGTCGGGGCGCATACCACTGCCGACGATCCCACGAAGTACCGGGAGTCCGCCGAGGAAGAGCACTGGCGGGCCAAAGATCCGCTGGTGCGCCTGGAGACCTACCTGCGCGCCCAGGGTCTGGCCGACGACGCCTTCTTCGAGCAGGTCAGGGCCGCCGGCGACGAACTGGCCGCCTACGTCCGCAAGACCACCCACGACCTTGAGACGCCGGACATCCGGACGGCCTTCGCCAACACCTACGTGGAGGCCCACCCGCTGGTGGCCGAGGAGCTGGCGTGGTTCGAGGAATACAGTGCGGGATTCGCCGATGAGGCAGAAGGTGCGGCCAACTGATGACCACCATGACCATTGCCAAGGCCATCAACGAAGGCCTGCGCGCCACGCTGGCAAACAACCCTCGCTCCTTGCTGATGGGCGAGGACATCGGGCCCCTCGGCGGCGTCTACCGGGTCACTGACGGACTCTTTGCGGAATTCGGTGCTGACCGGGTGGTGGACACCCCGCTGGCGGAGTCCGGCATCATCGGCACCGCAATCGGCCTGTCCCTGCGCGGCTACCTGCCGATCTGCGAGATCCAGTTCGACGGTTTCGTGTTCCCGGGCTTCAACCAGATCACCACGCAGCTGGCCAAAATGCACTCCCGCAGCAACGGCAACCTGACCGTCCCGGTGGTCATCCGCATACCGTACGGCGGCGGCATCGGTTCGATCGAGCACCACTCGGAGTCCCCGGAGGCGCTGTTCGCCCACACGGCTGGCCTGCGCATCATCACCCCGTCCAATCCGCACGACGCCTACTGGATGATCCAGCAGGCCGTGGAGTGCCAGGACCCTGTGATCGTCTTCGAACCGAAGCGCCGCTATTGGCTCAAGGGGGACGTGGACACGGCGGCCCCCGGGCCTTCCGCGGACCCGTTCAAGGCGCACGTGCTCCGCGAAGGAACGGACGCCACCGTGGTGGTCTACGGCCCGCTGGTGCCGGTGGCCCTGGCGGCCGCCAACGCCGCCGCCGAGGACGGCCGCAGCGTCGAGGTGATCGACCTGCGGTCCATCTCGCCGATCGACTTCGACACCGTCACGGCATCCGTCACGAAGACGGGCCGGCTGGTGGTGGCCCACGAGGCCCCCACTTTCGGTGGAATCGGCGGCGAGATCGCTGCCCGGATCAGCGAGCGGGCGTTCCACTCCCTCGAGGCCCCCGTGATCCGCGTCGGCGGTTTCCACATGCCCTACCCGGTGGCCAAGGTGGAGGAAGACTACCTGCCGGACATCGACCGCATCCTCGAGGCGCTGGACCGCGCCTTCACCTACTAACGAGGACACCATGACTCTCCACAAGTTCAACCTCCCGGACGTGGGCGAAGGGCTGACCGAGGCCGAGATCGTCAGCTGGAACGTCAAGCCCGGCGACACGGTGGCCATCAACGATGTCCTGTGTGAAATTGAGACCGCCAAATCCCTCGTCGAGCTGCCGTCGCCGTTCGCCGGCACTGTCACCGAACTTCTCGTCCCGGAGGGCCGGACGGTCGACGTCGGGACCCCCATCATCAGCGTGAGCGACACCGCCGGCCCCGAGGCAGCCCCCGCGGCGGCGGCGCCGATGTACGGAAAGCTCGAAGAGGAAGCGTCCGACGCCGGTGAGCCGGCCGGGCGCCCGGCCGGCGGTCCCCTGGTGGGCTCCGGTCCCAAGGCCGACGCCGTCAAACGCCGCCGGCGCGTGGCCGCTCCGGCGGCAAGCCCTGCGGCAGCACCTTCTGCCGCAGCACTCGCAGCATCCGCAGCCGGGCAGGAGGCGGTGGAGGCCCACGACATCTGGATCAGCCCGGACGCCGTCGCCCACGCGGACCGCCCGGCCGCCCCCGCGGCCGGTCCCGCCGTCGACCAGCGGCCGACCCTCGGCGGCGCCATCAGCGGCCTGGTCAGCAAGGTCCTGGCCAAGCCCCCGGTGCGCAAGATCGCGCGGGACCTGGGCATTGACCTTGCCGACGTCACCCCCACGGGCGCCCGGGGTGAAGTGACCCGCGAGGACCTCGTCAGCTACCAGGCGCAGCGCGATGCCGAGGTGGACAAGGCGGATACCTTCTGGGGCAAGTCCGGCCGGCCGCAGGAGCAGCGGATCGAACGGATCCCGGTCAAGGGCGTCCGCAAGGCCACCGCGCGGGCCATGGTGGAGTCGGCGTTCGCCGCCCCGCACGTCAGCATCTTCGTCGACGTCGACGCCAGCCGGACCATGGAGTTCGTCAAGCGCCTCAAGGCCTCCCGCGACTTCGAAGGCATCAAGGTCTCCCCGCTGCTGATCCTGGCCAAGGCCGTCATCTGGGCCGCGGCCCGCAACCCCAGCGTCAACGCGACCTGGGTGGACAACCCGGACGGCAGCGACACCGCCGAGATCCATGTCAAACACTTCATGAACCTCGGCATCGCCGCCGCCACGCCCCGTGGCCTGATGGTCCCGAACATCAAGAACGCCCAGGACCTCTCGCTCAAGGAGCTGGCCCTGGCCCTGAATGATCTGGCCACCACCGCACGCGCCGGCAAGACCCAGCCTGCGCAGATGCAGGGCGGCACGCTGACCGTCACCAACATCGGCGCCCTCGGGATCGACACTGGCACGCCGATCATCAACCCCGGCGAGGTCGCGATCGTGGCCTTTGGCACCATCAAGCAGAAGCCGTGGGTCCTCGACGGCGAAGTGATTCCCCGCTGGATCACCACCCTGGGCGGATCCTTCGACCACCGGGTGGTGGACGGTGACCTCTCCGCGCGCTTCATGGCCGACGTCGCCTCGATCCTGGAAGAGCCCGCGCTGCTCCTGGACTGACGCGGGGACGCCGCCGGGCCAGGGCGGAATGCTGACCCGCCCGGCGGCCGGATCCCGGAGTAGGCCTATACCCCCGAGTAGGCAGAGAGCAGCTGCGTCATGCCCGGGTCGCCGCTGAGCCCGGCCAGGGCGACGGCGGCGGCGATCATCGCGCCGGCGAAGCCCGTGGTGCAGGCGGTCGCCACGGCAAAGAACTTCCAGTCCTCGCGCAGGACGCTCCGCATGGTTTCCGGCATGGCCAGCCCGGGGGTGATCAGGTTGGGGGCGCTGTCCACGGAGCCGTCGTCGAGATAGGCGACGACGCGGCCGGCCTGGCGGTCGACGCGCATGGTGCTGATGTGGTTGCCGTGCCGGGCGAGGAGAATGTCGGGGCCTACGAGCTGGCGGCGCTGAAGAGTGAGCATCGGTGTCCCCTGGGGTGTCGAGAATGGCGGAGCCGACGCCGTTGGGGGCACCTCAATTTTATCGCCGGGACAGGCTCCGGCCGGGCCGGATTCCCCGTGAGGCTGCCCACGGGGCGGGGTGACGCGCGTCAAGGCCGGTCCTGTCCAGGACGGGCGCCCGGCACTAGAGTGGCACCAGCCGCCGCCGGTTTGGCGGACGCGGATCAAAGGAGATGTTGCGTGTTTTCCAGCCCGTACCCCGATGTGGACATTCCCAATGCCAGCCTCTACGACTACCTCTTTGGCGACCTGGCGGAGGCGGACCTGGACCGGACCGCCGTCGTCGACGGCACCAGCGGGGCCGAAACCAGCTACCGGACCCTGGTGCAGCAGATCGACGCCGTGGCCGGTGCTGTCGCGGCGCAGGGACTGGGCGTCGGCGGCGTGGCGGCGCTCCTGTGCCCCAACATCCCCGCTTTCGCTGTGGTCTTCCACGGGCTGCTGAGGGCCGGCGCCACTGTCACCACCGTCAACTCGCTGTACACGGCGGACGAAATTGCCCACCAGCTCGCCGACGTCGGTGCGGAGTGGATGTTCACCGTCTCCGCCCTGCTCCCCGCTGCCCGGCAGGCCGCGGCCGATGCCGGGATTCCGGCCGGCAGGCTGGTGGTACTCGACGGCGCCGACGGCCATCCCTCGCTGCGGGACCTGCTCAGCGCGGGCGCCCCGGCGCCGCACGTCAGCTTTGATCCCGCCACCCACGTGGCCGTCCTGCCCTACTCCTCCGGGACCACCGGCCGGCCCAAGGGCGTCCGGCTCAGCCACCGGAACCTTGTGGCGAACGCCGAGCAGTCCCGCGGGCTGCTCAAGGTCTCGGCCGAGGACCGGCTGCTGGCACTGCTGCCGTTCTTCCACATCTATGGCCTGACGGTGCTGCTGAACCTCGCCCTGCGCCAGCGGGCCTGCCTCGTCACCATGCCGAAGTTCGAGCTGGCCGAGTTCCTGCGCATCATCCAGGACCACAAGTGCAGCTACTTGTTCATCGCGCCGCCGGTGGCTGTGGCCCTGACCAAGCACCCGATGGTGGCCGACTACGATCTCAGCTCCGTCCACACCACCCTGTCCGGAGCGGCGCCGCTCGACGGTGAGCTGGGACGCAGGCTTGCCGGGCGCCTCGGGTGCCGGGTCCTGCAGGGCTACGGCATGACCGAGATGAGTCCCGTGTCCCACCTGATCCCGGTGGACGCCACGGGCGTGCCGGTCAGCTCGGTCGGCTACACGGTCCCGAACATGGAATGCCGGCTGCTGGATCCCGCCACCGGGGACGACATCGAGGTCCCCGCCGAGGGCACCAGCGCCCCCGGCCACCTCCTCTGCCGGGGTCCCAACGTGATGCTGGGCTACCTCAACCGGCCCGAGGAGACGGCGGACACCCTCGACGCCGACGGGTTCCTGCACACCGGCGATATCGCCACCGTGACCGCCGACGGCGTCGTCACGATCGTTGACCGGCTCAAGGAGCTGATCAAGTACAAGGGCTACCAGATCGCTCCGGCGGAGCTGGAGGCGCTGCTCCTGACGCATCCCGGCATTGCGGATGCGGCAGTGATCGGCACGCCCGACGCCGACGGCCAGGAAGTCCCGATGGCGTTTGTGGTGCGCCAGCCCGGGGACGATGGCGACCGGCTCGACGAGGCCGCGGTGGCGGACTACGTGGCGGCCCGCGTGGCACCCTTCAAGAAGATCCGCCGGGTGGAGTTCCTCGACGCCGTGCCGAAGTCCTCCTCCGGCAAGATCCTCCGACGGAAGCTGAAGACGGCAGGGGCGGCCGCGGGATAGCCGCGTCCCCGGTGCGCCCCGCGGGGCGCACCGGAGACGGCGCGATCCCGCGCGTTCTAGTCGGCCGCGTCCGTCTTGGCGATGTACACGTCGCAGGGGGCGCTGTGGGCCACTGAATTGGCGACGCTGCCCAGCACGCGCCCCAGTCCCTGCATGCGCCGGTTCCCGACGACGATCAGCTGGGCGCCGGACCGCGTCGCCTCGGCCACCAGGGCCTCCGCGGGCTTGCCGCGGGCGGCGGCGTACGTGACATTCAGTGACGAGGTGCGGAGGCTGTCCGCGACGCTCCGGGCAACCTTTTCCGCGTTGCCCGCGTCGGAAACAATCCACTTGTCGCTGCCGCTGCCGAAGACCTCCGTCCGGTCGCTGTCGAACGCGCTGACCACGTGCAGCGTGGCTCCGAGAGACACCGCCAGGTCACGGGCGGTCTCCGCCGCTTTCCGGGCGGTCCCGCTGCCATCGACGCCGACAACAATAATTCCGGTCATGAAATGCTCCTTCGGATCAACGAAACTGCTGGCCATGCCAATGACTCAGGCTACAGCGCGTCGATGGCTTCCCGCAGGACCGGCGCCAGCCGGCGGACCCCCTCGCGGATGGACTCCGGCGGGACGGCGCTGAACGCCAGCCGGATCTTGTTGGACGGATCATCGGAGTGCGTGAACGCCGCACCGGGAATGAAGACCACCCCGGCGTCGATGGCCTTCTTCAGCAGCGGGTAGGTGTCCACGCCCTGGGGCAGGGTGACCCAGACGAAGAAGCCGCCCTCCGGCCGGGTCCACTCCAGGCCCGGCGGCATGTGCTCCTCAAGGGCGGCCAGCATGGCGTCGCAGCGTTCCTTGTACAGGCCCCGGTAGGTCTCGATCTGGCCCCGCCAGTCGTAGTCGCGGAGGTAGGCCGAGACCAGCATCTGGTTGAGCGTCGGCGGGCACAGCGTCACGGCCTCGGAAGCCAGGTAGTAGCGGCGCTGGAGGTGCGCCGGGACCAGGGCCCACCCGATCCGCAGCCCGGGTGCGAAGATCTTCGAGAAGGACCCCATGTAGATGACGTCGTCCGGATTGTCTGCCCGGAGCGGCGTGAGCGGTTTGCCGTCGAAGCGGAGCAGCCCGTAGGGGTTGTCCTCCAGCACCAGAATATTCGCCCTGCGGCATATATCCACGACCTGCTGCCGGCGCTCCGCGGAGAGGGTAATGCCGGAGGGGTTGTTGAAGCTGGGGATGGTGTACAGGAACTTGATGTTCTTTCCCGCAGTCTGCAGGGCGGCAATCCTGGCTTCGAGCAGATCGGGGACGATCCCGTTGCCGTCCATGGGTACGGTTTCAACCTCCACCTGGTAGGCCTCGAAGGTGTTGAGGGCCCCGACGTAGGTGGGGTCCTCCACCAGCACCACGTCGCCCGGGTTGCAGAAGACCTTGGTCGCCACATCCTGGGCCGACTGCGAGCCCGCCGTGATGATCACGTTCTCCGGTTTGGCGTCAAGGATTCCCTCGGCGGCCATCACTTCGCAGATCTGGGTGCGGAGCTCCTCGGTTCCCTGCCCGCCGCCGTACTGCAGAGCCGTCATGCCCTGCTCGGCAATGATCTTGGCGGCGGTCTGGCCTAGCCGTTCCAGCGGCAGGGACTGGAGGTACGGGCTGCCCCCGGCCAGCGAGACGAGGCCCGGGCGCATCGAGATGTCAAAGACATCGCGGACCGCCGACTGCTTGATATTGGCTGCGCGCTCCGAGAACAGGTCCTCGTGGCGGTGGGCGGACGTAGCCGCACGTTCGATTGCGTCAATTGCCTCGGCCGGAAGTACTTCTGCGGCGGCATCAAGTGTTTCGTGGGTCACATCTCCCAGAATACAGCCCGTGTTGCCGCGGGGGAAACCTTTGTTTCCTTTGCCGCGAATTCGCTACGAAAGCCGACAGCCGCTACGTGGAACCACGTAGCGGCTGTCCGAAATCGGCGCGAAATCGCCGGGGATTAGGCCGCTGCTGCGCGGGAGCCTTCCAGCGCGTCGAAGACGCCCTTGATCTGTTCCACTACCTCGGCGTCGTCCTTCGGGTGGGTCTCGGCAAAGCGGACCATGGAGCCCGGGACGGCCAGCTTGACGTCCTCCAGGACCCGGGCGCCGGCGATCCCGACGGCCTTGCGGGCCTCATCCTGGGCCCAGACTCCGCCGAACTGGCCAAAGGCGGTGCCAACGACGGCGGTCGGCTTGCCGTTCAGGGCGCCAGCACCGAAGGGGCGGGACAGCCAGTCGATGGCGTTCTTGAGCGAGGCGGGAACGGTGCCGTTGTGCTCCGGGGTGACCAGGAGCAGCGTGTCAGCATCCTCGGCTGCGGCGCGCAGGGCGGCTGCGGCGGCGGGGACCTGGCCCTCGACGTCGATGTCCTCGTTATAGAACGGGATGTTGCCGAGGCTGTCGTGGATGACCACCTCGACGTGGTCCGGGGCGTTGAGCTGGATGGCTTCGGCCAGCTGGGCGTTGGTGGAACCGGCGCGCAGGCTGCCGACGAGGGTGAGTACGGTGTTCTTGGACATGTGGACTCCTTGGGGGTCGTACCGCAGGGGCTCTGCGGCGGGCTGTTTATGGCGGCTTTGCCGGCCTTCAGGAGTGCAAACGGACTGCGGTCCGTTTCTATTCCCCGGATCCATTTTCCCGCGTCTAGACTGGGCGGTGTGAGCCTGATCCCCATCCGCACGGGCCTGGAGCCTGAACGCCGCGACGCCGCCCGGAACCGCGAGCTGCTGCTCCGCGCCGCCCGCGAGCTCATCGAGGAATGCGGTGCAGACGGCCTCACCATGGGTGCGCTGGCGCAGCGGGCCGGCGTCGGCAAGGGCACGGTGTTCCGGCGCTTCGGCAGCCGGGCGGGGCTGATGATGGCGCTGCTGAGCGACGCCGAGGCGGAATTCCAGGGCCGCTTTATGTTCGGCCCGCCCCCGCTGGGCCCGGGTGCGCCCGCGCTGGAACGGCTCATCGCTTTTGGAGTGGAGCGCATTGCCTGGGTGCTTGAGTTCGGCGAGCTGGCCCGGGCCGCGGACGTGTCAGCCTACAACCGCTTTG
This sequence comes from Pseudarthrobacter sp. 1C304, assembly GCF_052245515.1. Taxonomy (NCBI): domain Bacteria; kingdom Bacillati; phylum Actinomycetota; class Actinomycetes; order Micrococcales; family Micrococcaceae; genus Pseudarthrobacter; species Pseudarthrobacter sp. 1C304. Next base: position 95,155 of record NZ_JBQQCH010000001.1, on the reverse strand, counting down.
ACGTGCCGGCCGCCGTGCTCTGGCACCGCCACTTGGAGATGCTGCTGCGCGACGCGGGTGTCACGGCTGATCCCTGGCTCATGGCCACCTCGCTGAGTGCAGTCCTGGAGCCTGAACGGATCCTGCATGCCGTCCGGGTGCACCACATCGCCCCGGAGCGCCTCTGCGCTTCCTGGCAAGAGCTGGCCTCGCGGGTTGTGCACGGAGCGTAGGACCTCGCCCGCGATGCCGCGTCCGGCCAAATCAATTCCCCAGACTTATTCATAACGATCTGATACCTGACTCGCGGAATGCACGGCCCGAGGGCATTCGGCGGGCCGATGCATGTGATAGTTTCCTCTGGAATGTGACCCGCAACATAGTCCACAAGGACTTGCCGACAGGCCTGCGGGGGGCCAGAGACCCGCTGGCGCAGATCCCGGATCGGCAAAGGTAACCCCCTGCCGCATGGGGACTACGGAAGGATCAAGTCGTGAATCTTGTCAATAATCGTGCGCGCGGCGGGGCTGGAATGACCCGTCCGGCACCGGCAGGCGCCGCGCAGGCACCGGCGATCCGCAACTAGGCCTCCCGTGCTCCGATACCTCGCCAAGCGTGCCGCCACGTATGCGTTCATGATCTTCCTGACCACCACCGCCGGGTATTTCCTGGCCGTCAACACCCTGAAGCCGGCACTGCTGGAACAGGAACGGATCCCGCGGCCCACCCCCGAGCAGGTGGCCAACTCCTTCCGCCTCAAGGGCCTCGACCCGGAGCTCAGCCCCTGGGAACGGTACGTCGAATGGCTCACCGCGATCGTCACCCGCTGGGATTGGGGGCGCAGCCCCAACGGAGCCTTCATCAACGCCGAGTTCGGCGACCGGGTCTGGATCTCCACCCGGCTGTTCCTGGCCTCCATCATCCTGACCCTGATCATCGGCGTCGCCCTGGGCGTCTACACCGCGGCTCGGCAGTACAAGGCCTCGGACCGGGTCATCACCTCCTACAGCTACCTCGTCTACATTGTGCCCGCCCCGATTGCGTACTTCCTGGTTCAGCTCGGCGCCATCAACATCAACGAGACGGTCGGCGAACGGATCTTCTTCGTCACGGGCATCTCCACCCCGGGGCTGGAGGGCGACGGCTGGGCACAGTTCGTCGACATGCTGGCCCACTACGCGGTGCCGACCTTCGCCATCACCATTGTGGGCTGGGGTGCCTACCAGATCGCCCAGCGGCAGTACCTGCTGGATAACGTCAACGCCGACTTTGTCCGGACCGCGCGGGCCAAGGGGCTCACCCGCAACCAGGCGATCAGCCGGCACGCGCTGCGGGTGTCCTTCATCCCGGTGGCGCAGAGCATCGCCTTCACCATCCCCGCCATCTTCGCCGGCGGTTTCTTTGCCGAGAAAATTTTCGCCTGGCACGGCGTCGGCTCCTGGAGCATCGACGCGATCGCCCTGCAGGACGTCAATGCCGCGACGGCGACCCTCGCCTACGGCTCCGTGATCTTCGCGATCGGTGCGATCCTCGCGGACTTTGCCACCACGCTGGTCGACCCGAGAGTGCGGGTGCAGTAGCCATGACAAACCTCAACACCGTTGACCCGGCCGCCGTCGCCGGCGAGGCGAAAATCGAGACCAACGACGTCGTCATCGCGAAGTCCTCGATCATCCTGCGGCGCTTCCTGCGCAACAAGACAGCCGTCGTCGGGCTGGTCATCTTCCTGGCCCTGACCGTCTTCTCCTTTGTGGGCGGGTTCTTCACCAGCTGGGACAAGGAGACAATCGACCCGTTCAACATCGGCATGCCGCCGTCGGCCGAGCACCTCCTGGGCACCTCCCAGGCCGGTATCGACCTCTACGCGCTGACGGTGGAAGGCACCCGCATCTCCATCCTGATCGGCCTCGTGGTCGGCCTGGTCTCGGTGCTGATCGCCGCCGTGTACGGCTGCACCATGGCCTACTTCGGCGGGAAGGTGGACAAGGTCATGCTGTTCATCCTCGAGGCCCTGATCATGATGCCGGCCCTGCTGGTGGTGGCCGTAGCCACGAGCGGCGGCGGCAACGGGCTCCAGGAGACCCTGCCCAGCTGGCTGCTGCTGATCATCGTCCTGCTCGTCTTCAGCTGGATGGGCACCGCCCGCCTCATCCGGTCGCTCTCGATGTCCCTGATGTCGCGCGATTTCGTCAAGGCAGCCCAGTACATGGGAATCCCGCCGCGGCGCATCGTCTGGCGGCACCTCGTGCCGAACATCGGCTCGCTGCTGGTCCTGGACATCACCCGCGGCGTCACCGGCGCGATCCTGGCGGAGGTGGCGTTCTCCTTCATCGGTATCGGTATCAAGGTCCCGGACGTCAGCCTGGGCGTGCTGATCGGCCAGGCCACCTCCCAGGTGTCCACCTTCCCGTGGATGTTCTGGGTCCCGCTGACCGTCATGTTCCTCCTCACCGGCTCGCTGGCCATGATGAACGACGGCCTGCGGGACGCGTTCGACCCCAACTCCAGCTCGGTCGGCAGCGCCAGGAAGGGCAGCCCCAAGAAGGGCCGGACCCGCAAGACACAGGAGAACGCCGTATGAGCCACGAAATGACCGCCAGCGCCGCCTCGGCGGGGCTGTCCGACTCCGACCTTTCCCCCGCCGAGCGCCTGCACGTCGCCGGGCTGCACGCCGCCGGCAGGCACTACACAGATGCCGCCACGGACGCCGTACTCTCCGTCCGGGACCTGAACGTCCGTTTCAACACCGAAAACGGTGTGGTCCACGCCGTCCGCGGCATCGACTTCGACCTGCGTCCCGGCAAGACGCTGGGGATTGTGGGCGAGTCCGGTTCCGGGAAGTCCGTCACCTCCATGGCCATCCTGGGCCTGCTGCCGGACACCGCCCAAGTCAGCGGGTCGGTCCGGCTCCAAGGCAAGGAGCTCCTGGGGCTCAGCGACAAGGCCATGTGCCAGCACCGCGGCCACGACATCGCCATGGTCTTCCAGGACCCCCTGTCCTCCCTGACCCCGGTCTACTCGGTGGGCACCCAGATCATCGAGGCGCTCACGGTGCACAACCCCACCATGAGCAAGCAGGCCAAGGAGGCGCGCGCCGTCGAGCTCCTCGGCATGGTGGGCATCCCCAGCCCGAAAGACCGGCTCAAAGCCTTCCCGCACGAATTCTCCGGCGGCATGCGCCAGCGCGTCATGATCGCCATCGCGATCGCCAACAACCCCCGCGTGCTCATCGCCGACGAACCGACGACGGCGCTCGATGTCACCATCCAGGCCCAGGTCCTGGAGGTGCTGCACACCGCACAGGAGGAAACCGGCGCCGCCGTCGTGATGATCACCCACGACCTGGGCGTCGTCGCCGGCATGGCGGACGACATCATGGTGATGTACGCCGGGAAGCCGGTGGAGACCGGCAGCGTCGACGACATCTACTACAACCCGAGGATGCCCTACACCATGGGCCTGCTCGGCGCGGTGCCGCGCGTCGACGTGGCGGAAAAGTCCTCGCTGGTGCCGATCGAGGGCATCCCGCCGAACCTCATCCACACCCCCACCGGCTGCTCCTTCGCGCCGCGCTGCCCGCTGGCCAGCGACTCCTGCCTGCAGGGCGAGCCGGAACTGTGGCCAGTCCCCGGCGACACCACCGGCGGCGGCCTGCCGCACCAGGCCGCCTGCATCAAGACCGACTCCCTCGGCCTGGAAGTGGACGTCCGCGAGGTCTTCAAGGCCCCGGCCGTGCCGGAGTCCCGCTTTGACGCGATCCCGCGGGCGGAACGCCGCACCGTGCTGGAGCTCAGGGACGTCAGGAAGCACTTCCCGCTGATGAAGGGCGCCCTGATCAAACGCCGGATCGGCACCGTCAAGGCCGTGGACGGCCTGAGCTTCGATATCCGCGAGGGCGAGTGCTTCTCGATCGTCGGCGAGTCCGGGTGCGGCAAAACCACCACCCTGCTGGAAATCATGGAGTTCCACAAGGACCAGGACGGCGAGGTGGTCATCGGGGGACTCAGCAACAAGCAGGCCGCGGACGCCAAAACCAAGGGCGCCATGCGCAAGGAACTCCAGATGGTGTTCCAGGACCCCACCGGGGCCCTCGACCCGCGCTTCACCGTCTTCGAAGTGCTGTCCGAGCCGCTCGAGAACGCCGGCATGCCCAAGGCCCAGATCCGGCAGCGGATCCTGGAGCTGATGGAGCTGGTGGGCCTCCAGCCGGACCACGTGAACCGCTTCCCCAACCAGTTCTCCGGCGGCCAGCGCCAGCGCATCGGCATTGCCCGCGCCCTCGCCGTGAACCCCAAGCTGGTGGTCCTGGACGAACCAGTCTCCGCACTGGACGTCTCCGTCCAGGCCGGCGTCATCAACCTCCTGGACCAGCTCCGCGCGGAGCTCGGGCTCAGCTACCTGATGGTGGCGCACGACCTGTCCGTGGTGCGGCACATCTCCAACCGGGTGGCCGTGATGTACCTGGGCAAGATCGTGGAGATCGGCGACGTGGACAGCGTGTTCGACAATCCCCGCCACCCGTACACCCGGGCCCTGCTCTCCGCCATTCCGGTACCGGACCCTGTGCAGGAGCGCACCCGCGAACGCATCATCCTGCAGGGCGACCTGCCCTCGCCGCTGGAGGCGCCCAAGGGCTGCAACTTTGCCACGCGCTGCCCGGTGTTCGCGGCGCTGCCGCCCGCGAAGCAGGAGAAGTGCCTCACCCTCGAGCCGGCACTGGCAGCAGTTCCGGCCCCCACAGACCAGCAATTCGCCTGTTTCTACCCGGACGGCGAACTGGACGCGGACATGCTCGTTGTCCACGACACCCACTGACCCACCGGTCTCACGCAGTACAACTCGCACCACAGCAAATGAAGGGGAACTCATGAAGAATCTGACCAAGCTCGGCGGCGTCACCGCCGTCGTGGCGGCGCTTACGCTCACCGCCTGCGGCGGTGGCGGCGGCGCTGCGACAGGTCCCGAAGCTGCCAAGGGCCAGGAGGCTGGAAGCGACCTGGCCAAGCTCGTCAGCATCAACGCCAAGGAGGCCAAGGACCTGCAGCCGGGCGGCACCGTCACCCTGCCGCTGGGCAACATCGGCCCGGACTTCAACGGCTTCTCCAACAACGGCAACAGCGCGGACAACACCGCCCTGCACCGCCCGATCGACCAGGCCGGCACCTGGGGCTGCTGGAACTTCGACTTCGACGGCACCGCCACGCCGAACAAGGATTTCTGCGAGGACGTCAAGAGCGAGGTCAAGGACGGCAAGCAGACCATCACCATCAAGGTAAATGAAAAGGCCACCTACAACGACGGCACGCCGATCGATGTCAAGGCCTTCGAGAACACCTGGAACATGCTCAAGGGCGAAAACAAGGACATCGACATCGTCAGCTCCGGCGCATACGAGTTCGTTGATTCCGTGAAGGCCGGCGCCAGCGACAAGGAAGTCGTTGTCACCACCACCCAGCCGGTCTACCCGCTGGATTCGCTCTTCACCGGCCTGATCCACCCGGCCGTCAACACCCCGGCGATCTTCAACGAGGGCTTCACCGGCGACATGCACCCGGAGTGGATGGCAGGCCCGTTCAAGCTGGACCAGTACGACAGCGCCGCCAAGACCGTCACCCTCGCCCAGAACGAGAAGTGGTGGGGCAACAAGCCGGTCCTGGAAAAGGTGGTGTTCCGCCAGCTGGAGAGCAGCGCAGCCATCGCCGCCTTCAAGAACGGTGAAATCGACGGCGTTTCCGCCAACACCATCACCCCGTACAAGCAGCTCGACGGCACCAAGGACTCCGAGATCCGCCGCGGCCAGCGCCTCTTCGCCGGCGGCCTGAACCTCAACGCCCAGAAGGCCCCGCTGACCGACGTCGCGATCCGCAAGGCGATCTTCACCGCCGTCGACCGCGAAGCGCTGCGCAAGGTGCGCTTCAACGGCCTGAACTGGGAAGAGGAAAGCTCAGGATCCATGATGCTGCTGCCGTTCTCCAAGTACTACCAGGACAACTACCCGGTCAAGGAAACCGGCGCCGAGGCCGCCAAGAAGGTCCTCACCGACGCCGGCTACACGGCCAACGCCGCCGGCATCATGGAGAAGGACGGCGTCCCCGCCGCCTTCAAGATCAGCAACTTCGGTGACGATCCCACCACCCTGGCGTTCGCCCAGACCCTCCAGAACCAGCTGAAGGCCGGCGGCATGGACGTTGGCATCGACCAGCGCGCCTCTGCCGACTTCGGCAAGGTCCTGGGCAGCCGCGACTTCTTCATGAGCGTCTCCGGCTACACCGTGGGCGCCGACGCGACCGACGCCGTCAAGCAGTTCTACGATTCCAAGACGAACGAGAACGAACTCGGCGACGCCGAGCTGGACGCCGAGATCAAGAAGCTCTCCACCATTGCCGACAACGCCGAGCGCAACAAGGCAGCCATGGAAGTTGAGAAGAAGCACATGGAGAAGTACTTCTCCATGGGTGTTGTGATGAACGGTCCGCAGATCTCCTTCGTGCGCACCGGCCTGGCCAACTACGGCCCGTCCCTCTTCAAGAGCCTGTCCCAGGTTCCGGACTGGACCACCATCGGCTGGGAAAAGAAGTAACACCCCCTCCGACGCTCCCTCACCAGTAGCGGCATTTCAGGCGGCGCTCCCTCACCATGTGGGGGAGCGCCGCCTTGTTTGTTGCAGGATCTGAGGGAGCGCCGGATGGCGGTGCGGGAGTAGCGTGGGGGCCATGACACAGAACTCCCGGCCCATCCGCACGGCCGTGGCGGGCTTTGGCCTCTCGGGCAGGGTCTTCCACGCCCCGCTCATCGCCGCCAACCCCGCCTATTCCCTTGACATGATCGCAACCTCCGACGCCGGCCGGCAGTCCGACGCGTCCGCCCGGCACCCCGGCGCCCGGATTGTGGACACCCCGGCGGAGATCCTTGAACTCGCGGACGGCCTGGACCTGCTGGTCCTGGGCACCCCGCCGGCCACGCACTACCCGCTGGCGAAGGCCGCGCTGGAAGCCGGGCTCGACGTCGTCGTCGACAAGCCGTTCGCCGTGCGCAGCGCCGAAGGCGAGGAACTCATCGAGCTCGCCGCGCAGCTGGGGCGGGTGCTTACCGTTTTCCAGAACAGGCGCTGGGACGGCGACTACCTGACGGTCCGGGGGCTGCTGGACAGCGGCGCCCTCGGCGCCGTCGCGCGGTTCGAGTCCCGTTTTGAACGCTGGTCCCCGACGGTCGCCAAGGCGTGGAAAGCGGACGCGACGGCGGACGACGGTGGCGGGGTGCTGTTTGACCTCGGCACCCACCTGCTGGACCAGGCCGTGCAGCTCTTCGGACCCGCCACGGTGGTCCACGCGGAACTGGCGGCGCGCCGGCCGGGCGCGAAGTCCGACGACGACGTGTTCCTCGCGCTGCGGCACGAATCAGGCGTCACGAGCCACCTCTGGATGAACATGCTCTGCGCCCAGCAGGGGCCGCGCTACCGGCTGCTGGGCAGCGAGGGCGCCTTCACCAAGCACGGGATAGACCCGCAGGAGCCGTTCATCGTGGCCGGCGGCAGCCCGCTGGACGCGGACTACGGCGTGGAGGACCGGGACTGGGCCGGGCTCCTCGGCCGCGACGGGCACCTCGACCGGCTGCCCACCGAACGCGGCGCCTACCCGGATTTCTACCGGATCCTGGCGGAGAAGATCAGCGGCGGCGGCGCGGCGTCGGACCTGCCGGTCCCGGTGGATCCGGCGGGCCCGGTGGAGGTGCTGCGGCTCATCGAACAGGCCCGCGCCCTGGCCGGCTAAGCGTGGCCCATTAACCGAAAACGGCAGCCACCCAGGTGTTGGATGGCTGCCGTTTTGCGCGTGCTGCTCGGCTGGTTACGCGGAGACCAGCTCGTGCCAGTCGGCCACGAGGGGCAGGTTGTGCGCCTCGGAGACCGAACGGTGCGCCACCTTGCCGCCGGCGATGTTGAGGCCGGCAGCCAGGGCGGCGTCACGCTCGAAGGCGGCCTTGACGCCCAGGTTGGCCAGGGACACGGCGTAGCGCAGGGTGACGTTCGTCAGCGCGTACGTGGACGTGTTCGGAACCGCGCCCGGCATGTTGGCCACGCAGTAGAAGATGGTGTTGTGGACCTTGTACGTGGGTTCCTGGTGCGTGGTGGGGTGCGTGTCCTCGAAGCAGCCGCCCTGGTCCACGGCGATGTCCACCAGCACCGAGCCGGGCTTCATCCGGGAGACCAGCTCGTTGGTGACCAGCTTCGGGGCTTTGGCGCCGGGGATCAGCACGGAGCCGATCACGAGGTCGGCGTCGACAACCGACTTCTCAATCTCGTAGGAGTTCGACGCCACGGTCTTCAGGCGGCCCTGGTACTGGGCATCCAGTTCGCGCAGGCGGTTGATGTTGATATCCAGGATGGTGACGTCGGCGCCGAGGCCCAGGGCCATGGCGGCGGCGTTGGTGCCGGCCACGCCGGCGCCGAGGACAACAACCTTGGCCGGGCGGACACCCGGCACGCCGCCGAGCAGCACACCCTTGCCGCCGGCCGGGGCCATCAGCGAGGTGGCGCCCACCTGGACGGACAAGCGGCCGGCGACCTCGGACATCGGGGCCAGCAGCGGCAGCGCGCGGCCTTCCTGGACGGTCTCGTAGGCGATGGCGGTGACGCCGCTGTTGATCAGGGCCTGGGTCAGTTCCGGCTCGGCCGCGAGGTGCAGGTAGGTGAAGAGGATCAGGCCCTTGCGGAAGCGGTGGTATTCGGCCTTGACCGGCTCCTTGACCTTCAGCACCATGTCGGCGCGGGACCAGACGTCGTCGGCTTCGGCGACGATCTCGGCGCCGGCGATGGCGTACTCCTCGTCCGTGATGCCCGAGCCCAGGCCTGCGCCGCGCTCCACCAGGACCAAGTGGCCGTGGGTGCGGAATTCGTGGACACCGGCGGCGGTGATGGCGACGCGGAATTCGTTGTTCTTGATCTCTTTGGGGACACCGATGATCATGTTGGGCTCCATAGTCTGGCGGCTTTGTGGGCCTGGGGATGTGGGGGAATCTGTACTTCCAGAATAAATCCGGTTGTGAGGCAAGCGACATGGCCGGATGCTGGCGGGCGCCGTAAATCCGCGGAATTCCGCCGGTTTCCAAATCCGACGCAGGACATTTGTCGACCCGCCAAGCGTCAGGTGTCGCCTGCTGTCCGTTGGAAGCAGTTCGCCGCGGCGTTCCCGGCGCCCGAGCGATCGGCAGTAATGTGGCACCATGCAGCAGCAGGACGTCGAACAGCTCGTCGAGCAGGTGGCACTGAAACTTGGCCGAGGCCTCTCCCTCGAGGATCTGGACGGCCTCCTGCTCGCCTACAGTTCCAACCAGTCCCACGCTGACCGGGTCCGGGTGAACTTCCTGCTGAGCAAGCGCGTCCCGGTGGACGTCAGCGCCTGGCAGCTCTCGCACGGGATCGCGACGGCCGTGCGGCCGGTGGTGGTGCCGGCCAATGAGGAACTGGGGATGCTCGGCCGCGTCTGTGTTCCCCTGCTGCTTCGGGGTTTCCGGGTGGGCTACCTCTGGGTCCAGCTCGACGCCGACGAACCGAGCGCGACGGCGGTCCTGGGCCAGCTGCCCGGGGTGTCCCGCGAGCTCGAACAGCTCTCTGCCCTGCTGCTGGAATCCAACACCGCCGAGTCCGAGTTCCGCCGCCGCCGCGAGCAGGAATTCCTGGCGGCCTGCAGGGGCGAGTCGAACGCCGTCGCGGCCGTGGGCGGCTGGAAGGAGGTCCAAGGACGTGGGCCCTGGCAGCTCGTCACCGTGCTGGACGCCGATGGCTGGGCCGAAGGGTCGGATCCGATCGCGTCCACCCTGGTCCACCGGTCCGCCGCGCTGCAGGCCACCATCGGGGTGGACGCCGCCCTGTTCAGCGCCGGCACGGAAACCCACTCCGTGGTGCTGTTCAAGGAGTCCACCGGGCGGGCGGACCACGCCCAGGTGCTGGTCCACTACCAGCTGGAGCTTGCCAAACGCTCAGGCAGGCCCGTGCACCGGATCATCCTCGGAACCTCCGAGGGGTTCACGCGGCCGCGGGAGCTGGCCGACGCGTACCGGCAGTCCCGGCAGGCCGCGCAGGCGGCGGCGGTGGATCCCCAGCTGGGCGAACTCGTGGACTGCCGGGCCACCGGAATCTACCAGCTCCTCGCATCGGCCGGCGGCGGCGCCGGAGCGTGGGCGGACGCCGGCTCGGTCTACTTCCGGCTCCTGGAGGACCATGACCGGAACCACGAGCTGCTGCCTGTGCTGGAGCTGTTCTATGACAACGACAGTTCGGTCCAGGGGGTGGCGGACAAGCTCCACCTGCACCGGAGCAGCATCTACAACCGGCTGGGCAGGATCAGGCAGCTGCTCGGCGTCGACCCGCTCAAGGGCATGGTCCGGCTGGAACTGCACGCGGCGCTGAAGGCGCGGCGCTGGGCGGGGCGGCCCAGGATCTAGGCGGCCCGGGATCCAGCCTGCCGGGGTCAGGAACGGCGGTCGTCGTCGCAGTCCGCCGCCCGGACGGCGTCGCACGCGGATTCCGTTCCCTGCGCCGCCTCGCCCGCTGTTCCCCGCGCTTTTCTGCTCTCGAACTCCCGCGCCCGTTCTCTCCTCCGGAGCGCTATCCGGCTGTCCATCCATAAGGAAACTGCCACAAACGCGACACAGCTGGCCATAAACGTGGCGGTGTTGCTCAACCCCATCGCGGTTCCGAGGAAGCCGGTGAGCACCATGGCGGCAATGCCCGCCACGATGTGCCACCCTCTGAACTTACCCACAATTCAAGCGTAACCCCGGCCTTCTCCGCGTTTCCGCGCAGGGCCGGGATCGTTGTTTGATCCTTATCACGCCGTCACGAACCATCCGCGGAGCCGTCATTTCCGTGGTCGGGAGCGGCGACGGCGGTACTGTTCTTCTTTTGCTTCTCCAGCCACGCCATGACGTCGGCGAGCCGGATCCTCCGGTGCGTGCCCCGGTATTCCACCGGGATTTCGCCGCGGTCCGTCATGTTCCGCAGATACGTGTGGGAGATGCCGGCGAGCTCCGCGGCCCGGGATGTGGTGAGCATTTCCTCGACACTGCTGACCGTCACCGCCTCGCCCCGGCTGAAGCGCGACAGCAGGTCAACCACGGCGTCCCGCGCCTGGGCCGGCAGCCGGTGGACGGTCCCGTCAACAAAAACGGTGATGTCGTCACTGCCGTTCAGGGCGAACCGGAGTTTCTGCGCGTCCTCGGCCGGCAGGGCGGCCGCCACCCGGGGTGCTATCTGTGTCATGGAGTGCATCCTAGCGCCCCGCGGCTAAACTGCACCCGGCTGCACATCGCCGCTGCACATCGCCGCTGCAAACTGGCGCTGCCTGCTGCGGCCCTACAGCCCCAGCTCCTCAAGGACCGGCAGTTTGGCCCGCACCCAGGCGCGGGCTTCCGTGGCGCTCGGTGCGGAGAGGGCCAGCTTGGCCAGCTCCTGCGCCTCGGCCAGGGTGACCGTCTTCAGCACTGCCGCCACGGCCGCGAGCGACCGGGCCGTCATGGACAGGGTGGTCACGCCGAGCCCGGTCAGCACGACGGCGAGTGCGGGGTCAGCGGCCGCCTCGCCGCAGACGCCCACCGGCTTGTGGTGGCCTTCTGCCGCGGACCCCTCCACGGTCAGGCCCACCAGGCGGAGGACGGCCGGCTGCCACGGGGTGTTAAGGGCAGCGAGCGGGCCGAGCTGGCGGTCGGCGGCCATGGCGTACTGCGTGAGGTCATTGGTTCCCAGGCTCGCGAAGGCCACCTCCCGGAGGATGGACTCGGCAGTGAGCGCCGCGGACGGCACTTCCACCATGACGCCGGGCGTCTTGATCCCGGCCTCGGTGCAGAGGTCGGCGAAACGGGCGGCCTCCTCCGCGGTGGAGATCATGGGCGCCATCACCCAGACATCCGCAGAGGATTCCTGCTCGGCCAGGGCGATGGCCTGCAGCTGGCGCTCCAGCACCCCCGGCGTCGTGAAATCGGTGCGGTACCCGCGGACGCCCAGGGCCGGGTTCGGTTCCGTGGCATCGGTGAGGAACGGCAGGGGCTTGTCCGCGCCCGCATCGAGCGTCCGGAGCACCACCTTCTTGCCCGGGAAGGCGTCGAAGACACCCTTGTAGGCGGCGGCCTGCTCTTCCACCGTGGGTTCGGTGTCGCGCTCCAGGAAGCAGAATTCGGTCCGGAAGAGCCCCACGCCCTGCGCGTTCAGCTTCGCGGCGGCCGCGGCGTCCTTGGCCCCGCCCACATTGGCGAGCAGCGGCACCAGGTGGCCGTCCGCCGTCGCGCCGGTGCCGTCAAAGTCGGCCAGCAGGGATGCCGTGGCGGCCCAGTGCTCGGCGGCGGCGCGCTGGGAGTCATCCGGGTCCACCGTAATCAGGCCGGCCGCGCCGTCAACGTAGACTTCGGTGCCGTCCGGCAGATGGTCCACGCCGGTGGCTGCCACGACGGCGGGGAGGCCCAGCGAGCGGGCGATGATGGCCGTGTGGGACTGGGGTCCGCCGCCGGCCGTGAGCAGCGCCAGCACCTTCTCCGGGTCCAGGGTGGCAGTGTCCGCCGGGGCCAGATCCTCGGCGATCAGGATGAACGGTTCGGGGGAGGACGGGATGCCCGGGGCCGGGACGCCCCGCAGTTCGGCCACGATCCGGGCCCGGACGTCCAGGACGTCGGTGGCGCGCTCCGCCATGTAGCCGCCCAGGTTGTGCAGCATTTCCGAGACCGAGGCGCCCGCTTCCCAGATGGCCCGCTGGCCGGAGGTGCCGCGGCCGATCAGCTTGGCGGCCGACTTCAGCAGCATGGTGTCCGTGGCCATCAGCGCCGTGGCTTCCAGGACCGCCTTGCCGTCGCCGGTGACCGTCCCGGCCCGGGCCTTCAGCTCGTCATGGACCGCCTTCGCCGCGGCCTTCAGTGCCGCCGTTGCCTCCTCGGCCGTCACGCCGGCCGGCAGCTGTTCACCTGCGGGCGGCTCGCTGACGGGTTTGGGCATCTGGCGGATGGTTCCGATGATGCGGCCGGGGCTGACGCCTACTCCTGGGAAGTTCTGCACTGAAGGTCCTCATTCTCTGCCGTGGGCCGCTAGGCCAGTAAGTCAGGGAGCGCCGGCGGCCGTCCGGGCCGCGTGGGAGGATCCCCCGGACCGTCCGGCGGGCCTGCCGACGGCTACGTCGGCGGGCCCCATCCGGCACCTCTAAAAAATTGTATGTGATGCACTTCATATAGCGTTGCTATAGGTGCTAGGGTAGCGGTTATGAGTTTCGATGGCCAGCTCCCGCCTAAGACGCGGCTGCTCCGTGCAGCCGCCGAGCTGCTGGCCAATTCCGCCGGAAGCGCCGTTTCCACCCGCCAGATCACGCAGCTGGCCGGCGTCACCGCACCCACCCTCTACCACCACTTTGGTGACAAAGAAGGCTTGTTTGACGCGGTGGTGGCGGCGGGCTTTGAAGATTATGTGGCGGGCGAACGCGACTTCGCGCCGTCGGGACAGCCGCTGGAGGATATCCGGCGGATGTGGGACAACCATGTGCTGTTCGGGCTCAACCAGCCGGAACTGTACCTGGTCATGTTTGGCAACATTCGCCCGGAAAGCCGCCCGGCCGTCGTCGCCGACGCCGAGGGCCTCCTGGAGGAAATGCTGAACAAGGCCGCCGTCGCCGGCCAACTCAACGTCCCTCCCCGGGAAGCTGCCAGAAGCATTCTGGCCGCCAACGTGGGTGTGACGCTGATGCTGATCGCGGAGAAGGCGCCCGAGCGCAACCTCGAGCTCTCCACCATGACCCGGGACGCCATGATCTTTGCGGTGTCCTCCGAGCAGGCCAAGAACAGCAGCCCCGAAGCCGCCGGGAAATCCTCGGTGGTTGTCGCGGCGATCGCCCTGAATGCCGCCTTGCAGGCCTCGCACTCGGATCAGCTCTCCAGCTCCGAACTCAAGCTCTTTCTCGAATGGCTCCACCGGATCTCTACCAGCTCCACCAGCTAGCTTTCGCGAAATCAACGGACCATCCTGCGGTGCAGCAGGAACAACGGTTAGGAAATCACATGGCAACAGAGACAGTTGCGAAACCCCGCACCAGCATGCGGGTGCATGTCCAGAAATTCGGGACGTTCCTGTCCGGAATGATCATGCCCAACATCGGCGCGTTTATCGCCTGGGGCATCATCACGGCGCTCTTCATCCCGGCCGGCTTCCTGCCGAATGAGGAGCTCGCCAAGCTCGTCGGACCCATGATCACCTACCTGCTGCCGCTGCTGATCGGCTACACCGGCGGCCGGATGGTCTACGGCGTGCGCGGCGGCGTTGTAGGCGCAGTGGCCACCACGGGCGTCATCGTCGGCACAGACATCCCCATGTTTATCGGCGCCATGATCCTCGGCCCCCTCACGGCCTGGCTCATGATGAAGCTGGACAAGATCTGGGAAGGCCGGGTCAAGCCGGGCTTCGAAATGCTTATCGACAACTTCTCGGCCGGCATCCTGGCCGCCATCATGGCGGTCGTCGGCATGCTGGTGGTCGGCCCGGTGGTGAAGGCATTCAGCAACGGCGCCAGCGCCGTCGTCGAATTCCTGGTTCTCAACGGGCTGCTGCCGTTCACCAGCATCTTCATCGAACCCGCCAAGGTCCTGTTCCTGAACAACGCCGTCAACCACGGCATCCTCACCCCGCTGGGCACGCAGCAGGCCCTTGAAGAAGGCAAGTCCCTCCTGTTCCTGCTCGAGGCCAACCCCGGCCCCGGCTTCGGCATCCTGCTGGCCTACTCCATCTTCGGCACGGGGCTGGCCAGGGCGTCCGCCCCGGGCGCAGCGGTCATCCAGTTCGTCGGCGGCATCCACGAGATCTACTTCCCGTACGTGCTGATGAAGCCCATCATGATCCTCGCCGCTATCGGCGGCGGCATGACCGGCATCTTCACCCTGGTGGTCACCGGCGCCGGACTCCGCTCCCCGGCAGCCCCGGGCAGCATCCTCGCCGTCTACGCAGCGACCGCACGCGACAGCTACGTCGGTGTGACGCTCTCCGTGCTGTTCGCCACGATCGTGTCCTTCCTGATCGCCTCGGTGATCCTGAAGGCCAGCAAGGCCACCGCGGAGGACGACCTGGACGAGGCCACCCACCGGATGGAAGCACTGAAGGGCAAAAAGAGCTCGATTTCCTCCGCCCTGACGGGCGCGGGCATGAACGCCGGAGGCGTTGCCGTCCTCGCCGGACCGGTCAAGAACATCGTCTTTGCGTGCGACGCCGGCATGGGATCCAGCGCGATGGGCGCCTCGGTGCTGCGGAACAAGATCAAGGCCGCCGGCTTCCCGGACGTCAAGGTCACCAATTCCGCGATCGCCAACCTCACGGACACGTACGACGTCGTCATCACCCACCAGGACCTGACGGAACGGGCGAAACCCGTCACCGCCAGCGCCGTCCACGTGTCGGTGGACAACTTCATGAACAGCCCGCGCTACGACGAGATTGTGGAGCTCGTCCAGGCCAGCAACACGGACGGGGGAACCGCCGCCGCCCCGGCCCCGGCTGCCGCCGTCGCCTCTGCCGCCGGCACCCCTGCGGCGGACGCCCCCGCGCCGGAAGCTGCCGGAGAGGCCGGTCCTGCCGGCATCCTGGTGGCCGAAAGCGTGGTTCTCAACGGCACCGCGACCTCGCGGGATGCCGCCATCGACGAGGCCGGCCGGCTCCTTATGGACCGCGGCGCCGTCGACGCCGGGTACCTGGACGCCATGCACGAACGCGAGGAGTCCGTGTCCACCTACATGGGCAGCTTCCTCGCCATCCCGCACGGCACCAACGCCGCGAAGGACCACATCATGAAGTCCGCAGTCTCGGTGGTCCGCTACCCGGACGGCATCGACTGGAACGGCAAGGAAGTGAAGTTCGTGGTGGGCGTCGCCGGCATCAACAACGAACACCTGCAGATCCTGTCCTCGATCGCCAAGGTCTTCACCAACAAGGCGCAGGTGGCACAGCTTGAGGCGGCCACCTCGGTGGACGAAGTGCTGGCCCTGTTCGGAAAGGTCAACTCCTAGTGAAGGCTGTTCATTTCGGAGCCGGAAACATCGGCCGCGGATTCGTGGGCCTGCTGCTTCACGAGGCCGGATATGAGGTGGTGTTCGCCGACGTCGCGGACGCCCTCATCACCCAGCTGGCAGCGGCGGACTCGTACCGCGTCCACGAGGTGGGGGACAACCCCGCCGTCCGTACCGTGGAGAACTTCCGCGCGCTGAACTCCGGCACCCAGGAGGCGGACGTCGTCGCGGAGATCGCGACGGCGGACATCGTCACCACCGCCGTGGGGCCGCACATCCTCAAGTTCGTGGCGCCGGTGATCGCCAGGGGGATCGCGGCCCGCGCGGCGGGGCTGCCGCCGCTGCAGGTGATGGCCTGCGAGAACGCCATCAACGCGACCGACATCCTCAAATCCGAGGTGGCTGCCCAGTGGGATCCGGCCGCCGGGTCCCTGGATTCCGCCGCGGTGTTCGCCAACACGGCAGTGGACCGCATTGTGCCCAATCAGGAGGCCGGGCAGGGGCTGGACGTCACGGTGGAGACCTTCTACGAGTGGGTGATCGACCGGACCCCGTTCGCGGGCAAGGAGCCGGTGATCCCGGGTGCCACGTTCGTGGACGACCTGGCACCGTACATCGAGCGGAAACTGTTCACCGTGAACACCGGGCATGCCGCGGCGGCCTATTTTGGCTTCGATGCCGGCCTGGACAAGATCTCCGCGGCCATGGCCGACCAGGATGTCGCCGCGGACGTGCGCGCTGTCCTGGACGAAACCAAGGAGCTCCTGGTGGCCAAGCACGGCTTCAACCGTGACGAGCAGGAGGCCTACGTCCAGAAGATCCTGGGCCGCTTCTCCAACCCGCACCTGCCGGACACCGTGCACCGGGTGGGCCGGGCGCCGCTGCGCAAGCTCAGCCGGCACGAACGGTTCATCGGCCCGGCCGCGGAGCTGGCCGAACGCGGGATCGTCCCGGAGGCCCTGCTCGGCGCGATCGCGGCGGCCCTGAGTTTCAACGACCCGGCCGACGAGGAAGCGGTGGAGCTTGGCAAGATCCTGGCCTCCTTGAGCCCTGCCGACGCGACAGCGAAAATCACGGGCCTGGCCCCGGACCATCCGCTGTTCCCGGCCGTCGCCGCCCTGGTGGAGGAGGCGAAGGCCGCCGTTTAGTGCGCGACGAGGTGACAGATAATGCCCATGTTTCCAGGAAACATGGGCATTATCTGTCACCTTCGACGAGGCGGGGGTTGGGCGCTAAGGCCGGGCAGCGGGTCAGGCCTTCGCGGAGCCCTTCGGCACAAACAGGGTCTCGGCCTGTTCCAGCGACATCCCGTTGGTCTCCGGCACCTTGAACTTCACGAAGAAGAACGACGCCGCCGCGAAGGCAGCGTACATGGCGTAAGTCAGCGGCAGGGAGGCGGCGGCCATGACCGGGAAGCTCAAGGTGATGGCGAAGTTGGCGATCCACTGGGCGGCGGCGGCGAGGCCCAGGGCGCGGGCGCGGATCCGGGACGGGAAGATCTCGCCCAGCAGCACCCAGACCAGCGGGCCCCAGGAGGCGCCGAAGCTGATCACGAAGACGTTGGCGGCAACCAGGGCCACCGGCCCCCAGGCTCCGGGGAGCGAGATAGCGTCGCCCGTGCCGGTGGCGGACCCGAAGGCCAGGGCCATGGTGCCGAGCGACAGGGCCATGCCGGTGGACCCGGCCAGCATGATGGGCCGCCGGCCGATCCGGTCCACGAGGGCGATCGCAAGGAGCGTGACGAGGATGTTCGTGACCGCGGTCGCCACGGAGATGGTCAGGGAGTCCTTCTCTTCGAACCCGACAGCCTTCCACAGCGTGGTGGAGTAGTAGAAGATCACGTTGATCCCGACGAACTGCTGCAGCACGGACAGGATGATGCCGATCCACACGACGGGCTGCAGGCCGAAGGCCTTGCCGCGCAGGGAACCCTTCTGGCCGGCGAGCTTGTCCTCCTCGATGGCCGTCTTGATCTCGCGCAGGTGGCGGTCGGTGTCCTCATCCGGGGCGATGGACTGGAAGACCTTGAGGGCTTCCTCGTCCTTGCCCTGGAAGACCAGGAACCGCGGTGACTCGGGCAGGGTGTAGGCAATCCAGCCGTAGACCACCGCAGGCACCGCGCCCGCAAGGAACATCCAGCGCCAGGCTTCAATGCCGAACCACAGGTCCTGGTCGGCGCCGCCGGCGAAGTTCGCGAACAGGGCGTCCGAGAGCAGGGCGGCGAAGATGCCGGTGGTGATGGCGAGCTGCTGGAGCGACGCGAGGCGGCCTCGCACGTGGCGCGGGGAGATCTCCGAGATGTAGGCCGGGGCGATCACGGAGGCCAGGCCGATGCCCAGGCCGCCGACGAGGCGCCAGAAGATGAGGTCCCAGACGCTGAAGGCGAAGCCGGTGCCGAGCGCGCTGACCAGGAACAGCAGCGCGCCGATCTTCATCGCCGGGATGCGGCCGTACCTGTCCGCCACCTTGCCGGCCAGGTAAGCGCCCGCCGCGCAGCCGAGGAGGGCCACAGCCACGGCGAAGCCCGTCACGGCCTCGCTGAGCGCAAACTCGCCCTTGATGGCATCGACGGCGCCGTTGACCACCGAGGAGTCGAAACCGAAGAGGAAGCCGCCCACGGCGCCCGCCACGGCCAGCCAAATCACCCGCTGGGGGATCTTGGTTACGGGCTGGTCTTGGGTGGTTGTCATGTGGCTCCCTCGGCATTTCGCGGTCCGCGGCCTGCGCCGCAGCTACCAAGTCTTACACCAGAGCCGGAGCGACCCCTGTCACACGCCGCAAAAAGTGAGAGGAAACATACCGCCGCCCGGAGCGGGAACGCCGGAACCGCAGTCGGGTTACAGTCGGGGTTACAGCCGGGCTTACCGCTCGACCAGGATCCCGTCCGGGTCGCACCAGATCATCGCCCCGGGCCGGATGGCGACGCCATCGATCTCCAGATCCGCGCCGCTCTCGCCGGCGCCCTCCTTGGCACTCTTGCGCGGGTTGCTGCCCAGCGCCTTCACTCCGAGCGGCAGCCCGGCAATGGCGGTGCGGTCGCGGATGGCGCCATTAATGACGACGCCGGCCCAGCCGTTCGCGACGGCGCTCGCCGCGATGAGGTCCCCCATGAGGGCGGTGCGCAGCGAGCCGCCGCCGTCGACGACGAGGACCGCCCCGTCGCCGGGCGTCGCCAGGGTGGCTTTGACCAGGGCGTTGTCCTCGAAGCACCGGATGGTCCGCACCGGGCCGCTGAAGTGCGTATGGCCGCCGAGCGACTGGAACTGCAGGGCCACGGAGTCGAGCTCCTCGCCCCGTTCGTCGTAGAGATCGGCGGTGTTCACGGCGGATGCGGCCATTAGTTCTCCTGTGCGCTGGTAATAGAAGGGCGGATCGTCACCCCCACGATAGTCTGGCCCCACACTGACTTTCAGCCTGCGCTGTCCGTTTCCGGGGGGAACCGAATTCCATGAGCCTGTCCGATACGCCCGGAGCAGCTCCGGACCCTGCCCGGCAGAGCCCCGGCGCCCCAGGCCCGACGGCGGTGGCGCTCGCCGAACCCGACCGGGCTGTCCGCCCGGTCTGGATATCCGGCGTCGTCCTGGTCAACGTCGGGATCAATGCGGCGTTCTTCGGCCCGCTCCAGGTGCTCCTCGGCCAGCAGGCGGCGGCTTTCAGCGAAAGCGACAAGGAGGCCATCCTTGCCCTGGTGACCGGGGCCGGGGCTGCCGTGTCCCTCGTGGCCAACCCCCTGTTCGGCGCCTTCAGTGACCGCACCACCTCGCGGCTGGGACGCCGTGTCCCCTGGGTCCTGTTCGGGGCCATCCTCGGCGCAGCGGCCCTGATCGCCCTCGCGGGGGCGCCCGGGGTCGCCGTCATGACGCTGCTGTGGTGCCTGGTGCAGGCCGGCTGCAACGGGGCGTACGCCGCCATCACCGCGGCCATCCCGGACCGTGTGCCGGTGGCCCAGCGCGGCACGGTGGGGGGCCTGGCAGCCATGGGGCAGACCGTGGGGATCCTCGCCGGCGCCGTGATCGCCGCGGCCGTGGCCGGGAACTTCGCGGCCGGCTACCTGGTCTGTGCCGTGGCGCTGCTGGCGGGCGTCGGGCTGTACTTCTTTAAGAACGACGACGTCCCGCTCCCCGCCGGGGCGCGCCCGCCGTTCAGCCTGGCCGGCTTCATCCGGGGCTTCTGGATCTCCCCGGCGCTGTATCCGGACTTCGCCTGGGCCTGGCTGACCCGGCTCCTGGTCAACATCGGCAACCACATGGTGACCCTTTACCTGCTCTTCTTCCTCAAGGACGCGGTCCGCCTTGAGGAGACCCAGGGCATCGCACCGGAGTTCGGCGTCCTGGTCCTCACCGGGCTTTACGCGGTGATGGTGATCATCACCAGTGTGATCGGCGGCCGGCTGAGCGACCGGATGGGACGGCGCAAACCCCTGGTGATCATTTCTTCGGTCATCATTGCGGTGGCCTCGCTGATCCTGGCCTTCGCGCCTAACTGGACCGGTGCCCTGCTGGGGGCGTCGGTGCTGGGAATCGGTTTCGGCTGCTACCTGGCGGTGGACTTTGCCCTCATCACCCAGGTGCTCCCGACGGCGCTGAGCCGCGGCCGGGACCTGGGGGTCATCAACATCGCCAACTCCCTGCCCCAGGTGCTGGCGCCGCTCATCGCCCTCCCGTTTGTGACCCTGTGGGGCGGCTACGTGTCGCTGTACACCGCGGCGGCGGTGATCGGCCTGCTGGGGGCCCTCTTCGTGGTCAAAATCAAGGGCGTCGACTAACCGGGGACGCTCGTTCGGCCCGCGCAGCCCCCGGTGTCCGGGTGCCGCCGGACCCCGGAAACGGACCTGTGACGTGGCGTATAGTGGACGGGAATTGCCGCGGCAGGGCTGTGGGGAGCATGTCCGCCTGCCGAGAAAACCGACCCCGGAACGCCACTGATGCCTGAATTTCACTCAGAACTTCCACCCATGGCCCCGCCGCCCACCCTGCCCCGGCAGCGGCTCCGCTACACCCGGATCCTCGACGTGGCGGCCGGATTCGCCCGGAAGGGCCTGGACTCCGTGGTCCTGTCTGAAGTTGCTGCCAAGGCCGATGTTCCGCTGGGCACCCTGTACCGCTACTTTCCCTCCGCCACCCAGCTGATGCTGGCCCTCTACCGCAAGCAGCTCACGGAACTTCACACAGCCGGCTCAGCGGCCCCGCCCGCTGGGAAAGCCGGGGTGGGCGTCCCGGCGCACTCTCTGGCCGGCGTCGTGATGGAAATCTTCCACATGCGCCTCATGCAGCCTGCGGTCGAGCAGTGCCTAAACAAGGCCGTCTACGCCAAGGGCACCGACACCACGAAGCTGCTCCGCGAGATCGATGCCGCGGCGGAGAAGGCCGTCACCGCCGCCAGCGGCGACGCCGCCGTCTCCCGGGTGCTGCTGCTGACCGTCACCGGACTGGTCCAGTCTGTCCGCTGCCGCCGGCTCTCCCTGTTCGAGGCCGAGGAAGACCTCAAAAAAGCCTGCGTGCTGCTGACATGCAGCGGCCGCGCCGCGTAACTGGCCTAGACCACAGACGGATTTTATTGGGCAGTAATTGGCTGTTTTTGGCGATCCGGCCCACCAAATAGCCTGAATAAACGTTTCACCAGCGCTTCGACTGTGTCGCGGCGGACCTGAGGCCCGCCTCCCGCTGTTTACTATTGCAACACCGGAGCGGCCCCGCCGCCTGCACTACCGGAGCGCCACCGCAGACCCACCACCACGGGCCTGCCGGCGTTCCCCCAGACCATCTTGAGCATCCCTGTGCTTGAGCTTCCATGAGCCGTACGCCCACGGTGAGCCCCAGGAGACAACGACGTGTCCATTGAAACGATGACCCCTACCGACGCCACTTCCGCCGCCGAGCCCGTAGAGGTGATCGGCGACGAGGAAATTTTCGCCTCCCACGAGGGCGGCAAGCTCTCCATCTCCGGCACCGTCCCGCTCGCCACCAAGCGGGACCTCTCCATCGCCTACACGCCGGGCGTTGCCCAGGTCAGCCGCGCCATCGCCGCCGACCCGGAGCTCGCCAAGACCCTCACCTGGGCCCAGCGCCTCGTTGTGGTGGTCAGCGACGGCACCGCAGTGCTGGGCCTCGGCAACATCGGAGCCAGCGCCTCACTGCCCGTCATGGAGGGCAAATCTGCCCTGTTCAAGGCCTTCGGCGAGCTCGACTCCATCCCGCTGGTCCTCAACACCACCAACGTGGACGAGATCGTGGAAACCCTGGTCCGGCTGCGCCCCAGCTTCGGCGCCGTCAACCTCGAGGACGTCTCGGCGCCGCGCTGCTTCGAACTCGAGGACAAGCTCATCGAGGCGCTGGACTGCCCCGTGATGCACGATGACCAGCACGGCACCGCCGTCGTGGTCCTCGCCGCCCTGACCGGCGCGGCCAAGGTGACCGGGCGCGGGCTGGAGACACTGCGCGTGGTGGTCTCGGGCGCCGGCGCGGCCGGAATCGCCGTCGCCCAGATGCTGCTCACCGCCGGGATCACCGACGTCGTGCTGCTGGACTCCCGCGGTGTCCTCAACCGCGAGCGTGCGGACATCGCCGCCGACCCCGCCAGCAAGAAGGCCGAGCTGGCCGCGAGCGGCAACCCCCGGGGCGTCTCCGGCGGCCCCGCCGAGGCCCTGCAGGATGCCGACGTGTTCATTGGCGTCTCGTCGTCCAAGCTGGCCGAGGAGCACCTCAAGCTCATGAGCCCGGACGCGATCGTGTTCGCCCTGTCCAACCCGGATCCCGAAGTCCTGCCGGAGGTGGCACAGCGGTATGCGGCCGTCGTCGCCACGGGCCGCAGCGACTTCCCGAACCAGATCAACAACGTCCTTGCCTTCCCGGGGATCTTCCGCGGAGCCCTCGACGCCGGCGCCCGCCGGATCACGCCGGCAATGAAGCTGGCCGCGGCCCGCGCCATCGCCGACCTGGCCGCCGAGGACCTGTCCGCCGACTACATCGTCCCCAGCCCGCTGGACCCGCGGGTGGCATCGGCGGTATCCGCCGCCGTCGCCGCGGCGGTTGAAGCCGAGTAGCCGCTCCTGTTCACACGACGGCGGCGGCGCACCCTTGGGGGGATGCGGCGCCGCCGTCGATGTTCCATAGACTGGGGCGATGAATCCCGAGACTGTTGTGACGGTCCTGTGCGGCCTCGCCATCCTGGTCGGCGTGGCCGGCACCGTCATCCCCGTGCTTCCCGGCAGCATCCTGATCGGGTTGAGCCTGCTGGCGTGGGCCATCTGGGGAGGCGCCGCGACCACCGGCTGGGTGGTGTTCGGAATCGGCATGGTGTTCGTGGCCGCCGGGATGGCCGCCAGCGCGGTGCTGACCGGCCGGAAGCTCAAGCAGCACAGCATCCCCGGCCGTTCGGTGGTGGTGGGCCTGGTGTTCGGCGTCGTGGGGATGTTCATCATTCCGGTGGTGGGCCTGTTCGTGGGGTTCGCCGCCGGCCTGCTGCTGAGCGAACTCCACCGCACCCGGGTTTTGGGCACCGCAGTGACATCCAGCTGGGCCGCGCTGAAGGCCACGGGCCTGGGCATGATCGTCGAGTTCGGGCTCGCCTGCCTGGCCGGGAGCACCTGGGTGATCGGCGTCTGGGTCGCGGCCGCGTCCTAGTCTGCCCCCGGTCCGCCTGCGCCTATTAGCATGGAAGCATGAGCTTCGCACCGGGAGAACCCGCTCCCCGCCCGGCCCTGTACCGCGACCACCGCGACCTCACGCCGTTCCGCCGCCCGGTCATCCGGACGCCCGCCCGCGGCCTGGCCGACGGCGTCGGCGGGATGGTGACCGGTGTCCTGGCGGGCCGGACCCGCGGGACCTTGCCGGTGGAGGGCGGGGCGCCCCGGCTCGGCCGGGCGCCGGGCAAGGCGGCGAAGGTGGTCCACGCCGCCATTTTCGGCAGCTCCGACCCGGACCGGCTGATCGCCGTGGCACATGCCCACCCCGGGTGGGCCGGGCTCTGCTACCTCATGGCCGGGCTGCTGAGCTATGACCAGGGCGGCCACCTGCGCGCCTCCGAACTCCTCCAGCGCGGCCTGCTGACCAAGAACGACGACGACGCGAACCGGTACGCGTACACCTACCTGTCCCGCGTGGTCACCAGGGTGGCTGTGGCCGAGCGGGTGGAGGTTCCGGTGCTGTTCAGCGAGGAGGCGGTGTTCCTGGCGCTCTCGCACGCGCTCCGTGAAACCGGCCAGAGCGAGGCGGCCCTCGCGGCGCTCAACGGCCTGCCGCCGTCGCTGCCCATGGCGCTGGCCCGCTGCTCACTGGCCGCCTCGCTGGGGCGGGATGTGGAGGTGGTGGCGGACACTGAAGGGTTGCTCAACGGGGACGACCTCTCCGCCGCGCTGCTCCTGGTCCGGGCACGCTCGCTGCGGAGGATGGGTGCCAATGCGGCCGCCCGGGCCGCCCTGCAGGAGGTCCTGCGCCGGCGGAAGACGGACTTCACCCTCCGCAGTGACGCGCTGACGGACCGGGCGCTCCTGCTGCTGGACAACGGGCGGAAGGCCCTGAACCGGCGCGAATGGCAGCACCCCCAGCCCTCCGAACTGCAGACGGTCAGAACCTTACGGAAGGACGCGGAACTGCACGAGCTCTGGGACCGCGAATACGGCAGGGCCGACGACGAGTGAACCTTGGGCGAACTCGCCCCGTTCCGGGCCCATCACACTTGCGGGCGCGCGGAAGCAGGGAGTAAAAACGAGGGATGAGAGACGCGGCAGCGCGCTGGATGCAGCACTACATCGCAGCCTGGACATCGAACCAGCCGGAGGATATCAGGGCGCTGTTCACCGAAGACGCCGTCTACGCCACCAGGCCGGATGATCCCGAGCCGTGGACGGGGCGCGAGCAGATTGTGGAACGCTGGATCGCGGCCGGTGATGCGCCGGGGGACTGGACGTTCGAGTGGCAGCTTCTGGGGGTCGACGGCGGGAGGGCCTTTGTGCAGGGCCGCACCGACTACAGCGACGACAGCCGCAGCTACGACAATCTCTGGATCATCCAGCTCACGGGGGACGGCCGGGCCACGGCTTTCACCGAGTGGTACATGCCCCGCAAGTGACCCGCGGCTTTACGCGCGGTTGAGGGCGTGGCCCACAAAGGGCAGCACCTGCTCGGACAGCAGGACGGCACCGAGGGCTACCATGATGATGCCGCTGGCGAGCGTTACCTTTCGTGCCGCTCCCGGCCTGGATTGCAGCAGTTTGCGTGCCAGCAGCGCCACGCACGTGTAAACCACGGCGACCAGCAGGACGAACGTCAGGCCGAAAAGGCCTGACTGCACCGGCACCGGCAGCGGCGCCTCCGGGCTGACGAACTGCGGCACCAGGGCAACGTAGAACAACAGGCCCTTCGGGTTGATGCCGCTGGTGCCGACGCCCTGCAGGAAGGTCCGGAGCTGGTTCGCCGGCACTGCTACCTCCACGCTGCCGAAGCTGGCGCCCCGCCAGGAGCGGATGGTGGTGAGCCCGAGCCACAGCAGGTAGAACGCCCCGGCCACCGTCAGCCAGCCCAGCACTCCGGGAACCCCGGTCAGCAGTGCCGCCAGGCCCGCCACCAGCAGCACCGTGTGAAGCACATAGCCGCCGCAGAGCCCCGCCACCGCGGGCACGAAGCTGCGTTGCTTCAGCCCGGCAGTGATGGAATACGCCCAGTCCACCCCGGGGGTGCAGGCCAGAGCGCCGGCCACCACGAGAAAGGCGAAAAACAGCTGGGGATTCACGGCGGTCTCCTGACGCTCGGCTACAGGAAAAGCCTAGAAAATATTGCGCCGTAAGTGTTCCCTCTTTTCGCGCGAAAAAGCCGGTACCGGGTAAAATAATTGCGTGGTTGATCACTTGGACAGAACTATTTTGCGCTACCTCAAAGAGGACGGCCGGATGACGGCCACGGCGCTCGCCGCCAAGGTGGGCCTGACGGTGGCACCCTGCCACCGGCGGCTCCGGGACCTGGAGGCCACCGGCGTCATCCGCGGCTACCGGGCGGACATCGATCCCGCCGCCGTCGGGCTCGGGTTCGAAGCGATAGTGTTCGTGACCCTGCGCCAGGTCGACCGCGCCACCATGGAGATTTTCGAGAACCGCGTTGCGGACAATCCGAATATCGTCGAAGCGCAGCGGCTGTTCGGCTCCCCCGACTACCTGCTGAAGGTCATCGCCGAGGACCTCCCCGCCTACCAGCGCTTCTACGACGCCGAACTGTCCTCCCTGCCCGGCGTCGAGCGCCTCACGTCGACCCTCGTCATGAAGAACCTCAAGACCAACACCGGCCCGCCGGTGTAGGTGCCGGCCGCAGGCTCAGGCGCCCAGCAGCCCTGTGGTCCGGTACGGGATGACTTCCCGCAGGAACATGCTGGTGGAGGTCCGCACGATCCCGGGGCACAGGCGGATTTCCTCCGAGACCCGGTAGAGGTCATCCGGGCTCTTCGCCACCACGCGGATCAGCAAGTCGGTCTCGCCGGCCGGAGCGTGGCATTCGAGGACCTCGGGGATGTTCCGCAGTGCGGCGATCGCCTCGTTCAAGTGGCTCTGATCCAGCTCGGCGCTGACCGACGCCGCCACGCCCCGGCCCAGCGCCGCAGGGAGAACCCGGCTGCTGTTGGCCCGCAGGGCGCCCGACAGACTCATCCGCTCAAGCCGCGACTGCACCGTGCCGCGCGCCAGGCCGAGCTTCTGCGCCAGCACCATGATCGGCAGCCGGGGATCTTCGTCCAGGGCGAGGAGGATCCGCCGGTCCGTCGGGTCAAGTTCCTGCAATGTGACTACTCCCTGCGCTTCGGTGTGGTCCGACTTGATCAGATTGACCAGCGTAACCCGAGTCCGTTGCGCCTACTGTATGGCTTCTGCTGAAATGGTAGCAACAAAGGAACAGGCCACCGCCGATCCTGAACAGGCTACAAGCACCCCGGCACACCACCCGGAGCTTGGATGAGGCTTCCCGCAAGGAACCCGCCCGCTGATTGACTCTTGTTCACATCATCGTCATTCCGCAAGAGCCCCTGAGCCACCGACGTCGGATTTTCCGAAGTCATCGGTAGCTGAGGGGCTCTGGTGTTGTTAGGGGGCGCCGGGCCCGCTGCGCATAGGCTGGTGCCATGACTTCCGCCGGCCGCTTCGCCCCCAGCCCCTCCGGCGAACTCCACGTCGGCAACCTCCGCACGGCCATCCTTGCCTGGCTCTTCGCCCGGTCCACCGGCCGGCGGTTCCTGATGCGCGTGGAGGACCTGGACCGTGCCCGGGCCGGCGCGGAGGCCGGGCAGCTCCGGGACCTCGCCGCCATCGGCATCACCTGGGACGGCGGCGTAATCCGCCAGACCGACCGTGGGCCGCTCTACGCGGAGGCGATCTCCCGGCTGTCCGCGGCGGGCCTCACGTACGAGTGCTACTGCACGCGCCGCGAGATCCAGGAAGCCCCCTCCGCCCCGCATGCCCCGCAGGGGGCCTACCCCGGGACGTGCCGGGACCTGTCCGCTGCTGTTCGGGAGGCGAAGCGGGCGGTCCGGCCCGCGGCGGTCCGGCTCCGGGCGGCCGTCACCGAGGCGGAGGTGCAGGATGTGCTGCACGGGAGCTACACGGGTGTGGTGGATGACTTTGTGCTGCGCCGCAACGACGGCGTGACGGCGTACAACCTCGCCGTGGTGGTGGACGACGCCGCCCAGGGAATTGACCAGGTGGTCCGTGGCGACGACCTGCTGCCCTCCACGCCCCGGCAGGCCTATCTGGCCTCGCTCCTGAATATGCCTGTTCCGGAATATGCGCATGTGCCGCTGGTGCTGAATGCCGGCGGCGCCCGCCTGGCCAAGCGTGACGGGGCGGTCACGCTCACCGACCTCGCCGCCGTCGGCGTCTCTGTGGATCAGATACGGGACAGGCTGCTGGCGTCCCTCGGATTGCCCGCGGGCCGGCTGGAGCACGCACTCGCCGTCTTTGACCCCGCCAAGCTGCCGCGGGACCCGTGGATATGGCCCGGGATGGGCGGGCCCGGCGCGTAGGCTGGAACCATGCCAGAACCAGAGTTGACCGAAGCGGGCAGCCCGCAGCCGAGATTTACCGTCGAAACGGCGAAGGTCCTCGCCGAGGTGGCCCACAACCGGCAGAAGGACAAGCTCAAGCGGCCCTACCGCGAGCATGTGATCGCCGTCGGGGACGCCCTGGCGGACTTCGACGACGACATCCGGATTGCCGGTTATCTGCACGACATCGCCGAGGACACCCCCATGACCCGGCAGGCCCTGCTGGACATGGGCGTCTCCGAGCGCGCCGTGGACATCATAGAGCGCGTCACCAAGCGCTTTCATGAGAACCCGGACGACTACCAGGCCGGCATCCGCTACATCGCCGAGGACCACGACGCCACGCTGGTGAAGATCGCCGACAACGCCCACAATTCCCTGCCGGAGCGGGTCAAGGCACTGGCCGAGAAGTGGCCGGACAAACCGCCCGTCACGCGCTACAACGAGGCCCGCCCGGTGCTCTACGCCGCGGTGCCGGTGGAGGAGACCCGGAAAATCCTGGCCCGGATCAACCCGTGGCTACTGGAGGAACTCGACGACCGGCTCGACGAGGCGGACGACACCGACTACGAGAACCTCTCCTACGACGAGGCCCCGAAGGGCTAGACCCGGCCCAGGGCGTCGATGTCCTCGAGGAACTGCTGGTGGACCTCGTCGCTCACCGTGGTGCGGGTCTCCGCAATCGCGTCGAGGTAATCCTGCGTCGCGGGGCCCTTCCGGACGGCTTCGCGGACGGAGGCGTTGCCGCTGGAAGCCAGCCCGCCGTCGTCGTACACCGCTTTTTCCAGGGCCCGCTGGGACGCGCTCCGGGCCGCGTATTCGATGTCCGCCGGGGAGAACCCCTCGGTGCGGTCCACCAGCAGTTCCACGTCCACGTCGTCCACAACAGTGGAGGGGATGAACCGCTGCCACATGGCCTCCCGGGCCTGGCGGTCGGGCAGGCCGATGGGGATGACGTAGTCGAAACGGCCGTGGCGCAGGAACGCCGAGTCCAGGGCGCGGATGAAGTTGGTGGCGCAGACCAGCAGGCGGCCCGGCTGCTCGCGGAAGGCCGGGATGATCTTCAGGAGCTCGTTGGTGACG
The DNA here is from genome assembly GCF_052245515.1 of Pseudarthrobacter sp. 1C304. Classification (NCBI taxonomy): domain Bacteria; kingdom Bacillati; phylum Actinomycetota; class Actinomycetes; order Micrococcales; family Micrococcaceae; genus Pseudarthrobacter; species Pseudarthrobacter sp. 1C304. The sequence goes on along the minus strand of NZ_JBQQCH010000001.1, from coordinate 66,058 downwards.
CCCTGCAGCGGCGACGGCGGTTCGCCGGACCGCTGGGCGGCGATCTCTTCCACCTCGTCGATGAACACCACGGCGTGTTCCAGCTCGGCGATCTCCAGGAACGTCTCACGCAGGGCACCCGCCAGTCCCTGCGGGTCGGAGGCCAGCCGGGAAGGGAAGACCTCCACGAACGGCCACTCGAGCCGCGACGCAATCGCCTTCGCGAACGTTGTCTTGCCGGTGCCTGGGGGGCCGAAAAGGACCACGGCGCGCGGCGGCACCACGCCGTACTCGTCGGCGAGGTCGGCTTCGGCCAGGGGCAGGACCAGCCGGCGTTCCAGCAGCTCCTTCTCATTGCGCATGCCGGCGACGTTTTCCCAAAGATCGCGGGCCAGGATCCGGCCGCCCAGCAGGCTGAGGGGCTCAAGCTCCTGGCGCTGCACGGGAATCGTCCGCTCGAAGTAGCGGAGGTTCTTCTTCAGCACAAAGCCGCGGCCCAGGAACGCCTCCACCCGGGTCTCGGATTCCGGCATCAGGGCGGACAGCTTGTTCAGCCCGTGCGGCGCCATCCGGTTCTCGACGGCGGCAAGCAGCGAGGTTCCGATGCCGCGGCCGCGGTATTCCGGGAGCGTGGCCAGGAAAACGATCCAGCCCTGGTCGTGGGCGGCGCGGCCGACGGCGGCACCCACCACCTGGTCGCCCTGCACCGCGACGACGGCGTGGTCTTTTTCGCAGGAGGCCAGCACCTCGGACAGCGCGTAGACCGGCTCGACATTCGAGGCTTTGAGGGTTTCCCAAAGGTGCAGGATGCCGTCAAGATCGGCCGAGTGGAAATCCCTGATGCGCCAGTTGGTCATGAAGTGTCTCCCGGATGGTTCGTCGCTGAGCCAGTGTGAAGCTGTCTGCTGAGCATATGCGAACCGCATCCGCGAGAGGGTGCCGGGACGCTGCGTTACGGGGAGGGCGGCATGCCGGAAGGCTACTCCGGATTTCCGCCGTCGGATGCTTCCGTGCCACGCACGGAGCGGGCCGCCACGAGCGGATAGGGCCCGGTGAACCCGTCGCGGACGGCTGCGATTTCCAGGATGCGGTGCCGGCAGAGACGCCAGCCGAGCATCAGGAGCGGCACGATCACCACGATGGACGCGATGGTCCACGTTCCCACGGGCGAGTCGAACGCCATGAGGATCAGTACCGCCAAAAGGAAGGCCAACGTGATCCAGCCCGTAACGGGAGCGCCGGGCATGCGGAAAGCGGGCCGGAGCAGTTCCCCGCGGGCTGCGAGCCGGGCAAGCTGCATTTGGCACAGGACGATCATGGCCCAGGTGCAGATGATGCCCAGCGATGCGACGTTCAGGACGATCTCGAAGGCCTCGGCCGGGACCAGTGCGTTGAGGATGACTCCAAGGCCGGCCACGCCGGCGGTGAGGGCGATGCCGCCGTACGGAACACCGGACTTGTTCATCCGACCGGCAAACTTCGGCGCGGAACCTGACATGGACATGGACCGCATGATCCGGCCGGTGGAGTACAGGCCGGCGTTAAGCGAGGACAATGCCGCGGTCAGGACCACGAGGTTCATGATGGCGTCCACGCCCTCGACGCCGATGGAACCGAAGAACGTCACGAACGGGCTTTCGCCGGCCTTGTAGGAGCTAAAGGGGAGCAGCAGCGAGAGCAGTACGAGCGAGCCGACGTAGAACACCGCAATACGGACTATTACCGTGTTGATGGCCCGCGGCATGATTTTTTCCGGGTTTTCCGTCTCGCCGGCAGCGGTGCCGATCAGCTCGATCGAGGCGTAGGCGAACACGACACCCTGCATCACCACGACTGCGGGCAGCAGACCGTTGGGGAACATGCCGCCGTTGTCCGCGATCAGGCTGAAGCCCACCTCCTGGCCGGCGACGGGGGTGCCAAAGATGACGAAGTAGATGCCTACGATCAGGAAGGACGTGAGCGCCACGACCTTGATCAGCGCGAACCAGAATTCGAGCTCGCCGAACACCTTTACGCTGACGAGGTTGAGGCCCAGGACCAGGATCAGGGCGGCCAGCGCCCACGCCCACTGCGGTACGTCCGCGATCGGCGCCCAGTACTTCTTGAAGAAGTTCATGTACAGCGCGACGGCGGTGATGTCCACGATCGCCGTCATGGCCCAGTTCAGCCAGTACAGCCAGCCCGTGACAAAGGCGGCCTTCTCGCCGAAGAATTCGCGGGCGTAGGAGACAAACGAGCCCGACGACGGCCGGTGCATCACGAGTTCGCCGAGGGCGCGCAGGATCATGAAGGCGAAAAACCCGCACACGGCATAGCTGATAACCAGGGCCGGGCCGGCCGCGGCGAGACGGCCGCCGGCGCCCATGAACAGGCCGGTGCCGATCGCCCCGCCGATCGCGATCATCTGCACCTGCCGGGGTTTCAGACCCTTGTGGTAACCCTGGTCCTCGGCATGCAGCGCCGCCTCGGAGGCATGGGCATGCGCGGGAATGGTGTGGTCGGAGATGGCGGGCTGCTGTTGGGTCGCTTGTTTTTGGGCGCGGGCAGTTTCGGGATAAGTCATGAGGGTCCTTCGGGGTTCGAGGGTGCGCTATTTGCTCAGGTTGGCCAGGCGCTGCGGGCTGAGGAGGTCGGCGAGCTGCTCGGCGGTGAGCAGTCCGTGTTCGAGTACGAGTTCCGCGACGCCCTTGCCGGTGGCAAGGGCTTCCTGCGCGATGGCCGTGGCCGTGGCATAGCCCAGGTGCGGGTTGAGTGCGGTGACGAGTCCGATTGACTGTTCCACCGTGAGGCGGAGGTGCTCGGTGTTGGCGGTGATGCCGCGGACGCAGCGGGCCGTAAGGGTGCGGCAGGCGGCTTCCAGGTGGGAGATGCTCTTGTGAAGGCTGTGGACAATGATGGGTTCGAAGGCGTTGAGCTGGAGCTGCCCGGCCTCGGCCGCCATGGTGATGGTCACGTCGTTGCCGATCACCTCATAGGCCACTTGGCTGACCACTTCGGGAATGACGGGGTTGATCTTGCCCGGCATGATCGAGGAACCGGACTGCACGGCGGGGAGGTTGATTTCCCCGAAGCCGGCGCGCGGGCCGGAGGAGAGCAGCCGGAGGTCGTTGCAGATCTTGGACAGTTTCACGGCGACGCGCTTGAGCACGCCGGAAAGGTGCACGAAGGCGCCAACGTCCTGGGTGGCCTCGATCAGGTCGACCGCGGTGACGAGCGGCAGGCCGGTGATGTCGGCGAGGTGCCGGCAGGCGGCCCCGGCGTACCCTGCCGGGGCGTTGAGCCCGGTGCCGATGGCTGTGGCGCCGAGGTTGATTTCGTGGATGAGCAGGTCGGCTTCGGCCAGGCGGAGCCGGTCCTCGCCGATGGTGACGGCGTAGGTGCCGAACTCCTGGCCGAGGGTCATGGGGACGGCGTCCTGCAGTTGGGTGCGGCCCATCTTCACCACCGTGCGGAATTCCAGCGCCTTGGCGGCGAAGGCGTCCTCGAGCTCCCCGAGGGCATGGAGCAGTTCCCGGGCGGCGAAGATCGTGCCGAGCTTGACCGCGGTGGGGTAGACGTCGTTCGTGGACTGGCTGAGGTTGACGTGGTCGTTGGGGTGCAGCCGGGAGTAGTCGCCTTTCGGGTGGCCGAGGATTTCCAGGGCACGGTTGGCGATCACCTCGTTGGCGTTCATGTTCGACGAAGTCCCGGCACCGCCCTGGATGACGTCCACCACGAACTGCTCGCTGAGTTTGCCGTTCAGGATGTCGGCGCAGGCGTCCTCGATGGCCCGGGCGCGCTCGGCATCGAGCAGGCCGAGCTCGTGGTTGGTGCGGGCGGCGGCCAGCTTTACGGCGGCCAGTCCGCGGACCAGGTACATGTTGGAGGACAGCGGCTGGCCCGTGATGGGGAAGTTCTCCACGGCGCGCAGGGTGTGCACACCCCAGTAGGCGTCGGCGGGGACGTCCCGGTCGCCCAGGAGGTCGTGTTCGGAGCGGAAGTCTGCGCGTTCGTCGAGCGGGGTCATGGCGGTCCTTACGGGGCTTCGGGGGCGTTGCAGGTTTCGGGAGATGGGAGGAAGTCGGCGGCCTGCAGCAGCCCGACCGGCCGGCCGCCGCCCAGCACGGGTGCCGAGGCGATGCGCGCCAGCGGAGAAGTGTCGACGCCGAGGGCGGCCAGGATGCGCACGGTGACGGGCATCCTCGCGCGGTCCCCGCCGTCGGCAATTTTCACTGCGACGGCGCGGCCGTCGGGCAGGCCCACCAGCTGGACGCCCTCGAAGCCGTCCTTTGCCAGGAGGCCGGGGACCAGGAGCATCAGCTCGGTGACATCCCGGTCCTCGCCCGCCACCATCTCCGGGTGACGCCGCATGGCGCCGGCGACGGCGGCTTCCGCGCTGCCGGGTCCCGTGGCCGAGGCCAGCCGGCCGAACGCGCGGGCCATGCCATGCAGGCTCAGTGCGAAGAGCGGAGTTCCGCAGCCATCGGTGGACATGCGCTCCGGGTCCTCGCCTGTCAGGTCCGCTATGGTCCGGGCCACGAGCTGCTGGAGCGGGTGTGCCGGGTCCAGATGTCCCAGGACTGGCCAGCCATTGATGACGCAGGTGGCCGCCATTGCGGCGTGCTTGCCGGAGCAGTTCTGCGCCAGTTGGGTGGTATGCCCGCCGCCGCTTAGCCATTCCTCGCGCTCACGGACGCCATAGGGGAGGTCGGTGCTGTTTTCGAGGTCTTCCGGAGTCAGCCCGTGCAATTCCAGGATGCGCAGCGCACCGTCGCGGTGGGCGGCACCCCCGGAGTGGCTGGCGGACGCGAGGGCCAGGAGTTCGTCCGGGAGGTCCAGGCCGGCACGGACCATGGCGACGGCCTGCAGGGGCTTGAGGGCGGAGCGCGGGTAGAACGGGGCGAGGGGCTCGCCAGCTGCCAGAAGGGTCCGGCCGTCCGCTGCAGTGGCGATTGCCGAGCCGTAATGGACGCTCTCGACCAGTCCGTCGCGGGTCTGGACCGCGAGCGGGGTGTGCTGCGGGAGCGTCTCCGGGGCCAGCGGGGTGGGGAGGCGCGTGAGGGAAGGAGGAATCATTGCGTCCTTTGGCGGTGGTGGCTACTGGTCAGGCTGCTGCTGAGTCTGCTCTTGTTGGCGCGGGCTGAGGCGCCTGCGCTCACGTGTTGAGGATCGAGTCGAGGGCAACACCCACGGCGTGCAGGTGCTGGCTCATGGCGATGCGCGCCGTTGCCGCGTCGCCAGCCTCGATGGCGGCCAGGATGCGCCGGTGCTCCTCGTCGGAGGCGCGCTGGCGGTCCGCCACCATGTTCAGGGTCTCGGACTGGTGGGCCAGGGCCTCCCGGATATCCGCGACGACGTTTTCGAACACCTTGTTCCGGCTGGCCCGAGCGATCAGCGCGTGAAAGCTTGAGTCCAGGCCCACCCACACTTCGGGGTCGTCCTCGGTTGTCATCGCGGCGACGATGTCCCGCATGGTGTCAAGTTCCTCGGGCGAGCGGCGTTCTGCTGCCAGTCCGGCGGCAGGAACCTCGATGTGGGGGCGCGCCTCGGTGAGGTCGCGGGCAGCGTACTGGCCGAGGACCAGGTCCTTGGCCACGTGGTCGGCGACCACGAACGTGCCCCGCCCGGTCCTCGTGACGGTCAGCCCCAGGGCGGTGCAGGACCGCAACGCCTCCCGGACCACGGAGCGGCTCACGCCGTACTGCTGGGCAAGGCTGGCCTCGGAGCTCAGCTTGGCGCCGATGCCCAGCTTGCCGGATTCGATTTCGGAGCGGAGGACATTGAAGACTGCTTCGGCCGCGCTGAGACGGGCGAGAGGCTGTCCTGCTGTCTGGCTGTCTGACAGGTTCACCCTTTGAATATGGCAGGGGTCACATCGGCGTGTCAAGTGTGACGGCGACCCCGGGGTGGGGGCCGCCGCCATTGTGCATCTCTGGTGTTTGTCTAGAGCCCTGCGAGCAGGTCCTTCATTTTCTGGATCTCGTCCGTCTGGGAGGCCGCAATGTCCTTGCCCAGCTGGATGGCCTCGGCGTTTTTGCCGGAGCGGACCTCTGCGTTCGCCATCTCGACGGCGCCCTCGTGGTGCGCAATCATCTGGCTCAGGAAGAGCTTCGCGGCCTCGGTGCCCTCCGCGGCGTCGAGCTTGCTGAGATCCTCGCCGCTCATCATGCCGGTCATGGAGTGGCCCCCGGGTGCCTGGGTGGCTTCGTTCCAAGCGGTGAGCCAGCCGGTCATCTTCTCGATCTCGGGCGCCTGGGCCGCTTTGATCTGCGTTGCCAGCGCGGTGACCCTGGCATCGATGCCCTGCTTCTTAAGGATGATGTCGCTCATCTCCACGGCCTGGGCGTGGTGCGGAATCATGGCCTGGGCAAACATGGTGTCCGAGCCGTTGTGGTCTGCCGCTTCAGGGGCGGCGCTGGAGCCGGGCATTGACTGGCCCGTGCTGTGGTTCATGCCGGGCATGCTGCTGTCAGAACTGGCGGAGCAGCCTGCCAGGGCAATCGCAGTGGCCAGGGCAGCGGCGGAAATGGTCAGGATTCTGTTCATGGAAAATCGCGTCCTTTGGGTGGAGTCCGGGGATGGCGCGCAGGGGCCACCGGGCGGCGGCCTGCGCCGGAGCGGGTGATGTGCCGGTGGCTTCACGGCACATGTCCAGTCTTACGTCCGGCTGATGGACAGGTCGCCGGGTGTGGGTGTCCCGGGAGAATACGTGGAGCGGGGGAGGAGGCCCGTGTGTTCCGCCGCAGGAGGCCAGGCGGTCACCAGCGTGGCCCCCGGCTGCGGGGCGCTCAAGGCAGCGCCCGCCGGCGACGGTGTGCAGTCGACGTGCGCGCCCGGCTGCTCCGTGCAGCCGTCTGCCGCCGGGGCCGGATGGAGGCCGGCTGGGCTGGCACCGTGCCCGGCATGGCCGGTGGAGCTGGTGGTGCCGTGCTCGGCGGCATGGCTGCCTTCACCGCCGGCTGCGGCGGGGGCATGCGTCACGTGGGGGCTGGCGAGGACATGCATGCCCAGGAATCCCAGGATGACGGCCAGGACCCCGGCCAGCAGGAAGGCGTGGCGGAGCAGGACGGCGGGACGGGCTGCAGTGGCAGCGGGCATGAGGCGCCCTCCTTCCGCGTGATTGTGGTCCGGGGCAGTTTCCAGAATTCCCAAGGGTACCTGTAGTCAACGCCCGCCACCGGAGCTGTGTTCCGGGCGCGGGACGGAAAACAGCCGCAGTAAGGAAAGTGTGGCATTATCTGCATATGAATGCAGATATGCAGATTGGGACCGACAGCCCGCACGTGGAGTTGGCTGTCGAGGTGTTTGCACTGCTGGCCGATGCCACCCGGGTCCGGCTGATCCTGGCGCTCGGGGACGGTGAGCTGACGGTCAACGCGCTTGCTGAGAAAGTGGGGAAACCGGCCGCCGCTGTGTCGCAGCACCTGGCCAAGATGCGGCTCGGCGGCATGGTGGCCACCCGGCAGGAAGGCACCAGGGTGTATTACCGGCTGCGGGACAGCCACGCCAGCCAGCTCGTTCTGGATGCAATCCATCAGGCGGAGCACGCGCTCGGTACGGCCCCGCGGCACGGCGCATGAACCGCCCGGCGGAGTCCGTGGAGCAGCATGACCACGGCGACGGGCAGGACACCAGCCACCACCACCATGGCCCGCATGACCACGGCGACGGGCAGGACACCAGCCACCACCACCATGGCCCGCATGACCACGGCGACGACGGACACGCGCACCCCCACAGTCACGCGCACCCCCACACCCATGCGAAGGGCCTGAGGGGCTGGTTCCAGTCCGTCTTCGTTCCGCACTCGCATGACGCCGCGGATTCCATCGATGAGGCCCTCGAGGCCAGTGTGCAAGGGATTCGCGCGGTCAAAGTCTCGTTGCTGGGCCTCGGCGCAACAGCCGCGTTCCAACTGGTGATTGTGCTGGTCAGCGGCTCCGTGGCGCTTCTGGCGGACACCGTGCACAACTTTTCCGACGCGCTGACGGCAGTGCCGCTGTGGATCGCTTTCCTGCTGGGCCGCCGCAGGGCAACGCGGACCTACACCCACGGCTACGGCCGGGCCGAGGACCTCGCAGGGCTCTTCATCGTCGCCATGATTGCGCTGTCGGCAGTCGTCGCCGCCATCGAATCCATCCGCCGCTTCTTCGAACCCCAGCCGGTCAACAACCTCGGCTGGGTGCTGGCCGCTGGCGTGGTGGGCTTCGCCGGCAACGAACTCGTGGCGATGTACCGGATCCGGGTCGGACGGCGGATCGGTTCCGCCGCGCTGGTGGCCGACGGCGTCCATGCCCGGACGGACGGGTTCACGTCGCTCGCCGTCGTCGCCGGCGTCGTCGGCATCTGGCTGGGCTTCCCGCTGGCGGACCCGATCGTGGGCCTCCTGATTTCCGCGGCCATTGGCGTGCTGCTCTGGGGCACCATGCGTGACGTCGGTCGGCGGCTCATGGACGGCGTCGACCCGGAACTGACGAAGCGCGTCGAGGACCTCATTGCGGAACACTCACGGGCCGGCGGCACCGCGCGGCTGCGCTGGTCCGGCCACCGGCTGCAGGTCGAAATCACGGTGCCGATCCCCACGGATGCCCACCTGGTTGAGCTCGCCTCGGTGACGGCCAACCTGGAGCGGGAAATCCGACGGGCCCTGCCGCACGTCGGATCCGTGGCCGTGGTGCCTGCTTTCGCTGACGCCGAGGCGCCGCGGACGGTCTAGATTCCCAGCGTCGCCAGGCTCTCCCGCAGCGTCTCGGCGGAGTGGTGCAGGGAGGCGAGTTCGCCGTCGTCCATGGGGGTATCCAGCACTGCGCGGACACCGCCGTGCCCCACGATGCTGGGGAGGGACAGCGCGATGCCGGTGATTCCGTACTGTCCGTCCAGCACGGTGGAAACCGGCAGCACCGCGTTTTCACCGCGCAGCAGCGCCTCCACGATGCGTGCGCCGGAGAGGCCGATCGCGTAGTTCGTGGCGCCTTTGCCGGCGATTACTTTGTAGGCCGCCTGCGTCACTTCCCGCGCGGTGTCGGCGAGGTATTCGGGCGTGAAGACGCGTTCTCCGTCCACCGTCCAGTTGCGGATGGGGACCGGGCCGATCGTCGCGCCGGACCACACCGGGAACTCGGTGTCGCCGTGCTCGCCCACCATGCTGGCGTGCACGCTGGTGAGGGAGACTCCGGCCCTGTGCGCCAGCAGCCAGCGCAGCCGCGACGTGTCGAGCACCGTGCCGGAGGAGAAAATGCGCGACGGCGGCAGTCCGGAGATCTTCTGCGCAGCAACGGTCAGCACGTCGCAGGGGTTGGTCACCAGCACGTAGACGGCGTCCGGTGCGTGCTTGAGCAGCTGCGGCATGAGCTGTTCGAGAATGCGGACGTTGGTGCCGGCGAGGTCCAGGCGCGTCTGGCCCGGCGCCTGTTTCGCCCCGGCGGTGATGACGACGACGTCGGCCCCTTCCGTCGCGGCGATGTCCCCGCCGCCCGTCACGGTGGCCGCTGCGGCGGAGAACTGGGTTCCGTGCGCGAGGTCGAGAACCTCGGCTTCGGCCTTGGCGGCGTTGACGTCAAAGAGTGCGACATTGCTTGCGGAGCCGCGGATCAGGGCCGCGTAGGCGAGGGACGAGCCCACGCTGCCGGCGCCGACAATGGCCAGTTTTGAGCCGGGATTCTGGGACATGGGATTTCGCTTTCGTGTCAGGCGGTGTCAGTCGGAAGGTGGCGCAACGGAGCCGGCCGTCTCGCCGCCGTCGATTACGAACTCGGCACCTGTGACAAACGAGGACTCGTCGGCTGCCAGGTACACCGCCAGGTCCGCGATCTCCGTGGGTTGTCCGGTCCGGTGCAGGGGGACATGTCCGGTGTCGAAGGTCATGCCGGCGGTCATGGGCGTTTCGATGACGCCGGGGTGCACCGAATTCACCCGGATCCCGGAGCCGCCGAGGTCCAGCGCGGCGCTTTTTGTCAGGCCCCGGACGCCGAACTTCGACGCCGTGTAGCCGGAGAGGTTCTCGTAGCCGCGGAGGCCGGCGATCGAGGAGACGTTGATGATGGAGGCGGTGCCTGCCTGGGCCATGGCCGGGGCCGCCGCCTTGATGCCGTTGAAGACGCCGGTGAGGTTCACATCGATGATCCGGGCCCAGTCCTCGTGCGGAAACTCGTCAATCCGGCCGAAGTTCACAATGCCGGCATTGTTGACCAGGATGCTGAGGCTGCCGAAAGTCGAGACGGCCTCGCTCACCGCCGCATCCCAGTCAGCGGGCCTGGTCACGTCGAGGTGGACGTAGCGGACTCCGTCCCCGAGCTGGGCAGCCAGCTGCCGGCCGTCCTCGTCCAGGACATCCCCGGCGACGACGTTGGCCCCTTCTTCGAGGAACCGCCCCGCGATGGCGGCGCCGATGCCCCGCGCGCCGCCGCTGACCAGAGCCACTTTGCCGTCCAACCGTCCCATCGCGGGTCCTTTCGGGAGCGAGCCTCCCTGGGGACGCGGCCGTCCGGGCTCCGCTCCAAGCTCACCAAGGACAGCAGGGGTTGGGCAGGGCCGTTGGACCCTACGGGGGGCCGCACCAATCCGCAGCGGACGACGGCGGCCGGTCAGCCGCCGTCGCGCTGCGTGGGTATCAGGTCAGAGGTGCTGGATGCCTGCCCGCTGCATGGCGTCCTTGTAGACCTCGACGTTCTTGCCCAGGAGCTCCTCCTGCTTGGCGGGGGAGACGGCGAAAGCGCGGCCGCCCAGGGCTGTGGCCTTGTAGATCTTGACGCCGCGGTTCTTCAGCGAGGAGTGGTAGGTCTTCTCGAAGAGTGTCAGGAAAGAGTGGGCGTCGGCGCCGTGGGCGATGATGGCGGACACCCGCTTATTGATCTTGAGGAACTGGCGGAAGGGCCGCAGGCCGTCGGTCTTCTCCTGGACGTTCAGGGCGGAGGGAAGGTCGGCGTCGCGAACCCAGGGGTAGGCGTTCCACGGCATGACATAGCGCGGGTCAAGCTCCACCGCCTCGTAGATCGAGGTGGCCCGGCGGGCGGCCTCGTCCTCGTTGAAGTGGGAAACAAAACCCGACTCGCAGCCCTTGCCCGGGGCGATGTGCAGGCTGACGATCCGGCATTCGTCCTCGTCGTGGACGGGATCAATGTACGGGACAACCGACCCCGGCTTCTTTTCCATCAATTCGTCGCAAAGCTGCGTCACGGCGGCGATGTTCGGTTCCTGCAGCAGCGTCTTCTTCTCGTCCCAGTCAATCGTCACGATTTCTCCCTCAGCGCTTGGCGTCCAGAATCAGGCGTCTTGTTCCACTCTACGCTTCCGGCCGGAGCGGTGTTTTTCGGCGCCGGATGCCGGCGCGGGGTCCCGGTGCCGGCCCTTGCGGGCGGGTGGCTTATGTGGTTAGCTACATGAGTAATGAACCAACGGGCCGGATTGTCCGGCTTTCCACGAAAGGGCGGCGCGCAGTGCTTGACGATTCCCGTCCGATCTTTCTTCAGATCGCAGAACTGATTGAGGGCGACATCGTCGCCGGCGCCCTGGCGGAAGAGGCCCAGGCGCCGTCCACCAACGAGTTCGCCGCGTTCTACCGGATCAACCCCGCCACTGCGGCGAAGGGGATCAACAAACTCGTCGACGAGGGAATTCTTTACAAGAAAAGGGGGATCGGCATGTTCGTGGCCACAGGAGCACGGACCCGGTTGCTGGAACGGCGGCGGGAAGAGTTTTTCCATGACTTCGTCCAGCCGCTCACCCGGGAAGCGCGCAGGCTCGGCATCAGCGCCGACGCGCTGGCCGACATGATCAGCCGCAGTAACTCAGATCCCGTACTAACGGAAAGGAGCGCGGGACGGTGAATGCACGAACGCAGCCGCCGGTCATTGAACTGACGGGCGTCACCAAACGCTACAAAGACACGAAGGCCGTTGACGGAGTCACCCTCCGCATCGACGGCGGCAAAATCTACGGCCTGCTGGGACGGAACGGTGCCGGCAAGACCACACTGATGTCCATTCTCACCGCCCAGGACCCTGAGACGTCCGGCAGCGTCCGGGTCTTCGGCCAGCACCCCTACGAGAACGACGCCGTCCTGTCGCGGATGTGCTTCATCAGGGAATCGCAGAAGTACCCCGAGGACTTCACGCCCGCGCAGGCGTTCAAGGCGGCGTCACTGTTCTTCGCGAACTGGGACCAGGGCTTCGCCGACCGCCTCGTGGAGGAATTCACCCTGCCGCTCAAGCGCCGCATCAAGAAGCTCTCGCGTGGTCAGTTGTCCGCGGTCGGCGTCGTGATCGGACTCGCGGCGCGTGCCGAGCTGACCTTTTTCGATGAGCCGTACCTGGGGCTCGACGCCGTCGCCCGGCAGATCTTCTATGACCGGCTGGTCGAGGACTACTCACGCCACCCGCGCACCATCATCCTCTCCTCCCACCTCATCGACGAGGTGGCCAACCTGCTCGAGCACGTCCTCCTGATCGATCGGGGGCGGATCATTCTGGACGACGACGCCGAGAACATCCGCGGGTCGGCCGTCACCGTCACGGGCGAGGAAACGAACGCAGCCGCGTTCACCGCCGGGCGCACGGTGCTGCACCGGGAACGGCTGGGATCGCTGGCGTCCGTGACCATCGAGGCCCGCCTCGGCTCCGCTGACCGTGCCCGGGCCGCCGAACTGGGCCTGGAACTGTCCCCGGTATCCCTGCAGCAGCTGGTGGTCCGGAAGACGACGGCGGCGGCCGGCCAGGCCGACGTCGAACCCCGCACAGTAACGGAACCGTCAGAAGTGGAGGTGGCGCCATGAATCGCGCCGTGAGTGTCGCCCGCATGCAGCTGATCAACAAGTGGACATTCCTGGGGATCCCGGCGCTGATCATCGCCGGCAGCTTCGCCCTGACATATGCCATCTGGCTCATACTTCCGAGCGGCGAGGGCTCCCGAGTCTCCGGAGCCGCGCAGTCCGTGGTCTGGTACTTTCTGGCGCTCGGCATCCAGTCGCTGACCTACACCTTCCCCTTTTCGCAGGCCATGAGTGTCAGCCGCCGCACGTTCTTCATCGGCAGCACGGGGCTGTTCGCCGTCGTGGCCCTCGGCATCAGCCTGCTCTACTTTGTGCTGGGCCGCGTGGAACTGGCGACCAACGGCTGGGGCCAGAACGGGCAGCTGTACTTCCTGGGCTGGGCGGCGGAGAGCCCGGCAGCCGTCCAGATCCTGTTCAATTTCCTCGTGATGCTGGCCCTCTACATGACCGGTTTCTGGTTTGCCACCGTGTACAAGCGCTGGCGGGCCACGGGGATGCTGGTGGCCTGGAGCATCATCGCGGTAGTGGTGGTGGGGCTGATGGCGCTCGCTGGCTGGCAGGGCTGGTGGCCGCAGGTGGGTGCCTGGTTTGCGGCCCAGACGCCCCTGAGCGTCAGCGGCTGGACCGCGTTTGTCTGCGGAGCGCTCGGTGTGGGCTCGTACCTGACCCTGCGCCGGGCAACGCCCTGACCGGGGCCCGGTGCGGCAGGTCCGCGAAAGGGCAAAGGTGCCGGAAACCGGGACCTTTGCCCTACCCATGTCCGCCGCCCGGGCGTACGCTTAAAGCGCCTGCAGGTAGCCGTCAGATTTGCTCGGGTCGTTCAGGACATTCAATTGTCCGGGCCAGCTCATAGCGAGATCGCGAAGGTACCTGCAGGCTTTGTGTTGCCCGGGCATCGCGGTGCGCGAGCTTGTCCCCCGGAGCGGCGATATCAGTTACCGCAGGCAGCACTCCTGACGTGTACGACGTGAACGGCCCGTGGTATTCCGGCAGTGACCCAAAGTGTCGGTGGTGATCAATAGGCTCGCGCGGCGCCAATCGGTGCACTGGAAGATCCGAAACAATCGGCCAAGCTACCACTTCTATTGGGGGAACAGATGAACGCAGGATTCGCCGTTGTTGACGTAGAGACGACAGGGCTGTTCCCGGGGAGCCACCGCATTGCCGAGATCGCCGTCGTGCGCGTGGAACCGGACGGCACAGTCAGCAACCGATGGGAGACGCTGGTCAATCCCCAGCGTGATCTGGGCCCGCAGCGCATCCACGGGATCCGCGCCGCAGACATCCTGCACGCCCCTCTTTTCGAAGACATTGCGCACGATGTGATGGATCTGCTCGCGGGGCGCGTGCTTGTTGCTCACAACGTTCACTTCGACTACAGGTTCGTCTCGCATGAACTGGGGCGCGCCGGCCTGGAGCTGCCGTTCGAGGTCCACGATTGTCTATGCACGATGAAACTTGCCCGACGTTATCTCCCCGGGGCTGGCCGCTCCTTGAAAGACTGCTGCGACAGTTTCGGACTTAACCTAGTGACCGCGCACAGCGCTGGGGATGACGCTGAGGCCGCCGCTCATGTACTGAGCAACTATCTCCGGATGGACACTGAAAACCCCGAGTGGTTCAGCGCTCTGGACCGGGCCTACTTTGCCTCATGGCCGGCCGTTGAGCCGAAGCGCCAGCAACCGGCCCTCCGCCGCTCGGCGCCGGATCCGCAGCCACATTTTCTGGAACGATTGGTGAACCGCTTGCCCGAGGTTGCCGGCCCGGACGAGCACAATGCTTACTTGGGCATGCTCGACCGCGCCCTCATGGACCGGCAGATTTCCGTGTCCGAGGCAGACGGGCTCGTGACGCTCGCCGATTCCCTGGGGATCGGTCGAAGCGATGCTGAAGATCTCCACATCAAGTACATGATTGCCATGCTCGCCGCAGCATGGGAAGACGGAGTTGTTACTGCCGAGGAGGAGGCTGATCTCCGGATCGTCGGTGGTCTGCTCGACATCAGTCAGGATTCCATAACCCGCGGGCTCGCTGGACCTGTCGCAGGGCAAGATGCGGAGACCGGTGCCGCAGTCCAGTCGTTGCTCCTCTCGGTCGGCGATAAGGTGGTGCTCACCGGGGACATGTCGCGGGATCGGAGCGACATTGAGTCTGATCTCCGAGCTGCCGGCTTTGTACCGCATCCAGCGATCACCAAAGCGGTGAAACTTTTGGTAGCGGCCGACCCGGATAGTTTGTCGGGCAAAGCTAAAAAGGCCCGGAGTTACGGGATTCCCGTGGTCGGAGAGCCGTACCTAGCCACGCTGCTGAGTAAGTAGGGGACGCCATGAATGAACTGTTTCTTAGGTCTGAAGGATTTGCCGGCTTTAAGACCTTCGAGGAGCTCGACTTGGGCGAAGTCCCGAGGGAACCTGGCATTTATGCGGTTCTTCATCCTGAAGGGCGCCAGCGTGCCTTTTTGGAAGAGAGCGTCGGCGGATGGTTCAAAAGGAAAAATCCTACGATCCTGCTGGACGCGCTGGCCGCTGAATGGGTCGACGGCGCAGATGTCCTGTACGTCGGCAAGGCAGGCGCAGGAACGAGCAGCGCCCGCGGGCTCCGTAAGCGCATTCAAGAGTTTATGGACTTCGGCCGCGGTAGGCCCGTCGGGCACTGGGGCGGACGGCTGATCTGGCAGTTGGCCGACTCGCAGTCCCTTCTCATCGCGTGGAAGGTCCTGCCGGCTGCGGAAGTCAACGAGGCGGAAGCCAAGTATCACGCTGAATTCCGCTGCCATTACGGCCGGCTACCGTTCGCCAACCTGGTCCAGGCGCGCTCGGCGGGCGTGTGACCCATCGCCTTCGGCCGAGCACGATGCTGACCCAACCCATAGCTCCTCCCACGGGCCAAGGGCAAGATGGAACCAAACCGCAGGTCCCCCACCCGGCGCGGCGCCCAACGCACGCGGGTTGACTCCGAAGGCAGGCCAGGCGTGAACTCTGAAGCGATGGAACGGGCCCGGGCCGTCGAAGCCCAGCTGACGGACGACGAGCGTTTCTCGCTTCTCATCAGCGTCATGGGCACCAACGAGGTCCTCAAGGAAAAGGATCCGCGCATCCCCGACGGTGTCCCGATGAGTGCCGGCTACACGCCCGGCATCCCGCGGCTGGGCATCCCCGCGCTGCTGATGAGCGATGCGAGTCTGGGCGTCACCAACCCCGGCTACCGGGAGGGCGACACCGCCACCGCGCTCCCGGCGTCGATTGCCCTGGGTGCCACGTTCAATCCCGAACTCGCCCGCAGGTCCGGGCACCTGGTGGGCCGGGAGGCCCGCAGCAAAGGACTCAACGTCCAACTGGCCGGCGGCCTCAACCTGCACCGCGACCCGCGCAACGGCCGGAACTTCGAGTACCTGTCCGAGGACCCCTGGCTCACCGGAGTGCTCGGCGCGGAGTCGGTGAAAGGCATCCAGGGCGAACAGGTCATCTCCACGGTCAAGCACTTCTCCCTTAACTGCAACGAAACCAACCGGCATTGGCTGGACGCCGTTATCGATCCCGCCGCGCACCGGGAATCCGACCTGCTTGCGTTTGAAATCGCCATCGAGCGTGCCCGGCCCGGCTCGGTCATGACGGGCTACAACAAGGTCAACGGCACCTATTCCGGCGGCAACAGGACCCTGCTTCAGGACATCCTGAAAGGCGCCTGGGGCTTCCACGGATGGGTGATGTCCGACTGGGGCGCGACGCCGAGCTGGGACTTCGCGCTGCAGGGCCAGGACCAGGAATCCGGCGCGCAGATCGACGTCATGATGTGGGGCAAGGAGCCATTCACCGCACCACTGCGCGACGCCTACGCCGCAGGGGAATTCCCCAAGGAACGCCTCTCCGAGATGGTGCGGCGCATTCTCTACGCCATCTTCGACGTCGGTATCGACCGCTGGGAGGAAACGCCCGACGTCGACCCGGCCGCCCACGCCGACATCGCGCTCGAGACGGCGCGGCAGGGGATCGTATTACTGAAGAACGACGGCGTGCTTCCGCTGCAGCCGCCGTCTGCTGGGGGCGCGCCCTTGAGGATCGCGGTGATTGGAGGACACGCCCAGCTGGGAGTTCCGATCGGCGCCGGATCGAGTGCCGTGGTGCCGCCCGGCGGCTATGCCGAAGTCCACACCATTGGCGGCCCGGGCATCATGGGCGGCATGCGGAACCTCTACCTTCTGCCGTCCTCGCCGCTGGCGGAACTGCAGAAGTTGCTGCCCGGTGCCGCGCTTGAATACGACCCCGGGATGAGCCCGGCCGAGGCGGCGCTGCTGGCCCGGCGCTGCGAGGTGGCCGTTGTCTTTGGCATCCGTCTGGAGGGTGAAGGCTACGACAATGCGGACCTGTCCCTGCCCTGGGGCCAGGATGCGGTGATCGAGGCCGTCGCGGACGCCAACCCGGCCACCGTGGTGGTCCTCGAGACCGGAAATCCCGTCGCGATGCCGTGGCTTCCGAAGGTCCGGGCCGTCCTGGCGGCCTGGTACCCCGGCCAGTGCGGCGGGCGGGCCATCGCGGAAATCCTCACCGGTGCCGTCAA
Source organism: Pseudarthrobacter sp. 1C304 (assembly GCF_052245515.1). Classification (NCBI taxonomy): domain Bacteria; kingdom Bacillati; phylum Actinomycetota; class Actinomycetes; order Micrococcales; family Micrococcaceae; genus Pseudarthrobacter; species Pseudarthrobacter sp. 1C304. The sequence goes on along the minus strand of NZ_JBQQCH010000001.1, from coordinate 48,777 downwards.
CCCTTCCGGGAAACTCCCGCTGACCTTCCCTGCCGGCCTGGACCAAACACCCCGGCCGGAACTGCCGGGCCTCGGCACGCCGTGGGGGACCCCGACGACCATCAACTACAACGAGGGATCCGACGTCGGTTACCGCTGGTTCGCCAGGACGGGGCACCGGCCGCTCTTCGCGTTCGGCCACGGCCTCAGCTACACCCGCTTCGGGTACGCAGACCTGGCCGTGACGCACCGGGGCGTGGTGCGAGCCGAGTTCACCGTCACCAATGCGGGCCAGCGGCGCGGCGCCGACGTTCCGCAGCTCTATCTTCTTGAGGAACCTTCCGGTCCCCGGATGCGCCTGCTCGGCTTTGAACGGGTGGACCTCGAGCCCGGCGAATCACGGACCGTCACGCTGGATGTTGATCCGAGGCTGCTGGCCTCCTTCGACACGGAGCGCGGGCAATGGCACACCGCCGGCGGCAGCTATCGGCTGGCGCTTGGCCACTCCGCCGGCAACTACACCTTGGAAGCCGATGTGGCCCTGCCGGAGAAGTGGTTCGGTAGGTAGCGCTCGGCCGGGACGGGGGTCCGGTGATGGCCGTAGTTCTGTGCCTGTGCCGTAGTTCGGTGAGATCGGCCAGCTCAGCAGTCCAGACCAGGTCTGGCCAGTACCGATACCAATGGTTGGTTTTCCCCTTTTCTGGATCTGCCCAGCATGCGGGCTTTGGCGCGGTGCCGGAGCTTGCGGCTGTGAAGACTGGTGTCTCCGGTGCCGGGTATGGGCACGGATGGGCCGGAGCGAGGAACGCCGGTTAGTGGCTTCTCGGCCGGTGGCGACCCGGGCAGCTCGGGGCCGGTGTGTCGAGTGCCGGGCAGCATTGATTCGGCGTACGGGGTGCCGGGGAGGGGTGGTGCGGTGGAGTGGTAGGTGTGGCCGGTGGGGGTCTGGATTTGGAGGGTGTGTCTGGGGCCGGGGCGGGGTTGGACCCGCCAGCCGGGGGTTTCTTTGGTGTGGTTGCAGGCTTCGCAGAGCCCGGCGCCGTTGGCGGCGGTGGTTTCGCCGCCGTCGTGCCAGGGGTTGATGTGGTCCAGGTGCCTGATGGGCGCGTCGCAGTAGGGCGTGCGGCAGGTGGCGTCCCGGGCGGTGATGAAGCGGCGGAGTCCGGGCGGGAAAATCCTTGCGCGGGAGTCGAGTGCGACCAGATCCCCGGTGCCGGGTGCGGTATAGAGCCTTCGGAGCCAGATGCGCAGGTCCTCGCGGGGGTCGGTGCCGGTGTTGGCACCTGTATCCGGTTCCGGTGCGGTTCCGCCACTTGTGAGCAGTTCCCGGGCCCAGCCGGCGGGGACGATGCCGTAGCCGGGGAGGCGGGCGGGTTCGGCGTCTGCCTGGAGGAGGGTGCGGTCGGTCATGACGAGCTGGATTTCGATGCCGGTGATCCCGCCGGGGGCGCCGGTGGTTTGTTGGACGAGGGCGTCGGCTTTGAGCTGGCCGCGGGTTCTGGGGTCTCCGGCGGCGCGGGCGGTGTCGGCGTGCCGGGTCAGGGCGGCGTACACGGCGACGCCGGCGGAGGCGGGGAGCAGGGCGGTGAGGTAGCACATGGTGTCCGGGGCCGGGCGGAGGGTCACGGTCCGTTCGGTGGCGGCGTGGGCGGCGCGCTGGGTGACGGTGCGCGGGTCCCGGCGGTAGGCAGCGGCCCGCGCGGCGGCGATGATTTGCCGGTCCCCGGCGCCGTCGAATGTTCCGGTGTCGGCGGCGAGTTCCTCGTCGACGGCGGCCCGGTCCGCCGCGGACAGGGTGGCGGTTTCCTTCACGAGGAGGGTGGCGCGCCATTCGTTGAGCTGCCCGGCCTCCAGCGCCGCCAGGGTGCGGGGCATCTCGGTGACCAGGGCTTTCGCGAGGCCAAGGAGCCGTCCGCCTTTGGCGGGGGACTCGCGCCGGGCCAGGGCGATCTGCGCCGCGACCCCGGCGCCGAGCTGGTCCGCCGGAACCCCCGCGGCGGCCTGTTTCCGGCGCTGGGCCAGATCGAAAGCGACGGACAGACGGGCCTGACGAGCAGACATCGCAGACTTCTCGTCCTCGATTTCCCGGATCTCAGCAATCAACGCGGCACTCTCACGGTCGAAACTGTCACTGGCGGCGCCCTCGTCTCCGGGCCGGCCAGTGGCCGTGATGTCTGTTGTAGCTGCTTCTGAAACCCCGCCGGGCCTCTGCTCGCCGTTCATGGATTCAAACTATCGGGCACCTCCGACATTCTTCGCGGCCGCCGGAACCGGCGCTTCCGTACACTCTGTAGGAACGCCCCGCACGATCCAAGGAACCCATGCAGATCACCAGACAGACTCTGAAGCAGGACGGGTTCACCGGATTCCGGACGCTCCGGGACCTGGAGATCAACCGGATCCCGCAGAAGCCCGGGATTTTCGCCGTGCTCCAGCCCGAGGGTTTCCGGCCGCAGTTCCTGGCCAGGAGCACCGCCGGCATCTTCAAAAAGAAAGATCCCACCCTGAAGCAGGATGTGCTCGCCGCCGAATGGGTCGACGGCGCCGACGTCCTTTACGTGGGCAAGGCCGGACCCGGCAGCAAGGGCAACCGCGGCCTCCGGCGCCAGATCCAGGAATTCGTTGACTTCGGCCAGGGCAAGCCACCCGGCCAGTGGGACGGCCGGCTCATCTGGCAGCTCGCCGCCGCCAACCAGCTGGTCATCGCGTGGAATGAGCTGCCCGTCGAGCAGCTGAACGCGGCCGAGGCCAGCTACCACGCCGCGTTCGTGGAGGAGTACGGCAGGCTGCCGTATGCCAACCTTGTCCAAGCGCGGATCAAGGGCAGCTAAAGCGGGCTTAGAGCCCGCCCCGGAACGTAAACCGCCCAGCCACCAGCGTGGCGGCCACCGGCATCGCCGCGAACCCAGCGTCCGAAACTGCCAGCGGGTCGGCGTCGAGCACGGCCAGGTCCGCCGGATCCCCCGCCCTGACTGTGCCCCGCCCACGCGTTGACGCCGTCAAGGCTTCCTGCCGGGTGAGGGCCTGCTCCGGATGCCAGGGCGCGCGCCCGTCCTGACGCGAGCGGGTGGTGGCCGCCGACATCGCGGTCCACGGCTCCAGCGGCGCCACGGGCGCATCGGAGCCCAGCGCCAGCGTCGCACCGGCCGCCAGCAGCGACCGCAGCGGGAACGCCCGGTCCGTGCGGCCGGCCCAGTTGGAATCGGCGGCATCGCGGTCGTCCAGGGCATGGGCTGGCTGGACGCTGGCGGTCAGGCCCAGCTGGCCGAAACGCGCGAAGTCCTCGCTGCGGACAAACTGGGCATGCTCAATCCTGCCGGAGATCCCAGCCGCCGCGAACGCATCCAGCGCCACCGCGTTGGCGGCATCGCCGATCGCATGCACCGCCGGCACGAAGGCGGACTCCCGGGCCCGGAGCAGCAGCTCCAGCAGATCCGCCTCGCTGACAGTGAGCAGGCCCCGGCCGCCATGCGGATAAGGGTCCACGCAATACGCCGTGCGGGTGTTCAGCGAACCGTCGATCAGCACTTTGAGCGGACCCACCCGCAGCAGCCCGGCCCCGCCGTCGAGCTCCTGACCGGTCCGCATGCCGGCCGCAACGGCCCGGTCCAGGTCCTGCGGGTACACCCCTGCGTCCACCCGGACGGCGTCGAAGCCGCCAGCCACGCGACGCAGCCATACGTCGCGGTTCCACGTCATTTCGAAATCGACAATCCCCACGATCCCGCGGGCGGCAGCCGCCCGCGCGGACTCCAGTACCCAGGCGTCCACCACGGCGTCCGGGAGTTTTCCCAGCTCACGGGTCAGCGCAAAGGCCGGCTCCTCGCGCAGCAGCCCGGAGGGGTCCACCGACACGCCATAACGCGAAGCGGCCGCGCTGTTGAGCCATACACAGTGCAGGTCATGGCTCAGCAGCGCCGTCGGCACGCCGCTGGTGGCGCCGTCGAGCAGCGCCAGGCTGGGAACATCGGCCCAGACGGCGTCCCGGAAGCCGACACCCACCACTGTCAGTCCGTCGCCGCGGGCGCGGCCCGCCACATGGGAACGTACGACGTCGGCTGCCTCACCCGCAGATTTTGCGCCGGCGAGATCGATCCGGTTGGCGGCGAGGGCCCACTGCGTCATGTGGACATGCTCATCCCACAACCCCGGAATGAGGTACCGGCCGTCAAGGTCCACCACCTGTGCGCCCGGCGCTGCCGGGCCCGCCGTCGCGACCCGCGCCACCACGCCGTCGACCACGTATACGTCGTACAGCGCAGTGCCGCCGGGCAGCCGTACGGAGGCGAGCTGGAGGTGGTTCGCAGGAGCGGCAGGAATCGCAGGCATGGAAAACAGGCTAGGGGCCGGCAGCCGCAGCACCAATCCGGACGCGCCGGGGCAGCAGCCGGCAGCCGACCCGGGACTTTCGCCCCTTGCCCCGGCAACGCGCACCGTCCAAGCTGAATTCTGGGGCGGTTCCTGCACGCCATTGGGGGATGAATCGCCTGTTTGAACAGATGTACGGTCTCGCTCGAACCTTGGGGAAGGAAAAGGGCATCCTGCGCTGGCCCGTGTCTGCGGGATCAGGGCGGGAGACCGCAGCCAACATGACTGTCCACAGCGATTTGTACACTCCGCAGCCCACCCTCGGGCACCACGGGAGCTCTGATGCCCCGTGACCCACAGACACCACGGAGCCCGGAGCAGCGCCTACTACGCCCATCCCTCACATGGTGAGCCCAAGATCAAAGTGCTCATCCGCATCGACGCCCTGGCGGAGCTGGCCCGGGTGGACGTCCGGGGAGTTGTCACGCCCGCCAACATCCGCGCCCTCTACGTCGTGTGCCGGCGGGTGGCCGCCAAACTGCCCGGTTATGAAATCGTGGTGGACCTCACCCACGCCCGCGTAACAGCGGACGCCGTCGAAGAACTCCACGAGCACGCCCGCCAGTCCATTATGTCCTCCGGCATCGACGCCTCCGTGACGCCGTGCCGGCTGCGGATCGTGGACCCGCCGACCATCCTCAGAATCAAGGAGAACGCATGAAAGCCCTCGTCTACGGCGGTCCCGGAGAGAAATCCTGGACGGATGTCCCCGACCCGAAGATCCAAAACCCCAGCGACGCGATCGTCAAAGTGGACACCACCACTATCTGCGGGACGGATCTCCACATCCTTAAAGGGGATGTTCCCGCTGTGACGAAGGGGCGGATCCTGGGCCATGAAGGCGTCGGGACCATCACCGAAGTCGGCTCCTCGGTGACCAGCCTGAAAGTGGGCGACCGCGTCATCATCTCCTGCATCAAGTCCTGCGGACACTGCGCCAACTGCAAAACCGGGCTGTACTCGCACTGCATGGGCGACGAGGGGGCCTCCGGCATCGGCTGGGTCTTCGGCCACCTGATTGACGGCACCCAGGCCGAGTATGTCCGCGTCCCGTACGCCGAGAATTCGCTTCACCTCCTGCCCGAGGGCGTTCCCGACGAACGGGCCGTGATGCTCTCCGACATTCTCCCTACCGGGTTCGAGATCGGGGTGCAGTACGGCCGCGTCAAGCCCGGAGACACCGTCGCCGTCGTGGGTGCAGGCCCGGTGGGTCTCGCCGCGATCGCCACGGCCGGCCTCTACGGCGCCGCCACCATCATCGCCGTCGACCTTGACGCGAACCGGCTGGAGAAATCACGCGAGTTCGGCGCCACCGACGTCGTCCTCTCCAGCGACGCCGACTGGAAGGACCAGGTGCTGGCGCTGACCGACGGGCAGGGCGTGGACGTGGCCATCGAGGCGGTCGGCATCCCGGCGACCTTCAGCATGTGCACGGAGGTGGTGCGCCCCGGCGGCAACGTGGCCAACGTGGGTGTGCATGGCAAGTCCGTTGAGCTGCATGTGGAGAACCTCTGGATCCAGAACATCAACATCAGCATGGGCCTGGTGAATGCGAACACCACTCCGATGCTGCTCAAGCTCGTGGCCCAGAACAAGGTGCCAGCGGAGAAATTCGCAACCCACCACTTCAGCTTCGACCAGTTCCTGGAGGCGTACGACACCTTCGCCCGGGCCGCGGAAACTAAAGCGCTCAAGGTGGTGATCACGGCGTGAAAGCTGTGGTTGTCTACGATTCGGCCTACTGCAACACCAAGTCCGTCGCCGAAGCGATCGCCGGCTCGCTCGACGGGCTCGAGGCGACGCCCGTCCCCGTGGGCGAGTTCAAATCGGAGGCACTCGCGGCGGGGGACCTCCTGGTGGTGGGCAGCCCCATCAACGGCTGGCGCCCGACGCCGAAAATCACCACGCTGCTTGCCTCCCTGGGCAGCGGAACCCTTAAGGGCGTGAACGCCGCGGCGTTCGACACCCGCGTCCGGATGTTCATCCACGGCGACGCCGCGAAGAAGATATCCCATGCGCTCAAGGCCGGCGGCGCGGACATCATCGCCGAACCCATGCCGTTCTACGTCAAAGGCAGCGAAGGGCCACTGCGCGACGGCGAAATCGAGAAGGCCGAAAGCTGGGCCCAGAGCCTTCTGACCTCGCTGGGACGCTGACCCGGCGGCCATGTTAAACCGGAGGTCCTGACCGGGACCATGTGAAAGGACGGCGCTCATGCGACCAGGCCGGATGGTTATGCTCGTGCTGGGCACGCTCAGCGCACTCCTTGGCCTGGGTCTGCTGGCCGGCGCCGGCGCCGTGGGCTGGGCAAACTACCAGCAACGCGACAACGGATTCTTCACCACCCCCGTGGAGCGCTTCACCGCGGATTCCTACGCCCTCACTTCGCCGGAACTCGACATCATGACGGAACGCAGCTTCCCGGAAACGGCTCCCGTGGTGGTCCCCGGCAGCATCCTGATCCGTGGCTCCGCCGCCGACCCGGCCCAGGCGATCTTCATCGGGATCGCCCCGCAGTCCGAGGTGTCGGCATACCTCGCTGGCGTCAACCACTCCGAAATCGCCGACGTCAGATTCGCGCCGTTCCGGGCGCAGTACCGGGATATTCCCGGCACAGCGGTTCCGGCGCCGCCTGCGGACCAGAGATTCTGGACCGCGGTGGCCACCGGGCCGGGCACCCAGGAACTTCAGTGGGACCTGCGGCCCGGGTCGTGGGCCGTAGTCATCATGAATGCCGAGCCCGCCACGCCGGTGGCCGTGGACCTGCGGGCCGGAGCCCGGTCCGACCTCCTGTGGCCCGTTTTCATCGGCCTCCTGGTCGGCGGAATCCTCTTCCTGGTCATCGGTGTGCCCCTGATCGTGTTCGGGGCCGCAGGGCTGGGCCGCGGCAAGGGCGGACCGCCGGCCGGGCCCGGCTATCCGGCGCAGCAGGGTATGCCGCCAGCCGGGCCCGGCTATCCGGCGCAGGGTTACGGCCCGCCCGGCTCTGGCATCCAAGGTCCGGCCAGCCCGGCTGTACCCGCCAGCGCGGCTGTACCCGCCAGCGCGGCTGGGCCCACCCAGCCCTACCCCGGCCAGCCCTACCCCGGCCAGCCCTACCCCGGCCAGCCCGGTCCGGGGCAGCAGGCCGTCGCTGCCCGGCCCTATACGGCGGGCGCTTTGGCCGGAACCCCGCCGGACGCGGGTGTTGTTTATCCGGCCCGGCTCAGCGGATACCTGGACCCGGACCTGTCCCGCTGGAAGTGGCTGGTCAAGTGGTTCCTGGCGATTCCGCACTTCATCGTGCTCTTCTTCCTGTGGTTTGCCTTCGGCGTGGTCACCATCGTGGCGTGGTTTGCCATTCTGTTCACCGGTCACTATCCGCGCTCGCTGTTCAATTTCAACGTGGGGGTCCTGCGCTGGAGCTGGCGGGTGGCGTTCTACTGCTACGCGGCGCTCGGCACGGACCGCTACCCGCCCTTTACGCTGGAGCGCACCGACTATCCGGCCGACTTCGACGTCGACTACCCGGAGAAGCTCTCCCACGGCCTGGTGCTGGTGAAATCCTGGCTGCTGGCCTTTCCCCACCTGCTGATCATCGCGCTGCTGACCGGCACCGCCCAGACCTGGGTGTACCACGAGGACGAATGGGTGCAGGTTGGCACCGGGATGTCCCTGTTCGGGCTGCTGGTCTTCATCGCCGGGGTCATCCTGCTGTTCACCGGCGTGTACTCGAGGGGCCTCTTCAACTTCCTGATGGGCTTGAACCGCTGGATCTACCGGGTCAGCGCCTATGTGGCACTCATGCGTGACGAGTACCCGCCGTTCCACCTCGACATGGGCCCGCAGGATCCTGGAGACGTCTCCGCCGGGCCCGCCCTGGCGCCGCCGGGTCCCGGCGACGCGGTGCTGCCCGGAAGCCCGCCGCCCGGTTACGCCCAGCCCGGCACCGGCGCGGCGCCCCAGCCCGGCACGGGCGCGGCGCCCCAGCCGGGTCCGGACACCCCGCCGCGCGCCTAGAACCAGCAGGACCAGCCACCACCCTTGCCGCACAGGACGGCCGGGCTGCCCCCGGAAAGCGCCCGGCCGTCCCGCTGCCCGCAGCAAAAAAAACTCTCTTCATGCATTTGCATCCAAATGCCACACCCCGCCGGTAGTAGGGGTGTCAGCAAAAATCGCCCGCGCGGCGGGCCGTTGAAGGAGATGTAAATGCGTACCAGCCTTTTCACCGCAGGCGCCGTGGCAATCGCGGCCTCCCTCGCCCTTGCCGGCCCCGCCCAGGCGGCCGAATCAGACGCCCAACTGTCTGTCCTCCATGGCGTTCCCGGACTCACGGTTGATGTCTGGGTCAACGGCGAACGCACCCTCGACGACTTCACCCCCGGGACCCTGGCCGGACCCCTGGCCCTGCCGGCCGGGGACTACGACCTGGCCATCACAGCCGCCGACGCCGCAGATGCCTCGGCCCCCGTGATCGGACCGGTGACGGTCACGCTCGCCGCCAGCGGAAACTACACCGCCGTCGCCAACCTCGACGCCGAGGGCAAGCCGACCGCCAACTTCTTCACCAATGACGTATCGCAGATCGACCCGGGCAAGGGCAAGCTGACCGTCCGCCACACGGCAGCGGCGCCGGCCGTCGACGTCCTCGCTGGCGGATCCCCCGTCATCTCCGGCCTGACCAACCCCAATGAGGAGACCCTCACACTGGATCCCGGCACCATCTCCGCCTCGGTGGCCGCGGCCGGCACCACGGACCCGGTGATCGGCCCGGCCGATGTGACGGTCGCGGAGGGCACACACACGATTGTGTACGCCTGGGGCAGCCTCGCCGATAACAACCTGCAGCTGGCCGTGCAGAACATTGAGGGCCTGCATTCCGCCCCCGCCGGTGTTCCCGGTGCACGCTCGGGCGCCGCTGACGCCGGCGCCGGCCTTAGCGGCCAGACGGCCGCCGCGGCAGGCATCGGGGCCGCGGCTCTCCTGCTCCTGGCCGGCGGGATCGCCGCGTCGCGCAGGCGCCCGGCGCTCCGCCGCATCCGCTAGGCAATAACCGGTAGCCCGGCCACCCGGCATTCCGCCGGGCGGCCGGGCCCTGGGTTGGTCCACAGGAGGAGGTCAGGGCATGAAGATCACGACGGCGCCGCCCGGCCGGGCACCGCGGGCAACCGGTCTGCGGGGGAGGACACAGGGCTCAGCCCGCAGCACTGTGGCACGCTTATCAACCGCCCTGGCAACAGCGCTCCTGGTCGCAGGCTGCACAGCCCCCCAAAGCACCGCCCCCCAGTACACCGCAGCGCAAGGCACCGTAGCCCCTGACCCGGCCACACAGAGCACGCAGAACACTGTTGCCCCGCAACCCCAGCAGCCAGCGCCGGCCGGGGGCTCCTCCATCCCGGTCCGGCCGGCCGCACCGCTGGCGCCGACGCCCCGGGACCCGGCCCCGCGGAACCTTACTGTGGACGGAACCACCATCGACATGCCAATTGTGGAAGTGGGAGTCAGTCCGGACGGGCAGATGGAGATCCCGGAACCCTTTGAGGAGGCCGGCTGGTACCGGTTCGGACCGGCCCCAGGAGCCGCCGCCGGCACCGCCGTGATCGCGGCGCACGTCGATACGACGTCCGATTCAGCACCCTTTTCCCAGCTCAAATCGCTCACGCCGGGCACCGTGGTGACGGTGCAGCGGGAAGGTGCCGGGCCCGTGACCTTCCGTGTGACCGGCGTCGAGCTTATGGCCAAGGACGCGTTCGACGGCGCGTCCCTCTTCCAGCGCGACGGCCCGCCCCAGCTGAAGCTGGTGACCTGCGGCGGACGATGGCTGGACGAACAGCAGGACTACGGCGACAATGTCATTGTCACGGCGGTGCCTGCATGATGCAGGACGCAGCACTCATCGTCGCCTCCAGCAGCGGGAAGGAGCCGGGCTTGGCACCTTTCACGGACTCCTCCGCGTGGGACGCGCGCCTCAACGAGTCCTTCGCGGCCGGTGACGAAACCGCGCTGGCAGAGGCGTACCGGCAGTTCTCGCCCTTGGTGCACACACTCGCACTGCGCGCACTGCGCGACAGCTCCGCGGCCGACGACGTCACCCAGGAGGTGTTCATCCGGGTGTGGCGCTCGCGGTCTGCCTTCGACCCGGCCAAAGCCCGGCTCCCGGCGTGGATCGTCGGCATCACCCGGAATGCTGTCACGGATGCCCAGGCGGCATCGACGCGGGAAACCCGGAAGGTGCTGGCCGCCGTCGAGCTCGCCCCGGCCCCGGAAGTATCCGGCGGGCATGCAACAGCGGAGGAACTGGCCGACCGCCTGCTGCTCGACGGTGAACTGGAGAAGCTGGGCGAGCCGCAAGGATCCATCCTGAAGCTCGCCTTCTACGATGACCTGACGCATTCGCAGATTTCACAAAAACTGGATTTGCCGCTGGGTACGGTCAAAAGCCACATCCGTCGCAGCCTGTCCCAGCTCAGAAGCCGATTGGAGGTAGACCGTGCAACATCTTGACGAGGAGTCCCTGAGCTTGCTGGCCCTTGGCGAAGACCTCGGAGACGACGCCGCGGACCACCTCCGCTCCTGCGCCGACTGTGCAGCGGAATTTGCGGGCCTCCGCCGGGCCGTGGTGGCGGCACGGCCGGGACCGGAGTACGCCGCACTGGCGCAGCCCGGCCCGCACGTCTGGGCCGGAATCCACAGTGTCCTGGGACTGGGCAGCGCCGTTGCCGCCGACCCGCTCGGCCCCCCGCCGGCGGGTTCCGCTCCGCCGCCGCGTCCCCAGCCGCCGACGCCGGCCTCCGCGCCGGCGCCCTTCCCGTCACCCGAGGAACGGCAGCAGAGGGACAGCCGGAAGCAGGACCGCAGCGGCGGCGCCGGCTGGATCCGCCGACCCGGCGTGTGGCTGGCCGCCGCGGCGGCCACGGCCCTGCTGGCAGCGGGGGTCTTCTGGTCCGTGCAGCAGAACCAGCCTCCGGTGACGCCCCTGGCCCGGGCCGAGCTCGCCCCCGTGGACCAGCACTCCGCCACCGGCTCGGCCCGGGTGGTCGAAGCCGCGGACGGTCAGCGCACGCTGGAGGTCCAGGTGGACAAGAACGAAGCCCGCGGGTACCAGGAGGTCTGGCTGATCGCACCGGATCTGTCCCGTCTGGTGAGCCTGGGCGTCATGACCTCGGACTCCGGCACGTTCGCGCTCCCGGCCGGCCTCGACCTGTCCGAATACCCGATCGTGGACGTGTCCGATGAGCCGGTGGACGGCAACCCCGCGCACTCCAGCGTGAGCATTGTGCGCGGAACCCTGGCCACCTGAACTGATCCATGTCTGCTCAACCGGACCATGCCTCTTGCCAGTATCCCGCGGCGAGAACATAGTTGAGGGAATTCACCACTCCACGGCGGGAGGCAGGCGACCATGCTGAACAATGAGATGCCGGGAAGCGGCCTGTTGGAGGGCAAAACGGCGCTGATCTACGGTGCGGGCGGCTCGATCGGCGGCGCCGTGGCCAGGGCCTTCGCTGCGGAGGGCGCCTTCGTCCACCTCGCCGGGCGCACCGAGTCGCGGCTCGAGAAGGTGGCCCGCGACATCCAGGAGGAGGGCGGCCGGGCGGAGACCGCCGTCGTCGACGCCCTGGATGAGGAACAGGTGGACGCCTTCGTGGACCGGGTGGCCAGGAAAACCAAGCGGATCGACATCTCCTTCAACGTCATTTCCTTTGGTGACATCCAGCAGCCGCTCATGGAGATCGACGTCGACGACTTCACCCAGCCCATCACCCTGGCCACGCGCACCCATTTCCTCACCACCCGGGCCGCGGCGGCGCACATGATCAAGCAACGCTCCGGGGTGGTGCTGATGTTTGGCGGCTCCGGCCCGCAGACAGTGCCCGGGCTCGGCGGGTTCAAAGTGGCCCTCGACGCCATGGAAGGGCTGCGCCGGCAGTGGGCGCTGGAACTGGGGAAAAACGGCATCCGTGTGGTCACCCTGGTGTCCGGCGGGATCATCGAAACCATCCCGTGGCAGGTGGAGGGGCGTGAGGAGATTGTCGTCGAGATCGCCCGGACCGCCCACCTGAACCGCACCGCAACGCTGGCCGACGTCGGCAACGTCGCCTGCTTTGTGGCCTCGGACAAGGCCGGTGCCATCACGGACGCCACGGTCAACATCTCCGCCGGCGCGATCGTGGACTACTGAACGTAGAAACCCAAGAGCCTACGCCACGAGGTTCGCTGCGGCGCCGTCCATGTGCTCCAGGATGGTCTGCCGGGCGAGCGTGGCGTCCCCGGACTCGATAGCCCGCACGATGTCGTAGTGCCTGTCGACACTCATGTTGCTGACAGCGCGTTCCACGCCCGCATACATGATGGACATGCGGATTGAACCTTCGAGGGACTCCCACGAGTGCAGCAGGGTCTCGTTGCCGGTGAGCCGGCACAGGGTCCGGTGGAACTCAAGGTCGGATTCGATCCGGCCCTCCAGGCTCCCTTCTGCCGCGGCGGCCATGGCACCGATCGCGGAGCGCAGCGAGGACGTGACCTGCACCCGGTCCGGGAGCTCGCACAGCGTCCGGGCGGCGAGTGACTCGAGCGCGGCCCGTACCGCGAAGATGTCCCGGATCTCCTTCGCGTCCAGGTGGCGCACCGAGAGCCGGCCCCGCGGACCGGCCGCGAGGAGGCCTTCCTGCTCCAGCTGGCGCAGGGCCTCGCGCAGGGTGCCCCGGCTGATCTGCAGCATGTCCGACAGTTCGGTCTCCACCAGGTGGCGTCCGGGTTCGAGTTCGCCGCTGGTAATGGCGGTGCGCAGCGCGGACAAGGCCTGCTCGCGGAGACTCTTCTTTTCCAGTCCCAGCAAGGGTGCTGTCAGTCCGGCCATGGCATGTGTCCTCAATATTGCGGGCTCCGGTTGACAACCCACTGTCAACCGTTGGTGTGTTAACTGTTGATCTTACGGCAGAGGCGCGGCGCAGGCCGTGGCCCTCCGCCGCGCCTCTGCCCTGCACCGGCTAGCCGAGTTCGGCGAGGACCTTCGCGACGATTTTGTCGACGGTGAGTCCGTAGCGGTCGTGGAGGGTGGGCAGGGCGCCGGCGTCGAGGAACTCGTCCGGCAGCGCGACGGGGACTACCCGTTTGCCCAGTCCAGCGGTGACGACGGCGGACGCGACGGTTTCGAAGAGCCCGCCCACCACGGAGTGGTTCTCCAGGGTGACGGCGAGCCGGTCCGTGTTGATCTCCGCCAGGACGGTCTCGGCGTCGAACGGCTTGATGGTGGGGGTGTGCACGACGGCGACGTCCACGTGGTGCGCCGCGAGGGCCTTGGCTGCCTGCAGGGCCCGCATGGTCATCAGCCCGGAGGAAATGAACACGACGTCGTTGCCGCCGCGCAGCACCTTCGCCTTGCCGAGCTCGAACGTGTAGTCGTATTCGTCCAGGACCGTGGGGACGTTGCCGCGGAGCAGGCGCAGGTAGCTGGGCCCTGCGCTGGCGGCGAGCTGCGGCACGGCCTGCTCGATGTCGAGGCTGTCGCAGGGGTCCACGATGGTCAGGTTGGGCATGCCGCGGAAGATCGCCATGTCCTCGGTGGCCTGGTGGCTCGGTCCGTAGCCGGTGGTCAGGCCGGGGAGCCCGCCCACAATGTTGACGTTGAGGTTCGGCTCGGCGGCGTCCAGGCAGAGGAAATCGTAGGCGCGCCGGGCGGCGAACACCGAGTACGTGGACGCGAACGGCACCAGCCCGGTTTCGGCCAGGCCGGCGGCGGCGCCGAACAGCAGCTGCTCGGCCATGCCCATCTGGAAAAACCGTTCCGGATAGGCCTGGGCGAAGATGTGCATGTCCGTGTACTTGCCCAGGTCCGCGGTCAGGCCCACGATCTTGTCGTTCTCCTGCGCGGCCTTGACCAGGGCGTGCCCGAACGGTGCGGACGCGGTTTTCTGGCCGGGGTCCGCGAAGGACGCGATCATGGCCGAGGTCTTCAGTTTCGGCTTTGCGGCCGCTGCAGTGTCGGGGGCCTCGGTGGTGGTGCTCATGCTGAAGCCTTTCCTTCGTAGCCGGCGGTGAGCTGCTCGCGGCAGGTCTGCCATTCGTGTTCCTCGATGCGCATGAAGTGCGCCTTTTCCCGGTTTTCCAGCAACGGCACGCCGCGGCCCACCTTCGTGTCGCACAGGATCACCGAGGGCTTCCCGGTGACGGCGGCCTGGGCTGCGGCGTTGTCGAACGCTGCGAGCAGCGCGCCGACGTCGTTGCCATCCACGCGCTGGGCGTACCAGCCGAAGGCCTCCCATTTCTGGGTGACGGGCTCGGTGCGGAGCACGGTGTCGGTCTCGCCGTCAGCCTGCAGGGCGTTGATGTCCACCATCGCGGTGAGGTTGCCTAGCTGGTGGTGGTGGGCGCCCATCGCGGCCTCCCAGGTGGACCCCTCATCGAGCTCGCCGTCGGAGAGGAAGTTGTAGACCCGTGCCGCGGAGCCCTGGTGCCGCAGGCCCAGGGCGATGCCGACGGCGATGGACAGTCCGTGGCCCAGGGAGCCGCCGGAGATCTCCATGCCGGGGGTGTAGGTGGACATCCCGGACATCGGCAGCCGGGAATCGTCCGACCCGTAGGTGTCGAGTTCACCAACCGGGATGATCCCCGCTTCGGCCAGTGCCGCGTAGTGCCCGATCGCGTAGTGGCCGGTGGAGAGCAGGAACCGGTCACGGGCGGCCCAGTGCGGGTCCGCCGCGCGGAACCGGAGCTGGTCCGCGTACACCGCGGCCAGCATGTCCGCCGCGCCCAGGGCCTGTCCCACGTAGCCCTGGCCCTGGACCTCGCCCATGTTCAGGGCGTGATGCCGGATCCGGTAGGCGGCGGCGCTGACCCGCTCTTTCCGCTCGGCTACGGTTTCGCCGGCGGTGGGGCCGGCCGTCTGCAGTGCGTCGGTTGCTGTCATCAGACGTTCACCGACTCGGGGGTGCTTTTGCTGGCTTCCTCGGCGAGCTGGCGCTCCCGCTTGCCCCAGGTTTCCCGGGTGGCGATCGCAGCCCAGAGGCCGATTGCGGCGTAGAGGCTGAAGAGCAGGGCGGGGCCCATCCAGCCGAAGCTGACGAACAGGAGGGTGGTGATGAAGGGGGTGAACCCGGAGACCATGGCCGAAATCTGGTAGGCCAGCGAGGCTCCCGATGCGCGGGTCTTGGCCTGGAACAGTTCCGGGAACCAGGCGCCCTGGGCGCCGGCGAGGGAGTTCTGGCATACGGCGTAGGAGATCACCAGCGTGGCGATGATCAGGACGAACAATCCGGTGTTGACCAGCAGGAACATGGGGATGCCGAACAGTGCCGCGAAGGCGCAGGACCAGACGTAAAGGGGGCGGCGGCCCACCCGGTCCGTCAGGCGGGCCCATGCCATGGTCGCAAAGATACCGACCGCCGACGCGATGCAGAGGGCGATCAGCGTCTGGGACTTGTCCGCCAGCTCCTGCGTGTGGAGGTAGGAAATCATGTAGGTGATGGAGACGGCGTAGCCCGCAGTCTCGGCGATGCGGAGGCCGATGCCCTTGACGATGTTGCGCCAGTCGGTCTTGATGACCTCCACGATCGGGGACTTCACGATAGTGCCGCTGTCCTTGACCTCGTCAAAAACGGGGGATTCGGGAACCTTGGAGCGGATGATCAGGCCGACGACGACCAGCACGATGCTGGCCAGGAACGGGATGCGCCAGGCCAGTTCGCCGCCCAGCTGGACGCTGAACAGAAACACGAGGTTGGCCAGCAGGAGCCCCACCGGGAAGCCGGCCTGGACGATGCCGGTGTACTTGCCCTTGGCCTTCCACGGGGCGTGCTCGTAGCTCATCAGGATGGCGCCGCCCCATTCCGCGCCGAAGGCCAGGCCCTGGACGATGCGGACGAAGACGAGCAGCGCCGGGGCCAGCAAGCCCACCTGGCTGTAGGTGGGGAGCAGGCCGATCAGGAAGGTGGCGACGCCCATGAGGATCAGTGACGCCACGAGGACGGGCTTGCGGCCGAGCTTGTCACCAAGGTGGCCGCCAATGATGCCGCCGATAGGCCGGGCGGCAAAGCCGACGCCCAGGGTGGCGAAGGCGGCGAGGGTGCCCGTGACAGGGTCGCCCGTGGGGAAGAACGCGGTGCCGAAATACAGGGCGGCAGCTGTGCCGAAACCAATGAAGTCATAGGTCTCGATCACTGCGCCGACGCCGGAGCCGAGGGCGACCCGCTTAGCGTCCTTGGTGCCATGCACCGGCCCCCGCATGCTCAGAGCTTCGTTGCTCATGTGAATCCCTTTCGAAGAGTGGCTGGTGCCGCAGCACCATCACTGTCGACTGTTAACAAATGATACGCCAGTGTGACCCGCGCCATAGGTAAATGTCAACAGTCAACTTCAAAGGTTGACTGTTGACAGTCGACGTCAGTAGTGTGGTCTGCATCACCACCGCACTGCATCAGCACCGCATCAGGCACAACCAGAGGATCAACGACGATGTTCACCCCACGGCTTGGCTGCTCGTCCATCAGCTTCCGGCACCAGGACCTGCCCGCGGCCCTCCGCACCATGGCCGGCCTCGGCTTCGAGGAGATCGACCTTGGCGCCCTCCCGGGCGTCTGTGACCACGTCCCGTACGACCTGGACCTGGCCGCCGTCAATGTCGTGGCGGACGAGGTCGCGGCCTCCGGACTCCGGGTGCGCTCGGTCAACGGGGACATCGGGGACCTCAACGCCGTGCTCGACGCCGGGGCGGAGGCGGCGCGCGAACGGCACCTCACGGCGCTGCTCACCCTCACGGCCGCCACCGGCGCGAAGGCCCTGGTCCTTCCCTGCGGCGCGCTGGACCACGAACCGGTGCGGAGCGTCGAGGAGGATCTTGACGCCGTCGCAGCCGGCCTCATCCACGCCGCACGCCGGGCGACGGAGTTCGGCGTCGAAGTCTGGACCGAGTCGCTGCACTTTCTTCGGTTCTGCTGGAACCTCGAGCGGGCCGAACAGCTCGCCCGGCGGCTGGCAGGGTCGGGCGTCGGGATCGTCATGGACTTCAGCCACATCGTGGCCGCCGGCGAGGACCCGCTCGAGTACCTCCGGCGGCACGAGGGGCGGATCTCGCACGTCCACCTGCGCGACGCGGTGCCGGGCAACATCAACCTCAGCATCGGCAACGGCCAGGCGGACTTCGCCGCGGGACTCCGCGGCCTGGCGGCGCAGGGCTACACCGGACATTTCTCCCTCGAACTCGAGACCCGGGACGTCACCCACGACGAACGCCCGGCTGCGGCAGCGAAAGCCGCGAGCTTCATCACCGACCTCATCTGACCACCCAACAGGCACACCCGTCACACCCTAGGAGCATCATGAGCACCACCATCCAGCGCACCGCCGTCCTCACCGGAGCCACTTCGGACCGGGGCATCGGCATCACCACCGCACGCCGCTACGCCAACGACGGCTGGGCGGTGGTGATCCTGGACCTCGACGGCGAGAAGTCCGCCAAGGTCGCCGCAGAGATCGGCAACGAGTTCAACGTCCCCGCGTTCGGCCACGAGGTGGACGTCGCGAACGAGGGGTCCGTCAACGCCGCCTACCAGGCCGTGGCCGCCGAAGTCCGCTCCGGCAACCTTCCCCCGGTCGGTGCCGTGGCCAACATCGCCGGGATCACCTCGCCGGTGCCGTTCCTGGAAACCACGCTGGACCTGTGGAACAAGGTGATGGCAGTGAACGCGACCGGCACCTACCTCGTCACCAAGGCCTTCCTCCCGGACATGATCGCCAGCGGCTGGGGCCGGATCGTCAACATGTCCTCCGTGTCGGCGCAGCGCGGTGGCGGCGTGTTCGGCAAGGTCCCCTACTCCGCCGCGAAGGCCGCGATCCTGGGCTTCACCAAGGCCCTGGCCCGTGAACTCGGCAACAGCGGTGTGACCGTCAACGCCATCACCCCCGGTGCCGTGGACACCAACATCCGCGTCGGCAGCACCGAGGAGCAGGAAGCGGCCATCAACGCCGGCATCCCGCTGGGGCGGAACGCCTCCACCGAGGAAATCGCCTCCGTCATCGCCTTCCTGTCCTCGGAAGAATCCGCGTACCTCACCGGAACCACCATCGACATCAACGGCGGAAGCCACCTCCACTAGCAGCCCGCCGCAGCCGAGAGAGCCCACCATGACCCGAATATTCAACGACCCGTCCGACTTCGCCGAGGAGGCCCTCGCCGGCTTCTGCGACCTCCACTCCGACCTGGTCCGGCAGGTGCCGGGCGGCACCGTCCGCCGTCGCCGGTCCGCCCGCCCCAAGGTTGCCGTGCTGGCCGGCGGCGGCTCGGGCCACTACCCGGCCTTCGCCGGGCTGGTCGGTGCCGGGCTGGCCGACGGCGCCGTGGTGGGCAATATTTTCACCTCGCCCTCGGCGCAGCAGGCCTATTCCGTGGCGAAGGCCGCGGAAAACGGCGCCGGCGTCATCTTTGCCTACGGCAACTACGCCGGTGACGTGATGAACTTCGGCATGGCCAGCGAACGGCTGGCCGCGGAGGGGATCGCCGTGGAAAACGTCCTGGTGACGGACGACATCGCCAGCGCCCCGCCGTCGGAATCCGCCAAACGCCGCGGCATCGCCGGGGACTTTACCGTCTTCAAGATCATGGGCGCCGCCGCCGAGACGGGGGCCGGCCTGGCCGACGTCGTCCGGCTCGGCCGCAAGGCAAACGGGCTGACCCGAAGCATCGGAAGCGCCTTCCACGGCTGCACCTTCCCGGGCGCCGAGGCGCCGCTGTTCACCCTCGATGACCGCACAATGGGCCTTGGCCTGGGAATCCACGGCGAACCCGGGCTGTTCGACACCGAGCTGCCCCCGGCCCGGGAACTGGGCCAGGAACTGGTGTCCCGGGTGCTCGCGGAGACGCCGCCCGGCGCCGGCCGCCGGATCGCCGTGCTCCTTAACGGCCTCGGCTCCACCAAGCACGAGGAGCTCTTCGTGCTGTGGCTGGCCGTTGCCCCGCTGCTGCGGGAGGCAGGCTACACGCTGGTCATGCCGGAAGTCGGGGAACTGGTCACCAGCCTGGACATGGCCGGGGTTTCGCTGACCGTCACCTGGCTGGATGAGGAGCTCGAGCCGCTCTGGACAGCCCCGGCCGAGACACCGGCCTACCGGCGCGGCACGGCAGCCGCGCCGGCGGGGGACGCAGCGGCCGAGCAGACGCTTGACGACGACGCCGGCGCCGGAACCTTTGACGCCGGGCCGGGCTCGCGCGCCTATGCGGACAGCTGCCTCGCCGCCCTCGGGGCCGCACGCACCGCCCTGCATGACGCCGAGCAGCGGCTGGGCGACCTCGACGCCGTCGCCGGGGACGGCGACCACGGGCGGGGGATGGTCCGGGGCATCGATGCGGCCCATGCGGCCGCCGCCGCCGCGCTGGCCCGCGGGGCCGGTGCCGGGTCCGTGCTGGCCGCGGCGGGTGATGCCTGGGCCGACAGGGCCGGCGGAACCTCCGGCGTGCTCTGGGGCGCCGGACTGCGGGCCCTTGGTGAAGCCCTCGGCAACGAGGGCGCGCCCGGGACGGAGGACCTCGTGGCCGGGGTCCGGTCCTTCGCAGCCCGGATCGTCGAACTGGGCGGTGCCGAGGTCGGGGACAAGACCATGGTGGATGCGCTGGTTCCGTTCACCGAATCCTTCGCCCTGCTGGCGTCCGCAGGGTCACCGTCCGCGCAGGCGTGGGCGGAGGCAGCCGCCGCGGCCGCTGCCGCGGCGGAAGGCACCGCCGCCCTGCGCCCGCGCAAGGGACGCGCCCGCCCCCTGGCGGAAAAGAGCCTGGGGACCCCGGATCCGGGGGCCACCTCCCTGGCGATGGTTTTCGACGTGATGGGCCCGCACCTGGCCTCCGTCCGCCAGCCGGCCGGGGCACGGGCATGAGCCCCGGCATCCGCCTGGTCCTCGGCGCGGACGAGGCCGGCGTCGACTACAAGAACCGCATCCTCGAGGATCTCCGCTCCGATCCGCGCGTCGGCGAGATCATCGACATCGGCGTCAACCGCAGTGACGCGCCCGAGCAGTTCACCCGGCCCTACCCGTACGTGGGCATCGCGGCCGGGGAGCTGATCCGGGACGGGCACGCCGACCGGGCCATCCTTTTCTGCGGCACGGGAATTGGTGTGGCCATCGCGGCGAACAAAGTGGACGGCATCCGGGCCACCACGGCCCACGACTCCTTCAGCGTGGAACGGTCGGTGCTGTCCAATGACTGCCAGGTCCTGACGATGGGCCAGCGGGTGGTGGGCCTGGAACTGGCCCGCCGGCTCGCCCGGGAGTGGCTGGGGTACACGTTCGACCCGGCGTCGGCGTCGGCGGACAAGGTCAGGGTGCTCACGGACTTCGAGGGGTGCTGAGCCGGGTTACTCCACCGTCACCTTGATCCGCTGGACCACGTTGTTGCCCATGCCCTGGTAGTTCCAGGCCTGCTCCAGCGGCTGGACTGCTCCGGTGGCGTCAGTGGCCCGGCACGCCAGCTCATGCCCGCCGCGGTCGGCCACCCACGGCAGGGACCACGCGCACCAGGCAAAGGGGCCCGCCGGGTGTTCCAGGTGCGCCGGGGTCCACTGGCCGTCGATCCCCACGTCGACCCGCTCCACCGCACCCTCGCCCGACCAGGCCCGGCCGGTCAGCATTACCGGCCCGGCCGGCAGCACCCGGCTCCGCGTGAAGAAGTCCGGTACACCGGGCGGGACCATCAGAGAGCGGACCTTGATCCACGTGACCGGAGTGCCGGCGTCGTCCGCGTCCTGCTGGTAGCGGTAGGCCACCGCCTGCTGGAAACCGTCGAACGTCCTGGTCAGCACATTGATCGAGGAGAGCCACTTCACGCTGGCCATGCCGTACCAGCCGGGGACCACCAGCCGCAGCGGGTAGCCGTGCTGCGGGGGCAGGTCGTTGCCGTTCATCCGGTAGGCCAGGACGATGTCCGGCCGCAGCGCCTCATTAATCGGGAGGCTGCGGGCGAACTGCTGCCGGACACCGCCCTGGAGGCCGCTGTCCGCGCCGGTGAAGACCACCTCGACGGCGTCGTCCTCCACCCCGGCCTGCGCCAGCAGGTAGGCGAGCGGCACCCCGCTCCACACGGCCGTGCCGACGGCTTCCAGTTGCCACGGCTGGCTCAGCGGCCGGGGCCGCAGCAGGGAGCGGCCGTTGCCGGCGCATTCCAGGGTCACGGGGATGCTGATCCTCGGTGCCCGGCGGAGCGCCTTGAGGTTCAGTTCCAGGGACCGCTGCACGGCGCCGCCGATCCGCAGGTGCCAGTGCTCGGCGTCGATGAACGGGATGTCGAAGTGGTTCAGCAGGTAATGCAGCCCTGCGGGGGTGGTGTCGTTCTGCAGGGCTTCCAGCGGCATGGAGTGGTTCCGCGCCGCGAGCTGGAGTTCCTCCGCCGTCAGCGGGCCGTGGCTCGGTTCGCCGGGGTGCGGCGAGTGCGTCCGGCCGTGGCGGGGGCTCTTGAGGATGGAGGAGTGGCGGGACATCTGCTTGGGCATGGCGCTGCGATTCTCCTGAAGGACCAGCCCGGTGGTGGACCGGTGTGACCTTTAATCAGGTCTACGCCGCGGCCCGGAAACCGTCAACACCGGGGATGGCCGCGCCCGGGCTGGTTAGGGCGCATCCGCGCTAGATCGTGTGCGACCCGGCCAGGAACCGGGCGAGGCTCAGCGGTTCGCGGCCGGTGAGTTCGTGCACGGCCGACGTCGGCCCCGCGAGTTCGCCGGCGGCGATCGCGGTGTACGTGCTCACCCACGCGTCCACCTGCCACGGCGGGGCGCCATACGAAGCCCGGGAGGCGTACGCCTCCTCGACGGTCTCGTTGTGGAAGGAGATGGTCCGGCCGGTCCCGGCGGTGAGGAGCCCTGCGGCCGCCGCCAGGGAGAGGTCCTCGGGGCCGGTGAGGTTGTACGTCCGGCCAACATGCAGGGCGGGGTCCCGGAGCACGGTCACGGCGGAGCGGGCGATGTCCTCCCGGGCGACGGCCGCCATCACACCGTCCCCGGCCGGCCCGCGGATCACGCCGTCCGCACCGGCCAGCAGGGGCAGGAAATCGAGATAGAAGTTGTTCCGCAGGAAGGTGTAGTCCATGCCGGAGGCCTTGATCCATTCCTCCGTGGCGTAGTGGTCCCGGGCCAGGGTGAAGGTGGAATCGGGCGCGGCGCCGAAGAAGGAGGTGTACACGATGTGCCGGACGCCGGCGGCCATCGCAGTGTCCACAAACGAGTAGTGCTGCTGCAGGCGGTCCTCCGCCTCGGAAGCGGAGACCATAAACAGCGTCTCCACCCCGTCCAATGCCCCCTTGGCCAGCACCGGGTCGGCGTAACTGCCGACCACCGGGACCGCGCCCTCCAGTTCCGGGGCGCGGCCGGCGTCGCGCACCAGCAGCCGCTGCGGGCTGCCCGCCTCGGCCAGGAGCCGGGCCACCATGCCGCCCAGGTGGCCGGTGGAGCCGGTGACGGCGAGTGCGGGCGCCGCAGCCATCCCTTATGCCTCCCGGGAAGCGGGGGACTTGGTCCGGGCGGGGTCCCGTTCGGCGAGCGGGCCGATCACGTCGTCAATCTTCGCCATGATCCCGGCGTCCAGCTTCACGCCGGCGGCCGCCACGTTCTTCTCGATCTGCTCGGGCCGGGACGCGCCCATGATGGCCGAGGCCACGTTCGGGTTCTGCAGCACCCAGGCGATGCTCAGCTGGGCCATGGTGAGGCCCGCCTCGTCGGCGATCGGCTTGAGCCGCTGCACGCCGGTAAGGACCTCGTCGGACATCCAGCGCTCGATCATCTTCGAGCCGCCCTTGGCATCCGTGGCCCGGCTGCCCTCCGGGGCAGGCTTGCCGGGGTGGTACTTGCCGCTCAGCACACCCTGGGCAATGGGCGACCACACAATCTGGGAGAGGCCCAGCTCCTCAGACGTCGGCACCACTTCGGCCTCGATGACGCGCCACAGCATGGAGTACTGCGGCTGGTTGGAGATCAGCTGGAAGCCCAGTTCCTTGGCGAGGGCGTGCCCGTCGCGGATCTGGGCGGCGGTCCATTCGCTGACGCCGATGTAGAGGGCCTTGCCCTGCCGCACGATGTCGGCGAACGCCTGCATGGTTTCCTCCAGCGGCGTCTCGTAGTCGTAACGGTGGGCCTGGTACAGGTCCACGTAGTCCGTCTGGAGCCGGGTCAGTGAGCCGTTGATGGCCTCCATGATGTGCTTGCGGGACAGGCCAAGATCATTGTGGCCCTTGGGGCCGGTGGGGCCGAAGACCTTCGTGAAAATCTCCAGCGACTCGCGCCGCTCGTCCGCCAGCGCCTTGCCGAGGACGGTCTCCGCGGCCGTGTTGGCGTAGACGTCAGCGGTGTCGAAGGTGCTGATCCCGGCGTCGAGCGCGGCCCGGACACACTGGGTGGCGACGTCGTTCTCCACCTGGGAGCCGTGCGTCAGCCAGTTGCCGAACGTGATTTCCGAAATTTTGAAGCCGCTGTTCCCGAGGTATCTGAATTCCATGGGTTCCAACGTAGCCGACATGCTTGCCCGGGGTAAGGGTTCAGCCGGCTTTGCGTTCCTGGGCCCGGGCTGCCGGCCGCTGCTGGGCCTGTTGCGTATGGGGAGGTTTCTGCGGCAGCGGCAACCGGCCAGGAACGGAGACCAGCGAGCCCGTGTCCAGCAGGGATTGTGCGGCAGGCATCGCGGCCTTTTTGAAGGCAGGCGGGACAGTTCCGAGCTGGCCGTTGCGGTCCGTTGCGGACTCCACGAGGGGAGCCACCGCGGTCACGTCCCGCGCGGGAACGGTGGGGCTGGGGAGTTCGCGGACGGATACCCTGACGGCGGGGGCCGCCTCCGCCTTGGCCCGTGCGGCGGCGCGGGCATCGGCCTGCGCGACGGCGGCAGCCCAGTCCGGGGACAGCTCCGGTTCCTTTTTGGCCGGCTTAGCCGGCTTAACGGGCTTCGCAGCCTTCCCTGGCTTCGTCACCTCGGGGGCCGTTACGGCGGGCCGCGCTGAACGGCCGGTGGCCTTCAGCAGCACACGCCCCACGGCCATGATGATCACCGCGGCGAGCCGGCCAAGGCCTGCGAGCACCAGCGTGGCCACAAAGACGAGGAATAGACCGAAGAACATGACCAGCGCCACTGCGAGGGTGCCGAAGAAGGTCAGGTTGAGGGCGATGGTTGTCGGATCTTCCATGTCACCTCTCCTGGCCGGCCTTGCAGCGACGTTGCCCGCCACGAGCGGCGGGCAACAGCACCCCTTAACCATACGGACTTTTTCCGCCGCCGTGCCGCCATCGGGTGTCCACGCCGGGGTATGTTGCCCCCGGCCGGGGCTGCGGACCCCCGGCCCGCCGGGCCCCGCGCCTATAGTCTGGAGGAACGCTGCCGGCGAAGCCCGGCCCGCTGAAAGGACAATTGTGACGCCCCTGTCTGTTTCCGGCCACGGCCCGGGTGCCCGGCCGGACCAGCCGCCGTTTCGCGGCAACTGTCCCTGCCTGTCCGGGGAGCAGTACGCGGACTGCTGCGGCCGCTTCCACTCCGGCGCGGCGGACGCCCCGACAGCGGAACAGTTGATGCGGTCCCGGTACAGCGCCTTCGTGGCGCTGGACGCCGGCTACCTGCTGCGCACCTGGCACCCGGACACTCGGCCGGCCTCACTGGAACTGGACCCGGACATGCAGTGGCGGCGCCTGGACATCCTTTCCACCGCTCGCGGCGGCCCGCTGGACACCGAGGGCACCGTGGAGTTCAAAGCCCACTTCCGGCACGACGGCGACCGCGGAGTCCACCACGAGACCAGCCACTTCCGGCGCGTCAGCCGCCGCTGGTACTACCTTGGCGAAGCTGGCTAGCGTTCTTCGACGGTATCCACCGGGGTGAAGCCTGCACGGTCCACCTTGCGGTGGAAGCGCATGCCCGCGGTTCCACCGAGGACGGCGCCCACCAGGGCGACGGCGGCTACGACCACCGCTGCGATGATGCTGGTGGTGGTCAGTTCGCCCTCGTTGACCGGGATGCGCGGGAAGCTGTTGAGCTGGGCCAGGATGTTGTATTGCTGGCCGGCCACGAGGCCGAGAATGGCTACGACCACCGCGGCGATGAGTGCCCAGACCCACACCATAAAGCCCTGTTTGGCGCCGTTGAAGCGCGCCATCCGGCCGGCGACATAACCGCCGGAGAAGTACGACACGAACAGGATGACCAGCAGCACGATAATCCCGGCCATTCCCACCGTTTGGTCGGCGGAATTCACAGCCGCGTTGACGTCCGTGTTGGTGGCGAGGCCGACGGCGGTGCCGGCGGCGGCGACCAGCGCGGTCAGCAGCACGGCCATGCCGGTGGCGGCGAGCCAGCCGAAGAACGCAGAGCCGACCTTGATGCCGCCGAACTGCTCCTTCTCCCGGGCCACCACGGTTTCCCGGGTGGGCACCTCCTCGACGATCGTCTCACGCACCGGTTCCTCATGGCGCACCGCCGTCACCGGCTGGCTGCGCGTCGGTTCCGTGCGCGCTGTGTCCGTGCGCGCTGTATCCGTGCGCGCTGTATCCATGCGGACGGTATCCGTGCGGGCCGTGTCCTCCCGCGCGTCGTGGATCCGTGCGTTCTGGCTGTCGGCCGGGGTGCCGGCGGCGGATCGTGTGGTGCGGTCCTCGGGACCTGCTGGGCTGCTCATGTGGTCCACCTAACCACGGGCACCACAAGGTAGCAAGGATGCTTACTATGTGTTGGGCGTGCCCCGCCGTGCCCTGGTCACCGGTACCTGCGGTGCAGGTTCTCCTTGACCGAGGCGCGGGGAGTTGCATCGGCGATCCAGGGGCCTGTGCCTTCGGACTGGTCCAGGACGCCGGCCTCCAGCCACTCGTAGTCGCCAGCCAGGACGTTGCGCGCGAGCACATGGTCGCCGTCGTCCGTATTGCGCCAGAGCTGGTCGAAGTACTCATCCACCCGCACGCGTGCCTGTTCGCAGTACGCCTCGGCAAGTTCGTAGGCGGAAGCGCCCCGCTCCGGGGAGGTGCGCAGCAGCATCTCAGCCCGGGAGCAAGCGGCGGCCATCGCGAACAGTTCGGCGCCGATGTCCACAATCCTGCCCAGGAAGGCCTGTTTGTGCTCAAGTTTCGCCTGCCAGCGCCCCATTCCGTAGAAGGTCTGGCGGGCCAGCCGCCGGGAGGACCGTTCGACGAACCGCAGCTGCTTCGCGAGCCGGCCGAAGTCGCTGTAGGACCGCGGGTCCAGGCCGGCCCCGGCCACAAGCCTGGGAAGCCACCGCGCGTAGAAACCGGACGCGCCCACAGCGGCCCGGGCCTTGTCCGACAGCGTGGCGTCCTCCGACGCGAGGTCCCCGGCGGCCGCGAGGTGCGCATCCACGGCTTCCCGGGCAATGAGCAGTTTCATGATTTCCGAGGAACCCTCAAAAATCCGGTTGATGCGCAGGTCGCGGAGCTGCTGTTCGGCCGGCACGGCGCGCTCGCCGCGGGCCTCCAGCGAGTCCGCCGTTTCGAAGCCGCGGCCGCCGCGGATCTGCACCAGCTCGTCGGCGATCCGGCAGCTGATCTCGGTGGACCAGAGCTTGGCCAGGGCAGCCTCGATCCGGACGTCC
Organism: Pseudarthrobacter sp. 1C304; assembly: GCF_052245515.1. Lineage (NCBI taxonomy): Bacteria > Bacillati > Actinomycetota > Actinomycetes > Micrococcales > Micrococcaceae > Pseudarthrobacter > Pseudarthrobacter sp. 1C304. The sequence continues at coordinate 21,902 of NZ_JBQQCH010000001.1, read as the reverse complement.
TTTTGGCCGGCGTCGGCCATTTCGGCGGACAGCTCAAACACGGCGTCCAGCGCGAACGTGCTGGCCGCGATGAACGCGATCTTCTTGCCCACGGCTTCATGCCGGCCGACGGGCCGGCCCCACTGGGTGCGGGCATTGGACCACTGGCGGGCGATCTTCAGGCTCCACCGCCCGGAACCGACGCAGAGTGCGGGCAGCGCGAGACGGCCGGTATTGAGCGTGGTGAGGGCAATCTTCAGGCCCTGCCCTTCCCTGCCCAGCCGGTTCGCCGCGGGTACACGGACCTGGTGGAAACGGGTGACGCCGTTCTCGATGCCCCGCAGGCCCATAAAGGCGTTGCGGTTCTCCACGGTGATGCCGGGGGAATCCATCTCAACTACAAAGGCGCTGACGCCGCCCTTGTGGACCGTGCCGTCCGCGTCCGTGCGTGAGGGGACCACCGCCATGACCACCACCAGCTCGGCGATCACGCCGTTGGTGGTCCAGAGCTTCACGCCGTCCAGCACGTAGGACTCGCCGTCCTCGGACGGGACAGCGGTCGCCCCCATCCGGGCGGGGTCGCTGCCGACGTCGGGCTCGGTCAGTAGGAACGCGGTGATGGCCCCGGAGGCGCAGCGCGGCAGGTATTCCTGTTTCTGTGCGGGGGTGCCGAAGACCTTGACCGGTTCCGGGACGCCAATGGACAGGTGGGCGGACACCAGGGCGCCGAGGCTGGGGTGGATCGAGCCCAGAAGCGCCAGGGCCCGGCCGTAGTACACCAGCGAGAGGCCCAGGCCGCCGTAGTCGCGGGGGATCTTCATCCCGAAGACCCCCAGCCCCGCCAGCCCCCGGAGGTATTCATCCGGAATCCGGGCATCGCGCTCAATGGTGCGCCCGGACAAGGTGCGGCAGTAGTCGGTGAGGCGGGCCATGAACGCTTCGCCGCGCTCGACGTCGTCCGCCGGGGCTTCCGGCCACGGGTGGATCAGGCTGAGGTCGAAGCTGCCAAGGTACAGGCCCTTGGCGAAACTGGGCCGGTCCCAGCTGGTCTCGCGGGCGGCCTCGCTCAGGGCCCGGGCGTCGGCGGCGGTGGCGTCGGGCCCCAGCGCCTCGGGCGGGACGGGAACCTCCGTGGCGGTGCCTCCGGACGCGTTGCCGGCTGAGTTGTCGGTGGCTGGGTTTTCAACGGCGGAGCTCATCGGGCATCTCCTCTGACCGGGGTTACCGGCTCGAGCCCTGGATCCGCCGCGGGTGGAGGACCCTTCAGCTGTCCCGCAATACTACCCGCGGGTAAGTGCCGGTACTAGGGGCCGGTTGGCCCATAATTTCGGCGGCGATGTCCCCGGCGAAGTCGCCGGAAAGCTCCACTGCCGAGGCGTGGTGGACCAGCCGGTCCCAGGCGTGGTTGATGCCGTGAACCAGCCACAGCAGGACGTTCGACGCGACGATCCAGGCGAGCCGGCCGACGCCCACCAGCACCAGGGCGAGGAACGACGCCGTCATCAGAAAGACTGTGATTACCAGGGCAAACACCAGCGTTCCGATGAACACCAGCGTCGCCGTTTCCACTGCGCTTAGGTCGAACTGCATTCTTCCCCCTGCAACATCGCTTTCGGTTGAATCAGTAGCCCGAGCGTAGGGGGCGGGAGTTGGGCCAGCCAGCGCCGGACACGCGTGCCGCGCCTCTTGATATGGGATCGAAATGCTACCGGGGCGTAGGTCACGGCGTGGTCGCGAAAACCTCACCTGCCCGGCTGGCGGGGGGCGGCCGGCGGGGACACCCGGGGCCTGCGTTAACCTTGTAGCTGGCAGTTTTACGTATCCGCTGCCCCTATCCCCATCCCACGGCAGCTGAAGGAGAGTGCGTGTCCCGCTCCGCCCTGTCCTCCGCCGACGCCATCAGCGCCCGGCTGCGGGACCTCGAACTCCTCACCAAGGGGCCGGCCTGGGCGCTGACGCGCTCTGCGCCCTGGGTGATCGCCGTGCTGCAGGCGTCCTTCACCCGGACCCGGCCGCAGCTGCCGCTGGAACAGTTCCACGCCGACGTCGACGCCTTCCTGGAGCAGCTCCGCCGCCAGGACCCGGGGCTGGGCGGCTCGGCGAACGGGAAATCGTTTGGCGACGAATGGACCCGGAAGAACTTCCTGACTCGACGGAACCAGTCCGGGCAGATCGTGTATGAAGTCACCGAACCCGCGGCCCGCGTGCTGGCCTTCCTGGACAGCCTCTCCAGCGAACGTTCCACGCTCAACGGCTCGCGCCTGGGCACGCTGCTGGGCGACGTCGAGAAGCTCGCCAACGAGACCAACCCGGACCAGAGCGCCCGGCTGGAGTCCCTCGAAGAGGAAATCGGCGAGCGGCGCCAGCTGATTGAGGACATCAGCTCCGGTGATTTCGACGGCCTGCTCGACGACGAGGAAGCCGTTGAAGCGGCCGGGAACATCCTGGACCTCGCCGCCAGCCTGCCCGCGGATTACAAAAAGATGCGTGACCGGATCGAGGAGCTGGTGGGTGAGCTCCGGAACCAGATCATTGAGGAATCCCTGAGCAAGGGCGCCACGATGGCCCAGGTGCTGGACGCGGACAAACGCCTCCGGCAGAGCCCCGAGGGCCGGACCTTCCGTTCCTTTACGGCGTTTCTGGAAGACCCGCAGCAGCAGCTGCGGTTCCGGTCGGCGATCGGCGAGGTGCTGAGCCGGCAGTTCGCGGACGACCTCAGCCATGAGGAACGCGAGACCCTGAAGAACCTGGTGGCGGAACTGCGTGCCCAGCACAGCCAGATCCAGCGGATCTACGGCAAGCTCAGCGAAAGCCTGAACACCTACGTCCAAAGCGACGACTTCCGCCAGTCCGTGCGGCTCCGCAAGGTCCTCCGGGAGGCGGAACAGGCCATCCGGTCACTGCCGTACGAACGGGAACGCCCCGGCCTGGTCCGCGGTCCTGTCCTGTTCAATGCCGGCTTCGAGTCCCTGGCCATGGTCAAGCTGTTCGACCCGGACGAGTTCGCGGCCCCGCCCAGGCTGGCCGACCCGATCGCGTTCAGCGACTCGGACCGGGTGCGCTCGCCGCGGACCGGCAAGGCCCGGCCGGAGGCCATCCGCGCCGCCCTTGCCGGCGCCGCGACACTGCCCGAGGCCTGGGAACAGCTTCCGGCCGAGGAACGCCACATCAACTCGATCCGGGCACTGCTGTCCCACGCCCTGCACGGCGGTGCGGGCTTTGACCGCGCGGCCTGGGACACCGTCGAGTTCGAACAGATCGACGGCTCCACGCGCACCGCGTACCTGCCGGTGGTCACGCTCAAGAAGGACTGAAGATGACTGAACTTTCCCACGACACGGCGGAGAGCACCGTGGAAGACGCGGCCCAGGCGGCGGACGGCGCGGCGCAGCCCGCGGAGCCGGCCCAGCAGGGCGGCCATGTGCACAGCGACCCCTTTTCGGTTACCCCGCGGGACACCTTCGTCGACGGCGCAGCCCTGTTCCCCGGAGATACCGGCGTGCTCCCGATGAAGGTCCGGCAGGCCCTGGTGAAGCTCCTCAAGGGCCCGTACATTGACGGCGGCCGGGACGAAAAGCTCTGGACCACCCTGCTGGACAACCAGCTGATCCTGCGCAGCCGCCTGTCCGAACTTTTCCTGACCCTGCAGCTGGACCATGACCGCAAGGTGGCAGTGCTGCGTCCGGTGGACCCGGAGGCTATCGGCGGCAGCACCCGTTCCAGCATCCTGCGCCAGCAGCGGGCCCTCAGCCGGGTCGAGACGATCGTGCTGCTGCGCCTCCGGCTGCTCCTGGACCGCCACGTCACGGCCCAGACCGACCCCACTATCACCCGCGAGGAAATCGCCGACCTGGTGGCCCACTACCAACCCGCCGGCCACCAGGACGCCCTCCGCGATGCCGACGTGGTCAACCGCGCCATCACCAAGCTCCTGGCCCGCCAGCTCCTCCTCGCCACCGGCCTGGACGAGGTCTACACCATCTCCAACGCCCTTCCCCTGGCCCTCCCGTTCGACAACATCGGCGACATCCCCGCCCAAATCGAAGCCCTGGTCGCAGCCAGCACCGACCAGTCAGGAACAGAACCCCTCTTGGAGCTCGACGGCGAAAACGACGGCGATGCCGCCGCAGATGAAGCAGAAGGCGACGACAGCGACGACGCCGAGAATGTCGCCCGAGGTGACCTGACCAACGAAGACGACGACGGCGATGCCGCCCCGGGAGTGGCATCGGGCCTGTCGGAGCCGCGCGCTGAGCTGATCGAAGATCAGCTGCGCGGCGAAGGGGCGGGGGCGGCATCGCCGTCGGCGTCGAAGGCAACCACGGAGGCGGAGGCCAAGTGAGCATCGCAACCATGCTCCCGATGGGAGACCTCACCAACCCCGGCCAGATGCGCCTTGCCCTGGTTCAGGTGGTCAACTGGGGCACGTTCCACGGCGCCCACACGATGCACGTGGACCGCAACGGCACCCTGCTGACCGGCAACTCCGGCGTCGGCAAATCCACGCTGTTCGATGCGATGCTACGGGTCTTCGATGCCCGGCCGCGCTCCAACGAGGCCGCGGCCCAGCGCGCCGGCGGCGCTGTCGAGGACAAGCGCACCACGTTCACGTACATGCGCGGCAAGGTGGGGGACAAGGCGGTGGGCGAGGGCTCGGCCAGCGCGTACCAGCGCCCCGGCGCCACCTGGTCCGCCGTCGCCCTGACCTTCGACAACGCCGCGGGCACCCGGGTGACGGTGTCGGCGCTGTTCGACCTGCCCAAGAACGGCACGGAGTCCAGCGTCGGGCGGTACTACCTGATCGACAACAAGCCCTTGGACCTTGCGGCGCTGGAAGGCATCGCGGAGAAGCGCTTCACCAAGGCGGCGCTGGACGCGATCTTCCCGGATGCCCAGGTCTTTGACGTGCACAAGGCCTTCGCGGAGCGCTTCCGGCGGCTGCTGGGCATCAACTCGGACCAGGCCCTGCCGCTGTTGCGCGTCATCCAGGCGGGCAAGGGCCTCGGCGGCAGCGTCAACAACTTCTTCCGCGACCAGGTCCTGGACGCGCCCGCCACGCTCGCCGCCGCGGACGACGTGGTCGAGGAATTCAGCAACCTGATGTCCATCCGGCAGCGCCTGGAGGACGTCCGGCAGCAGCGCGACCAGCTGGCGCCGGTTCCCGGGCTGAACAAGGACTATGCCCAGTCCCTGCTCGACGCGAACCGGCTCCGGGAGCTGGCCGGCGAGGAATTCGAGGCCTACCGGCAGCAGCTGGCCGTCACCGTCCACGAGAAGACGCTGGCCCGGTTCAAGGACCTCGCCCAGGCCAAAGCCAAGGAACTCGGGGCCGAGCGCGGCATCCGCGACGGCCTGGCGAAGGAGCTGCGCCAGCTCGAGGCGGACTACAACAACCAGGGCGGCAACGCCATCTCCGCGATCGAACAGTCGCTTGAGAACGCCCGGGTGGGGCTCAAACTCCGCCAGCAGGTGGAGGAGTCCGCCCGGAAGGCGCTCTCCGACGCCGGCCTGGAACTTCAATGGTCCGCGGCCGGCTGGGAGCTGGCGCACGAGCACGCGGCTGCCCGCTCGGCCGAACTGAAGGACGACTCGGAGGCCCTCAAGGAGCTGCGGTTCGAGGCCTTCGATGGCCACGCGACCCGGAAACGTGAGCTGGCGGCGGCCCAGCAGGAACTCTTCTCGCTGAAGACACGGAAGTCCCTGCTGCCGCCGTCGAGCATTGAAAACCGAAGCGCCATCGCGGCTGCCACCGGCGTCCCCGAGGAGCGGATGCCGTTCGGCGGCGAGCTGATCGACCTCGCCGAGGGGCAGGAGCAGTGGCGCCCGGCCGCAGAGCGGGCACTGCGGAGCCTCGCCACCACGTTGCTGGTCCCGGGCGAGCATTTCGCCGCCGTCACCCGGTACCTCAACGACCATTCGGTGCGCGGCGCCCTGCGCGCCGTCGACGTCTCCAAGCCCCTGGCCGGCGGGGCGCTGGCTGTGGAGGACGCGGCCGACGGCGACCTGCTCACCAAACTGGACATCCTCCGCACCGGACCCAGCGCCGACGCCGGCGAGTGGATCCGGGAGCGGATCGCGCTCGACTTCGCGTACCCGTGCGTCGAAGACCCGGACCAGCTCGCCGGCCTGGACAAGGGCCTGAGCCTGGGCGGTGTGGTCAAACGGAACCGCCACACCGTGGAAAAGGACGACCGCTTTACCAGCCGGCAGGACTACGTCCTCGGCTTCGACAACGCCGCCAAGCTGGAGCTCGTCGCGGCCCAGGTGGAGGACCTGCAGCAGGAACTGGCGAAGGCTGCCGAGCTGGCCCAAAGCCGGGAAGAATCACACCAGGGGATGACCCGGCAGCTGGAGGCCCTGCGCCGGGTGGCCGAAGACCACCGGCCCTGGGAGCAGGTCTCGGCCGCGGTGGCCGCGGACGAACTCGCCCGGATCGAGCAGCGCCTCAAGGACGCCCTCGCTGCGCAGGCGGACCTTGAACCGCTGCGCGCCGGCATCGAGGCGGCCCGCTCCAAGCACCAGTCCAGCACCGAAGCCGCAGCCGTGCTGCAGAGCGAATACAAGGCCCTCGACTCGCAGCTGTCGGCTGCGGACTCGCTGCTGGACGCCGCGCGGGCCCGGCTGGCCCAGTCGCCGCCGTCGGACGCCACCGCCACGGCGCTGGAACAGTACTTTGCTGAATTCGGCGGCGTCGGCGACGTCACGGAAATGCATGAGCTGGATAACCTCGCCAACCAGGTCCGCGCCCGGCTCCTCGCCGAACTGCACGCCGCCGAGTCCCGCGGCCAGGCCACCTCGGAGCGGCTCACCCGGATCTTCGAGGGCTTTGTGCGCGAGTGGGGAACATCCATCTCCGCGGACCACGGCACCTCGATCGGTGCTGCGGGGGAGTTCGAAGCCCGCTACCACGCCATTGTCAGCGACGGCCTGCCCGCGCAGGAGGCCGAGTTCCGGCAGTTCTTCAACCAGCGCACCCACGAGTCCTTCAGCACGCTGCTGCACCTGCTGGACGAGGAGCGCCGCTCCATCACCAGCCGGATCCTCCCGCTCAACGGGATCCTGTCCGAGGTGAACTTCCATGAGGGCAGCTTCCTGGAACTCGACATCAAGCAGACGCTGCCCGCCACCGCGAAGCAGTTCAAGGACGCCATCCAGAACGCGCTCAAGGTGCGGCACACGCGCCCCGGCAAGACGGCGAACCCTGCGGCTCCCGGGGCTGAGGCGGACGACGACGCCGAGCTCACCAACCGCTACAAGTCCCTCGAAACGCTCGTGAAGCGGCTTGGTTCGCAGACCCCGGAGGACCGGCGCTGGCGCGCCGAAGTCCTGGACGTCCGCGGGCACCTCTTCATCCAGTGCAAAGAGCACCGCGAGGTCCAGGCGGCCAAAACAGCCAAGGGCGGCGGCAAGAACGGAGCCGGCAAGGCCGGTGCGGTCAAGACCGAGGTCTTTATGCACGCGGACACCGGCTCGATGTCCGGCGGCGAGCGGCAGCGGTTCACTGCGTTCATCATGGCCGCGGCGCTGAGCTACCAGCTGGGCATCGCCGAGCAGGGCTTCACCACCTACGGCACCGTGATGATGGACGAGGCCTTTGTGCTGGCTTCGGAGGAATTTGCCGGCGCCGGCATCAAGGCCCTGCATGAGTTCGGCTTCCAGCTGCTGCTGGCCGCACCGGAAAACGTGATTGACCTGTCGCGGCACCTCGGCTCCGTCACGGAGATCCTCCGCGACAAGCGCACCAACCGCTCCGGGGTGCTCACTGCCCCGGTCATCGGCCCGGGGCCCGCCGCGGCCGGCGCCTGGCGCTCCGAGGCGAACCCGGTGGACATCGTGCTCCGCTAAGCGCACGTTGCAGGGGGCTGTTGCCGGCGCTACGTTCCCCTGACGCGGTTCAGGAACTGGGCGGTTCGGCCTGCCAAGTCGTCGATCTGTCGGCGCACTACGGCGGCCGGGTCCGGGTTGATCTCGTTCACCGGAGGCTCCACCCGGACGTTGCGGCAGCACCCGAAGTCGGCGCAGATCAGGGTGCCCACCGTGTTGCCGTTGCGGCCGGACTGCCCGGCACGTTTGGCCACCCACAGCAGGACGTCGTCCTTGGAGTAGATGTCGCGGCACAGCTCGCAAAGGACGGCGCGGTTCTTCTTGGGGCCGCCTTCGGGTGCCCGGAGCATCATGCCGGTGGGGCCGTTCGGGCCGGCCAGCACCAGATAACCGCGCAGCGGCATTTTTCCGTCGCGCCAACCGAGGAAATCCAGGCTGTCCCAGTCCAGGGCATCGAAGTTAGGCGGCAGGTTGAGTTTGGCAGCTTCGGAGCGGCTTGCGTTGACAAAAGACGAGCGGATCTGCTGCGCTGTGAGTTTTTGCATGACGGAATCTTTCGGAATCGGCTGGTCCCGGCCCGGCGGTCATAAGGCACGCCAGGGCGGTAGAGAGGGCAGGATGCAGCCAGCCTTGGACTCCGGCGGGGACCTGGTGTTCCCGCGGATCTAGTCCGCGGCCGAGCCAGACTGCCGGGGGAGGGCTGGCAACTGTGCGGGCGCGTTGCAGGCCAGAGCGGCCACCCCGCTGACCGTGACAGCAGACATCATCTCGATGCGCATGCTCACTTCCCCTACTAGTCGCCGAACTCGATCACGGAACCGGTTCGGATTCGACCGGTCCGGCCCATCCTCGCAAACCTCCGTGACGCGTGTCCAGTTTCGGGCCGCACTTCCGCGCAGCGAGCCGTCGAAGCAATTACGTTACGAAAGGTTTGCTTATTTCTTGAAAGGATAGGCTAGCCTTACTTAGGTTCGCATCATTGATCTAAGGAATCCCATGCCTCTCCCTGCCCCGCGCCCCGCCCTGCCCCGGCGCCGTTTCCTCCGCGCCACAGGCAAAGCGACTGCCGCCCTGGCCGCCGTCGCCCTTTCCCTGACCGCGTGCTCCACCGGCCCGGCAACCTCCACTGCGGCGGAGGCCCCCAGCCAGTCGGCCAGCTCCGCCTTCCCGGTGACCATCAATCATGCGTTTGGCGAGACCACCATCAAGGAGCAGCCGCAGCGGGTAGTCACCGTGTCCTGGGTCAACGACGATGTGGCGATTGCCCTCGGCGTGGTCCCGGTGGGTGTCCCCAAGAACGAATGGGGCGGCAACGAGCAGGGTTCCACCCCGTGGAAGGACGCCGCCCTCGAAAAGCTCGGCGCAAGCTTCGGTTCGGACAAGGCCCCGGCCCAGTTCTCCGAGGCCGACGGCGTCAACTTCACCGAGATCGCCAAGCTCAACCCGGACGTCATCCTCGGCGCCTACTCCGGCCTGACCGAAGAGGACTACAAGAAGCTCAGCGAAATCGCCCCCGTGGTGGCCCACCCCGAGGTGGCGTACGGAACCTCGTGGCAGGACTCCACCACCATCATCGGCAAGGCCCTCGGCAAGGAAGCCGAAGCCACCAAGCTGGTCGCCGACACCGAGGCCACCATCAAGGAAAAGGTGTCCCAGTACCCGCAAATCGCAGGCAAGAGCTTCATCTACGGCAACCTGGAACCCGCTTCAGCTGACGGAGTCAACGTCTACACCGCCAACGACAACCGCCCCCGCTTCCTCAGCGAGATCGGCATGAAGCTGGCCCCCGTGGTGGAAGAAAACTCCCAAGGCTCCGAGGAGTTCTTCATCCCGTGGTCCGCCGAGAAGGCCAACGAACTCGAATCCGACATCTTCGTCACCTGGGTTCCGGACGCAGCCACCACCGATTCCATCAAAGCAGACCCGCTGCTCGGCCAGATCCCGGCCATCAAGAAGGGCACCCTGGTCGCCGACTCGGACAATACCCTGACGCTATCCATCTCGGCTTCGTCGCCGCTGAGCCTGCCGTGGTCGCTGGACACGTTCCTACCGCAGCTGGCGAGGGCAGCGGACGCGGTGAAGTAAGCACATTCCCATGAGCCCACTGACGACGACGGCGGCCCCCGCCGCCCGGACCGCGCCGGGAATCCCCGCGGGTTTTGCCGCCCCCGCCCGGGGTCCCCGCGCGCCCTGGCTGCTGGCCGCCGTCGCCGTCCTTGCTCTGGTGGCCGCGGCATCGCTGGCCATCGGCGCCCGGGGTCTGGCCCTGGACACAGTGTGGCAGGCGCTGACCCAGTTCGATCCCGCCAACGGTGACCACGCCGTGGTCCACTCCCGCATTCCGCGCACGGTCCTGGGGCTGCTCGCGGGCGGTGCCCTGGGACTCGCCGGTGCAGCCATGCAGGGCGTGGCCCGGAACCCCCTCGCGGACCCAGGCATCATCGGCATCAACGCCGGTGCCGCGCTGGCAGTCGTCACCGGCATCTACGTGTTCGGCGTGGCCTCGATGGCAGGGTACATCTGGTTCGCGTTCATCGGCGCCGCCGCCGCCGCCGTCGTGGTCTATCTGATCGCGTCGCTGGGCAGGGACGGGGCGACGCCGGTGAAGCTCGCCCTCGCGGGCGCGGCCCTGAGCGCAGGGCTGTTTTCCCTGATGAACGTGATCCTGGTGTCCAGCCAGGACACCCTGGACCGGTTCCGGTTCTGGCAGGTGGGCGGGATCGCAGGCCGCGAGTGGTCCGTGATCGTCCCCGCCCTGCCGTTCCTGCTGCTGGGCGCCGCGATTGTGCTCGCCACCGGCCGGATCCTCAACAACCTTGCCCTCGGCGACGACATTGCCCGCGGCCTGGGCCAGCGGGTGGGGCGGGCCCGCGCCGCCACGGCCCTGGGGATCGTGCTGCTTTGCGGGTCGGCCACGGCGCTGGCCGGCCCCATCGGGTTCGTGGGCCTGGTCATTCCGCACGCTGTCCGTTTCCTGACCGGCCCCGATTACCGCTGGATCCTGCCGTTCTCGCTGGTGCTGGCACCGGCCCTGCTGCTGGCCGCGGACGTGGCCGGCAGGGTGATCCTCCTGCCGGGTGAAGTGCCCGCCGGGATCATGACCGCGCTGGTGGGTGCCCCCGTGTTCGTGTGGCTGGTCCGGCGCAGCAAGGGGGCCGGACTGTGACACTCACCGAAGCCAAAGCCCCCGTTGACCTATCACTTACCGGTGCCAAAACCGCGTCTGAGCGACCAAAACTGATAGCGCAACACTGGCGGACCGCCGTCCTGGCCCTGGCCGTCGTCGCGCTCTTCGCCGTGAGCGTGCTCCTGGGCAGCTACACCGTCACCATCCCCGACTTCTTCCGGATCCTGGCCGCGCACCTCACCGGCGGCGAGAAGATCCCCGGCGCCAGCTTCATCGTGATGGAGCACAAACTGCCGCGCGCCGTCCTGGGAACGCTGATCGGCGCCGCGTTCGGGCTCTCCGGCGCCTTGTTCCAGACCATGCTCCGCAACCCGCTGGCCAGTCCGGACGTTATCGGCATCAGCTACGGGGCCAGCGCCGCGGCAGTGACAGCGATCGTCGTCTTCGGCGCCACCGGGGCAGCGGTTTCGGGTGCCGCCTTTGCCGGGGCCCTGGGCGTGGCCGCCCTCATCTACGCCATCTCCCGCAGGGGATCGCTTGGTTCCGGCGGACAGCGCGGCGATGCCGCGGGCAGCCGGTTGATACTCGCCGGGGTGGGCATCGCCGCCGCCCTCCAGGCCGTGGTCAGCTTCCTGCTGAGCCGGACGGACATCCGCACCGCCGCCGACGTCCTGGTCTGGCTCAACGGCTCGCTCAACTCCGCGAACTGGGACCGGGCCGGAGTCCTCGGCTCAGCCCTGCTGGTGCTGGTTCCGGCCACCGCACTACTCTCCGGCCCGCTGCGCATCCTGGAACTTGGCGACGACACCGCCGCGGGCCTCGGCGTGCGGGTCGGCGCGGCGCGGCTGGGAATCGTGATCACCGCCGTCGGACTGGCCGCCGCGGCGACGGCGGCTGCCGGGCCTGTGGCGTTCGTTGCGTTCCTCGCCGGACCGATTGCGCGCCGTTTCGTCCGCAGGGCAAGCCTGCCGGCAGCGGCCCTGACCGGGGTGCTCATTGTCCTGGCCGCCGACTTCGTCGCCGCCAACATCGCGCCGCTCCTGCTGGACGGAACGGTGCTGCCAGTCGGGGTCATCACCGGCGCCCTGGGCGCGCCGTTCCTGCTGTGGCTGCTTGTGACCTCCAACCGAAAGGACGCCTGAGATGGCGACACTCCAGACCTCCGGCCTGCGGCTGAAGTACGACCAGCGGACCGTCATCGAGGGCCTCAGCACGGAGATCCCCGAGGGCAAGGTGACCATGATCGTCGGCGCCAACGCCTGCGGCAAATCCACCCTGCTGCGGGGCCTCGCCCGGTTGCTCAAGCCCGCGGCCGGGACCGTCACCCTGGACGGGAGGGACATCCACCGCCGCCCGGCCCGCGAGGTGGCCCGCACCCTGGGCCTGCTTCCGCAGCATCCGACGGCGCCGGACGGCCTCATCGTCCGGGACCTGGTGGGCCGCGGGCGCTACCCGCACCAGGGCTTCTTCCGGTCCCGGCCCGCGGGCGGTTCCCCGGACGATGAGCGCGCCGTGCACGAAGCGATGGCCGTCACCGACACCCTGGAACTCGCGGAACGGAACGTGGACGAGCTCTCCGGCGGTCAACGGCAGCGCGTCTGGATCGCGATGGCCCTCGCCCAGGAAACCGACGTGCTGCTGCTGGATGAGCCCACCACCTACCTGGATCTCACCCACCAGGTGGAAGTCCTGGACCTCATCACGGACCTTAACCGGCAGCGCGGCACCACCGTGGCGATCGTCCTGCACGATCTCAACCTCGCCGCGCGGTACGCGGACCACATCATCGCCATGAAAAGCGGGCAGATCGCGGCTGAGGGCGCCGCCCGGATCGTGGTCACGGAGGAGCTGGTCCGTGACGTGTTCGGCCTGGAGTCCCGGGTGCTGCCGGACCCGGTGTCCGGCAAACCCCTGATCATCCCCCTGGGCCGGCACCACGCCGATGCCCCGCAAACCACCACCCTGGAGCTGGTCCCATGACTGCCAAGAAAACCACCGCAGCGGCCCTCAAGACCGCCCCCGCCACTGAACCCATGACGCTGGCCTTCGAGGTGCAGGTCACCGCGGCCCAGCAGCTGGGTCCCAACTTCCGGCGGATCACCCTGGGCGGCTATTCGCTGCGGAACTTCGGCGTCAGCGGCAACACCCTGGACCTGCGCATCAAATTGATGATCCCCTCGCTGGCCGCGGACGGCACTGCGCTGCCGCTGCCCGAGTTCCGGATGGAGGAAAGCGGCTGGTACCGCGAATGGCTGGCCATGGACCCCCGCACCCGCGGTTCCATGCGCACCTACACCGTCCGGCAGGAACGCCTTGACGCCGTCTACCCGGAAATCGACGTCGACTTCGTGCTGCACTTTGACGACGCCGGCCACGGCGGCCCCGCCGCCAACTGGGCCCTCAACGCCAAACCGGGGGACACCCTCACCCTGATCGGGCCCAACAACCGGGCCGCGCACTGCGTTACCGCGGAAACGTACTCCGGCATCGAATGGCGGCCCGGCCTGGCCCAGCGGGTCCTGCTGGCCGGCGACGAGACCGCCGTCCCCGCCATCAGCGCCATCCTCGAAAGCCTCCCGCCGTACGTCAGCGGCCACGCGATTCTGGAGGTGCCGGAAGCCGGCGACTTCCAGGGCATCACCACCGCCGCCGACGTCGAGATCACCTGGCTGGCGCGCGGTGCCGCGATCGGCCGGTCGCGTCCGCACGGTGCCCTGCTGCAGGAAGCGGTCCGGGCCGCCGTCACGCGTCCGGGCTGGGTGGGGCTTTCGTCCCCGGAGCCGGCCGCCGGCCCCGAGCCGGAAGAGGTCAACGTGGACCGCGACATCCTCTGGGAAACCCCGGCCAGGATGGACGCCGCGGCCATCAGCGCCAGCCGGAACCCGGACAAGCCCGCCGGCGCGATGCCCTTCTACGCCTGGATCGCCGGTGAAGCCGGCGTGGTCAAGGAGATGCGCCGGTACCTGGTGCGGGACGTGGGGATTGACCGGAAGCAGGTTGCGTTCATGGGGTACTGGCGGCAGGGCAAGGCCGAACTCTGACGCTCCCGCAGGTTTGGTCGCTTTTGCTGCGACGCTGCCGCAGGTTTGGTCGCTTCTGCTGCGACGCTCTCGCAGTTCCTGCCGGGCTTTCGGCCGCAACCGCTGCTTTGCCGTCGCTTAGCGGTCGGCCGCTTCCCAAACTTCGCAAGCTCAGTTCGGGTCCCTCGCGGCCTTCCTTCCTCCCGCCGGCCGCGGGCGGCCTTAGTCGGCGATGCGCTCCTTTGCAAAGCACCGGCAGCGGCCTTGTGGTTGGGTCACCTTCTGTGCGGTCAGGTCAACGTTTGTGATTCGGCTTCGTCAACTGCAACGCGGGGTCAGTTGGCGCCCATAGTCGCCGTCGGGATGGGCCGGAGGTGACCCCGCGTTGTTTTTCTGACGGCCTTCCGCGGCGGCTGGGCGGGTGGTCTTTTGTTGTGTGCTGCTTGTTCACCCCGGCGTCGTTTGGCGGGCCTAATGTGGCTGCATGGTTGAGGACCTTCTTGCTCCGGGCGCCCATGGGCGGCGGGTTTATGTTGCCTTGGGGGACTCCTTTACCGAGGGGTTGGGGGATTACAGTCCGCGGCTGCCCAACGGGGTGCGCGGGTGGGCGGACCGGGTGGCGGAGCAGCTGGCCAGGGCGGATCCGGGGTGGGAGTACGCCAACCTCGCCATCCGCAGCAAGAGGATGCGGCACATCATCGCCGAGCAGCTGGAGCCCGCGCTGGCCATGGAGCCGACCCTGGTCACCCTGTATGCGGGCGGCAACGACATCCTCGACATCGGGACCGACATCCACGCCCTCATGAAGGACTACGAGTTCCTCGTCGCCCGGCTGTCCGCCAGCGGCGCTACGGTGGTGCTCTTCACCGGCTTCGACGTCAGGGTCTCCCCATTGCTGGAACCGCTCAAGCGGCGCAACGCCATCTACAACCGGCGGGTCCGCGAGGTGGCGGCGCGGTACGAGGCCGTGCTGGTCGATTACTGGTGTTTCGATGCCTTCTACGATCCGCGGATGTGGGATGCGGACCGTCTGCACATGTCGACGGCGGGCCACAAGTACCTTGCCGGCCAGGTGCTGGACCAGCTCGGGGTGCCGCACAAGGTCAAGACGAAGGCGTGGGGGCCGGCGCCGAAATCCGGCCTTCGGGACTGGGAACGCCGCCAGCGGCGCTGGGTCCACGACTGGGTGCTGCCGCTCTTCGGGCGCAAGATCCGCGGCGTCACCCTGGGGGACCAGCTCAGCCCGCGCTGGCCTGCGCCGGTCAAGGTCCCGCCGAAGGCCGGGCTGAAGAAGCTGGCCGCCAAAATCCCCGCAGGCTGAAGAAGGAAGCAGGGCCAGCCGGCGTCAGCTGTCCAGCAGGTTCTCGTACCCCGGGGCCACTCGGCTCGCGTGGAATTCCTCGACGTCGAACTCTGCCACCCCGTTGACGTAGAACGGGTCCTTGGCCAGGGAGGCGTCCAGGTCGGCGCGTTCCGCGGTGGAGAGGAGCAGCGCGCCCGTGCGCGGAATCTTGCGGCCCGCGACCAGGAAGATGCCCTGGTCGAAGGCATCCTGCAACCACGCCACGTGCGCCGGGAGATGGAAGTCAACGATCTCTTCGGGGACCTTGTAGGTCAAGGAGACTACATACATAGGGTCAGCCTACAGTTTGACCGGCACGCACCGGCCGGATTCTTAAGGTGCGACATAAGACGCGCTTGAACCGTCAAGCTTCAATGCTCCTAAACTGTACCCATGACTGAACCGCGCTGGCTGAACGCTGACGAACGCCGGGCCTGGCTGGCCCAGGTGAGCATCAACACCCTCCTTCCGGCGGCCCTGGACACCCAGCTCCACCACGCGCGCAAGCTTTCCCTCTTCGACTACAACGTCCTGGCGATGCTGTCCGAGGCCGAAGGCCGCTTCCTGCCCATGAGCGAGCTGGCTGCACGGACCAGCGCGTCCCTGTCCCGGCTGTCCCACGTGGTCACCAAACTGCAGACCCGAGGCTGGGTGGAGCGCCGTCCGCACCCGGGGGACGCCCGGGTAACGACGGCGCACCTCACCGACGCCGGAATGGAAACCATCGTGGAGCTCGCCCCGGCCCACGTCGAGGCCGTCCGGTCGCTGTTCCTCGATGCCCTGAGTAAAGAGGACGTGGCCGATCTTGCCCGGATCGGTGAGAAGATCGTGGGCCGCCTGGACAAGGACCACTGGATCCTGCGGGAGGGCTAGCAGCCCTGGGGCTGACACGACGGCTGACACAACGGGCTGCCCGGCGGCTGGCCCAGCGCACGGTCGCCTAGTGTTGGCGGTATGGAATCGCCGATCGAGAGCTACCTGCGCCAGATCCACGCCGAGATCGCCGAGCTCCGGGACGGCAAGCCCTACAGCACCATTCCGGCCATGGCCGCCGTGGATCCGGACAACTTCGGCATCGCCCTCGCCACCGTGGACGGCACGGTCTACGAGATCGGTGACACCCGCGAGGAATTCACCATCCAGTCCATCTCCAAGCCGTTCACGTACGGACTGGCCCTTGAGGACCTCGGGCCTGAGGCGGTGGACGAAAAAGTCGATGTGGAACCGTCCGGCGATTCCTTCAACGAGATTTCCCTGGCCGAGGGAACGGGCCGGCCGGCCAACGCGATGATCAACGCCGGCGCACTGACCGCCACCTCGCTGATCCGCGGATCCGGCGGACAAACTGGGTTCAAACGGATCCTCAGCACCTACTCCGCCTTCGCGGGCCGCCAGCTCTCGGTCAGCGAGGAGGTGTACCAGTCCGAGCTCAAGCACGGCCACCGCAACACGGCACTCGCGTACCTGCTCCGCTCCTTCAACATCATCGAGGACGATCCGGAACCGGTCCTTGAGGACTACTTCCGCCAGTGCTCCGTGCTGGTGAACTGTTTCGACCTGTCCATCATGGCCGCGACCCTCGCCAACGGCGGCCGGAACCCGCTCAGCGGCAAACAGGTCCTGGGGATCGGTCCGGTGGAACGCGTCCTGTCCGTCATGATGACATCCGGCATGTACGACGACGCCGGCGCGTGGATCAGCAGCGTGGGCATGCCCGGCAAGAGCGGCGTGGCCGGCGGGATCATCGCCGTACTGCCTGGCCAGGTGGGCCTTGCCGTCTATTCACCTCCGCTGGACCAGCACGGCAGCAGCGTCCGCGGCGTGGCCACGGCACAGCGTCTCTCCCAGGACATGGAACTGCACTTCGTCCGGGCAGCCCGGACCGGCCGGTCGGCCATCCTCGCCGCGTACGACGTGACCGAGACGCCGTCCGGCATCCGCCGCAACGACGAAGCGGCCGACGTCCTCCGCGCCCACGGACACCGGGCTGCCGTGATCGAACTCAATGGAGACCTGCTGTTCGCCGGAACAGAGTCCATGGTCCGCGAGCTCAGCAGCCTCGGGGACGACGTCGAGCTGGTGGTGCTGGACCTGCGCCGGACCGACCAGGTCAGCGACGTGGCGCTGCGGATTCTGGAAAGGTCGCGGGAAGGACTGTCCGGTGCCGGCCGCGAACTGGTGCTGATCGAGGCGGACGGTGCGGTAGCGGAGAGCCTGGGATCGTCCAAGCAGGGGCCGGTGGCGTCCTTCGCGAGCCGGAACGCCGCCGTCGAGTACTGCGAGAACCGGCTGCTGAAACGCTACGGGGACCAGCTGCAGCTGCCGGACCACGTGCCCGTCACGGCGTCGCCCGCCCTGGCGCCGCTGGAGGACTCGGACGCCGCGGCTCTGGAGGCGCTGATGACGCCGAAGTCCTTCGCGGACGGTGACGTCATCCGCCGCGTCGGGCTGCGCTTCGGCGGGGTCTACTTCATTACCTCGGGCCAGGTCAGCAGCACCTCCTCCGGTCCCAGCGCAGAGCGGGTCCAGCTCAACACCCTCAGCGCCGGTATGACGTTCGGCGAGCTGGCGCTGGGCAGCGGCAGCCGGCAGGAGACCACGGTCCGTGCCGTCGGGCCGGTGGAAGTGATGGTGCTCAGCGCGGACGCGATCTCGGCGCTGGAACGTGACGATCCGCGCCTCGCCATCGCGCTCTGGAAGGCCCTGACCCGGGACGCGTACACGCGGGTGGAGCAGTACCTGCGTGAATCGGCGGTCCGGATCCGGGAATAAAGCGCGGCACTTTGTTTGCTTGGGGCAACTGCTGGCAGACTGGATCCATGGATTTCACGTCCCGTTATGTTGCCCTCGGCGATTCCTTCACGGAAGGCGTCGGCGACGACGATCCCGCCCGCCCCAACGGTGTCCGCGGCTGGGCGGACAGGGTGGCCGAGCAGCTCTCCGCCGCCGATCCGGGCTTCGGCTACGCGAACCTCGCCATCCGCGGACGCAAGATCCGCCAGATCATGGCCGAGCAGGTGGATGCCGCCGTCGCGCTCAACCCCACCCTGGTCAGCATCTACGCCGGGGCCAACGACATCCTCCGGCCCAAGGTCGACATCGACGACCTCCTGGTGGACTACGACGCCGGTATCCGCAAGCTCAAGGCCACCGGCGCCACGATTGTGATGTTCACCGGCTTCGACTCCCGCGGCTCAAAGATCTTCGGCACGACGCGCGGCAGGACCGCCATCTACAACGAGCTGGTCCGCGGCATCGCCGGAGACCACGGCGCCCTCCTGGTGGATTACTGGCGGTTCAGCGAGTACTACGACTGGGGAATGTGGGCGACCGACCGGATGCACATGTCCGCCGCCGGTCACGCCAACATGGCCAAGCGCGTCCTCACCGTCCTGGAACACGACCACTCGATCGACGTCCCGCCCATGACCCCGGTTCCGGAGCTCAGCCGGGCCGAGGCGCTCCGGGCCAACGCCCGCTGGGTGCGCGAGTTCGCCGGACCGTGGGTGGTCCGCCGGGTGACTGGAAAGTCCTCAGGAGACGGGCTGGCGCCGCGCTACCCGCGCCTTACGCACCTCTAGCGGCGCTGAACCCGGGCGTCGCAAGGAGTTCCCCGTTGCCAAGGACGGCCAGCACCTCGACGTCCCAGCTGTCCGTGGCCCAGTCCACCATGGCCCTCCCGCCGGCGACGATGGCGGTGGCCAGCACATCCGCGGTGACAATGTCCGGCGCCACCACCGACGCCTGGCGGAATTCGGTCCGACGAAATTCCGTGCGGCCCAGCCCGGCCCGCCAGATGTGGTCCCCGCGCTCCGAGGTTCCCGAGGTCGCCAGCGCCTCGAAACGGCCGCCGCCGCCCAGCGGGAAGGCCGACAGCAGCGATGCCCGGTCCAGCGGGTCCACGATCCCGGCAAGCCACGGGGTGCCGCTCCCCGGCACGGGTGAGCCGCCCACCAGCACGTCAGCCCCGGCGTTCAGGCACCAGTCCTCGACGCCGGCAGCGTCCAGAGCCGCGGCTGCCTGGCCGATCGCGTGGCCCTTGATGATTCCGGAGAGGTCCAGGACGCCGTCGGGCCGTTCCGGGGTGAAAAATCCTTCGGTCAGCAGCCGCCAGCCGGTGGCGTCCGCAAAGCGGGCCCGGAAAGCCGACGAGGCGTCCCGCAGCGTCATGTCGCCGCTGGCCCGGCAGGCCTCCGAATCCGGGCGGTAGAGGCTGAACATTGCATCAAGTTCGGTAAACACGCGTTCGACGGCGGCCGTGGCGCCTTCCAGCACGGGAACGGTGCGCGGTGCCCCGTTGTCGGGCAGGGCGAGGCTGATGACGGTACCCATGCACCGGAAGGTCCGGCTGCGCAGGGCGGGGCCGCGCCGGGTGGACGGGCTCGGCACCGGCTGCCCGGCGGGCGCGGGTTCAGAGGTTCGCTGCATCGATGGCTGCCTGGAGTGAGGTGAGGTAGGCGTCGCTGGTGACGGTGGCGCCGCTGGTCGTCTGGACATCCGCGGACTGGGTCTTCAGGACGGCGGCCCGGAGGAGGGGCGCGGCCCGGTTGCTGATTTGCACGGACTTGCGGTCGAACAGAATCCCGCCCGAGGCCAAGGCTGCTGATATCGCTGCTCGTGTTCTCACCAGTCGAACCTTTCGTAGTGGAGTTGCTCTTCGGTGACGCCGGATGCCCGGGCCTCACTGAGGACGCTCTGCGCCCAGGCATCGGGGCCGCAGATGTAGACGTCGGCGTCCGGCACGGACCAGCCGGGGTGAAGAGGTCATGGCACCACCGTCCGCCCGTGGCCTATCAATTGCCTGTGAATGGGCTGGGGTGCCGATGTGACTTCTCGCCTGACCGAGGCGCCATCGACGGGCCCCCGGATACCGGATTGGCCTTTAATTCGTCAAGCTCGTAGACTTGGTAGGCGCTAGGTGGCGCGGAGCGTGTGCAATTGCTCCGGTTGGCGGGAACTGTCTGCAGTATGGCAGCCCCAAAGGCCGGTAGTTAGGGGCTCAAGTTGCGTGCACTCCTGTATTCGCCCAGCATCCCGGTGCTTTGCAGCGGCTCTCCGAAAGGTCCAGCCGCCCGGCAACCGAGGCCCACAATCTTCGCCGAAATGTGAAATGCAGCCGGTTCACGCCGTCTGTCCGACCGTTACGGAACTGCCTGTGGGTGCTGGATGCGAACGCCGCCTGCCGCACGGTTTGCGGGAACTCTGCAACCGTTTCGTTTATTTTTTGAGGAGAGTCGTCATGGCAGCACACTGCCAGGTGACCGGAGCCGAGCCGGGCTTTGGACACAGCATTTCGCACTCGCACCGACGCAACAAGCGCCGGTTCGACCCGAACATCCAGAAGAAGCGCTACTGGGTTCCGTCCCTGCGCCGTAACGTCACGCTGCAGGTCTCTGCGCGTGGCATCAAGACCATCGACGTACGCGGCATCGACGTAGTCGTCGCCGCCATCCTTGCACGAGGAGTGAAGCTCTAGTGGCAAAGGACAAGGACGTACGTCCGATCATCAAGCTCAAGTCGACCGCGGGCACGGGCTACACCTACGTGACGCGCAAGAACCGTCGTAACGACCCGGACCGCATGGTTCTGAAGAAGTACGACCCCCGCATCCGCAAGCACGTCGAATTCCGAGAGGAGCGCTAAACACATGGCTAAGAAGTCAATGATCGCTAAGAACGAACAGCGTAAAGTCATCGTCGAGCGCTACGCTGCGAAGCGCCTCGAACTGAAGAAGGCTCTGGTTGACCCCAACTCGACCGATGAAGTTCGCGAAGCCGCACGCCTCGGCCTGCAGAAGCTGCCCCGCAACGCCTCACCGGTACGTCTGCGTAACCGCGACATCATCGATGGCCGCCCGCGCGGTACCTTCCAGAAGTTCGGCATCTCCCGTGTTCGCTTCCGCGACATGGCTCACCGCGGTGAGCTCCCGGGCATCACCAAGTCTTCCTGGTAATTCAGCACTCCTGAAGCCAGTGGCTTAGGGAAAGGGCCGGCAACCGTTTGGTTGCCGGCCCTTTCTTGCTTTAAGCGCCCGACGGCGGAGGCCTGCCTTTGCGCTGTGGCGGAAGCTCGACGGCGGGGCCGGCGGGGCCGTCGACCTCATGCCGGTTGGGGCCAGGCACCAGTGGCGCCGGGGTGTGGCCCAGTACACAAAAACCCGATTTCGCCGTTTCGGCCTGCGCTGGGCCCGGCGAGTGGCTGAGTTCGTTGTGGTGGCGGGGTTTTTGGGGTGGTGGGGTGGTGTTGGGGGTGGATTTGTTTTGGTGGTGGTTCGTGTGTAAAGTTATTCGAGTCGCCGCCGCTGATGCGGAGAGAGTGCGACCGACCCCCTTCTGAATGGCCTGAAATATGGTTCGCTGTTGAGCGTGCCGGAGTAGGGTGGGGATCCTCTTGTGGGGCTGTGAATCGCGGTAAAGCGCCGGTTTGCAAAGCTTCGCGGGTTCGGGTAAGTTTGGGAAGTTGCTCCGGAGCGATCCGCGACCAGGTTTGGTTGTGGTGGTGCCGGGTGTGTCTGTTGTTTGAGAACTCAATAGTGTGCCAAGTTTGTTGATACCAATTGTTTATTGATTGGTTGTTTTGGCTGTGTTGTCCACCCCGTGGATGGCATGGT